>NZ_JAHEBT010000055.1 GCF_024642105.1 Flavobacterium sp.
CCTAATCCTATTATATTTCAACATGCGTTGGATTTGGCTCAAGCCCAAAAAGAAAACAGTATTATGATTGGCGATTGTTTGGAAGCCGATGTTCAAGGCGCTTTAGATTTTGGAATTGATGCGGTGTTTTTCAACCCGAATAAAGAAATTAGCCCCAAAGGAATTATTGAAATTAACCATTTGTTAGCACTTAAAAACTATTTATAATTATGAGAAAATTAGTATTTGTATTCGTTTTATTTACATCGTTTTGTTTTGGACAAAACATCAATAACTACAGAGCCGTTATTGTTCCCTTACAATTTGATTTTATTCAGAAAAACAATCAGTACCGTCTTTGCACCTTGTCAAAAATCAATCTTACCAATGCTGGTTTTACTGTTTTTTATGCTAATGAGATTCTTCCTAAGGAATACAACGATCGATGCGAATTGTTGTATTATGATATTGTGAAAGAAAATGCCTTTTTAGCCACTAAATTTCACATTGAGTTGAAGGATTGTAGCGGGAATTTAATTTATAAATCGGGAACTAGCTATACCAAAGAAAAAGATACTGAATTGGCCTATTCAAAGGCTTTAGATGGTGCTTTTGAATCTATTTATAAATTGAATTATAAATACGAAAAAATAGTTATTACTACTCCTGCGGTAGCATTAAAAAATGAAGTTGTTTCGGTTGTTCCAGTTGTTTCGCCTCCAGTTTCAACTGCTGTAATAGAAAAATCGATTTCTAATTTAGTATATGCTCAAGCTACTCCAAATGGGTATCAGTTAGTAGATGCAAGTCCGAAAGTAGTTTATAAATTGTACAAAACTTCTCGTTCAGATTTATACATTGCTACGAAAGGAAATAGTCAAGGAGTGTTTATTCAGAAAGACAATCAATGGTATTTTGATTATTACGAAAATGAGCAATTAATTTCAGAAAAAGTAGCAGTAAAGTTTTAGTATCCGTACTTGTCTTTCCATCTGTTTTTTAAGAATTCGCGAGTGGTATTTTCTCTAGTATTATTACCTGGCTCATAGAGGGATGTCCCTGCAATTGCTTCGGGTAAAAATTCTTGTTCGGCAAAATTGTTCGCATAATCGTGCGAATATTTGTATTCTTCACCATATCCTAAATCTTTCATCAATGGGGTAGGCGCATTGCGTAAATGGATGGGTACGGATAGATCTCCTGTTTGTTTGACCAGTTGCTGGGCTTTGCCAATGGCTACATAAGACGCATTGCTTTTTGGAGAAGTAGCTAAATACACGGCACATTGACTGAGAATGATTCGGCTTTCAGGATAACCAATAGTAGCTACTGCTTGAAAGGTATTGTTCGCCATTATGAAAGCAGTAGGATTGGCATTTCCAATGTCTTCGCTAGCAAGAATGAGCATGCGTCGCGCAATGAATTTTACATCTTCTCCGCCTTCAATCATTCGGGCTAACCAATATACGGCTCCGTTGGGATCGCTTCCTCGAATGGATTTGATAAAGGCCGAAACAATGTCGTAATGTTGTTCTCCTGTTTTGTCATACAAAACCGTATTTTGTTGTACTAATTCGAGTACGCGATCGTTGGTGATGAAAATTTCATCTTCATTTGAGGCGTTTACGACCAGTTCGAAAAGATTTAATAGTTTGCGTCCATCGCCACCAGAAAGTCGTAGTAGCGCTTCTGTTTCGGTTAGATGTATTTTTTTCTCTTTTAAAACAGTGTCTTTTTGTATTGCTCGGTCTAGCAGGGCTTCCAAGTCTTCTTTGTTAAAAGCATTCAAGGTGTAGACTTGACAACGGGATAATAAAGCAGGAATGACTTCAAAACTTGGATTTTCGGTAGTAGCTCCAATGAGTGTAATCCAGCCTTTTTCGACTGCAGCCAATAAAGAATCTTGTTGGGACTTACTGAATCGATGAATCTCATCAATAAATAAAATGGGATTTTTGGAAGTAAAGAGTCCGCCACTTTGTTTGGCTTTTTCAATAACCTCTCTGATGTCTTTTACTCCAGAATTAATGGCGCTTAAGGTATAAAAAGGGCGTTTTGATTCTTGAGAAATAATTTGGGCTAGGGTTGTTTTTCCTGTTCCAGGAGGTCCCCAAAAAATCAATGACGGGATAATTCCTTTGGCTATTTGCTGCGTCAACGAACCATTAGTACCCACTAGGTGGGATTGACTAATATAGTCTTCTAATTGTTGTGGACGAATGCGTTCTGCTAGAGGAGCTTCCATTTTGTGTTTATGGGGTTATTTGTTGATAGGGTTATTTGTTAATAAGGTTATTTGGGGATGTGTTTATTTGTTGATTCGGTTATTTGTTTATAAGGTTAACTGAATAGTACGAAGCAACTTTTGCAAATAGTTTTATCACCGCTGATTCGCAGATTTTCTTTACTATCTTTAACTTCTTTGTCTTACTGCTTCGTATAGAAAGGCACCACAAGCAACCGATACATTTAGAGAACCAATCGTTCCAAACATAGGCAATTTTGCTTTTTCGTCTACAATTTTCAAAACCGATGGATTGATTCCTCGGTCTTCTGATCCCATGATGATGGCTAGAGGTTCGTTTAATGCAATATCGTAGATGTTTTGTTCTGTTTTTTCAGTAGCAGCTACGGTTTTGATTCCAGAACCTTGAAGGTAAAAGATAGCATCTTTAATGTGTTCTACTTTACAGATAGGCACATTGAAGACAGCACCAGCAGACGTTTTTACGGTGTCTCCATTGACGGGTGCGGAACCTGCTTTTTGAATAATAATACCATTGACTCCAGTGCACTCTGCAGTTCTGATAATCGCACCAAAATTACGTGCATCGGAGATTTGGTCCAATATTAAAAACAGCGGTTGTTTCCCTGATTCCATAGTAGAGTCAACTAAATGCTCCAATTCCATGAAACCAATAGGAGAGATGCTTGCGACAGCACCCTGATGGTTGTTAGGTGTTAAGCGGTTTAGTTTTTCAACTGGAACATAGGAGAAATTAATATTGGCGCGTTTCATGACCTTCATTAAATCCTTCATCAGTTCGCCTGCAATTTCTTTTTGAATGAAGACTTTGTCTATTGCAGTTCCTGCTTGTATGGCCTCAATAATGGCGCGTATTCCGAATATTATGTTTTCTTTTTCCATGCCGCAAAGATACAAAAAAAAACCACCAGCCAAAGGCTGATGGTTTTTAACTATTGTTTGAGAAAAATTAGAATTTATCCCAGAATAATTTTGTAGTTAATTCATTTCCACCAATTGCTGTAGTGGCTGCAGTAACGTTTGCGGTGTTTAGCGTTTGCTCTTTAGCTGGATAAGAATAACGTACAGGAACAGTAGTTAATCCATTATATGCTCCAGCAGGAGCAGCTAATGCAGGATAATCTAATCTTCTGTATGAAGTCCAAGCTTCAAATCCTCTATTGTAAAGTGCAATCCATGCTTGTTCTCCGATCTTTTGTTTGTAAGTACCTGTAGCAGTTGTATAAGCTACATCAGTTCTTGCTAGATAAGTCGTAATTTCAGCACTTGTGACACCCCATTGCTCCATTGACGCAGTGATTGCTGCATTATAGTGAGATTGTGCAGTCCCTGATATAGCTGCTCCTTTTTCAACAGCTTCGGCTAATAGGAATTGTACTTCTGTGTAGTCTAAAAGAGTTCCTGGTAAAGTAGGGTCTTCAATAGTCGCACTCACATGTGAATTACTACTATATGAATTTCCAGTTCCGTATGTACCACCTTTGTATGTGCCATTAGATGCTAGAGTGAAATATTTTTCTCTTCTTGGATCTGATAAAGTGTTCATTTTGTTTACTAATGTATTTGCTGGAACAAAATCATGTCTACCACTTGCAACTAAATCAACATACAATGGATTAGTATTTGGTTGTGTAGATAGGTATTTGAAATTAGCGTTATCTGAAGCGTTCATTATCACTCCAGCTGTAACTGCAGCTTCAACTTGAGCTTTACCATAAGTAGGTTCTACATCATAAATGTTTACAGCTAAACGTAAACGCAATGTATTGGCGAATTTTTTCCATTGTGTAACATCACCACCATACACTAAATCAGCACTTCCAAAACTTTCAGCACTAGTAGATAAGTTAGAAACATCTGAAGTTAATCTAGTTATTAAATCTTTGTAGATTGTTTTAGCGTCATCATACACTGGCTGTGGATGATTCTCTAAGTCTAGAGCTTGTGTATAAGGAATATTTCCAAATGTATCTACTAATATACTATATGTATATGCAGTTAAGATATCTATTACAGCTAATTTGTTTTTTCTAACTAATTCTTTAGCAGCTTTTTCTGCAGTAGTACCTACATATACTTCGGCAGATAGAATCGTTTTAGATTCTTTTAAGTCTCTTAATACATCTCTATAAAGTACTGTGAAGTGATTGTCAGGAATACTTCTAGTTGTTATATTGTATTGACTTTCATCTGGATAGGTCGTTTCTGTCCAATGTTGTGCAAATAATCGAAACACATTATAATTAACAGAAGTGCTTACCATTTGATCGGCTAAGTTTTTCTGTGCATTTGTGAATAAATACTCTGGTTTCGTTGAAGTAGCTTCTTTTTTTAGTTCATTTAAACCTGTAATATCATCTGTACATGATGATATAGACAGTGAAATAAACGTTATGAATAATACTATCTTTTTCATAATTTAAAATTTAAATGTTAAGTTACAACCGATATTTCTAGTTGTTGGTAATGAACCTACAGAGTATCCAGAGGCTAAATTCCCTGAAGCTAAACCACTTTCAGGGTCAGCATCTGGAAGGTTTTTATGGATAATCCATAAGTTAGAACCTACTATACTAAATTTCATAGCAGTAAGTTTTAACTTAGAAGTAATAGAACTTGGTAAGTTATATGAAATGTTAACCTCTCTTAATTTAATAAATGATGCATCATAAATGAATGCAGCATTAGGTGCTCTTCTATAACCAGAAATATTACCATATTGATTAGGTGATGAAGTTCTAACTGTATTAGGAGTTCCATTTGCTTGAACACCAGGTAAAATTACCCCTCCGCCATTAGCGATAGTATTACGAACAGGGTTTCCTAATTCATTGTTTCCAGCAGTTACCACAGAAAGTCCAGTAGCTAACCCATATGATTGGTCAAGCGAGAACATATCTCCCCCTTTTTGCATATCAACCAAGAAACCTAAAGATATATCTTTATAAGTAAAATTATTTCGTACCCCTCCTGTCCAGTCTGGAGTAATGTTTCCAATTACATTGTTAGTTGAGGTATTAATTACATAACGACCTAGTGTGCTTACCACTTTTTGACCATTTAAATAAGTGTAATCAGTTCCTTTAATAGTTCCGTATGGTTGACCTACTTGAGCATTAATGGTTACACCCCCTTGGAAACTTCCCAATTGTAAATTTGAGATTCCTTCAGTTAAACTAATAACTTTATTTTCATTTTTAGCCCAGTTTACAAAAATATCCCAAGAAAAGTCATTTGTTTTTATTGGAGTTAAATTTATTTGTACTTCAAGACCTTTATTTTCAATTTCACCAGCATTTACATATCTATTTGAGTAACCAGTTGCTGTAGAATAAGATACTGGGAAAATTTGTCCAGAACTTAATGTTTTATATGCAGCAACATCAAAACCAATTCTTCTGTTTAAGAATTGCATTTCTAATCCAATTTCTTTTGTACTTGATTTAACAGGTCTTAAGTTTGGATTGCTTTTTGTTGATGCTACAGAATACATATGTTCTGATTCGTATGAAGTTGTTCTTGGATAAGTATCCACTAATGCTTGTGAAGGTGCTCCAAGAGGACTTTCAGCTATATTAGCTCTTAATTTACCGAATGATAACCATGGCTTGTCAATAGTTTTGGTAAATACATAACTTGCAGAAAGAGAGTTTGTGAGTAATGAGTTATTTCCAGCAGGTAATACTGAGAAAGCATCACGTCTTACTGTACCGTCTAAAAATAAGAAATCTTTGTATCCAAAAGAAGCAGATCCATAATAAGAGTTTACTCCTGTGTTTATTTCACTATCTAGAGGATACGGTACAGTTGAAGCAGAATTATTCAAACTATAAAGTTCAGGAACTACAAGTCCTCCTTGTGTTGATGCTAATTCTGAAACAATTCTAGATCTGTTTACAGTACCTCCAGCTATTCCATTAAACGTAAAATTATCGGAAATATTTTTCTTGAAAGTTAAGAAGAAATCATAGTTTTGCTCTGAAAAATTTCTAGAGTATCTTTGGTAACCTGATCCTTCATCTAATCTGTTGATTCCGAAAGTTCCAGCAGTAGATCCGTTAGCTCTTCTTTCTTCACGTAGTTCAGAATATGTGTCTGTAGATACACGACCTGTAGCTGTTACCCAGTCAGCAATTTTGTAATCTAATTTTGCATAACCCGTAAAACGGTTTCTTTCGTCAGATTGGTAGTTTTTGTATCTTGTAAAATATGGGTTGTCCCAGTAAATTGGCTGTAAGTCAGTAGGATCTGCCCAGTTCCAAGTAACGTTTTGACCTCCTGATCTTTCGTAAACTTGTTTTAATTCCTGAACATCAACATTAGTTTGCCACCATTGACGGAATTGTGTCATGATGTTATCACTATAACCTGTTGAGTTTCTACCTACTGTAGTTTGCGCAGTATAACTAGCAAATGAGGATACTGATAATTTATCAGTTAATTGGTGATTAAATTTTAAACTTAAACTATTTTTCTTCAATTCAGAATTTGGCATAATACCATTTTGTTTGAAGTTATTAAAGTTTAAAACGAAATTAGATTTATCATTTCCGTCTTCTAATGAAATTGAGTTATTTACAGAAAGTGGTGATTCAAAAAATGTTATTGGACCATTTTTAGCAGCTACCCATGGAGTTGCTTTACCAAAATTATCAGAATATGGAGTGAATGCATTCCAGTTATAAACCATTTTGTTTGGATCATAAGCTGCACCATAAGAAGCGTCTTCAGAAGTAGGTACTACTAAGTCATCAACACCATCACCATTAATATCTCTTGATAAGAACATTCCTGAAGCGTCTTCGTAATACGGGCCATAACCAGCACCATATTTATCTTGATATTTAATGAAAGTAGATTTATCGATAGAACCAGTTACTAATTCAGAAGAAACAGTAATTCCTAATCCTTTTTTCGCTTTCCCTTTTTTGGTTGTAATCATTAAAACACCATTTCCAGCTTGGTATCCGTACAAAGCCGATGCTGCAGCTCCTTTTAATACGTTAATAGTTTCAATGTCGTCTGGATTGATGTCCATTGCGTTGTTACCGTAATCGTAAGTAGGTCCTGCTCCAGTAGTTTGAGATCCAGTACTTGAGTTAATGTTAGAGTTATTAACTGGTACACCATCAATTACTACAAGCATTTGATTATTACCTGTAAGATTTTTAATACCACGTGATACAATATTAGTAGATCCTCCAAAGTTGTTGTTTCTTCTAATTTGAACACCAGCTACTTTTCCAGAAAGTTCGTTGAAGAAGTTTCCGCTACCAGCTCCAGAAACAATGTCTGCTCCTTTAATTTCTTGAGTAGCATATCCAAGAGATTTTTTCTCTCTTTTAACTCCAAGAGCAGTTGTAACTACTGCTCCTTCTAACTCGATGGCAGCGCTCACTAATTTTACTTTAATAGTAGTTGAACTTGCTTTAACTTCTTGAGTAGTCATCCCAATATAGCTAAATACTAATGTTTGGCTTGGTGCCACTTTGATAGAGTATTTTCCATCAAAATCAGTTTGCGTTCCGGTTTTTGTCCCTTTAACTAATACGCTTACGCCCGGTAGAGGTAAACCTGTATTGTCAGAAACAGTACCAGAAACGGCTCTTTCTTGCGCAAAAGTAATTTGCGTCACTAGTGCTACTAACAGCACTAAGAATCCATTTAATTTTAGTTTCATTTTTAAATATTTTGAATTAGTACAGCAAAAATCTTAATAATTTGTTAACATTCCTAATATTTAGAGTTATTTTTTATGCGTGCATCTAAAATTTAACATTTTAACATTAGTTATTGTTATTGTTGTATTTTTTGATTTTTTCTTATTTTTCTGGATTTTTATATTCATTAACGTGTTGATTTTGTTATGTTTTAAGGTTTTTAATTCTTTTTTGTTAGATTGTTTTTAAGTGTGCTAATTTGAATTGTATTTTAAATATAACGCTGATTTAATATTGTTTTTTTCTTGCTCTTTAATTTTTTCTTTTATTGGGGAGTGTTTTTTATTGTTTTAGCAGCTTTTATAATGTGGTTTTTATGCTTCAGAAAAATTTGTTCAACAATTGTCTTGAAAATTAATTAATTAAGGTTTGCAGAGTTGAAAATTATTTATACATTTGCAACCCCGTAAAAAGCGGGAATTTAATATAATAAGAAATTTTTAGTATTAATTATGCCAACAATTCAACAATTAGTAAGAACAGGAAGAACTCAGATAACTAAGAAGAGTAAATCGGTTGCTTTAGATTCTTGTCCTCAAAGAAGAGGGGTTTGTACGCGTGTTTACACTACTACACCAAAAAAACCAAACTCTGCAATGCGTAAAGTTGCGCGTGTACGTTTGACCAATGGTAATGAGGTAAATGCTTACATCCCTGGAGAAGGACACAATTTACAAGAGCACTCGATAGTATTAGTTAGGGGTGGAAGGGTAAAAGATTTACCAGGAGTTAGATATCACATCGTTCGTGGTGCGCTTGATACATCAGGTGTAGCAGGAAGAACGCAAAGAAGATCTAAGTACGGTGCTAAACGCCCAAAAGAAGCAAAAAAGTAATTTGAACAAAAAGGTTAGACGTTTAAATATTTAGAAGTTTAGTTTTACTATACCTATATATGTTGTAAACGAATAAGCTTTTATTCTAAAAACAAAAAAGACATGAGAAAAAGAGCGGCAAAGAAAAGACCACTTTTACCAGATCCAAGGTTTAATGACCAATTGGTAACTCGTTTTGTGAACAACTTAATGTGGGACGGTAAGAAATCAACAGCTTTTAAAGTTTTTTATGATGCAATTGATATCATTGAAACAAAAAAGCAAGATGCAGAAAAATCATCATTAGAAATTTGGAAAGATGCGTTAACTAATGTTATGCCTCACGTAGAAGTACGTAGTCGTAGAGTTGGTGGAGCTACATTTCAAATTCCGATGCAAATTAGACCAGACAGAAAAATTTCTATGGCAATGAAGTGGTTAATACTTTATTCTAGAAGAAGAAATGAAAAATCGATGGCTCAACGACTAGCTTCAGAATGTTTAGCTGCGGCTAAAGAAGAAGGAGCAGCTGTTAAGAAAAGAATGGATACTCACAAAATGGCAGAAGCTAACAAAGCATTCTCTCACTTTAGATTTTAATTCGTAAGAAATGGCTAGAGATTTAAAATATACAAGAAACATAGGTATTGCTGCTCACATTGATGCTGGTAAAACAACAACAACAGAGCGTATTTTATTCTATACAGGAAAATCACACAAAATTGGTGAGGTGCACGATGGTGCTGCAACAATGGACTGGATGGCACAAGAGCAAGAAAGAGGTATTACCATTACTTCTGCTGCTACAACTTGTGAATGGAATTTTCCAACTGAACAAGGTAAAATTTTACCTGAATCTACAGGTTACCACTTTAATATTATTGATACTCCTGGACACGTTGACTTTACCGTAGAGGTAAACCGTTCGTTACGTGTATTGGATGGTTTAGTTTTCTTATTTAGTGCTGTTGATGGTGTTGAGCCACAATCAGAAACTAACTGGAGATTAGCGGATCAGTATAGAGTTCCACGTATGGGATTCGTAAACAAAATGGACCGTCAAGGTTCTAACTTCTTAAATGTATGTCAGCAAGTTAGAGACATGTTAAAATCTAACGCTGTTGCTATTACATTGCCAATCGGTGAGGAAAATGATTTCAAAGGGGTAGTTGACTTAGTGAAAAATCAAGCGATTATTTGGCATGATGCTACACAAGGAGCTACTTTTGATATTGTTGATATTCCAGCTGATATGGTGGATGATGTTAAAGCTTATAGATCTATTCTTATTGAGGCAGTAGCTGATTATGATGAGAATCTATTGGATAAGTATATGGAAGATGAAAACTCTATTACAGAGGATGAAATCAACACTGCTTTGAGAGCCGCTACAATTGACATGGCGATCATTCCTATGATTGCAGGTTCTTCTTTCAAAAACAAAGGAGTTCAATTTATGTTAGATGCAGTATGTAAATACTTACCATCTCCATTGGATAAAGAAGGTATCGAAGGAATTCATCCTGATGATGCTGATTTATTAGAAGAAGATCAAACTAAAATATTACGTCGTCCAGATGTAAAAGAGCCGTTCGCTGCTTTGGCATTTAAGATTGCTACTGACCCTTATGTTGGTCGTTTGGCTTTCTTCCGTGCGTATTCTGGTCGTTTGGATGCAGGTTCTTATATCTTGAACACTCGTTCAGGAAACAAAGAAAGAATTTCTCGTATCTACCAAATGCACGCTAACAAACAAAATCCAATCGAATATATTGAGGCTGGAGATATTGGAGCTGCTGTTGGATTTAAAGATATCAAAACTGGGGATACTATGTGTGATGAAAAACACCCAATTATCCTTGAGTCAATGAAATTCCCTGATCCAGTAATTGGTATCGCTATTGAGCCTAAAACTAAAGCTGACGTTGATAAAATGGGTATGGCTTTGGCTAAATTGGCTGAGGAAGATCCTACATTTACGGTTAGAACTGATGAAGCTTCAGGTCAAACTATTATCTCAGGTATGGGTGAGTTACACTTAGATATCCTTGTAGATCGTATGAAACGTGAGTTTAAAGTTGAAGTAAACCAAGGTGAGCCTCAAGTAGAGTACAAAGAAGCGTTTACAAAAGAAGCTCAACATAGAGAGGTGTACAAAAAACAATCTGGAGGTCGTGGTAAATTTGGAGATATTGTTTTCCGTTTAGAGCCTGCAGATGTAGTTGATGGAAAAGCTCCAGTTGGATTACAGTTTGTGAATGAAGTAAAAGGAGGAAACGTTCCTAAGGAATACATTCCTGCTGTTGAGAAAGGTTTCAGAGAAGCTATGAAAACAGGACCATTAGCTGGTTATACTGTAGATAGTTTGAAAGTAACTTTATTAGACGGTTCTTATCACCCAGTGGATTCTGATGCTTTGTCATTTGAATTAGCAGCAAGAATGGGTTATAAAGAAGTGGCAAAAGCAGCTGGTGCAGTTATCCTTGAGCCTATTATGAAAATCGAAGTAATTACTCCAGAAGAAAATATGGGGGATATTGTTGGAGATTTGAATAGAAGAAGAGGTCAAGTTAATGACATGGGAGATAGAGCAGGTGCTAAAACTATTAAAGCCAATGTTCCTTTATCTGAAATGTTTGGCTATGTAACTACATTGAGAACATTGTCTTCAGGTAGAGCAACTTCTACTATGGAATTTTCACACTACGAACAAACTCCTTCTAATATTTCAGAAGAAGTGATCAAAAAAGCAAAAGGTAACGCTTAATTTTTAAGAAAATGAGTCAAAAAATCAGAATAAAACTAAAATCTTACGATCACATGTTGGTAGACAAGTCTGCTGAGAAGATTGTAAAAACGGTTAAAACTACCGGTGCAGTTGTAACAGGACCAATTCCATTGCCAACTCACAAAAAATTATTCACGGTATTGCGTTCTCCACACGTTAACAAAAAAGCGAGAGAGCAATTTGAAGTTATGTCATACAAGAGATTAATTGACATTTATTCTTCTTCATCTAAAACTATTGATGCTTTAATGAAATTAGAATTGCCTAGTGGAGTTGAAGTAGAAATCAAAGTTTAGGTACCTGTATTTTCGAAATAGAAGAGCATTCCGTTTAAGCGAAAACATTTTTTGGAATATCTGCAAATAAGTTCTACTTTTGCACCTCATTTTAAAAAATAGGATTCGCTTAAACGTGTGTTCTATATTTATATTTAATAATTAATAATTAATATTTATGTCTGGGTTAATTGGTAGAAAAATCGGCATGACTAGCATTTTCGACGAAAACGGGAAGAATATTCCTTGTACAGTAATCGAAGCTGGACCATGTGTTGTTACCCAAGTCAGAACCAAAGGTGTTGACGGGTATGAAGCGTTGCAACTTGGTTTCGATGACAAAAACGAGAAACATTCCACAAAAGCGGCTGTAGGTCACTTTAAAAAAGCGGGAACTGTTGCTAAGAAAAAAGTCGTTGAATTCCAAAATTTTGCAACTGAACAAAAATTAGGAGATCTTATTGATGTTACTATTTTTGAAGAAGGAGAATTTGTAGATGTACAAGGTGTATCTAAAGGTAAAGGTTTCCAAGGGGTTGTTAAACGTCACGGTTTTGGTGGTGTTGGACAAGCTACTCATGGTCAACACAACCGTTTAAGAGCGCCAGGTTCTGTAGGAGCTTCTTCTTATCCATCTAGAGTATTCAAAGGAATGCGTATGGCTGGAAGAATGGGAGGAGAAAATGTAAAAGTTCAAAACCTTAGAGTTTTAAAAGTAGTGGCTGATAAGAACCTACTTGTTATTAAAGGATGTGTTCCTGGTCATAACAACTCTTATGTAATCATTCAGAAGTAATGGAAGTAAAAGTATTAGATTTCAACGGAAAAGATACTGGAAGAAAAGTTCAACTTTCTGATTCAGTATTCGCAATTGAACCAAATAATCACGCTGTATACCTTGATGTTAAGCAATATCTTGCTAATCAAAGACAGGGAACGCACAAAGCAAAAGAAAGAGCTGAAGTAGCGGGAAGTACACGTAAGATTAAAAAACAAAAAGGAACTGGTACTGCTCGTGCGGGTAGTGCAAAGAATCCATTGTTTAAAGGTGGAGGAACAGTTTTCGGACCTAGACCAAGAAGTTATTCATTCAAATTGAATAAAAACTTGAAACGTTTGGCTAGAAAATCAGCTTTCTCAATCAAAGCAAAAGAGTCCAATATCATCGTTTTAGAAGACTTCAATTTTGAAACTCCAAGCACTAAAAATTTCATTAACGTTTTGAAATCGTTGGGCTTAGAAAACAAAAAATCTTTATTCGTGTTGGGTGATTCAAATAAAAATGTATATTTGTCGTCACGCAATTTAAAGGCTTCTAACGTAGTAAGTAGCTCAGAATTAAGTACTTACGCCATCTTAAACGCTAATAATGTAGTGCTTTTAGAAGGTTCTTTGGAAGGAATTGAAGATAATTTAAGCAAATAAATAGGAAAATGAGTATTATAATCAGACCTATAGTAACTGAAAAAGTAACCAAAGAGAGTGAAGTTTTAAACCGCTTCGGATTTTTTGTTAACAAAAAAGCAAATAAAGTTGAGATTAAGAAAGCTGTTGAGGCTACTTATGGAGTAACTGTTGTTAGTGTTAACACAATTAACGTAAGACCGGATAGAACTACAAAATACACTAAAAGTGGTTTGATCAGTGGAAAAACAAATGCTGAAAAGAAAGCATTTGTACAAGTAAAAGAAGGAGAATCAATTGATTTTTACAACAATATCTAATAGAGAACAATGTCAGTTAGAAAATTAAAACCTATTACCCCAGGTCAGCGATTTAGAGTTGTGAATGGTTATGACGCCATTACAACTGATAAGCCGGAACGCTCTTTGATAGCGCCGATAAAAAACTCTGGAGGTAGAAATAGTCAAGGAAAGATGACCATGCGTTATACGGGTGGTGGTCACAAGCAGAGATATCGTATTATTGATTTTAAACGTACTAAAGAAGGAATTCCTGCTACGGTTAAATCAATCGAATACGATCCAAATCGTACTGCGTTTATCGCTTTATTAGCTTATGCTGATGGAGAGAAAACTTATGTTATTGCACAAAACGGATTGAAAGTGGGTCAGAAATTAGTTTCTGGACCAGAATCTCAACCTGAAATTGGTAATACATTGCCATTAAGCAGAATTCCGTTAGGAACTGTTATTTCTTGTATTGAGTTACGTCCAGGTCAAGGAGCAGTTATTGCTCGTTCAGCTGGAACTTTTGCTCAATTAATGGCAAGAGATGGAAAATATGCTACAATTAAAATGCCATCAGGAGAAACAAGATTGATCTTGTTAACTTGTTCGGCTACTATTGGAGCTGTTTCTAATTCTGATCATCAATTAGTTGTATCTGGAAAAGCAGGTAGAACAAGATGGTTAGGAAGAAGACCTAGAACAAGACCTGTTGCAATGAACCCTGTCGATCACCCAATGGGTGGTGGTGAAGGACGTTCTTCTGGTGGACATCCACGTTCAAGAAATGGAATACCAGCTAAAGGTTATAGAACTCGTTCTAAGAAAAACCCGAGTAACAAGTATATCGTAGAACGTAGAAAGAAATAATAAGATATGGCACGTTCATTAAAAAAAGGACCTTTCGTTCATTATAAGTTAGACAAGAAAGTTCAAGAAAACATAGAAAAAGGTGGTAGTGGAGTTGTTAAGACATGGTCTAGAGCTTCTATGATTACTCCAGACTTTGTTGGACAAACAATCGCAGTTCATAACGGTCGTCAGTTTGTACCAGTTTACGTTACAGAAAACATGGTAGGTCACAAATTAGGAGAATTTTCACCAACACGATCTTTTAGAGGTCACGCTGGAGCAAAAAATAAAGGTAAAAAATAAGAAGCAATGGGAGTTCGTAAAAGAGAAACAGCAGACGCAAGAAAAGAGGCTAATAAGTCACTAGCTTTTGCAAAATTGAATAACTGCCCTACTTCACCTAGAAAAATGCGCTTAGTTGCGGACTTGGTAAGAGGTCAGAAAGTGGAAAGAGCACTTAATATATTAAGATTTAGCTCAAAAGAAGCTTCAAGAAAATTAGAGAAACTATTATTATCTGCTATCAATAACTGGGAGCAAAAAAATAGTGAAGGTAATGTAGCTGAAGCAGGCTTATTTGTAAAAGAGATCAGAGTAGATGGTGGAATGATGTTGAAAAGACTTCGTCCAGCTCCACAAGGTCGTGCACACAGAATTAGAAAACGTTCTAACCACGTAACAATCGTGTTAGGAGCTATTAATAACACACAAAGCAATTAATAAAGATGGGACAAAAGACAAATCCAATTGGAAATAGACTTGGTATCATCAGAGGATGGGACTCTAACTGGTATGGTGGAAATGATTATGGCGATAAATTAGCCGAAGATCACAAAATCAGAAAGTACATCCATGCTCGTTTATCAAAAGCTAGTGTATCAAAAGTAATCATCGAGAGAACTTTGAAACTTGTAACCGTTACTATCACTACTGCTAGACCTGGTATCATTATCGGAAAAGGTGGTCAAGAGGTAGACAAGTTGAAAGAAGAACTTAAGAAAATTACTGACAAAGAGGTTCAAATTAACATCTTTGAAATCAAAAGACCTGAACTTGATGCTTATTTAGTTGCAACAAGTATCTGTCGTCAAATCGAGAGTCGTATTTCTTACAGACGTGCAATCAAAATGGCTATTGCTGCTTCTATGCGTATGAACGCTGAAGGTATCAAAGTTTTGATTTCTGGTCGTTTGAATGGAGCTGAGATGGCGCGTTCAGAAGGTTTCAAAGAAGGTAGAATTCCTCTATCAACTTTCAGAGCCGATATTGATTATGCTTTAGCAGAAGCGCATACTACTTATGGTAGAATGGGTATTAAAGTGTGGATCATGAAAGGTGAAGTTTATGGAAAGAGAGATCTTTCTCCGCTTGCTGGAATGGACAAAAAACAATCTGGTGCAGGTGGTAAAGGTGGAGATGCTCCTAGAGGCAAATCTAACTTTAATAAAGGTGGAAAACCAGACGCTCGTAAAAGAAAGTAAATTTTTAAACTAAAGAAAAATGTTACAGCCTAAAAGAACAAAATACCGTAAGGTACAGAAAGGTAAAATGAAAGGAAACTCTCAAAGAGGGCATGAACTTTCTAATGGAATGTTTGGTATTAAATCTGTACATGAAGATGGAATGTTCTTAACCTCTCGTCAAATCGAAGCAGCTCGTATTGCAGCTACTCGTTACATGAAGAGAGAAGGACAATTATGGATCAAAATATTTCCAGACAAACCAATTACTAAGAAACCTCTTGAAGTACGTATGGGTAAAGGTAAAGGAGCCGTTGAATATTGGGCTGCCGTTGTTAAACCCGGAAGAATTATGTTTGAAGTTGGAGGAGTACCTTTGTCAGTTGCAAAAGAGGCGTTACGTCTTGCAGCACAAAAACTTCCAGTAAAAACTAAATTCGTTGTTGCGAGAGATTTCGAAGCATAATCTAATTATATTATGAAACAATCAGAAATAAAAAATCTTTCTGCAGCGGAGTTGCAAGAAAAACTTAGCCAGACTAAGAAAGCTTATGCTAACCTAAAATTGGCTCACGCTATCTCACCAATTGAAAATCCTCTACAAATTAGAACTGTAAGAAGAACAATTGCAAGATTAGCTACTGAGCTTACAAAAAGAGAGTTACAATAATTGTAATCTGCTGAAAGATGGAAAAAAGAAATTTAAGAAAAGAGAGAATTGGTGTTGTTACTTCTAACAAAATGGAGAAATCTATTGTTGTAGCAGAAGTACGTAAAGTAAAACACCCATTATACGGTAAGTTCGTGTTGAAAACAAAAAAATACGTTGCACACGACGAAACAAACGACTGTAACATTGGAGATACTGTAAGAATTAGCGAAACGCGTCCTTTGAGTAAATCAAAATGTTGGAGATTAGTTGAAATCATTGAAAGAGCTAAATAATTATGGTACAACAAGAATCAAGACTAAAAGTAGCAGATAACACAGGAGCTAAAGAAGTTTTAACTATCCGTGTTTTAGGAGGTACCAAAAGAAGGTATGCCTCTGTTGGTGACAAGATTGTAGTTTCTATCAAAGATGCAACTCCAAACGGAAACGTTAAAAAAGGAGCTGTTTCAACTGCAGTTGTTGTACGTACCAAAAAAGAAGTGAGAAGAGCCGATGGTTCATACATCAGATTTGATGACAACGCATGTGTGTTATTGAATGCTGCTGGTGAAATGAGAGGAACTCGTGTTTTTGGTCCGGTAGCAAGAGAACTTCGTGAAAAACAATTCATGAAAATTGTATCATTAGCACCAGAAGTGCTTTAATTCGTTTTAAGATGATAAAGCTAAAAATAAAATCAGGAGACGTAGTAAGAGTTATTGCAGGTGACCATAAAGGTGCTGAAGGTAAAGTATTACGCGTGTACCGTGAGAAAAACAAAGCGATAGTTGAAGGTGTAAACATGGTTTCGAAACATACTAAACCAAGTGCTAAAAACCCTCAAGGTGGTATCGTTAAAAAAGAAGCTTCTATTCAAATTTCCAATATTGCTTTAATTGATCCTAAAACTAAAGGAACAACTAGAGTAGGTATTAGAGTAGAAGGAGATAAGAAAGTGAGATTTTCAAAAAAATCTAATCAAGTACTATAGTGATGGCATATACACCTAGACTAAAAGAAGAATACAAGAGTAGAGTAATTGCTGCTCTTAAAGAGGAATTCGGATATACAAACGTAATGCAAGTTCCAAAATTGGAAAAAATCGTTTTGAGCCGTGGAGTTGGTGCAGCTGTATCTGATAAAAAATTAATCGACTATGCAGTTGATGAATTGACAAAGATCACTGGACAAAAAGCAGTTTCTACAATTTCTAAGAAAGACGTTGCGTCTTTCAAATTGAGAAAAGGAATGCCAATTGGTGCAAAAGTAACCCTTCGTGGAGAAAGAATGTATGAGTTTTTAGATAGACTTATTACTTCTGCTTTACCACGTGTTAGAGATTTTAGTGGTATCAAAGCTACTGGTTTCGACGGAAGAGGTAACTATAACCTTGGAGTGTTAGAGCAAATCATTTTCCCTGAAATTGATATTGATAAAGTAAACAAAATTGCTGGTATGGATATCACATTTGTTACTACTGCTCAAACCGATAAGGAAGCAAAATCGTTATTGGCTGAATTAGGATTACCTTTTAAAAAGAATTAAGACATGGCTAAAGAATCAATGAAAGCCCGCGAGGTGAAAAGAGAAAAAACGGTAGCGAAGTATGCTGAGAAAAGAAAAGCTTTGTTAGAAGCTGGAGATTTCGTAGGTTTGCAAAAATTACCAAAAAATGCTTCACCTGTTCGTTTACACAATCGTTGTAAATTAACTGGAAGACCAAGAGGATATATTCGTCAATTTGGTATTTCACGTGTAACATTCCGCGAAATGGCTAACAACGGGTTAATTCCTGGAGTTAAGAAAGCTAGCTGGTAAGAATAAAGAATTATAAATTGGTTTAAGGTTCGATGGCAGAGTGCCATCGAAAACCAAAACCGCAAATTGATACATATGTATACAGATCCAATTGCAGATTACTTGACGCGAGTTCGTAACGCTGTGGCTGCAAACCACAAAGTTGTTGAGATTCCGGCTTCTAATCTAAAAAAAGAGATTACCAAGATCTTATTTGATCAAGGGTATATCTTAAGTTACAAATTTGAGCAGAATACCGTTCAGGGTTCTATCAAAATTGCTTTGAAGTATGATAAAGATACCAAAGAGCCTGTAATCAAAGATATCCAAAGAATTAGTAAACCAGGTTTACGTAAATACGCAGGTGCTTCTAAAATTCCAAGAATCCTTAATGGATTAGGTATTGCGATTGTTTCTACTTCTAAAGGTCTTATGACTGGGAAACAAGCTAAGCAATTGAATGTAGGTGGTGAAGTAATTTGTTACGTATACTAATATTAAAGACTATATAAGATGTCAAGAATAGGTAAAAATCCAATTGTAATTCCTGCCGGAGTAACTGTTGAAGTTGCTAATGGAGTGGTTACAGTAAAAGGAAAGAATGGTCAACTTACACAGGAGTTTTCGGACGTTACTGTAAAAGTTGAAGACGGTCAAGTTCTAGTAGAAAGATCGTCTGATCAGAAAGACCAAAGAGCAAAACACGGTTTATACAGATCTTTAATCAATAACATGATTCAAGGTGTATCTACAGGTTTTACTAAAGAATTGGAATTGGTAGGAGTAGGTTATAGAGCTTCAAACCAAGGTCAAAAATTAGATTTAGCTCTTGGATATTCACATAATATCGTTTTAGAAGTAGCTCCAGAAGTTGTTGTGGAGACTATCTCTGAAAAAGGTAAAAACCCAATTGTGAAATTAACATCATTTGACAAACAACTTTTAGGACAGGTAGCTGCGAAAATCAGAGGTTTCCGTAAGCCTGAGCCATACAAAGGAAAAGGTGTTAAATTCGTAGGTGAAGTATTAAGAAGAAAAGCAGGTAAATCAGCTTAAAAAATAAGATTATGTCATTAACAAAATCTGATAGAAGACAGAGAATTAAATTCAGAATTAGAAAGATTGTTAGCGGTACTGCTGCTAAACCTAGACTTTCTGTGTTTAGAAGTAACAAAGAAATTTATGCTCAATTAATTGACGATGTAAATGGAGTTACTTTATTAGCTGCCTCTTCAAGAGAAAAAGAAATAGGTAAAGGTACAAACGTTGAAGTTGCTGCAGCAGTTGGAAAACTAGTTGGAGAGAAAGCGTTAAAAGCCGGTATTGATGCAGTAACTTTCGATAGAGGAGGTTATTTATATCACGGTCGTATTAAATCATTAGCAGAAGGCGCGAGAGCTGCTGGACTTAAATTCTAATATAGTATGTCTAATAAATACAAAAATATAGAGTTGGTAAAACCTAGTGGTCTTGAATTGAAAGACCGTTTGGTGAGTGTAAATCGTGTTACTAAAGTTACAAAAGGTGGTAGAGCATTTGGTTTTTCTGCTATTGTAGTTGTAGGTGATGAAAACGGAGTGGTAGGTCACGGATTAGGAAAATCTAAAGATGTTTCTGAGGCAATTGCGAAAGCAGTAGAAGATGCTAAGAAAAATTTAGTACGTATTCCTTTGAACGGGCAATCAGTTCCTCACGAACAAAAAGGTAAATTTGGTGGTGCACGTGTATTCTTAATTCCAGCCTCTCATGGTACAGGAGTTATTGCTGGTGGAGCTGTTCGTTCAGTTCTTGAATCAGTAGGTATTCACGATGTATTGTCTAAATCTCAAGGATCTTCAAATCCTCACAACGTAGTAAAAGCAACTTTTGATGCTTTGTTACAAATGAGAAGTGCTCACACTGTTGCAAAACAAAGAGGAGTTTCTTTAGAAAAAGTTTTTAAAGGTTAATATTCAAGGAAATTATGGCTAAATTATTAGTAAAACAAGTTAGAAGCAAAATTAACTGTCCTCTTTCTCAAAAGAGAGGTTTAGAAGCTTTAGGTCTACGTAAAATGGGACAAGTTGTAGAGCATGATTCAAATCCTGCAATCCTTGGTATGATAAATAAAGTTAAACACTTAGTTTCCGTTGAGGAAGTTAAATAACAATTATAGTTATGAATTTAAGTAACTTACAACCTGCTGAAGGTGCTACACACAATCAAAATAAAAGATTAGGTAGAGGAGAAGGTTCTGGTAAAGGTGGTACTGCCGCTAGAGGACACAAAGGAGCTAAATCTCGTTCTGGTTATTCTAAAAAGATTGGTTTTGAGGGAGGGCAAATGCCACTTCAAAGACGTGTGCCTAAGTTTGGTTTCACTAACATCAATCGTAAAGAATACGAAGGTGTTAATTTAGATACCCTTCAATTATTAGTTGATAATGGAGTAATTACTGATACTGTTGATATGACAGTTTATGTTGCTAATCGTTTGGCTACCAAAAATGAAATCGTTAAGATTTTAGGTAGAGGAGAATTGAAAGCAAAATTAAAAGTAACGGCTCACAAATTTACTGCAACTGCAAAAGCGGCTATTGAAGCTGCTGGTGGTGAAGCGGTAACACTATAATTTTTCAATTAAGATGAAGAAATTTATTGAATCAATAAGTAATGTTTGGAAAATCGAAGAGTTAAAGAATCGTATTCTTTTAACTCTTGGTTTACTTTTAATCTATCGTTTTGGAGCACATGTTACGCTACCAGGGATTGATGCTACACAATTAAGCGGTTTAGCGGGACAAACCAAAGATGGTATTGGTTCTGTATTGGATATGTTTACCGGTGGAGCTTTCTCTAAAGCGTCTGTTTTTGCTTTAGGAATTATGCCTTATATTTCTGCCTCTATTGTGGTTCAGTTAATGGGTATTGCGATTCCTTATTTGCAAAAACTGCAAAGTGATGGCGAAAGTGGAAGAAAAAAAATCAATCAAATTACTCGTTGGTTAACAATTGGAATTACTTTACTTCAAGGTCCTACTTACATTTACAATTTATACAGAACATTACCAAGTAATGCCTTTTTATTAGGTTTTAATTCTTTTGAGTTTTTGTTTTCTTCAGTAGTTATTTTGACTACAGGTACCATATTTGCTATGTGGTTGGGAGAAAAAATTACTGATAAAGGAATTGGTAATGGTATATCATTGTTAATTATGGTGGGTATTTTGGCTCGTTTGCCACAAGCATTTATTCAAGAGTTTACAACTAGAGTTACTAATAATAATGGAGGACCAATGTTATTGGTTATCGAAATTATTGTTTGGTTACTAGTAATTATTTCTTGTGTATTGTTAGTGATGGCGGTACGTAAAATACCTGTTCAGTATGCTCGTCGTACTTCAACTGGAGACTACGAACAAGATGTAATGGGGGGTAATAGACAATGGATTCCTTTGAAGCTTAATGCTGCAGGGGTTATGCCAATTATCTTTGCTCAAGCCATTATGTTTATTCCAGCTGCTGTTGCAGGATTATCGAAATCAGATGCATCTCAATCTATTGTTGGTGCTTTTAGTAATATGTTCGGTTTTTGGTATAATTTTGTTTTCGCAACATTGATTGTTGTGTTTACTTTCTTTTATACTGCAATTACTGTTCCTACTAACAAAATGTCTGATGATTTGAAAAGAAGTGGAGGATTTATTCCAGGTGTAAAACCAGGTGTAGAAACTTCTGATTTTCTTGATAAAGTGATGTCTTTAATTACTTTCCCAGGGTCTTTATTTCTTGCTCTAATCGCTGTGTTCCCAGCAATTGTTGTAAGCATTATGGATGTTCAACAATCTTGGGCGATGTTTTTTGGAGGTACCTCTTTAATTATTATGGTTGGAGTAGCTATCGACACCATACAGCAAATCAATTCATACTTGTTGAATCAACATTATGATGGTTTAATGAAAACTGGTAAAAATAGAAAAGCAGTAGCTTAACTTATGGCAAAACAATCAGCAATAGAACAAGACGGATCCATCATTGAAGCATTATCCAATGCGATGTTCCGTGTAGAGTTAGAAAATGGACATATTGTAATTGCTCATATTTCTGGAAAAATGCGTATGCATTACATCAAATTATTACCTGGTGATAAAGTGAAACTAGAAATGAGTCCTTACGATTTGTCAAAAGCAAGAATTACTTATAGATATTAAAAGATATTTCAACAATGAAAGTAAGAGCATCAGTGAAAAAGAGAAGTGCCGAGTGCATTATCGTACGTAGAAAAGGAAGATTATACGTAATCAACAAAAAGAATCCTAGATTTAAACAAAGACAAGGATAATTATGGCAAGAATAGCAGGGGTAGATATCCCAAAAAACAAGAGAGGTGTTATAGCACTTACCTACATCTTCGGATTAGGAAAAAGTAGAGCAATTGAGATTTTAGAAAAAGCTCAAGTTAGCCAAGATAAAAAAGTTCAAGATTGGAATGATGCTGAGATCGGAGCAATTCGTGAAGCGGTATCGGCTTTCAAAATTGAAGGAGAATTGCGTTCTGAGGTTTCTTTAAACATCAAACGTTTAATGGATATTGGTTGTTATAGAGGTATCCGTCATAGATCTGGTCTTCCATTAAGAGGACAAAGAACTAAAAACAACTCTAGAACAAGAAAAGGTAAAAGAAAAACTGTTGCTAACAAGAAAAAAGCAACTAAATAATAAGTAATATGGCTAAAGCAACTGCAAAAAAACGTAAAGTTATCGTTGAATCAACGGGAGAAGCTCATATTTCTGCTACTTTTAACAACATCATCATTTCTTTGACTAACAAAAAAGGTGAAGTTATTTCTTGGTCTTCAGCTGGTAAGATGGGTTTCAGAGGTTCTAAAAAGAACACTCCGTACGCAGCTCAAATGGCAGCAGAAGATTGTACTAAAGTAGCTCTTGAAGCTGGACTTAAAAAAGTAAAAGTGTATGTTAAAGGACCAGGAAACGGACGTGAGTCTGCTATCCGTTCTTTGCATAACGGTGGAATTGAAGTTACAGAAATCATTGATGTAACACCAATGCCTCATAATGGATGTCGTCCTCCTAAAAGACGTAGAGTTTAATACTCAAAATAATTATAGTATAAACTAGATAGACTATAGATTATCGAAGGATACGACCTGAATTCATAATCTCTATCTTAAACAATTTAAAATGGCAAGATATACTGGTCCAAGTACAAGAATCGCACGTAAATTCGGCGAGGCAATTTTCGGAGACGATAAAGCTTTCGAAAAAAGAAATTACCCACCTGGTCAACACGGGATGGCTAAAAAAAGAGGAAAAAAATCTGAGTATGCTGTCCAATTGATGGAAAAGCAAAAAGCTAAATATTCTTATGGAATTTTAGAAAAACAATTCAGAAATTTATTCGAAAAAGCATCAGCTACTAAAGGAGTTACTGGTGAAGTATTATTACAATTATGTGAGGCTAGATTAGACAACGTAGTTTTTAGAATGGGTATTGCTCCTTCTAGAAGAGGTGCTCGTCAAATCGTTTCTCACAGACACATCACTGTAAACGGTGAAGTAGTTAATATTCCTTCTTACCACCTTAAACCTGGTGATAAAGTTGCTGTTCGTGAAAAATCTAAATCTATAGAGGCTATCGAACGTTCTTTATCTAATTCAAGTCATGTTTATGAATGGATTACATGGAACAACGATCTTAAAGAAGGAACATTTGTTTCTGTACCTGCAAGATTGCAAATTCCAGAAAACATTAAAGAACAATTAATCGTAGAGTTGTACAACAAATAATAATTGACTTAGTCGAAATTTATGGCAATATTTAATTTTCAGAAGCCCGATAAAGTTATCATGATCGATTCAACCGATTTTGAAGGTAAATTTGAATTTAGACCTTTAGAACCTGGTTACGGATTGACTGTTGGTAATGCACTTAGAAGAGTTTTGCTTTCAGCATTGGAAGGTTATGCAATTACATCTGTTCGTATCGAAGGTGTAGATCATGAGTTTTCTACTATTTCAGGAGTTGTTGAAGACGTTACCGAAATTATCCTTAATCTTAAACAAGTACGTTTCAAACGTCAAATTGAAGATATCGATAATGAAGCTGTTACTATTTCAGTTTCTGGTAAAGATCAATTAACAGCTGGTGATTTTCAAAAATTCATTTCAGGTTTTCAAGTTTTGAATCCAGAACTAGTTATCTGTAATTTGGATAGCAAAATCAAACTGAATTTCGATTTAACTATCGAAAAAGGTAGAGGATATGTTCCTGCTGAAGAGAACAAAAAACAAAATGCTGCAATTGGAACCATTTTTACAGACTCTATTTTTACTCCGGTAAAAAATGTAAAATATGCTATTGAAAACTTCCGTGTAGAGCAAAAAACAGATTATGAAAAATTAGTTTTTGAAATCAAAACTGATGGTTCTATCAATCCTAAAGATGCTCTTACTGAAGCGGCTAAAGTTTTAATTCACCATTTCATGTTGTTCTCAGACGAAAGAATCACTCTTGAGGCTGACGAAATCGCACAAACAGAATCATACGATGAGGAATCATTGCACATGAGACAATTGCTTAAAACTAAGCTTGTAGACATGGATCTTTCTGTTAGAGCATTAAACTGCTTGAAAGCGGCTGAAGTTGATACACTTGGTGATTTAGTATCGTTCAATAAAAATGACCTAATGAAATTCCGTAATTTCGGTAAAAAATCGTTGACTGAACTTGATGAGTTAGTTGCGGTTAAAAACTTGACCTTCGGAATGGACTTGGCAAAATACAAACTAGATAAAGAATAATCTAATCTTCCCGTTAGGGTAGGTTACATTTCATAAAGCAATGAGACACGGAAAAAAATTCAATCACTTAAGCAGACAGACTGCACATAGAAAATCTATGTTAGCTAATATGGCTTGTTCTCTAATCGAGCACAAACGTATTAACACTACTGTTGCTAAAGCAAAAGCGCTTAAACAATTTGTTGAGCCATTAATAACAAAATCAAAAGCAGATACGACTCACAATCGTCGTATTGTTTTTTCTTACTTACGTAGCAAATATGCAGTTACTGACTTGTTCAGAGATGTTGCTGCTAAAGTAGGTGACCGTCCAGGTGGATACACTCGTATCATTAAAGTTGGAAATCGTTTAGGAGATAATGCTGATATGGCAATGATCGAATTAGTAGATTTTAACGAACTTTACAACGGAGGTAAAAAAGAAGTTAAAAAAGCAAAAAGCCGTCGTGGTGGAAAAGCTAAAAAAGCAGACGAAGTAGAAGCAGCTCCAGTTGCAGAAGCTCCAGTTGCTGATGCTGAACCAACAACAGAAGCTGCTGAATAATTATGATTATAATCATTCAATAATAAAAAAAGGATAAACTAATTTTTAGTTTATCCTTTTTTTTTGAATTTTTTAGAATCCTTTTTTCAAAATAAAAAAAACTTCAACCAATTTTTTGCATTCGCTGCTTTTATGAATTAAATTTGCAGCATATTAAACTACACATGAAATACACAACTAGACAAAGTGCCATTCTATTACTAAGCGATGGGACTATTTTTCACGGAAAATCTATCGGAATTAGCGGAACTACTTTTGGTGAAGTATGTTTTAATACTGGAATGACAGGATACCAAGAGATCTTTACTGATCCTTCGTATTTTGGACAAATCATGGTGGCTACTAATGCTCATATAGGTAACTATGGAGTTAATGATAAAGAAATAGAATCTCAAGGAATTAAGATTGCTGGTTTGGTTTGTAAAAATTTCAGCTTTAATTATTCTCGTCCCGATGCTACGGAGAGTTTGGAAGATTATTTTACGCAACAAAATTTAATCTGTATTTCGGATGTAGATACTCGTGCTTTGGTAAGTTATATTCGTGACAACGGTGCTATGAACTCGGTGATTTGTACTGATGGTACTCCCATCGAAGAATTGAAAGCGGCTTTGGCTCAGGTTCCTGATATGAAAGGATTAGAGTTGGCTTCTAAAGTTTCCACTAAAGCTCCTTATTTCTACGGAGATGAGAATGCTACTTATAAAATTGCAGCCTTAGATTTAGGTATTAAAACGAATATTCTCCGCAATTTTTCGAAAAGAGATTGTTATATCAAGGTTTTTCCTTACGATTCATCCTATGCTGATTTGGCTTCCTTTAATCCTGATGGTTTCTTTTTGTCGAATGGTCCTGGAGATCCAGATCCTTTGACGAGTGCCATTGGTGTTGCCAAAGAAATCATAGCCAATAATCAACCTTTGTTTGGAATTTGTTTAGGACATCAAGTTATTGCTTTGGCCAATGGAGTGTCTACTTATAAAATGTTCAATGGACACCGTGGAATTAATCACCCGGTTAAAAATGTGATTACTGGCAAAGGAGAGATTACGTCTCAAAACCATGGTTTTGCTGTCAATAAAGAAGAATTAGCACAACATCCTGATTTGGAAATTACGCATTTGCATTTGAATGATGAAACGGTTGCTGGAATGCGTATGAAAAATAAAAATTGTTTTTCGGTACAATACCATCCAGAGGCTAGTCCAGGTCCACATGATTCTTCGTATCTGTTTGATCAATTTATTGAGAACATGAAAAAATAATTACATCCTTTCAAGATGTTCTGAGAGCGGAGTACTAGTACTCCGCTTTTTTTATATAACATTTTGATATAATTGCGTGTTATTTCTTTTAAAACTTTGATAATCACAATTCGCCTCTACTTTTGTACTTAAAAATTACAACGTTTTCGTTAATAAGATTGGTTTTTTTTGTGTTTTGATTACGAAAGATGTAATATATTTGCGTTAAAATTATAAAGTTCAACATTATAAAAATAAATGATTATGAGTATTATCGTTACAATTCACGCAAGACAAATTTTTGATTCTAGAGGGAATCCTACTATTGAAGTTGATGTTATCACAGAAAACGGTGTTTTAGGAAGAGCAGCAGTTCCATCTGGAGCTTCTACTGGAGAACACGAAGCTGTTGAGTTACGTGATGGAGGAAAAGCGTTCTTAGGAAAAGGAGTTTTGAATGCAGTGAAAAATGTCAATACTCTTATCGCTGATGAGTTAGTAGGTACTTCTGTTTTCGAACAAAATGTATTGGATCAAATGATGATTGATTTAGATGGTACGCCTAATAAATCTAAATTAGGAGCTAATGCTATTTTAGGAGTGTCTTTGGCTGTTGCTAAAGCGGCTGCTAACGAATTAGGATTGCCATTATACCGTTACGTAGGTGGTGTATCAGCCAACACTTTGCCAGTACCGATGATGAATATCATCAACGGAGGATCTCACTCTGATGCGCCTATCGCCTTCCAAGAGTTTATGATCTTTCCAGTAAAAGCGACTTCTTTTTCTCACTCTATGCAAATGGGAACTGAAATTTTCCACAGCTTGAAAAAAGTATTGCACGATAGAGGTCTTTCTACTGCAGTAGGTGATGAAGGTGGTTTTGCACCTAACTTAGCTGGAGGTACAGAAGATGCTTTGGATACGATTAAAAAAGCAGTTGAAAATGCTGGATATACTTTTGGTGACGAAATTATGATTGCTTTAGACTGTGCAGCTTCGGAATTTTATGTAAACGGAAAATACGATTATACTAAATTTGAAGGTGAAACAGGAAAAATTAGAACTTCAGAAGAACAAGCTTCTTACTTGGCTGAATTAGCAGCTAAATATCCAATTATTTCTATCGAAGACGGTATGTATGAAAACGACTGGGATGGATGGAAATTATTGACTGAAAAAATTGGTGATAAAGTACAATTAGTTGGAGACGATTTGTTTGTAACTAATGTAGAGCGTTTGTCAACTGGTATTGAAAAAGGTATTGCTAATTCTATTTTAGTAAAAGTAAACCAAATTGGTACTTTGACAGAAACTATTGCTGCAGTAAACATGGCTAAAAATGCGGGTTATACTTCAGTAATGTCTCACCGTTCAGGAGAAACAGAGGACAATACTATTGCTGATTTAGCAGTAGCATTGAACTGTGGTCAAATTAAAACAGGTTCGGCTTCACGTTCTGATCGTATGGCTAAATACAATCAGTTGATTCGTATTGAAGAAGAGCTTGGAAACACCGCTTATTTCCCTGGAAAAAATGCATTTAAAGTAAAATAATTATATAAAATAATATTTTTTAAAGCCATTCACGGTTCGTGAATGGCTTTTTTTTTTGAATTTTAACATTTTCACTTCTATTTTCACTTTCAAATTAATATGAAATTGCCTAAATTTGAAGAATTATTATTTTAATACAGTTTATTTCCTTTTTATATTATGTCAAAAATAGCAACATTAGAAATCGATGGAAATCAATTTGAACTTCCAGTTATTGTAGGAAGTGAGAATGAAGGCGCTGTCGATATTAGTAAATTACGTGACGCTTCAGGTTTGATTACACTTGATCCAGGTTACAAAAATTCAGGTTCTTGCAAAAGTGAAATTACATTCCTTGACGGTGAGTTGGGTATTTTACGTTACCGAGGGTATTCTATCGAAGATTTGGCTGAAAAGTCTAATTTTTTAGAGGTTTCTTATTTGGTTATTTTTGGAGAATTGCCAACCGCTGAGCAATTGCATCAATTTGAGGAAGACATTAGAAAATATACTTTGGTTAACGAGGAAATGAAAAACATCATTGACGGTTTTCCAAAAACAGCGCATCCAATGGGTGTCTTGTCTGCTTTGACCAGTGCTTTGACTGCTTTTAATCCCAAGTCAGTTAATGTAGAGAACAGTAAAGAAATGTATGAGGCGGTATGTAAAACTATGGGTAAATTCTTAGTAATTGCTACTTGGACGTACAGAAAGAGTATGGGCTTCCCATTGAACTACTACGATAATACGAAAGGGTATGTAGAAAACTTCATGCGTTTGATGTTTGAATTGCCTACAGGTCCTTATGCTGCTGATCCAGTAGTTATTAATGCATTGGATAAATTATTCATTCTTCACGCTGATCACGAACAAAACTGTTCTACTTCAACCGTACGTATGGTAGGTTCTTCTCACGCTGGTTTGTTTGCTTCTATTTCTGCCGGTGTTTCTGCACTTTGGGGACCATTGCATGGCGGAGCGAATCAAGCGGTACTTGAGATGTTAGAAGAAATTTATAAAACAGGTGGTGATGCGGATAAATATTTGGCAAAAGCCAAAGATAAAAACGATCCGTTCCGTTTGATGGGATTTGGTCACCGTGTGTACAAAAACTTTGATCCAAGAGCGAAAATCATTAAGAAAGCAGCCGATGAAGTATTGGGTACTTTAGGAGTGAATGATCCTATCTTGGACATTGCTAAAAAATTAGAAGCTGCCGCTTTGGAAGATGAGTACTTCAAATCGAGAAACTTATATCCTAATGTGGATTTCTACTCTGGTATTATCTACAGAGCTTTAGGTATTCCAACCGATATGTTTACGGTTATGTTTGCTATTGGAAGGTTACCAGGTTGGATTGCGCAATGGAAAGAAATGCGTGAAAATAAAGAACCAATTGGTCGACCAAGACAAATCTACATCGGTCATCCTTTGAGAGCATTTAAACGATAATTTCAACTTCAATACATCAAGCTTCACTTCTCAGTGAAGCTTTTTTTGTTATCTTAGCCTTAGTTAAATCCCGAGTTTATGTTGCAATTGAATATAAAAGATGAAACGTCCCGTTTGCGGGCAGTGGTATTAGGGACGGCGGAGAGCAATGGGCCTACTCCCCAACCCGAAGAGGCGTATGACCCTAAATCATTGGAACATATCAAAGCAGGGACTTACCCTATTGAAGCCGATATGGTGACTGAAATGGATGCTTTTGAGGCGGTATTACAAAACTATGGGGTAACGGTTTTTCGTCCTCAACTCATCCCGAATTACAATCAGATTTTTACTCGTGATATTGGATTTGTTATTGACGATGTATTTATTAAATCTAATATTTTACCTGATCGAGAGCGTGAGCTCGATGCGATACAGTATATCATCGATCAAATTGCGCCTGCTAAAGTGGTGCGTCCTCCTGAAGAGGTTCATATTGAAGGTGGCGATGTCATGTTGTGGGGGAATTATATTTTTGTGGGGACTTATAAAGGAAGTGATTACAAAGATTATATTACTGCCCGAACTAATATGCTAGGAGTGGAGTACCTCCGTAAATTATTCCCTAATAAAATAGTTAAGGAATTCGATTTGGTTAAATCCAAAATAGAAGCCCGCGATAATGCGTTGCATTTGGATTGTTGTTTTCAGCCCGTGGGTAAAGACAAAGCTATCATTTACAAACGCGGTTTTCGTGAAGAGGCCGATTATTTGTTTTTGGTCAATTTGTTTGGGAAAGAAAATCTATTCCATATCAAACGCAAGGAGATGTATCATATGTATTCCAATGTGTTTTCTATTGCACCAGATGTAGTAGTTTCTGAACGAAAATTTACACGTTTGAACCATTGGCTTAGAGATAATGGATTTACCGTTGAAACAATTCCGTATGCTGAAATAGCGAAACAAGAAGGCTTGTTGCGTTGCTCGACATTGCCGTTGATTAGGGAGTGATCGGTTGTCGGTTGTTGGTTGTCAGTTATCAGTTATCAGTTATCAGTTATCGGTTATTGGTTATCGGTTGTCAGTTATCGGTTGTTGGTTGTTGGTTGTTGGTTGTCAGTTGTTAGTTGGCTGTTGTTTTATTTAAAATTACATTAAGATGAAAAGTCATGAAGATTTAGACATATATACAATTAGTTTGGCTCTGTTTTACGAAATTCATCCTGCTTCGTTGTTATTGCCAAAGCATGAATTGTATGAGTTGGGTAGCCAAATCAGACGATCTGCCGATTCAGTGAATTCAAATATAGTTGAAGGTTATGGCAGAAAGCGCTATAAAGCAGATTTTATCAAATTTTTAGTGTATTCTCATTCCAGTTGTTTAGAAACCAAAGCGCATTTATTCAAAATAAGGCATCTGTACGCTGGTTTAGTTCCCGATATAGATAGATTTATTACCGACTATGATGCTTTAGGTGCAAAAATCTATAAATTTATACAGTATGTTGAATCGAATTGGAAAACCTAATTCTTCTCTAGAACAAAAAACAGAAACAATACATAAAAAACTTTGTGCCTTTGCGACTTCGTGGCAAATTAGAGATTGCTTCACTGCGTTCGCAATGACAGAGAACAGAGAACAGATAACCGATAACAGAAAACAGATATAAAATATGAACCAAACTACTAACGCTGTCTTGATGATTCGCCCTGTGGCATTTCGAATGAATGAACAAACTGCTGTCAATAATTACTATCAAAAAGTGTTGGACGGATTGTTGCCTGCTACGGTAAATGCCAAAGCGCAGCAGGAATTTGATGCTTTTGTTGCTCAATTACGTGCTGTGGGTGTACAAGTGATTGTAGTTGATGATACTGCTGAGACTGATACACCAGATAGTATTTTTCCAAACAACTGGATTTCGTTTCACGAAAATGGCGATGTGGTTTTGTATCCTATGTTTGCTGAGAATCGTCGTTTGGAACGCCGAGAAGATATTCTGGATGTGCTAGAAGACGAGGGATTTGTGGTCAACGAAATTATGGACTATACTTCGGCTGAAACGGAAGGGTTTTTCTTGGAAGGAACTGGTAGCATTGTGTTGGATCGTGAAAACGGAAAAGCCTATTGTGCTTTGTCTCCTAGGGCTGATGAAGAATTGTTTATCGAGTTTTGTGAAGATTTTGAATATACCCCCGTTATTTTTGAAGCCTTTCAGACTGTTGGTGATGAACGTAAGTTGATTTATCATACTAATGTGATGATGTGTATTGGCGATACTTTTGCCGTAATTTGTGCGGATTGTATTGATGATAAAAAAGAACGCAAAATGGTCTTGGATAGTTTGCGTGGTGATGAAAAAGAAATTATTTTGATTACTGAAGCACAATTGAACCATTTTGCAGGCAATATGCTAGAAGTAGTTGGCGCTAATGAGCGTCGTTATTTGGTAATGAGTGCTTCGGCTTACCAAAGCTTGACTAAGAAACAAATAGCTCAATTAGAAGAACATCTAACTATTTTGAAAGCTAGTTTAGATACTATTGAAGCTTGTGGAGGGGGTAGTGCGCGTTGTATGATGGCTGAAATTTTCTTGCCTAAAACAACGGTTTAGTCCGAATAATTTGACACAACCGTTTCTTTTTTGATTACTTTTGCCTTTCACAATTCAAATCGATGAAAAATAAAAAAACTTTGGTGCTTGGCGCTACTACTAAACCTGAACGTTATGCTTTTAAAGCTGTCACTGCTTTGGTTGCCAAAGGCCATTCGGTATTGGCGATTGGTCAAAATGCAGGAGAAGTGGCAGGTATTAAAATTCAAACCAAAGCGTTGCCCATTAAAAGTGTGGATACGGTCAGTTTGTATCTTAATCCAGTACGTCAAAGGGAGTATTACAATTATATTATTGAGGCGCATCCTAAACGTGTTATTTTTAATCCGGGAACTGAAAATCCAGAGTTTTACCAATTGTTAGCATTGAACGATATTCAGGTGGAAGTAGCTTGTACTTTGGTTTTATTGGCAACTAATCAATATTAGGATTAATCTTTCGATATGCTTCGTTATTCGAATTGACGTGTATTGACCAACCTTCAGATTTAGGGAAGTTACTCGTTTTTAATGAAATATCACTTGTTCTCGATACGATTTTTTAGCAAAAATCACTCGAACTGACGTAGACGGATTTGCAATCTATAGACAATAATACAATATTGTTTTTTAGACTAAATTTTACTTGTTCTCGATACGATTTTTTAGCAAAAATCACTCGAACTGACGTAGACGGATTTGCAATCTATAGACAATAATACAATATTGTTTTTTAGACTAAATTTTACTTGTTCTCGATACAATTTTTTAGCAAAAATCACTCGAACTGACGTGTAATTATCATCAAAAACAAATTAAACAAGGGGTAGGATTATTCTTTTTTAAATTCACTACTTTTGCATTCATGGAATTTTCTTCAAAATTATTAGAAAAAGCAGTTAACGAAATGTCTCAATTGCCGGGTATCGGTAAGCGTACGGCTTTGCGATTGGTTTTGCATTTGTTGAAACAGCCTCAGGAGCAAACACAGTATTTGTCTCAGGCTTTGATGACCATGCGAGAAGACATCAAACATTGTACTAGCTGTAATAATATTTCCGATACTGCTTTGTGTGAAATTTGTGCCAATGTGAGTCGGAACCATCAGATAATTTGTGTGGTGGAAGACATTCGCGATGTCATGGCAATTGAAAATACAGGACAATTTAGAGGGATTTACCATGTGTTGGGGGGTAAGATTTCTCCCATTGATGGGGTAGGGCCTAGTCAGTTGTATATTAGTCCTTTGATTGATAAAGTGAAACAAGGTGGTGTGAGCGAAATCATTTTTGCGTTAAGCTCCACTATGGAAGGGGATACTACCAATTTTTATATTTACAAACAAATTATGGATTATCCAGTGGAACTGTCTACGATAGCCAGAGGAATTTCAGTAGGAGATGAACTGGAATATGCAGATGAAGTGACACTAGGGCGTAGTATTTTGCAACGGGTTCCTTTTGAAAAATCCATTACGAATAATTAAAATAAAGTCGAACGACTAATGATAGAATCAATGAAGATTACAAAAATTTGTTGCATTGGAGCAGGATATGTGGGTGGACCTACTATGGCGGTAATTGCACAAAAATGTCCGCATATTCAGGTGACGGTAGTGGATTTGAATGCTGATCGTATTGCAGCATGGAATGATGAAAATGTGGATAATATTCCGATTTACGAACCAGGCTTGAGTGCTGTTGTGGCCGAAGCCAGAGGCAGAAACCTCTTTTTTTCTACAGATGTCGAAAAAGCGATTGATGAAGCACAATTGATTTTTATTTCGGTGAATACGCCAACTAAAACCTACGGGAAAGGAAAAGGCATGGCCGCCGATTTGAAGTACATTGAGTTGTGTGCACGCCAAATAGCTCAGGTTGCCAAAGACAATAAAATTGTAGTGGAGAAATCTACTTTGCCTGTGCGTACTGCTGAGGCGATTAAAAATATTTTAGATCATACTGGAAATGGGGTGCAATTTCAAATTTTGTCCAATCCCGAGTTCTTAGCGGAAGGGACAGCGGTAGACGATTTATTGCATCCTGATCGTATTTTAATAGGTGGCGATACTAGTCCTGAAGGGCAAGAAGCAATCCAGTCTTTGGTGGATGTGTATGCGAATTGGGTACCAACCGACAAAATTCTGACGACTAATGTTTGGTCTTCGGAATTGTCCAAATTAACTGCCAATGCTTTTTTGGCACAACGTATTTCGTCTATCAATGCGTTGTCCGAATTGTGTGAAAAAACAGGTGCTGATGTGAATGAAGTAGCTCGTGCTATTGGAATGGATAGCCGCATTGGTTCTAAATTTTTGAAGTCTTCTGTAGGCTTTGGAGGTTCTTGTTTCCAAAAAGATATTTTGAATTTGGTCTATATCGCTAAGTCGTATGGATTGAACGAGGTAGCTGATTATTGGGAACAGGTGATTATTATGAACGATCATCAAAAAAGACGCTTCTCTGCTAAAATTGTCCAAACACTATATAATACGGTGGCATCCAAAAAGATTGCTTTTTTGGGTTGGGCGTTTAAGAAAGATACCAATGATACTCGCGAATCGGCAGCCATCTATGTAGCGGATGATTTGATTAATGAGCAAGCTCAGATAGCGGTGTATGATCCTAAGGTGTCTGCTGCTAAAGTAGTGTCTGATTTGGATTATTTAGAAACCCGTTCGCATGATGCGAATGTGGCTCAAGTGCAATCGTTCTCTAATCCCTATGAAGCTTGTCAAGGAGCGCATGCTATTGCAGTACTGACCGAATGGGATGAATTCACGACTTATGATTGGCAACAAATTTATGATGGAATGCAAAAACCAGCCTTCCTTTTTGACGGACGTAATTTATTGAATCGTTCTGAATTGGAAGCAATTGGGTTTGTTTATCAAGGTATTGGGGCTTAGTTGCTTTTTTAAATTGACTTTTAATAATTACTATTAATTGCGCCTTAGTGCCTTTGAAGCAAATTAAAGATTGCCTCACTGCGTTCGCAATGACAGATAATAACAATATGAACTGGTACGTACTTTATACAAAACCCAAATGGGAGAAAAAAGTTGCCGAGCAATTGCAAGCTATCGGAATCGATTGCTATTGTCCTTTGGTGACCAAAGAGCGCCAATGGTCGGATCGAAAAAAGAAGGTAGAAGTACCGTTGTTTAATTCCTATGTTTTTGTGCATTTGGAAGAGAAAGATCGTTCCTTGGTTTTTCAATCTCCGGGAGCTGTGCGGTATTTGTTTTGGTTGCAACAACCCGCTATTGTTCGCGATGAGGAAATCGCTACTATTAAAAAATGGTTGAGTTCACCTGGTATTGCTGAAATTGAAGTCAGTACCTATCAAGTTGGTGATACCATTCAAGTGGATTCAGGTCCTTTTGTGAACCAACAAGCTGTAGTGCAAGAAGTAACTGCTTCTCACTATATTTTGGTTTTGGAATCGATGGGTTGTGTTTTGAAGATGAAGCATAAGTAGGTGTTGTCGGTTGTCCGTTATCTGTTATCTGTTATCGGTTGTCAGTTGATGGTTGTCTGTTGTTAGTTCATTGTTTAATATTCGTTGTTTCAAGTTTAAAACTAATCACTATTTACTAATTACTTTTCACTTTTTTTAAACCATATAAGTCATATAAGGGAATGTAAGAAAGTCACTAAAGTTTTTTTACCATTAAGAGATTAAGAACTATTAAGTTGTAACTATTCTCAAATTGTTGTATTTCTCCCCAAGCTTCATCAATTCATATATCATATAAGGGGAACATAAGTGGAAGTACTTTGTGTTTTTCTTAGTTTCATGTTTTAAATTGGATAGTGTATTTTATGGTAGGTGTTGCGATGCTGAAACAAGTTCAGCATGACAGCCGTTTAGTGGGGTGCTATTTAAGTTGTGTTTTTTCAATCGTAAATCGTTCCGAGTCTTCGGGATTGTAAATTTAAAAACCGTATAAGTCATATAAGGGAATGTAAGAAAGTCACTAAAGTTTTTTTCATTAAGAGATTAAGAACTATTAAGTTGTAACTATTCTCAAGTTGTTCTATTTTTTTCGTGGCGGAGTTATGTACTTTATTAATTTATAAGTCATAATAAGGGAATATAAGTGGAAGTACTTTGTGTTTTTCTTAGTTTTATGTCTTAAAATTGTATGGCGTATTTCATGGTAGGTGTTGCGATGCTGAAACAAGTTCAGCAAGACAGCCGTTTAGTGGGGTGCTATTTAAGTTGTGTTTTTTTCAAGCGTAAATCTGTCTGGTGTTTCGGGATTGTAAATTTTAAAACCATATAAGTCATATAAGGGAATGTAACAAAGTCGCTTGGCTTTATTGAATATTGGGAATAAACAGTTAACTCAAATTTTGCGACAACTCGGCAAGAGATAAACTAACTAGTTGAACTAGTCACAAAAAGTGACCATTTAATTTAAAATAATTTTTCTTTTTATTTTAATAGTGTTTGTTTATTCAAGACGGTTCCCCTCTTGAGAGGGGTTAGGGGTTTGTTTTATCGTGCTAATTAATTGCTTTTGTGAGTTTTCTCAAATTCTAAAATGTAAAATTCAATAGCTCGAATTACATTTTCCATATCCCTCAAAACTTCAAAATCACTGAAACGGAGAATGTTTATTCCTAATTCATTCATTCGTTTTTCTTTTATGATGTCTTTGTTATGAACTTCTAGAATTTCATGGGAGTAACCATCTACTTCAATTCCTAATAAGAGCTCATAGCAGAAAAAATCTAAAATGTAATTGTCTATTGGTTTTTGTCTATGGAAATCGTAACCGTACATTTGTTTTCCTTTTAGTTTTAGCCAAAGGAAGATTTCTGTTTCGGTAGATTCGTTTCGGAGTTTTCTTGCTAATACAGTTAGTTTTGGGTTGTAGGGGATGATTTTTCGTTTTGACATTTGGGTTTGATTTGGGATGTTAAAGGTAATTATTTATTTTAAAAATACGCATCCCTGGCTCCTCTGAAGAGGTGAATGTACAGTGTTTCATGTACTTGAATTGTTTTATTATTGTGTATTGTTTGTTTACTATTGTAACTCAAAAACACACCCCTAGCCCCTCTCGAGAGGGGAATTGTGTAGGGTGAATAGTGCGTTTAGTAGTTTGGATGTTGGGAGTAATTGTAAGAGAATATAACACACCCCTAGCCCCTATAACTCTCGTTTTTATTTTATTTTTGGAATCGTTGAATCTTCGATTTCAAGAGGGGAACGTTCAGTGTTTCAAATGCCTGAATTGTTTTATTATCGTATGCTGTTTATTTATTATTGTAAATTGGGACACACCCCTAGCCCCTATAACTCTCGTTTTTATTTTATTTTTGGAATCGTTGAATCTTCGATTTCAAGAGGGGAACGTCTTGTAGTTAGTGAATCGTAGATCGAAACACACCCCTAGCCCCTATAACTCTCGTTTTTATTGTTTTTTTGGAATCGTTGAATCTTCGATTTCAAGAGGGGAACGTCTTGTAGTTAGTGAATCGTAAATCGGTCTGGTGTTTCGGGATTGTGCCTTGTAAATTGGTGTCACTACATTTAGTGATATTTGAATTTAATTTTAGGGTTGAATTCTTAATTTTTAATTGATTATTAGTATTTTAGGGATTTATTTTAAATGCGGGTAATTTATAATCTCTGGATAGTTTCAAAAATCAATCCGAAATCAGCTTATTTTTATTACTTTTGCTTTGCTTAAAAATTTGTCTTTTTCAGTACTCATTATGGGACTGGGAGAGGCGAAGCCGTGGAATAAAATCAAGACGTTTTAATTCAAAATTATATAGAAATTATGAGTGCTAAACAAAAAGTAGGAATCACTTTTAGTGCTTTTGATTTGCTTCATGCGGGTCATATCACTATGTTAGAAGAGGCTAAAAGACAGTGTGATTATTTGATTTGTGGATTGCAAACAGATCCTACTTTGGATCGTCCTGAAAAAAATCGTCCGGTACAGTCTGTGGTAGAGCGTTATATCCAATTGAAGGGCTGTAAGTTTGTGGATGAAATAGTACCTTATGCTACGGAACAAGATTTAGAAGATATTTTACGTTCGTTCAAGATTGATGTGCGTATTATTGGGGACGAATACCAAGATAAAAATTTTACGGGCAGAACCTATTGTGAAGAAAAAGGAATTGAACTGTATTTTAATGTACGAGAACATCGCTTTTCTAGTAGCAGCTTGCGTCAGGAAGTAGCTGAAAAACAAGCGAGAAAATAGGTTGTCGGTTGTTGGTTGTCGGTTGTCAGTTGAAATGATACGGTTGTTGAAAAAATATATAGTATGAGTTCATCTATTATACATGTTGTACTTACTGGAGGAGTGGGAAGTCGTTTGTGGCCTCTCTCTCGTAAAAGTCAACCCAAACAGTATTTAGAATTGTTTGAGGGGAAATCGTTGTTTGAAATGACTGTGGCTCGCAATAGTCATTTGGTTGATCAGGTTGTGGTGGTGGGTAATGTGGATAATTGTCATTTGAGTCGCAAGGTGTTGGAAAAAACACAAACCTCATATATTGACATTGTAGAAGCGACACCAAGAAATACCGCAGCAGCCATAGCTTTTGCTGCTTTTGCCGCTGCCCCTGATGCGATTTTGATTGTTACTCCTTCGGATCATATCATTGATGAAATGGAAGCCTACACTAGTGCAATCACGGAAGCTATTGCCAAGGCTCAGAACAATTATATCGTTACTTTTGGGATTGTTCCCACTAAACCTGAAACGGGTTTTGGTTATATTGAGTACCGTGGCGACACCGTACTTGCCTTTCGTGAAAAACCGAATAAAGCTACGGCTATTGATTTTATTTCTAGAGGTAATTTTTTGTGGAATAGCGGTATGTTTTGTTTCAAAGCCAGCGTTCTGTTAGATGAATTAAAAGCTTTTGAGCCTGAGGTGTATGCTAAAGCCCAACAAGCTTGGGAAGCCAATCAAGCAGGGCAATTGGATTACGATTTATCCATGGCTATTCCGTCTATTAGTATTGACTATGCCGTGATGGAACGTTCTAAAAAAATAAAAGTTGTGGCTTCGCAATTTGCTTGGTCTGATTTGGGCTCGTTTGAGTCGGTGTATGATTATTTAGTCGCTCAAGGTCATCCCGTGGATGCCCAAGGGAATATGGTGATTGGTACGGATGTTTTTTCGACTTTTATTGGATTAAAGAATACCATTTTTGTCAGTACGCCTGATGCTAATTTGATTTTGCAAAAAGAACAATCACAAGATGTAAAATACATCTACAATGAGCTGGAACGACAAGGCTCTGATTTGTTGAATTAAAAAAATAATTTACGATATACGATATACGATGTACGATGTACGATGTACGATTTACGAAGTTAAAGATTAATAAGAGGAACATAGATTGAAGAAATTAAATTAATTTACGATATACGATTTACGAAATACTAATATAAAATATGAAAAAATTACTCTTTATCGCCTTTTTGTTTTTTGCGTTGACGCCAACCCATTCAGTCGTTGCTCAAGACTTATTAAAAGGGCAAAATTTAAGTACACTTAAAGTGGATTATTTGTCCGATGCTGATTTGGCTAAATTGCGTATACAATTACAAAATAATAATATGACGATTGACCAGGCGGAACCAATGGCTTTGGCTAAAGGGATGCCGGCAGCTGAATTTGCTAAATTAAAGGCGCGTTTGGGAACTCCTATGGCAGCCAATACCAAAAAAGGGAATGCTACTGAAAGTACAGAAATTTTAGGAAGAGTGCAAGATCCTATTGTCAATACCAAGGTCAAAGACGAAGCCAACGCTTTGGTGTTTGGATCAGAATTGTTTGATACACCTACCTTGAATTTTGAGCCCAATTTGAAATTGGCTACTCCAGTGAATTACGTTTTAGGACCAGGTGACGAATTGCAAATTAGTGTCTATGGTATCCAAGAGTTTAGCGATGCGGTTCCAGTAACCGTAGAAGGAAAAGTGAACATTCAGTACGTAGGGCAAATTGCTGTTTCTGGAATGACCATTGAAGCGGCTACCGTAAAAATTAAAAATGCCATTGCAAAAGTATACAGCACAGTTCGTTCGGGACAATCACAGGTTGGAGTGAGTTTAAGTCGTATTCGCACTATCAAGGTTACTTTGATTGGGAGTAAACAACCGGGTAATTATTCGGTTTCCTCTTTAGCAACGGTGTATAATGCTTTATTCTTGGGTGGTGGTCCAGCTCAAAATGGCAGTTACCGTAATATTGAATTGATTCGCAACAACAAAGTATACCGTACCATTGATTTGTACCGTTTTTTGGTGAATGGTAATCAGTCGGATAATATAGGATTGAAAGACAATGATGTGATTCGCATTCCAGCCTATACCCAACGCGTGACTTTAGAAGGTCAATTGCAACGTCCTGGTATTTTCGAAATGAAAAAAGGCGAAAGCTTTAGCGATTTGGTTCGTTTTGCTTCCGGATTTACGGATGTGGCTTTTACGGCTTCGGTATCGGTTTTACAAAAAACAAGCAAAGAATTCAAAGTACGTGATGTCAAAGCCGCTGAATTTGCTAGTTATACCCCACAAGCGGGTGATGTGATCACGGTCAATCGAATTTTGAATCGTTTTCAAAATCGTATCAGTATTCAAGGAGCAGTTTTTCGCCCTAATACCTATTCGTTTTACGAAGGTATGCGCATTGCTGATTTGGTAGCCAAAGCCGATGGTTTGAAAGAAGATGCTTATATGACTCGTGCCACAATTGTAAGAGTGAAAGACGATTTAACCAAAGAAACTGTTTCAGTAAATTTAGCGAAAGCCTTATCGGGTGATTCTCAAGCGAATATTGTCTTAGACAAAGAAGATGTAGTGACTGTCTATTCTATTTTGGATTTCAAAGAAGAATACAAAGTAACCATTGATGGCGAAATCAAACAACCAGGAGAATACGATTTTCATCCCGCTTTGACCTTGAATGATTTATTAGTGCAAGCTGGCGGATTAATTGGATCGGCCTCTAAAAGAGTAGAAGTTGCACGTATGATTCAATCAGAAGACATTGATAATACCAATACCGCTCGTGCGGAATTGTTCAATATCGAAATTACTCCAACAAACAACGAACAAGCTCAAAACTTTGTGCTAGCCCCTTTTGATGTAGTGAACATTCGCAAGATGGCGGTCTATGAAAAACCAGAGATGGTAACCGTATCTGGAGCTGTTACCTATGGAGGGAAATACGTATTGGCAGATAAAAAAGAAAAAGTATACAGTCTGATTCAACGCGCTGGTGGCTTAACGCCTTTGGCCAATGCAAAAGGAGTAAAAATCAAACGCCCGATTTCGGCCAAACAAATTGAAGATTTAGAAAATGTCAATATTGACTTATCTAAAAATGTAATCGATGCTACAATTACTAAAAAAGATACTGTTAAGAATAAGGCGGTTAAGAAATTAAAAGAAGAACTGAAATATGCTACCATTCCTGTGGATTGGGATCGTGTTGTACGTAATCCGAATAGTCGTACTAATATTACTTTGCTTCCTGGAGATGAAATTGAGGTAGCCGCGTTTAGTGAGAGTGTGAAAGTAACGGGTAATGTGTTGTTGACTTCGGAAATACCGTATAATAGCGGCAGAGGAATCAATTATTATTTGAATGCTGTGGGAGGAACCGATGCTAAAGCTTGGAAGAAAAAAGCCTATGTGATTTACCCTAATGGAAAAGCAGCGGTAACCGGATCCTTCTTATTTTTCAAATCGTATCCTAAAGTGACACCTGGATCTCAGATTATTATTCCTGAAAAGCCAGAAACCAAGAAGATGAGTACGGGAGAATGGGTGAGTATTGGTAGTGTGATGACGAGTTTGGCGTTGTTGATTGTAACGGCGTTTAAATAATTTACGATATATGAGGTACGATTTACGAAGTACGATATACGATTTAATAATGTACCCATTTGAAAATGTATCAATTCGTGTGTACGAAATAAGAGGCAATAGCCATTAGGCAATAGGCAATAGAAAAGTACTTAGTATTCAGTTATTAGTGCTCAGCATAAACTAAAATATGTAGTTTTTAAATTTACAAAGTATGATTTAGAAATGTACTAATTTGAAAATTTGAAAATGTATCAATTCGTGAATACGAAATAAGAGGCAATAGCCATTAGGCAATAGGCAATAGAAAAGTACTTAGTATTCAGTTATTAGTGCTCAGCATAAACTAAAATATGTAGTTTTTAAATTTACAAAGTATGATTTAGAAATGTACTAATTTGAAAATTTGAAAATGTATCAATTCGTGTAAGTAGCACTACACGTTCCCCTCTTGAGAGGGGTTAGGGGTGTGTTAAAGATGTACGAGATATGAAGTACGATTTACGAAGTAGAAAATTTAATCCCGACGCTTCGGGACAACATTAGAACAACGAATGCTTACTTGAGATTGCCTCACTGCGTTCGCAATGACAGGCGACCTATAGACGCTATCAGATAAGAATTAATATAAAATCTGCGAATTAGTGATTGCGTCACTGCGTTTGCAATGATAGACGACCGATAAACGCTATTAGATAAGAATTAATAAAAAATCTTCTAATTAAAGATTGCGTCACTGCGTTCGCAATGACAGACAACCGATAACCGACAACCACTAAACAATAATGTCTTACAAACTTCAAGCTTTTATCAATAAAGAAAAATGTATTTCCGTAACTGGATTAGGTTACGTTGGATTGCCTTTGGCATTGGAGTTAGCGAAGCATTTTAAGGTTATTGGATTTGATATTAATCAGGAGCGTATTGCGTTGATGCAAGAAGGGATTGATCCGTCTAAAGAATTAGATGCTACTGCTTTTGAGGGTTGTGATATTACTTTTACGGCTGATGTTGTAGATTTACAACAGGCCCATTTCCATATTATAGGGGTGCCTACGGATATTGATTCCAATAAGGTACCGAATTTAAATCCGCTATTAGGTGCTACTAAAAGTGTGGCTTCGGCCTTGAAAAAAGGGGATGTGGTGGTGTATGAATCCACCGTATATCCCGGTTGTACCGAAGACGATTGCTTGCCTATCTTGGAATCCGTTTCGGGATTGCAAGGGGGTGTTGATTTTAAATACGGGTATAGTCCAGAACGTATTGTTCCGGGGGATAAGGTTCGTACTTTGACTACTATTTTAAAAATAGTTTCGGGTAATGATGTCGAAGCCTTGGAATTGATTGCGGCGGTTTATGGTAGCATTATTAAAGCGGGATTGCATCGTGCGGAATCCATCAAAGTAGCTGAAGCTGCTAAGGTGATTGAAAATACCCAACGCGATATTAATATTTCGTTAATGAACGAATTGGCTATTATTTTTGATAAAATGGGCATTGATACTCAAGCCGTGATTGCTGCTGCAGGGACTAAATGGAATTTTCATCCGTACCAACCTGGTTTGGTAGGAGGACATTGCATTAGTGTGGATCCCTTTTATTTGATGCACAAAGCCAAAATGATTGGCATTGAACCTCAGGTGATTGCAGCAGGTCGTAGGGTGAATGATTTTATTCCGTCGTTTATTGCCAAACGCATTGTACAATCGTTGATTGAACAAGATAAAAATCCTGGGAAATCGAGAGTTTTGGTGATGGGCATTACCTTCAAAGAAGAAGTGTCTGACATTCGCAATTCGAAAGTAGTTGATTTAATCAAAGAGCTAGAAGATTATTCGATTGCCGTTGATGTGATTGACCCTTTTGGAAGTCCAGTAGAATTAGCACACGAATACAATATTCATTTGAAAGCGGCACCCGAAGGACAATACGATAGTATTGTTTTGGCTGTAGGGCACCAAGTGTATCGTAGTATGCAACCATCTGACTTTGAAGTCTTGTCTAACGGACCTGTTTATCTTTTTGATATTAAAGGAGTATTGAAGCAGGAAGAGTATGTGAATTATTGGAGATTGTAAGATATACGAGGTACGAAGTACGATATACGATATATTAAGTACGATATACGAGGTACGATGTTTGAAATGTACTAATTTGAAAATATAGCAATTCGTGTATACAAAATAAGAGGCAATAGCCATTAGGCAAAAGGCAATAGAAAAGTGATCAGTATTCAGTTATTAGTGCTCAGCATAAACTAAAATATGTAGTTTTTAAATTTACAAAGTATGATTTAGAAATGTATTAATTTGAAAATGTACCAATTCGTGTAAGTAGCACTACACGTTCCCCTCTTAAAATCGAAGATTCAACGATTCCAATACAACAATAAAAACTAGAGTTATAGGGGTTAGGGGTGTGTTACAATTTACGAAGTACGAAGTACGATTTACGAAGTTTAACCAATACAACTAAAGATTGCTTCACTGCGTTTGCAATGATAGACGACCAACAATTGAATACGATAAGAGCTTATCACAATTTGTGATAACTTTTACAATCAAAAGTTTCTATTTAATGAAACTTAAATTATATTTGTTCTCAATAATAAAAAAAGATGAAGCCCCTTTTTGAAATTCTTTTTTTAGAAGACGCATTTGAGTTTTTGAAACAATTAGATCGAAAGCATTACGAGAAAGTGCTGTACAATATCCGTCGTGCACAAAATGAAACCAATTCTGATTTATTTAAGAAATTAACTAATGATATTTGGGAGTTTCGAACTTTGTATCATGGATTGCAATACAGACTTCTTGCTTTTTGGGACAAAACAGCAGCAACAGAAACCGTAGTTATTGCTACACATGGGTTCATAAAAAAACAAAGTAAAGTCCCTGACAAAGAAATTCAGAAAGCCATTCGATTGAAGATTCATTATTTTGAAGAACAACAAGTAGCAAACAAGAAAAAATGAAAACATATACCTTAGATCAAGTACAAGATGAACTTATCGGTAAGATAGGTACTGTATCGCGTGATATTTTTGAGTATGAACTTCAGATGGACTTAATTGGCAAGGCAATCAAGCAGACTCGAAAAGAAAGAAATTTAACCCAAGAAGAACTTGGAAAATTAATTGGAGTTCAGAAAGCTCAGATATCTAGAATTGAAAATAATGCTAGTAATGTTACCATGGATACCTTATTGCGCGTTTTTACTGCATTAAAAGCAACGGTTAAATTACAGATTGAATTGCCTAATTTGAATATTAGCGTGGGCTAGGATTTGGATTTACGAAGTACGATATTAGATATACGATTTTAGCTTCGCTCCGTTCGGCTTCGCCTCGGGTCGATATGGGAATGTATCAATTTGAAAATGTAGCAATTCTTGTAAGGAGCACTACACGTTCCCCTCTTGAGAGGGGTTAGGGGTGTGTTAAAAATATACGATATACGAAGTTCAAAAAAAATGTGCCAATTTGAAATGTATCAATTTAGTTATTTGAAAAGCTAGTTTTTTATTAATAAACATATAAAATACTATTACCATAAAATGCCCCCTATGGAAAATAATATACTAATTCCTTATACATCAGGAATTGAATCGCAACCTATTGATGTATTAATTGAAAACGACACTGTTTGGCTTACTCAATTGCAAATGGTACAATTGTTTCAATCCACCAAACAAAATATTAGTTTGCATATTGCTACTATTTTTAAAGAGGGAGAATTAGAAGAAAATTCAACTGTCAAGGAATACTTGACAGTTCAAAATGAAGGAGAACGAAAAGTTAGTCGAAAAATTAAAATATACAATTTAGATGTAATCATTTCAGTAGGGTATCGAGTTAAGTCTAAAACAGGGACACAATTCAGAATTTGGGCAAACAAAATCTTAAAAGACTATTCCCAAGTAAATTAAAAATGGATAAACGATTTACAGATATTATTCAATTGATTAAGCATTCTAGATCGAATGCAATAAGAGCTGTAAATGCAGAACTTATCAATCTCTATTGGAATATAGGAAAATACATTAGCAATAAATTAATACAGTCCGAATGGGGAGATGGTGTAGTAACCGAATTAGCTAAATATATTCAACAATCAGAACCTGAAATAAAAGGATTCTCTGATAAAAATATTTGGAGAATGAAACAGTTTTATGAAACTTATAAAGATTTTCCAAAACTCGTACCAGTGGTGAGAGAAATTAGTTGGACTCACAATATGCTTATATTTTCAAGGTGCAAAACGATAGAAGAAAAAGAGTTCTATTTAAAACTCGTTCAAGAAGAGAATTATAGCAAAAGAGAATTAGATCGACAGATTTCGGCAAGTTATTTCGAGCGAAACATGCTCGAAAACTCAAAATTATCGACAATGTTGAGAGAAAGTAAAAAAGACACAGAAGCACTATTCAAAGATAGTTATGTTTTTGAATTTTTAAATTTATCTGAACCTTACACCGAAAGGGAGTTACAACATGGACTAGTAAGACAAATGAAAAATTTTATACTAGAACTAGGAAAAGATTTTGTATTTATTGGAGAGGAATACAAATTACTTGTTGGGAACAGTGATTTTTTTCTCGATCTACTTTTTTATCATCGTGGATTACAATGCTTGGTTGCCTTTGAATTAAAGACCGATAAATTTAAACCAGAGCACTTGGGACAACTCAATTTTTATTTAGAAGCTTTAGATCGTGATGTAAAAAAAGATAATGAAAATCCGAGTATCGGTGTTTTGTTATGTAAAGACAAAGACAATGAAGTAGTAGAATACGCATTAAGTAGAAGCCTTTCTCCAACTATGATAGCTGAATATACTACGCAATTGCCAGATAAACAACTTTTACAGAAAAAATTACACGACTTATTTGATCATTAGTAATTTAATAATATAACAATTCGTGTACCTTACACTACACGTTCTCCCTCTTGAAATCGAAGATTCAACGATTCCAAAAACACAATAAAAACCAGATTTATAGGGGTTAGGGGTGTGTGAAAAATTACGAGGTACGATTTAGGATATACGAATTTCATAAATGTACCAATTTGAAAATGTAGCAATTCATGTAAATAGCATTATAATTATAAGAACACAGATTGAAGAAATTAAAGAAATAATTTACGATATGGGAATGTACCAATTTGAAAATTTAGCAATTCTTGTAAGTAGTACTATACGTTCCCCTCTTGAGAGGGGTTAGGGGTGTGTTAACAATTTACGATTTAAGATATTAGCTTCGCTCCGTTCGGCTTCGCCTCGGGTCGATTTACGATTTACAAAAAGTTTAAACCAATACAACTAAAGATTGCTTCACTGCGTTCGCAATGGCAGACCATTAACAACGAATTTTAAACAAAAAAACAATAGATATTGCTTCACTGCGTTCGCAATGACAGACGACCAACAACAATAAAATAATAAATCTGCGAATCATTAGTGAGTTATAGATTGCCTCACTGCGTTCGCAATAACTAGCCTTAGTGCCTTAGCGTCCCTGCCTGCGGCAAGCAGGTTCGTGGCAAAAAAAAATAACATGGAAACACAAAACGACGAAATCACCCTTAAAGAACTTATCGAAAAAGCCAAAGAATGGTATTCTTACCTTTTGTCACAATGGAAGATCATTGTGCTAGCAGGAGTAGTAGGAGCGGCTTTAGGCTTGACCTATTCATTTATTAAAAAACCTATTTATACCGCATCATTGACCTATGCTTTGGAAGATGGTAAATCTAGTGGCGGCTTGGGTAGTGCTTTAGGTTTGGCTAGTTCTTTAGGATTTGATCTTGGAGGAACTACAGGTGGTGCCTTTTCAGGAGCTAATTTAATGGAGTTGTTTAAGTCTAGAGTAATGGTAGAACAAACGCTGTTAGCTCCAGTGATGAAAGGGAAGGCTACGATTTCATTAGCTGAACTCTACATCCAAAATAAAAAATGGCGCGAGAAATGGCAAGAAAAATCCCAATTGAAGTCATTGCAATTTGCTCCCAATGCCAATCGAAGTCAATTTAACCGTGTGCAGGATAGTATCTTTGGCATCATCTACAATGATTTGTCTAAAAATAATTTAACTGTAGAGCAAAAAGACAAAAAAGTGGCTATTGGAACCATCACAATGACAGGAACTGATGAATACTTTGCCCAACAATTTACTTTGGCATTGACCAAAACAGTAATTGATTTTTACATCGAAACCAAAAGTAAACGCGCCAAAGAAAATATGGATATCCTAGTTAGACAAACTGACTCTGTGCGTGCTGAATTGAATGGTGCGATTACCGGAGTAGCTGTTGCGAATGACAATACGTTTGGTTTAAATCCTGCTTTAAATGTAAAACGAGTGCCATCCGCTCGAAGACAGGTGGATGTGCAAGCCAATACTGCGATTTTAACGGAATTAGTGAAACAAACGGAACTGGCTAAAGTAACACTACGCAAGGAAACCCCTTTAATTCAGGTAATTGACCAACCCATTTTGCCGTTGCCTAAAGAACGTTTTGGGAAAGCGAAAGGAATTGTGTTTGGTGGAATACTTGCAGGATTTTTAGCGGTTTTAGGTTTAGTATTCAAAAAGATTTTTCAACAGATTAACAATTAATTATATGTTACCACAATTGTATATTGATCCCGGTAGTGGAAGTTTATTATTACAAGCTTTAATAGCAGGTGCTATTTCAACATTGTTATTTTTTAAAAATATTAAAATGGTGGTAATGAATTTTTTTGCTACAGTATTTGCAAAATTTAAAAAGAAAAATGATTAAAGAAGGAAGTTCTTTTAGAGATCCTGATTCTAGTTTATCATTTGATAGTTCTTACTATTACAGACACATTAGTCTTAATTATGAGAAACATTACATTCATTTTATTGAGTCAGGATTAAAAGACAGATTACTTCAGGAAGGGTTTATTTTGCCTTTTGTTGAGATAATTGATGACTCTCCTGAAGGAGGTATTTCTTCTCGAGTTTTACGAACCGATATTCTTCCTTTTGTTTCCTATCCCTATGAATGGTCTTTTAGCCAATTCAAAGAGGCTGCTATATTGACCTTAAAAATCAATCAACTCGCTTTAGAATATGGCATGATTTTGAAAGATGCTTCCATGTTTAATGTGCAATTTATAGGTTGTAAACCTATTTTTATTGATTTGGCTTCTTTTGAAATTTATGAGCAGGATACGCCTTGGAAAGCCTATTACCAATTTTGTAAACATTTTTATGGGCCTTTGTTCCTAGCGGCTAAAAAGAATTGTATATTACCTAAACTATTACAGTATTTTATTGATGGAATTCCTTTAAAAGAAGTAGTTTCATTGTGTAATTGGAACGATTTTTTAGATTCAGGTGCTTTTTTACATTTATACTTACACGCTAAAAGAGAAGGAAAAATAACGAATCATTCTAAAGAAAAGAAAGTAGCTCAAAAACAATTAAGCAATATTATTACTCATCTAGCCTCTTCTATCGAAAATCTAGTTCTGAAACAAAAACAAACAGTTTGGGACGATTATAATCAAAATAATAATTATAATATTGAAAGTCAGCAACATAAAGTTAAAATTATTAAAGGGTTTTTAGATCAAATTGATGGAAACAAAGCATTGGATATTGGTGCTAATGACGGATTGTACTCTCAATTATTAGCTGATAAAGGTATGTACACTTTGGTAGTAGATATTGATGAATTAGCTGTTGATAGGGCATTTAAAAGCAAACATAATTTAATTCATCCCTTACAAATGAATTTAGTTAATCCTACACCAGCTATTGGTTGGAATAATATTGAACGCAAATCATTTTGGGAGCGTTGTCAGGTAGATGTGATACAAGCTTTAGCTATTGTTCATCATTTAGTCATTACTCACGATATCAGTTTTGAAGAAATTGCTAAAAAGTTAGCACAACACACCCAATATTTGATTATTGAATTCGTTGATCCGAAAGATTCTCAATCACAAATTTTATTGCAAAATAGACCACATCATAAATTAATTTATAATCAAATTAATTTTGAAATTGGTTTTAATAATTATTTTACTCTGATAGACAAAAAAAATATTTTTGGTACGAAAAGAGAATTGTTTTGTTATGAAAGAAAATAATTTTTTTAGTAAGTATTTATTCATAGCGCTTGCTTTAAGTACTTATCCAGTTACTATTCTATATACATCAAATTTTCAGAATACAAATTTGTTTATGTATATAATACCTCTAGGTATAGTATATTTATTCACTACAATTGTTTACTCTATATTTTATTTGTTAAGAAATAAATTAGGTTTAATAAATTATCCTTTTGCTTCGATTATTGTATCAATTTTCTTTTTCACTTATGGCATTTATTATTCATTTTTATCAAGTCAGACTAATTTTTTAGGTCTTTTAAGTAGTCACAGATTTCTCCTGCCAATAATAGTAATTATAATTATTGGATTAACGTATCTGTTAAATAAAATTAATAAAACATCTGTTAAATATAATTTTTTATTGATTTTTCTTATAACACTAAATTTGACCCCATTTATTAATCTAGTTGATAAAATATTTATAGATTATAAAAACCTACATAATAATGTAACTGCAGTAAATAATTATTCTTTTAAAGATGCGCCAAATATTTACTTCATAATCTTAGATGGGTATGGTTCAGAAAACTCAATTAAATCATTTTTAAAATACGATAATTCTCAATTTTATAATCAACTAAAAGAAATAGGTTTTAGAGTCCAAGATAATGCAGTTTCAAATTATAATAGAACTTCTTTTTCATTGTCCAGTACGCTCAATTTAAATTATATAAATAGAATAATCAAAAGTGATATATATTATAAAGATTTAGAAAGATACATTTCACATAATAAAGTTGCAAAAATATTGAAGTCCTATGGCTATTCATATTACTTTTTTGATTCAGGTTTTGGATTAAAAAAAACAGAAAAAAATGAATTCTTAATTAACACAAAAGAAAATTATTATACAGATTTATTTTTTTCATCATCAGATAATGACTTGCTAAACGTCTTTTTAAATAATTCAGCTTTTAAAATTTTTAAAAATCCATTTTTTTCAGATTTTATTATTTCAAATTATGCTTATAAAGTATTAAATGTTTATAAAAAATTACCTTCCATTGCTAAAAACAATAAGAAAAAATTTGTTTTTGCACATGTAATCTCACCTCACCCACCATTTCTTTTTAACAAATCTGGAAAAATAGGGATGTATGGAATAGATAATGAAAATGAAGGTGTAGGCTGGAATGAAAAGTTATATATTGAGCAATTAAAATATATCAATTTTAAAACTATAATTTTGTTAAATAAAATTATTAAAAATGATAAGAAGAATAAGATAATATTAATTCAAGGAGATCACGGTTCTAGATGTAAAATAAATAATAAAAAATTTTTAAATAAAGAAAATTGGGTAAATGAACAATTTCATATACTTAATGCTATTTATATTTCAAAAAATGATAATTCTAAACGTAAAATATATGAGAATTGGAATTATTCTTCTGTCAATACTTTTAGGATAATTTTTAATGAATATTTTAAATCAAATTATTCAAATTTGAAAGATGTTAAATACTATTCAGATTTACATGAACCATATAACTTTATTCAAATTAAAAAAAAATAATTTTTATCTAAATTATAAATATGTTTAAAAATACTATTGTCACATCCTTATTTTTAATATTAAGTAGTTTTTTTGGGTTTATTGCACAGTTGTTATATGCTAATTTTTTTGGGACAAGTTTAGAAATAGATGTTTATTTTAAAATACTTTCTATTCCATCAATTGTATCTGGAATGTTACCGGTTTTATTTACATTTGTTTTATTTCCGATTTTTGCTAAAATCGAAAAAGATATTATGTACTTAAAAAGTTTTATAAATAATGTGTATAATTTTGTTTTTTTTTCTGCATTGATATTTTCATGTATTGGATTTTTAATAGTATTATTAAGGATATTATATTTTGGAGATTTTCAATATTTAGATTATATTTTTATTGTAGAAATTTCTTTTCTAGTTTGGTTTGGCGCGGGATTTTTTATGATATCTAACTTTTTATTAGCTTTGTTAAACTTCGAAAAACAATTTTTTAAAGTTGCTTTGATAGCTATATTGCCTCCTATTGTGATAATTTTATGTGTTTTATTATTTCACAATTATTTAGGTGTAATTAGTATTGCATTAGGTGGATTTATTGCAAATGTTATTCAGTTTATTTTTATTTATTTGAATATAAATAAAAAATATACATTAACATTATTTAAGTTTTATAAAAATAGCCAAGATAATTTTGTTTTAGCAAAAGTAGTATTGGTAATTTTTTCTTTATTACCATACACATTAATATCTGCAATAAGTTATTATTTTGCTTCTTTTCTTAATGTAGGGAGTATTTCAATTTTAGGTTATTCTCAAAGTTTTGCGGGATTTTTATCTGTTGCTACCGGAATGGGTATAGCTATAGTCTCATTTCCAGATTCTGCTAAAGATTTAGCTATTAATAATCTTGGTTCAGCAATAAGTAAATTTGAAACTTCTTTAAAATTCGTTTTGTTGTTTTCAATTATAATTGCATCTGCTTTTATTTCATTTAGGTATAAGATATTGCATTTTTTTTATGGTAGTGATTCTTTTCCATCTAAGTCAATTGATGTCTTTGCTTCAGTAATTCCATTTTATTTAATCTCGGCTATTTTTACTGCAGGTTTAAATTTAATTAGAACTTTCTTTTTTTCGCAAAACAGATATAAGATAATGGCTGTTTTTGGGATATTAATACCTATATTTTTTATTGTATTGACATATATTTTAATTTTTAAATTTTCTATTTATGGTATTGCTTTAGCAAATTTAATAGCTTTATTGATTTTATTTTTTTGCATGATTTTTTTGTTAAAAACTAAAGATGATAAATATTTATGGTATAGGATTCTTATTTTTATTTTTACAAATTCAATAATTGCTTTTATATCAGGTTATTTTTCAAATAAAATAGGGGATGTTCTTAATAATAAATTGAATGATTTTACTTGTCTTATTCTATGTTTAATGATTTTTACTGTTTTTTATTTTATCGTAAGTCGTTATCTTTTTAAACTTTCTGAAATTCTCAAATTAGAAAAAATTGTTATTATTCAATTAAACAAAATATTTAATTATTGAAATGATATTACCAGCAGTCTTAATATCTATACTCTCTATTTTTGTTTTTTATTGTATTATTAAAATGATAAAAAGAGGCCATGATTTACATGCTATGGCATTTTTTGTATTATATGTGTATACAATTTTTGCACAAATAGGGTATTCATATTTTCCAGACTTGTCTAAATTGATAGGTGCATATTTTGGTGAAGAATTGTTTTATTATTATTGGTTATTTATTTTTTTGTCTTTTGTTGTAACTTTTATAATTTATTGTTTTACAAACCCTTTGAATTACGATAAAATAGTATATAAAATAAAGCCTTCTGTTAATAGAAATAAAAGAATATTGTTTTACTTAATTACCATTGTTTTATATATAATTTTAAATATATTTTTTATAAACAATAGATCTATGTTTGGATGGGGTGGAGGAATGCCAATGGGGACTGTTTGGTTTGTTCTAGGTTTTAGGATTTTTACAATTTGTACATTCTTATTATATACTTTATTTAGAAATACAATTAATACTTTCAATTTAAGGGTTTTTTCTTTTTTTTTATTTTTGATGTGTTTTGTTTTTTTTCTTAGTGTAGCAATTGCTGCTGGAACACGAAGCGATATATTATATTTTTTTATTGCGGTTTCTATATTTGAATGTTTTCCTGTAATTAATACAATTAGGAATAATAAAAAAAAAATATTAAGTATTGTTTTTGTTGGATTTTTTGTGATACAATTTTTGATGACTCTATTAAGTTTAAGAACTCAATCTTCAACTACTTCATTCTCATCTTTTTTAAATACAGAAACGGAGAGTGTTTCCACTAGTGAAGAATTAGCATCAACTAAATTATTATTCCAAGATTATTATGCCCCCTCACATACATTGTTTATATCTATGCAATATGGAGTAATTGATCCTTTGGATACTTTTTTATCTAATATTTCAAATTCATTTATACTAATTAAGTATCCTTTTTTAACAAATACAATAGTTTCAAAAATTGGTTATAATTTCGAAAGGGCTGAAGGGTGGTCATACCATTTATTTGTTGAGGGCTATAATGCATTTGGTTGGCTTGGAATAATTTATAATGGCATATTTTGGAATTTAGGTTTGGCCTTTTGGTGTTTATTGGCAAGATCTAATAATAATTATCATAACAAAATTATTATTTCCATATTATTTTTCTTGATTGTAAATACAATGAGAAGTCAAACCTGCGCTTTTATTCAGTCATTTTGGATGATTTTATTACCGTCTTTGTTTCTTTTATTATTGTCTTCTAATTCTAGTATTGTTTTTGTTAAATCAACAAATAAAACAACTTAAAGATATTTAATTATGACTAAAATATTATTTATAGGTCCAATTAATTATAGTAAAAGAGCCTATTCAGGAGCTCCTGCTAAAAATCAACACTTATTAAGTTTTTTGAATTCTAAATATGAAGATGTAAAATTTATTGATACAATTAATTTTAGAAAAGAACCATTTACTTTATTTAAAATTTTTTTTCAAATTGTTTTTTTTCAAAACAGAAAAATTATTTTTTCTACAAGTGCTGGAAGTACTTATGTTTTTGTGAAATTTCTTTTTAAATTTAAAATTAAAAGAAATTTAATATTTTGGGTTATTGGAGGAGATTTAGGAAAACATCTTTTAAATAGAGTATATGATCCTAAATATTTCACTTATTTTCAATCTATAATAGTTGAAGGAGATAGTATTAAACTTGATTTAGAAAGATGTGGTTTAAATAATGTATTCGTTATTCCTAATTTTAAAAAAATATTCGATTTACCTTCAAAAAAAACGGATACAAATTATCTGAAATTTGTTTTTATTTCACGAATAATGCCTGAAAAAGGAGCTGATTTAATTTTAGAATGTGCTAAACGTTTAAATCAAATGGGTATTAGTTTTACAATTGATTTTTTCGGACAAATAGATAATAATTATGAAAACTCTTTTTTTAATAAGTTGAAAAATTTAAACAATGTGAATTATAAAGGATTTTTAGATTTAAGTTGTTTTGAAAATTATAAAGAATTAACAAAATATGATGTTATGCTTTTTCCTACATATTTTAAAGGAGAGGGTTTTCCAGGCATATTAATTGATGCTTTTATTGCTGGCTTACCTATAATTTCATCGAATTGGAATATTAATCCTGAAATTGTTGAAAATAATTATACAGGCTTACTAATTGAATCAGAGAATCCAGATGCTCTTATGAATGCAATGCTGTTGTTTGTTAATAAAGAGGTTAATATAATCAATATGTCTAAAAATTGTCAAAAAAGAGCAATGGATTTTAAAATTGAAAACGTTTTGAATAATGATATACTAATTCAAATAGGTTTAAAATGAGATTACAATATATTGATAGTTTAAAGGGGTTCTTGATAATCTTAGTTGTTTTAGGGCATGTAATTCAAATTACAAACAAGAATTTTGACAATGATATAATATTTAGATATATTTATTCATTTCATATGCCATTATTCTTTGTATTAAGTGGATTTGTGAATTTTAAAAAAGAATTTCATTTTAAAGTCTTATATTTTAGATTATTCCAATTAATTATTCCTTTTTTTAGTTGGTGGTTTATCAAGTCTGTTGTTATTAAAAATGAATCTTTTATTGATAGTTTTGTTATATTAATGAAGAGCCCTGATACAGGACTTTGGTTCTTATGGGTTCTGTTTTTTTGTATTTGTATATTTTATTTTCTGAATTTCATAGCTAATAAACTTAGTCAAAGACCTGAAATAATTTTAGTTTTCGGAGCTTTGTTTTTATATATAATTTTCTTATTGTCCAATTTTAGATGGTTTGGATTTCAATTTATATCTTGGTATTTTATGTTCTTCATAATCGGTTTTTTTATTCATAAATATGAATTTATCATAAATAAATATAATTATTTGATTTTATTAGTAACTCTTATTTTATTTCCTGTTTTAGCTTTCTTTTCTGTGATTAAAGGGTTGCCATTATTTTATAAAAATATTGATTTGGGACTATATTTTTCATATATATATAAATTTATAGTTGCTTTATGTGGGATTTTTTTGTTTTTTAATATATTCAAATCTTTTTTTGAAAAACACAAATACCTACATATTTTTTTTTGTTTTTTTAAGAATTTAGGAAGTGTAACTTTAGGTATATATGCTACACATACTCTTTTTATTGAATATTTATTTGACAATCAGTATTATTCTTTGAGTTATAATTTGCAGTTAATTCTTTTTCTTATATTTTCTTTAACTGCAAGTTATTTTTTAATTTTTTTAATAAAGAAAATTAAAATATTAAAAATATTATTATTGGGAGAAATTGAAACAAAATCTATATGAAAATATTGTTTAGATCATGCGGTGGTTTAGGAAATCAAATTTTTCAGATTTTATTCGTAAGATTACTTGCTGAAAAATACAATTTAAATAAAATTGCACATTATCATGAATCAAATTATGAAAGAGTTGCAAATTGGGAATATCCATCAAATAATATATTTGTTAAGCCAAATTATATTGAAAAGCTAATTTTAAAATTTAGACTTCCTCAATTGTTTTATAGACTAGGGATTTCCAATAAAGAGTATTTTAATTTCTTTGGAACCGTTATTGTTGATGGTTATTTTCAAAACTATATATATTATAAAATATTCAATAATATAATGTTATGTCAACAAATTGATTTAATAAGAATAGAGTTAGGTATTTTTCAAAGTAAAAAAGAGAAATCACTATATCATTTGAGGTTAGGAGATTTTTTTAAAAATACTGATGAAGAAATCAAATTTGTAATTAATTTTTTAAATGCTACTAAACCTGAAATTTCAATAATTTCAAATAACGACAAGTTGTTTAATGATAATAATGAAATTAAATTATTAGTCACCTCAAAAAACATAAAGTACATTAACACCTCTTCTTATACAAGTATTGAGTTAATTAAATTATTTGGTATTTACAATGAAGTATATTCAAATGGAAGTTCTTTAGCTTTTATATCTTCTATTTTGTGCAATACTAGTATCAAAAAGAATACATCGATTAAATTAAACTCTTATCAAGAGAAAAACTTTAATACTTTGGAAAAAGCAACTAATTTTTTAAAATTAAATTATTTAAAGTGAAAGTATATTTATCAAACCCTTATGGTACAATCCCTGGAGAGGATTGGAGAGAATATAGATTTTATTTGTTGGCTAAATCTTTAGCGTCAGATGGACATGAGGTGGTATGGTTTACATCTACATTTTCTCATCATTTTAAGAAAGAGAGGTCTAATAAATCTAAAATTATTGTTATATCAGAAAATCTTAAAATTCATTTAATTAAATCGAGACCATACAAAAACAACTTTTCTTTTGGAAGGATTTTTAGAGATTTAACTTATGGTTTAAATTTAATTGAAGTATTGAAAAAAGAATATATAAAACCAGATTTATTTTTTGTGGGAGATTCTCCAGTTTTATTTTATTACCCTAGTTATTGGTACTGTAAAAATAATAAAATTCCATATGTAGTAGATCAGATGGATTTATGGCCAGAATTAATTGTTGATTCGTTTTCTAAAATTTATCGTCCACTAGTTAATTTATTTTGTACACCAATATACGTTATAAGGAAAAAGGTTTTTGATAATTGCGTTGGATTTATTTCATTAGCTAAAAAGTATTTAGACATCCCTATTTGCATAAGCAATAATATTCTACAAAAGCCACATGCCGTTATTTATAATGGAATTGATGTTGGTGAATTTAGAGCTCAAATGGACATTATTGATTCTTATATTGAAACCAAATTATGTAAAAAAAACGAAAATGAGATTTGGTTTATTTTTGCGGGTACCTTAGGGCCTTCATATGATATAAAAACTATACTTCAAGGATTTTTAAATTTAAATAATAATCTATGTAAGTTAATTATTGCAGGTGATGGAAGTGAGAGAAATTATGTTGAAACATTTATAAAAAATAATAAATTGGATAATGTAAAGTATATTGGAAAGATTTCGAAGAATTCGTTACCTTATCTATATAGTAAATGTGATGTTGGTTTGAATTCATATGGTGCATTTTCTAATGTGGAAATGTCTGACAAGTTTTATGATTATACAGCTGCGGGATTAGTTGTTTTAAATTCATTAAAAGGCGAGGTAATGGATTATGTAGATACATATGGTATTGGATATAATTATCAAGCGTCAAATGTACAATCATTTATGAATAAATTACAATTGATTCTTAATGATGAAAATATTGATTTAATAAAGAAAAAATCATTTCAATTAGGAAGTAGTTTTGATCAAAAAATACAATTAGATAATTTTTTAAAGTTTACAAAATTAATTAATATAAATCTAAAATTTTAATCATTTAATATGAGAATATACTTTAATAAAAAATACAAATTTTAAATAAACAAATTTAAATTCGTATCAAGCAAATAAAGTATAAAACATGTTAAGTTTTTTTTAAAATAGATTACTATTATCTAGTATTTTAAAATGTAAAATATGAGCCATTATTCTTAGAATAAGTAAAAAAATAAAGTTTTAAATTTCATTCTATAACTTTATTGATGAAAAACATCTTTTGAACTTAAAGAATAAATTTTTCTGTGTACATTTTTAATAACTACTTATCTAATTTAGATTATTGAAATTAATAATATTATTAAAAATATTAAAAATGAATTTTAGAATTGCAAAAAAAAGCGATATAAGTAGAATTTCAAATATACATTATGAATGTTCTGTTAAGCAAGTCGATGGTTTTATGCATAAATTGGGAGTTAATTTTTTAGAAGCTTATTATTCAATATTGATTAATGAAAAAAAATCATTTATCTTAGTTGCAGAAGATAATAACGGTGTAATTGCTGGTTTTCATTCAGGATCAATTGAGCCGATGGAGCATAAAAAAGCTTTAAGAAAAAAAGCTTGTAAATTTGTACTCCCTATTTTAATTAAATTAATTACAAACCCAACATTATTAAGTCAAGTCATATTAAGACAGAAGTCTCTAACATCAAGTAATGATAAATATAAGTTTAGTTCTAATGAAGGTCCAAGAGCTGAATATTGGGCATGGAGCCCAAGTTATGATGGAAAGAATGAGTCTCTAAAATTAAGGGAAAAATGGAGCCAAATATTAAATGTATTGGGATACGACTATTATTACTTAGAAGTTGATTCAAATAATAAGCTGGTATTAAATTATTATAAACTTCTGTCTGCTGAGTTTATTAGTGAGTTAAATCTTAGTGATGGTAGAAAACGATTTATAGTTAAACTTAAAACAAATAAAAATTAATATATGAAAATTGAACGTGAAAGTATAATTAAAATTCTTGAAAGTACTTTAAAAGAATTTTGTCAGGAATATGATTTAATCTTTGATTTTTCTGAAGGAGAAAACACAAAATTATTCGGAGGTGATGGAATATTGGATTCTTTGGGTTTAGTAAGTTTTATTGTTTCAGTCGAGGAGGTTTTAGAAGATAAATTTGATGTTTCTATTCTTCTAGCTGATGATAAAGCGATGTCAAGGCGAACAAGTCCATTCGCAAGAGTTTCATATTTAGCAGATTATATTTTAGAAGTGATTAATGAAAATCCTAATGAATAGTATAAATCAAAACATCATATTAATAACAGGTTCCAGAAAAGGAATTGGTTATAATCTTACAAAATATTATCTAGAAAAAGGACATATTGTTATTGGATGTAGTAGGTCAGAATCTGAATTGCAGCATGAAAATTATAAACATTTTTCTCTAGATGTATCTGATGAAAAACAGGTGAACAATCTGTTTATGAATATTAGAAAACAATATGGTCGCCTCGATGTATTGATAAATAATGCTGGAATGGCGTCAATGAATCATTCGTTATTAACACCATTAAGTACGGTTAATAAACTTTTTGATACAAATTTCACAGGTACTTTTTTATTTTCAAGACAAGCGGTAAAGCTGATGAAAAAAAATAATTTTGGACGAATTGTAAATTTTTCTACTGTTGCGGTGCCACTAAATTTAGAAGGAGAAGCAATTTATGCAGCTTCTAAAAGTGCTATTGAACAATTTACCAAAGTTTTTTCCAAAGAAGTAGCTTCTATGGGAATAACAGTCAATACTATTGGTCCCACACCAATTGAAACTGATTTGATAAAAGCTGTGCCTAAAAATAAAATAGAGGAATTACTTTCTCAACAAGCAATTAAAAGATTAGGAAATTTTGATGATATAATTAATATTATAGATTTTTATATTGATTCTAAAAGTAATTTTATTACGGGACAAACCATATATCTAGGAGGAGTATTCAAATGACAATGATTAGTAGTTTTATAGAGAAGTTATCTTTGTACAAAGAAAAGATAGCAATTATTGATTCAGAAAGAGAGTATTCCTACTCTGATTTAGTTAAAAATATTTCCAATTTCAATTTAAAATTGGAAAAATTAAATGTTAATAGTGGAGAAGTTGTTTTTATGCTTGGAGATTATTCTATTGATTCAATTTCGCTATTTTTTAGCTTAGCCCTTAATGGAAATATTATTGTACCAATCACATCTGACAATGAACAAGAGATTAATGAAAGAATTGATGTAGCTCAACCCGACTGGATATTTAATCTTAATTCTAATTCAGAAAAAAAAATTGAATATAGTAATAAACTAGAAAGACATCATTTGTTAGACACTTTAATCGAAACTAAATCATCCGGGCTTATATTATTTAGTAGTGGTAGTACGGGTAAGCCAAAAGCAATGGTTCATAATTTAGAAAATTTACTTTCAAATTATATCGATAAGAAAGGTAAAGAAATGAATTTTTTAGTATTTCTTATGTTTGATCATATTGGGGGGTTAAATACTCTTTTTAATTGTTTATCGATGGGGGTAATTATAACGATACCTAAAAACAGAAACCCTAATGATATTGCTCGATTGATTGAAAAATATAACATTAATATTTTACCTTCCTCTCCAACATTTTTAAATTTGATGTGTATAAGTAATGTTTTTGATATTTTTGATTTGTCAAGCATTAGAATGATTACTTATGGAACTGAGGCAATGCCAGAAAGTTTATTGTTGAAATTAAAAGAGAAACTACCTAGAGTTAAATTTCTTCAAACTTTTGGTACAAGTGAAACAGGTATAATGAAGACGTCTAGCATGTCTTCGTCAAGTACCTTTTTAAAGTTTGATGATCCAAATCAAGAATATAAGATAGTTAGTGGTGAATTGTGGTTGAGAAGTAAAACGCAAGTGCTTGGATATATAAATCATTCAAATGAGAGTTTTACCGAAGATGGTTGGTTCATGACAGGTGATTTAGTTGAACAAACAAAAGATGGATTTATTAAAATAATTGGTAGATCAAAGGAACTAATAAATGTAGGAGGGGAAAAGGTTTTACCTGCTGAAGTTGAATCAGTTATTATGGAATTAGATTTCATACAAGACTGTATCGTTAAATCTGAAAAAAATTCCATAACGGGTCAGATGGTTTGTGCAGATGTCGTTTTAAAAGAAGGGTTTGATTTTAAAAACGAAAAGTTAAAAATAAAAAAACATTGTATGCAAAAGTTAGATTCCTTTAAAATACCGGTTAGGATTCGTGAAATAGAGTCTGTCAATTTTACTAATCGATTTAAGAAAGAAAGAAAAAATAATTAATTTATGCAATTTCAAACGATACCATTTTCACCTCCCTTTATTGATAATGCAGTAATTGACGAAGTAGTTGATTCATTGCGTTCAGGTTGGATCACCACAGGGCCAAAAGTAAAAGCTTTAGAGGCAGAAATCAAACAATTTTCCAAAGCTAAAGAAGTACTATGTGTTAATTCTTGGACATCAGGTGCCATTATGATGTTGAAATGGCTAGGAGTTCAAGCAGGCGATGAAGTGATCGTGCCAGCTTACACCTACAGTGCTACTGCTTTAGCGGTCATTCATGCTGGAGCAAAGCCTATAATGGTAGATGTTGGAGAAGATTTTAATATTTCGGTAAATGCTATAAAAGAGTCTATTACGAGCAAAACAAAAGCGATATTACCAGTTGATTTTGCTGGGTTTCCTTGCGATTATGAGGCAATAATGCAATTAGTTACTACAAATGAGATACAATCTCAATTTGTTCCGACATCTAGTGTACAAGAAAAATTAGGTAGAATTTTGGTCATCAATGATGCGGCGCATTCGTTGGGTGCTTTCTATAAAGAAAATGTTCGGACTGGAAGTGAAACGGATGTTGCTATCTTTTCATTACATGCTGTGAAAAATGTCACTACAGCTGAGGGAGGTGCTATCTGTTTGAACTTACCTTCTCCTTTCGACAATAAGGAATTATATACCTTTCTACGTCAAATGAGCTTGAATTGTCAAACCAAAGACGCTTTTTCGAAAAGTAAGGCAGGTGGTTGGCGGTATGATATTGTGGGGTTAGGCATGAAAATTAATATGCCTGATGTGAATGCTGCAATTGGTTTAGCTCAAATGAGACAATATCCTGAATTACTTTCAGAAAGAAAGAGAATATTTAATGAATATAACGAGGCTTTCAGTAAGCTATCTTGGGCAATACTTCCTCCTTCTATTTTAAATGAAAAAGTAACATCATATCACTTATACGCATTAAGAATTAATGAAATTTCGGAGATTCAAAGAGACGCTATTATAGATGAGATTTCCCGAAAAGGAGTTGCTGTAAATGTCCATTTCATTCCGATGCCTATGTTAACTTATTTTAAAGAACAAGGTTATGAAATTAAAGATTACCCTCAAGCCTATATCAATTATGCTTGTGAAATTTCTTTACCTATCTATCCACAATTAACTTCAGAACAAGTCAGTTATGTTATCGACTCGGTAAAATCGGCATATCAGACAGTAATTACAATTAAATGATACGTTTTTTTGATTTTATATTTTCTTTATTAGGTATAGTTTTACTTTCTCCTTTTATTATTATTATATATCTACTTATTATTATTGAAAGTAAAGGAAGTGGCTTTTATATACAGCAAAGAGTTGGATTAAATGGGATAGAGTTTAAATTATATAAATTCAGGTCTATGGCCTTAGGTTCTGATAAAAAAGGTTTAATTACCGTAGGAGGGAATGATGCCAGAATTACCCAAATAGGTCTTTTTATAAGAAAATTTAAAATTGATGAATTGCCGCAATTGTTTAATGTATTGATTGGAGACATGAGTTTAGTTGGTCCGAGACCTGAAGTGCGTAAATATGTTGATTTGTATACAGAAGAGCAAAGAAGAGTGTTAGACGTTAAACCAGGTGTTACCGATTATGCTTCTATAGAATATGCAGATGAAAATAAAATTTTAGGTGAGGCATTAGATCCTGATAAAATGTATATTCAAGAAATTATACCAGCTAAAATAGAGCTTAATATTAAATATATAGAGAATAAAAGTTTGAAAGAGTATTTTAAAATTATTTTTTTAACTTTTTATAAAATAGTTTCAAATAAAAATAAATAAAGAATGAAAGTAGCCCTAATTACAGGAATTACAGGTCAAGATGGTTCGTACTTGGCTGAATTATTATTAGAAAAAGGATATATCGTACATGGGGTGAAAAGAAGGGCTTCTTCATTCAATACACAACGCATCGATCACATTTATCAAGATTTACATGAAGATCATGTTAATTTTAAATTGCATTATGGCGATTTGACAGATTCTACTAATATTATTCGCATTATTCAAGAAGTTCAACCCGATGAAATCTATAATTTAGGTGCCATGAGTCATGTAAAAGTGTCTTTTGATTCACCAGAATATGTGGCTAATGTGGATGGGATTGGTACTTTACGCATTTTAGAGGCGGTTCGTATTTTAGGTTTGGAAAAGAAAACCCGTATTTATCAAGCTTCTACTTCAGAATTGTACGGTGGTTTGGCTGAAAATAAAAATGAAAAAGGCTTGTATGATGAACATTCTCCTTTTTATCCTCGTTCGCCTTATGGAGTAGCTAAAATTTATGGTTTTTGGATTACCAAAAACTATAGAGAGGCTTATGGAATGTTTGCAACAAATGGGATTTTATTCAATCATGAATCGCCACGAAGAGGCGAAACCTTTGTGACACGAAAAATCACTATGGCTACAGCAGCGATTGCTCTAGGGCAACAAGACTGTTTGTATTTAGGAAATTTAGATGCGCAACGTGATTGGGGTCATGCTAAAGATTATGTAGAAGCCATGTGGCGTATTTTACAGCAAGATAAGCCGGAAGATTATGTTATTGCTATGGGTGAAACCACTTATGTGCGTGATTTTGTGAGAATGGCATTTGGTGAGTTAGGAATTGAAATTGAATTCAGAGGTAAAGGAGTTGATGAAAAAGGGTATGTTAAGTCATGTAACAATCTTGAATTTCAAATTGAAATTGGTAAACAAGTGATTGCTGTTGACCCTCAATATTTCCGTCCTACAGAAGTCGATTTGTTAATTGGCGATCCAACCAAATCCAAAAGACAGTTGGGCTGGACTCCACAATACGATTTAGCTGGTTTAGTTAGTGAAATGGTAAGTTCAGATGTTGAACGAGTAAAAAGAGAAATAATGTTACAACAAAATGGCTTTAGAGCTTAACTCAAACAGCATTTAATGCTATGGAAAAATCATCAAAAATATATATTGCAGGTCACCGAGGTATGGTGGGTTCTTCTATTTTAAGAGCATTGAAAGCTAAAGGGTACAGTAATTTTTTACTAAAGTCATCTGCAGAGTTGGATTTAAGAAATCAACAAGCGGTTGCTGATTTTTTTGCCCTTGAAAAACCGGATTATGTCTTTTTAGCAGCAGCTAAAGTTGGAGGTATTATAGCTAATAATACCTATAGAGCCGATTTTATTTATGAAAATATGATGATACAATCGAATGTGATTCATCAATCCTATTTGAATGGAGTTAAAAAGTTATTGTTTTTAGGTTCGTCCTGTATTTATCCCAAATTAGCACCCCAACCTTTGAAAGAAGAGTATCTATTGACTGGTTTATTAGAACCTACCAATGAACCGTATGCTATTGCTAAAATTGCAGGGATTAAAATGTGTGATGCCTATCGGGAACAATACGGATGTAATTTTATTTCGGTCATGCCAACCAATTTATACGGACCCAACGATAATTACGATTTGAATAATTCACATGTATTGCCCGCTCTTTTACGAAAATTTATTACAGCAAAAAATAATGGAGATTCAGTAGTTACTATTTGGGGAAGCGGTAGTCCATTGCGTGAGTTTTTACATGCGGATGATTTAGCAGCGGCTTGCCTGTTCTTAATGGAGACTCATAATGAGGCAGGATTAGTGAATATAGGAGTAGGGGAAGATATTTCTATTTTAGATTTAGCTAAAATGGTGAAGCAAATAACTGGTTTTGAAGGAGAAATTCTAACTGATACTTCCAAGCCAGATGGTACACCACGTAAATTAATGGATGTGTCGAAGTTGACTCATTTGGGTTGGAAAGCATCTATTAGTTTAGAGCAAGGGATTCAAAAAGTATATGAAGAAATAAAAGACCTTAATTGGTCGGAATAAATTGTAATATTATGATATTTGAAAACATACAAAACCAATTAAAAACAAATCACTTTACCATCGTTTCAAAAGATCACAACCGCCCTTGGGGTGGTTTTTTCGTTATTGCTGAGGAGCAGGCGCAAGATTTTGCCAATCAGTATTTTGAAGGCTTGGATGTGTCTACCTTAAAAAGAGGTGGGGCATTAAGTCCTAAAATATTAGTGGTGGCACCTGAGAAGCGGTTGTCATGGCAGTACCATCATCGTAGGGTTGAGATATGGAGAGTGATTCAAGGTCAGGCAGGTGTTAAGAGAAGTTCTACCGATAATGAAGGAGAGTTAGAAGTTCTCAATGTGGGGGATACGATTACCTTGCAACAAGGAGAACGTCACCGTTTGATAGGTTTAGATGATTATGCTGTTATTGCTGAGATTTGGCAACATACGGATGCTAGTCATCCTTCTGATGAAGAGGATATTGTACGGGTGCAGGATGATTTTGGAAGATAGAATGATTCGAAGTTAGATTTACGATATACGATTTACGAATTACGATTTAAAAATGTAGCAATTTGAAAATGGAACAATTTATATATCTAACACACCCCTAGCCCCTCTCGAGAGGGGAACGTTTTGTAGTTTGATTTACGATTTGAGAAATAGAGATTGCCTGACTGCCGCAGACAGGCGTCACTGAGTTAGCAATAACCAACCTTGGAGCCCTAGCGTCCCTGCCTGCGGCAGGCAGGTTCGTGGCAAATTAGAGATTACTTCACTGCGTTCGTAATGACAGACAGCCAATAACCGACAACCATTTACAATGAAAATAGAAACAACACCCATACAAGATTTAATAATTATCAATCCCACCGTATTTGAAGATGCTCGTGGGTATTTTTTTGAGGCCTACAATCAAAATTCCTTAGCAGTGCAAGGAATACATATTAATTTTGTGCAAGACAACCAATCGTTTTCCAAACGCGGTACTTTGAGAGGCTTGCATTATCAAAATCCGCCGTATGCTCAAACCAAGTTGGTGCGTGTGCTGCAAGGTGAAATCATTGATGTAGCGGTAGATATTAGAAAGCAATCACCAACCTATGGTCAACATTTTGCGATTAGGTTATCAGCTGAGAACAAGAAACAATTGTTGATTCCACATGGTTTTGCCCATGGTTTTTCGGTGATCAGTGAAACGGCAGTAGTGCTGTACAAATGCGATCAGTTTTACAACAAAGCCAGTGAAGGAGGGATTCGCTTTGATGATCCTAGTTTGAATATTGATTGGGGGATGGACTTAGCGGCTGCTATTGTGTCGGATAAGGATTTAGTGTTGCCGGGGATTGAGGGGTGTAATAGTGAGTTTTAGGATTTACGATATACGATTTACGAGGTACGATTTAAGATATACGAGGTAGGATGTGTCAATGTAGCAATTTGAAAATGTAACAATTCGAGAATGTAGCAATGTGGAAATTTAGGAGTGTGAAGATGTTAAGATTATACTCCAGAAACACAGATCACAAAAATCAGAGAAATTTGTATCATCTTAATGAATCTTAATTTCTTAATGGTTCAACCAAAAACTTATCTGATCTTAAATTAAGCGACTTCTTATATTCCCTTATATGCCTTATATGGTTTAGAAATTTACGATATACGATATACGAGGTACGATTTAAGATATACGAGGTAAGATGTGTCAATGTAGCGATGTGAGAATGTACCAATTTATGGATTTACGATATTAGCTTCGCTCCGTTCGGCTTCGCCTCGGGTCGATTTACCAAGTTAGAGGTACGATATATCAATGTAACAATTTAAGATTTACAAGTTGGGATTTAAGAACACAGATTGGTAAAATTAGAGAAACTAAAAATTTACGATTTACGAAGTACGATTTTAGCTTTGTTTTTTTTCTTAGCCTTGGGTCAAATTCCAAAGCACAAACTTTAAGTAATACAATAAGAAGCAGGTTTAATTAAATGTGTTTTTGTATAGTTCAATGTACTTTTTTTACTTATATTTGTATAATATAATGTACATTATGGAAGATTTAATTAGTAAATACCGAAAAAAAATAGAACGTATTGATACCAGTTTTGTCAGAAGTCTCAGTGATGATATTAATTGGAATACCAGACTAATAGGAATAAAAGGAGCTAGGGGTGTTGGTAAAACTACTCTGCTGTTGCAATATATGAAACTGAATTTCAGCGAAAATATTGAAGAGTCCTTATATGTCAGTTTAGATTCCATTAGTTTTAAAGACCGAACATTAGTTGGTCTGGCTGATGATTTTGTTAAAAATGGAGGTAAACATTTATTTCTTGATGAGGTACATAAATATGCTAATTGGGCTCAAGAGCTTAAAAATATCTATGATGACTACCCTGATTTGAAAGTAGTGTTTACGGGTTCATCACTCTTAGAGATACTAAATTCTCGTGCTGATTTGAGCCGTAGAGCTATCATTTATCATATGCAAGGATTGTCTTTTAGGGAATATCTTGAGATGGAAACGGGAGAAAAATTGGACAGACTTACCCTAGAGACTATTTTAGAAAATCATATAAAAATTGCTACTTCAATTAATAGTAAGGTACCTCCATTTCGTTATTTTACTAAATATTTGAAACAGGGGTATTATCCTTTTTATAGGGAAGAGTCCGATTTGTATGAGCAACGATTAGAGGAGGTAATCACTATGATGCTTGAAATTGAACTGCCTTTGTTGCGAGGTGTATCCATTGGGTTAGTCTCCAAGATAAAACAATTGTTATCCATCATATCAGAATCGGTTCCGTTTGCGCCTAATGTGGCTAATTTAAGTCAAAAAATGGGATTGCACAGAGCCACTTTGATGACCTATTTGCATTATTTAGAGGAGGTAGGTTTGACAATTAATTTACAGAAAGAAGCAAAAGGAAGTGTTAGATTGCAAAAACCGGCTAAAGTATATTTGGAAAATACTAATTTAATGTATGTTTTGTCGCCTACCAATACCAATATGGGTAATGCAAGAGAAACTTTTTTTGCTAATCAAGTGGGATATAAAAACAAATTAGAGTATCATGAAAAAACAGATTTTTTTGTTAATAATTTGTATTCTTTTGAGATAGGGGGAAAAGATAAATCCCAGCAACAAATTGCAGGCGTTGAAAATGCCTATGTTGTTGCCGATGATATTGAATATGGATTTCAAAACAAGATACCCTTATGGCTTTTTGGCTTTTTGTATTAATAATTACACCTAATGGCTTTAGTTAACAAGAGATTATCTGAACTTAAATTGAAGAAGCTACTTCTTCTATTTTCTTATATGACTTATAGGGTTTAGGAATATACGATTTACGATATACGAGGTACGATATATGAAGTACGATTTGAAAATGTAACAATTCGAGAAGGTAACAATTTATGGATTTACGATCCCGACGCTTCGGGACGAGTTACGAAGTTAGAGGTACGAAATGCAAATTAGGTTTAAATAAATTTTTAAGGAACCAGTTGACTTCAAACTGTTGTCAACTGAAAATGCCTGTAACAATTGGTAAGAATTTCGTACTAACTGCTTTTATAGGAAAATAAATAATTAAAATTGTGACCTATTAAGATAATTTGTAATTTTATAAAAAAATACGATGGATTTACAAACTCGAAAAATAGCCTTTGTTCAAGATTTTCTAAAATTAGAAAGTGAAAAAGTTATTGTTCAATTTGAAAAATTATTGCAAAAACAGACTGATTTAAACGTTACTTTTGAGCCTATGTCTGTTGATGATTTTAAAAAAAGAATCCATCAATCGGTATCTGATTCAAAGGCTGGTAAATTGACTTCATCCGATCAATTTTTGGAAGAAATCGCAGAATGGAAATAAAAGTCCTTTGGACTGATTTTGCTAAATCAGCAGTTCGTTCTATTTTTGATTATTACCTTGAACATGTTAGTCGTAATCTGGCTAGAAAATTAGTTGTTGGAATTGTATCTGAAACTAGGCAACTTCAATATCAACCCACAATGGGAACACTAGAACCATTGTTAGAAAAAGATCCTAGAGAATTTCGTTGTATTTTGTATAAATCCTACAAAATTATCTATTGGATTAATTTAGATCGCAAGGCAATTGAAATAGTGGACGTCTTTGATGCTCGTCAAAATCCGATTAAAATTATTAAAAGCACGCTTAAATAACATAAAGATTTTAAAATTCAATATTCGTGAGTCGGTAACTGAAATGTATGTGTCGATAAATAATAGTTTGTAATTATTTAACACACCCCTAGCCCCTCTCGAGAGGGGAACGTCTTGTAGTTTGTAAAGCGTTATTAGTGAAACGTGAATTGTCATTCGAGAAACAGTAGTCGTAAATATTTAACACACCCCTAGCCCCTATAATTCTAGTTTTTATTGTTTTATCGGAATCGTTGAATCTTCGATTTGAAGAGGGGAATGTTTTGTAGTTTGTAAGGCGTGATTCGTGAATTGTCATTCGACAAACAATAGTCGTAAATATTTAACACACCCCTAGCCCCTCTCAAGAGGGGAACGTTTTGTAGTTTGATTTACGATTTGAGAAATAGAGATTGCGTCACTACGTTCGCAATGACTTACATTAGCGCCTTGGCGCCTTAGTGGCAACAAAAGCAGAATAATGAATAAAAAAATATTAGTTACAGGAGCTAACGGACAAATGGGTTCGGAATTGAAGGTGTTGGCATTTCAGTATGCCCAATTTGAATGGGTGTTTGCGGATCGTTCGGTTTTGGATTTGAGTGATTTGGCATCGATATCCAAGGTGTTGGATGGGATTCAACCTCACATTATTATTAATTGTGCTGCATATACTGCCGTGGATAGAGCAGAAACAGAAACGGAATTGGCCGATGTGTTGAACCATCAAGCGGTGGCGGTTTTGGCGCAATGGGCTCAGTCTAATGGGGGTCAATTGGTTCATGTTTCCACCGATTATGTCTTTGATGGCAATTCGAGTGTTGCTCTAACTGAAGAGGCACCTACGGGTCCGATCAATGTGTATGGTCAAACCAAACTTGCCGGAGAACAGGCTTGTCTGTATGAAAATCCGGAGGTGATTGTTATTCGGACTTCCTGGGTGTATTCTCGTTTTGGCAATAATTTTGTTAAAACCATGAGTCGTTTGATGCAAGAACGCGATAGTCTCAATGTGGTGAATGATCAAATAGGTAGTCCCACTTATGCTGCTGATTTGGCGCAAGCTATTATGACAATCATCACTCATCCGCATTGGCAAGGTGGTATTTATCATTTTTCGAATGAAGGCGAAATCAGTTGGTATGAATTTGCTTTGGCGATTCGGGAAATAGGCGGGTTTGATTGTGTGGTCAGTGGTATTCCAAGTTCGGATTATCCTACACCGGCGCGTCGTCCGCATTATTCCTTATTGGACAAATCCAAAATTACAACTACTTTTGGGGTGGTGGTTCCCGGGTATCGGGAGAGTTTGGAGCGGTGTATGAAGTGATTTACGATATACGATTTACGATATACGATTTACGATGTACGATATACGATGTACGATGTTTCAATGTATCAATGTATCAATGTATCAATGTGACAATGTAGCAATTTAGGGATTTACGATGTACGATATTAGCTTCGCTCCGTTCGGCTTCGCCTCGGGTCGGGGTACGATGTGGGAATGTAACAATTTGAAAATTTGAAAATGCAAAATCTTTGTGACTTAATACTTTGTATACAAAAGAGGAGAACACAGATTAATGAAATTTGAGAAATTGGTACAATCTTAATGCATCTATTCTTTTAATGTTAAGGGTTGAACACAGATTGGAAAATTAGAGATTGCCTGACTGCAGCAGGCAGGCTTCACTGCGTTCGCAATGACAGACAAGAGATAAAAAAACTTAGTGACTTAGCGCCTTTGTGGCAAAATAAAAAAATGAAAAAAATATTGATTACCGGTGGTGCCGGATTTATTGGATCTCATGTGGTGAGACGTTTTGTGAATCAGTATCCGAATTACCAAATTTTTAATTTGGATGCGTTGACGTATGCAGGGAATTTAGAGAATATAGCCGATATTGAAAAGGCGCCTAATTATACCTTTGTGAAAGGGGATATTGTGGATGCTCCTTTTATTGACGCTTTGTTTGCTGAACATCAGTTTGATGGGGTATTGCACCTAGCAGCCGAGTCGCATGTGGATCGCTCTATCACCGATCCTTTGGCGTTTGTGAAAACGAATGTGATTGGGACGATGAATTTGTTGAATGCCGCTAAAACGATTTGGGTAGGGAAAGAAGAAGGCAAACGTTTCTACCATATCAGTACCGATGAGGTGTATGGTAGTCTGGGTGCTGAAGGCTTGTTTACTGAAACTACGGCTTATGACCCTAATTCGCCTTACTCCGCTTCGAAAGCGAGTTCGGATCATTTTGTACGAGCTTATGGTGAGACCTATGGTTTGCCGTATGTGCTCACGAATTGCTCTAACAATTATGGCCCTTTTCATTTTCCGGAGAAATTGATTCCGCTTTTCATTAATAATATTATTCAGAATAAGCCGTTACCTGTCTATGGCGATGGGAAATATACGCGTGATTGGTTGTTTGTAGAAGATCATGCCGTAGCGATTGATTTGGTTTTTCACCAAGGAGTGAATCACGATACTTACAATATTGGTGGGTTCAACGAATGGCAAAATATTGATTTGGTGAAATTGTTGTGCCAAATCATGGATGACAAATTAGGCCGCCCAGCAGGAACGTCGGCACAATTGATTACTTATGTAAAAGACCGTCCAGGACACGATTTGCGTTATGCGATTGATGCGACTAAAATTAACCAAGAGTTGGGTTGGAAGCCATCCGTTACTTTTGAAGAGGGATTGGAACGTACGGTAAATTGGTATTTGGAGAATCAAGAATGGTTGGATAATGTGACTTCGGGGGCGTATGCATCCTACTATGAGAAACAATATTCTTAGATGTACGATTTACGATATACGATTTACGATTTACGATTTACGATGTAGGAATGTAGCAATTTAGGGATTTACGATATTAGCTTCGCTCCGTTCGGCTTCGCCTCGGGTCGAGGTACGATATACGAGGTACGATTTACTATATACGATGTACGATTTTGGAATGTAACAATTTGAAAATTAGAAAATGGAACAATTTCAGAATTTACTAGTTGCAATATTGGAACACAGATTGGGAAAATTCGAGATTGCTTCACTGCGTTCGCAATGACAGATAACAAATAGATTTAGTGTCTTCGTGGCAAAAAAAAATACACAGATTGGGGAAATTAGAGATTGCTTCACTGCGTTCGTAATGACAAACACTAGATAAAAATTAACTTAGTGACTTAGTGCCTTCGCGGCAAAATAAAATAAAATATGAAAGGAATTATATTAGCTGGTGGGTCTGGGACTCGATTGCACCCTTTGACTTTGGCGATGAGTAAGCAAATGATGCCTGTGTATGACAAGCCCATGATTTATTATCCGTTGTCGACTTTGATGATGGCGGGGATTAACGAAATTTTGATTATTTCGACGCCTCATGATTTGCCGAATTTTCAGAGATTATTGGGTGATGGGTCAGAGATTGGTTGTCAATTTAGTTATGCTGAACAAGCTGTGCCGAATGGATTGGCACAGGCTTTTGTGATTGGTGCTGATTTTATAGGAAATGATTCGGTGGCTTTAGTGTTAGGCGATAATATTTTCTTTGGTGCCCATATGCAAGAATTGTTGCGTTCTAATACGACGCCTGAGGGTGGGGTGGTATTTGCCTACCATGTTTCGGATCCAGAGCGTTATGGGGTAGTGGAATTTGATGCCAACAATAAAGCACTTTCCATAGAGGAAAAACCATTGGAACCCAAATCGAATTATGCGGTACCTGGATTGTATTTTTATGATAACTCGGTGGTGGAAATTGCTAAAAATATTCAGCCTTCCGCTCGTGGGGAATATGAGATTACGGATGTCAACAAAGAATACCTAAAACAAGGGAAGTTGAAAGTGGGGATTTTAAGTCGTGGAACGGCTTGGCTAGATACTGGAACTTTTGCCAGCTTGATGCAAGCAGGGCAGTTTGTTCAGGTATTGGAAGAGCGTCAGGGGTTGAAAGTAGGTTGTATTGAGGAAATCGCTTGGCGTCAGGGTTTTATCTCGAACGAGCAGTTGAAAGTACTTGCTGAACCCTTGCGTAAGTCGGGTTATGGCGACTATCTTTTAGGATTATTACAATATAAATTGTAAGACTTATTCGAAAAAAAATCAATTAGAACGTGCTTTTTATATCATTTAAATTGTTTACATTTGAATTGAACCTAAAAAAATAGGGGTGCAATACTATTAATAATTCTAGTTAATTGAATATCAATATGTCAGCAAAAGAAACTTCTTCCAATTCCTTTTTTTCAAGAGAAAATTTGCGATTTAGTATCAGTAGTTTGAACTATTTGCCTCGTTGGATTGTTTTGTCAATTGATTTTGGGGTATTGATAGCTTCTTGTTTGTTTAGCTTTTTGCTATTTAGAGGGACAGGGCTGGATTATGTTATTACTCCACTATGGATAGAACTTATTGTTTTCTTTTTAGTAGTCAATTTATTCTCTTTTTGGCTTTTTAGAACTTATTCTGGTATTATTCGCCATTCTTCTTATATCGATGCGGTTAAGCTCTTGTTTTCACAGGTAATGGTATTGGTGTTTTTTCTGGTTTTTAATCTTATTTATGAATATCATTTTCATGAAAAAGCCTTTTTAAATACCGCCTTGTTTATAAATACTGTTTTTACTTTTTGTGGGCTCTTTTTGTATCGTGTTATTGTCAAGCGCACCTTTGAACTGTATTTTTCGGATACTACCAAAAATAAATTAGTTCGGGTTGTTATTTATGGAACAGATGCTAATGCCATTTCTGTGGCTAATGCCTTGAATTTTGAAACTCCAGCTCGTTTTAAGGTAATTGGGTTTGTGGATCACCATAATCAGAATGTTTCTAAGCGTATGTTGGATTTGCCTATTTTGGCACAAAAGAAAAAATTACCCGCTTTGATGCGTTCGTTAAGTGCTGAAGGGATTATTATAGCCGATAAGAGTTTGACCAAAGAAGAACAAATCCATATTGTAGATCAATGTTTGGAATTCAATTATAAGGTGTTTACGGTACCATTGATTACCAACTGGGAAAACCAAAAAGAGATTTCTCAAAAAATTAAAAATATTCAGATTGAAGATTTATTGGAACGTAAACCTATTGTGTTAGATAGTTGTTCTATTTCTAAACAATTGAAAGATAAAACGGTCTTAATTACGGGTGCTGCGGGTTCTATTGGTAGTGAAATAGTTCGCCAGGTCTTGACTTTTAATCCCAAAGTGATTTTGATGTTGGATCAAGCTGAAACACCTTTGCATCAATTGACTTTGGAAACGCAAGCATTAGCAACAGATACTCTTATTTATAGTTTGGTTGCTGATGTGCGAAGTAAAAAGGCCATGGAAGCTGTTTTTTCTACTTATCACCCTCAGGTGGTGTATCATGCGGCAGCCTACAAGCACGTGCCCTTGATGGAAGAAAATCCTGCACAAGCGATTGTAACGAATGTTAAAGGAACTAAAAATGTAGCTGATTTATCATGTAAATATGAGGTGGCCAAGTTTGTGATGGTTTCCACCGATAAGGCGGTTAATCCTTCGAATGTGATGGGAGCTAGTAAACGTATTGCAGAGAAGTATGTACAGTCTTTGCAATGGAAACATAAAAAAGATCGTACAGGTATTGTTACTAAATTCATTACTACCCGTTTTGGGAATGTCTTAGGATCTAATGGTTCTGTAGTCCCATTGTTTACGAAACAAATTGCTGAAGGAGGTCCTGTGACCATAACGCATAAAGATATTATTCGTTATTTTATGACTATTCCGGAGGCTTGTCAGCTGGTGTTGGAAGCTGGTGCTATGGGTAATGGAGGCGAAATCTATATTTTTGATATGGGTAAACCGGTTAGGATTTATGATTTGGCTCGTAAGATGATTAAATTGGCTGGTTTTACACCCGATGTTGATATTAAAATTGATGTGGTTGGACTTCGTCCAGGGGAAAAACTGTACGAAGAATTATTGAATGATACTGCAAAGACTATTCCTACTCATCACAATAAAATCATGATTGCTCAAGAAATGGAAGAGGAGTTCGAGGAATTGCATCAGGATATTATCGAATTGATTACGGGTTCGGATGTTTTTGATAATGATGCGATTGTTGCCCAAATGAAAAAAATTGTACCGGAGTTTAAGAGTATGAATTCTACTTTTGCCGTTTTGGATAAGTAAGCGGTAATTGTTTGCCAATTGATATGAATCCCTGGAGTGTTTTGCTCTGGGGATTTTTTTTTGGTTTTCGGTTTTCGGTTATTTGTTGTTGGTTGTTAGTTGTCGGTTATCTGTTGTTGGTTGTTAGTTTTTGGTTGTTAGTTTTTGGTTCGTTATTCAAATGTTGATTCGAAGTGTCGGGATTGAATTTTTTCTTCGTATATCTTACCTCGTAAATCGTAAATTTTAAAACCATATAAGGCATATAAGGTATTATAAGGAGGTCGCTTCGCTCTTTATTAAAACTAATATTTTTAAACCATTAAGAAATTAAGGTTCATTACGATTTACTTGTTTTCAAATTACTATATCGTACTTCGAATATCTTACTTCGTATATTATCTAACACACCCCTAACCCCTCTCAAGAGGGGAACGTTTTGTGGTTTGAAATTCGTGTATCTTACCTCGTAAATCGTAAATTTTAAAACCATATAAGGCATATAAGGTATTATAAGAAGGTCGCTTCGCTCTTTATTAAAATTAATATTTTTAAACCATTAAGAAATTAAGGTTCATTACGATTTACTTGTTTTCAAATTACTATATCGTACTTCGAATATCTTACTTCGTATATTATCTAACACCCCCTTAGCCCCTATAACTCTTGTTTTTATTGTTTTTTTGGAATCGTTGAATCTTCGATTTTAAGAGGGGAACGTTTTGTGGTTTGTGATTCGTGAATCTTACCTCGTAAATCGTAAATTTTTAAATCCTATAAGGCATATAAGGTATTATAAGGAAGTCGCTTCGCTCTTTATTAAAACTAATATTTTTAAACCATTAAGAAATTAAGGTTTATTACGATTTACTTGTTTTCAAATTGCAATATCGTACTTCGTATATCTTACTTCGTATATTATCTAACACACCCCTAGCCCCTATAACTCTTGTTTTTATTGTTTTTTTGGAATCGTTGAATCTTCGATTTGAAGAGGGGAACGTTTTGTGGTTTGAAATTCGTATATCTTACCTCGTAAATCGTAAATTTTAAAACCATATAATGCATATAAGGTATTATAAGGAAGTCGCTTCGCTCTTTATTAAAACTAATATTTTTAAACCATTAAGAAATTAAGGTTCATTAAGATTTACTTGTTTTCAAATTGCAATATCGTACTTCGTATATCTTACTTCGTATATTATCTAACACACCCCTAGCCCCTCTATAGAGGGGAACGTATTGTAGTTTGAAATTCGTATATCTTACCTCGTAAATCGTATATTATTAGTTTCTAATAGGAATAAATCTTAATTTTGGGGTTTTCAAATTCGATATCCTCGTTTATGTTTTTCAATTCGTTATCCTTTGCGATTTTTTTGCCCATAGTATTTGTGCTGTATTGGTTTGTTTTCAATAAAACGAAAAGCAGTCAGAATGCGGTGCTGATTGTGGCGAGTTATTATTTTTATTCGTGTTGGGACTGGCGGTTTTTGTTCTTGTTGGTCTTTTCTACTTTCTTGGATTATTATACGGGTCTCCGAATTGAAAAAGGTGCCACCGAAAGCGGAAGGAAGTTTTGGTTTTGGTTGAGTATTATCGTTAATCTAGGTTTTCTAGGTGTTTTTAAGTACTATAATTTTTTTGCTAGTTCGCTATCCGAAGCGTTGAATGCTGTAGGGTTGTCTACTAGTCCGTTGTTATTGAATGTGGTATTGCCCGTTGGGATTTCGTTTTATACTTTTCACGGTTTGTCGTATGTGATTGATATTTATCTGAAGCGTATCAAGGCCGAAACGAACTTTGTGGATTACTCTCTTTTTGTGAGTTACTTTCCGTTATTAGTCGCAGGGCCTATTGAAAGAGCTACTCATTTATTGCCACAGGTAAAAATTAAACGTCATTTTGATTTTGAGAAAGCCAAAGAAGGGGTGTATCAATTTCTTTGGGGATTGGTTAAAAAAGTGGTTGTTGCCGATACTTGTGCGACCTATGCCAATGCTATTTTTGATTATTATCCCAATATGAATTCCCTTTCCTTGATTTTGGGAGCGGTTTATTTCGCTTTTCAGATTTACGGTGATTTCTCTGGTTATTCTGACATGGCGTTAGGGATGTCGAAGTTGTTTGGGATTGATTTGTTGCGCAATTTCAATTACCCCTATTTTTCGAGGGATATTGCCGAGTTTTGGCGCCGTTGGCATATTTCACTTTCGTCTTGGTTCCGAGATTATTTGTACATACCCTTAGGTGGCAGTAGTGGCGGTATGGGAATGAAAATTCGCAATACGTTTATCATTTTCTTGGTGAGTGGTTTTTGGCATGGCGCCAATTGGACTTTTATTGCTTGGGGATTGATCAATGCGGTTTATTTTTTACCCTTATTGATCTTGAAAAAAAATCGTGCTAATATAGAATCGGTGATACTGACCCGAGACTGGCATTCGGTTCGTGTTGTAGGTAGTATTTTAAGTACGTTCTTGTTGAGTTGTTTGGCTTGGATTTTCTTTAGGGCCAATTCTATAGAACAGGCATTGCTTTATATTCAGCGTATTTTTACAGAGCAGCATTTTGTTTCTCAGTTTTTGAAAAATGAACGGTACAACTATGAGTTGTTGTTTTTGATTGGCGCCTTTGTGGTAGTAGAATGGAATTCTCGCACGAAAGTGGAGCCTATTTCAGGGAAGTATAGTGGTTTGAAATTAGTGTTGTGCTTGGCTGCAATTTTGGCTTTGGGCACTTTTTCGGATTATAAAGAATTTATTTATTTTCAGTTTTAATGAAACAATTTATACGTTTAATTGCTTTTGTACTCGTGATGGTTTTGCTTTTGGCGGTTGTTTTGGATTGGGTGTATACCACCATTTTTCAGCAATCTTCCACCAGAGGGAAAATTGAATATGTGTACCATGCTCGTCCGCAACAGTATGATGTGGTTTTTTTAGGTTCGTCTAGAGCCAACAATCATTTTGTAGCGCCCTTATTTGAGGAGAAAGGCATCAAGACTTTTAACTACGGTATGAGTGCGTCGCATTTGTTTGAGGCTTCTTTGCTATTGAAATTGATGGTAGAACGCCATTTTGTGATTAAAAAGTTGCTCTTGGAAACGGATATGAATTTGGCCAATGAAACGCGTGATGCCGGAATTTCAGCTCAATTCTTACCGTATCTTCACGATTCTAAAATTATCAAAGACCATTTTGCTCAAGAGGCTGATTTTTGGGAGTTGTATTATATTCCGTTTTATCGCTATGTGGCTTTTGATGCTAAAATTGGCTTTCGTGAAATGAACCGAAGCTGGCGCGGTGTTCCTACTAATTATTTGGAAAATTTGGGGTATCATCCTTTGAGTGGTAAGAAGAAGGGGAATATGAAGAATGATATTCGTGCGTTGAATCCGCTGGATAATAAATACTACAAGGAAATCAAGGCTATTTGTAAAGCGAATCATATCCAATTGATTGCGATTATGACTCCGATGTGTTCCAACGTAAAAGGAATGGACTATTTTGATAAAGTGAAATCTAAATATCCTGAGATTTATAATTATGAAAATGCGGTGGAAGGCGATCAGTATTTTTCTTCTTGTGGGCATTTGAATGATGCAGGTGCTCGACTATTTACCGCTAGAATTTTGAAGGATTTCTTTGGGAAGTAGGTTTTTATGGTTGTCGGTTATCGGTTGTCAGTTGTCAGTTGTTGGTTGTCAGTTGTTGGTTGTCGGTTATTTGTGAATAGCTTCGCTCCGTTCGGCTGCGCCTCGGGTCGTAAATCGTACCTCGCAAATCGTAAATTTAAAACCATATAAGGCATATAAGGAAATATAAGAAGTTTTTTTAGAACCAATATTTTAAACCATTAAGAAATTAAGGTGTATTACGATATACTTGTTTTCAAATTGTTATATCGTAAATCGTACCTCTCAAATCGTAAATTTTGAACCATATAAGGAAATATAAGAAGTCGCTTCGCTCTTTTTAAGAACCAATATTTTTAAACCGTTAAGAAATTAAGATTGATTAAGGTAAGCGTGTTTTCAAATTTTTATATCGTAAATCGAATATCTTACTTCGTATATAATTAACACACCCCTAGCTCTTCATAAGAGGGGAACGTCAGTGCTAAACATACGAATTGGTATATTTTTAAATTGTTACATTTTTAAATCGTATATCTTACATCGTAATTCGTATATCACCTTTGTTTGTTCCAAAAGCGTCGTACAAGAATAAGTCCGTTAGTGATGATTAAGGGTGCCACAATCCAAAGGTGGGCTTTGTTGATTACGATAAGTGTATAGCTAGCTAATGCCATGAGGTTGAACCAAAGGAGGTATTTTATTCCCTTTTTATTATTTGCTTTAGCACAATACAATAAAGCGATTAGACTGGGGTTGAATAACAAGATGTTGTAGTTGTTGGCTAGTTCTAAGTGGGTAGAATACATTCCTAAAAGGGTAAATGTCAATCCTAAAACCGCCATTATTGTTAGGTAAATGGCATCGATGCTACTTTTGTTTACGATTACGATTAGTCCTAAAAAGAGTAGGTAGGTGTAGGGATTGTTCCACCAAGAAGAATTGGGTTCTGGTTCAAATTCCAATACCGTTTTGTTTTCTTTTACAATAGGGAGTTGGTTAAGTTTGATTTGATTGAGGCTTTTTTGAAGTTCAAAAGGCAAAAAGATGGTTGTGCCTAGTTGATCTGTTTTTGTTCCAAAGAGGATACTTGTGCCTAATTGTTCATAAAAATGGTGGTCAAAGTAGGGGTATAAAATGGTTCGGTAACTCTTGTCGGTATCTCCTTTTTTTACAATTACTTTTTGATTTAAGGAACGATTGATTACGTCCACCGCCATCGATGTGCAGTTTTGGTCAATGAATTTATAAATGTATTCTCGGTTTTCTAATTGTAGGGATTGGTTCAGGTTGTCAAATAATCGTTGTTTTTGTGCTGCCGAAATGTTGAGGACTTGTTCGTAAACAGCGCGCTTTTCGTAGGTGTAATTCGCAATGAAATCGGCATACGAATTGGCGACAGCAAAATACTGCAGGTTTCCTTTAACGAATTTTAAGGCAAAATTAGAGGTGCTAAAGTCGAATGCGCCATAATTATACACTACGTCAATTCCGTTGATGGTATCTGTTATTCGGATAGCGGTGTGACCAAATAAAGCATAGATTTCATTGCTTGTTACACAAGTAAGGACGCTGGCTTTGGCTTCTTTAGAAAGCAATAGGTTTTGCGCAAAACTAATTTGTATACTTAAGGTAAATAGGGTGAAAAAGATTGTTTTTTTTAGCACGGAATACTTCATCATAGTAGGTTATTGGGCAGTGTTATTCTTGTTGCCAAAAATACTCTTTTTTTATAAAGAGCACCTCTTTCTGTGTTGTAAATAACGGTAAAGAAGGAGAACGAAATAAAAAAATGGTAGGTAAACCGCTCTCGCTTGAACTTATTATATTAAATTTGCTCTCAACGATCTGAAGACTTTGTATTATGATGACTATTAAAAAACACGTCCCTAATGTGATTACTTTGCTCAATCTTTTCTGTGGCTGTATTGCTATGGTATTTGCTTTGAACAATGATTTCGAAATGGCTTTTTATTTTGTGAGCTTGGGGATTTTCTTGGATTTTTTTGATGGTTTTTTTGCGCGCTTGTTTCAAGTGTCTAGTCCGTTAGGATTGCAATTGGATTCATTAGCTGATATGGTGACTAGTGGGGTTGTGCCTGGGATTGTTATGTACCAATTGTTAGGTAGTTCAAGTGGTTATCCAAAATTAGGTTGGGCGGTTGAACCGTTTCCGTTTCTAGGATTTTTGATTGCTTTGGGATCGTGTTATCGTTTGGCTAATTTTAATATTGATACCCGTCAAACCGATTCGTTTATTGGTTTGCCTACACCAGCTAATGCGTTATTTATTTTGAGCTTGCCTTTGGTATTGCGTTATTCCGATTCGATGTTGGTATTGGAATTACTTACGAATCCGTGGGTATTAGTAGTGATTGCTTTGTTGAGTGTGTATTTGTTAAATGCTGAAATCCCTTTATTTTCTTTAAAAATCAAGACGTTTAGTGTGCAGAAGAATGCGCTACAAATAGGCTTTTTAGTCGCTTCACTTTTGCTGTTGGTGTTTTTTCAGTATGCTGGGATTCCTTTAGTGATTGTATTCTATGTGTTGCTTTCTGTTGCTAATAATAGTAGGGTGTAAAGTAAAATTTCATTAAAAATGATTAACTCCGTTGAACATAAAGGTTTCTCGATACATTTTTTGTTCCATTTCATTACACAAAAAAACACTCGAAATGACGTTTTTAATAATTACACCCAATGGGTTACTATTGAATAAATTGCATTAGTAGCATAGAAAGAAATAATAAAAGCATTACCACAAAAACAAAAACGGATTTTTTGTTGGCAAAATTAATTGTTAATCCCATCCATTCTTGACGCTTAGGAGGTAATAATCGTTTGTCTTCTTTGTTATAATAAAAGCAACCCCATTTCCAATTGTTAGGATCTTTATGCCACTTCTCTAGGGTTTCTTTGCTTGGTTCTTCCATTCTTTTGAAAGTTAGAATTCCAATTTTTTCTTTCTCAATTCGAAGTTTTGTCCCAAGTATACGCGACGTACCATTTCGTCTTCCACTAATTCTTCAGGAACTCCCGCTTTTAGGATTCCACCTTCAAACATCAAGTACGTTTTGTCTGTAATGGCTAGTGTTTCTTGGACATTATGGTCGGTAATTAAGATGCCGATGTTTTTATTTTTTAATTGGGCTACAATACGCTGAATGTCTTCTACCGCTACGGGGTCCACACCTGCGAAAGGTTCGTCTAATAAAATGAACTTAGGGTCGGTTGCTAAACAACGTGCAATTTCGGTACGACGTCTTTCTCCACCTGATAGTAAATCGCCTCGGTTGGTTCGGATGTGCTCCAAACTGAATTCGGCAATTAAACTTTCCATTTTGGCTTCTTGTTCTGCTTTTGATAGGTTAGTCAATTGCAGTACGCTTAATATATTGTCTTCAATACTCAGTTTTCTAAAAACAGAGGCTTCTTGCGCTAAGTAGCCAATTCCTGCTTGTGCTCTTTTGTACATTGGATAATCGGTAATGTCTAAATTATCCAAATGAATACTGCCTGAGTTGGGTTTGACTAGGCCAACAATCATGTAAAAAGAAGTGGTTTTACCCGCTCCGTTAGGACCTAAAAGACCTACGATTTCTCCTTGATTTACTTCTACCGAAATCCCTTTTACGACACTACGGCCTTTGTAGGTTTTGATTAGATTGTCTGCTCTTAATATCATAGTGTAATGTGTAAATTAATCAAATTAGTCAATGTAGCAATTGGTTTATTGTTACATTGACGTATTGTTACATTATTTGTTATTTTCTAATGCTTCCCAAAATTCATAGGCCCTACGCAAATGAGGGACTACTATGGTTCCGCCTACTAAGGTAGCAATTCCCATGGCTTCCATCATTTCTTCTTTGGTTACCCCTTCTTTGTAGCTAGTTTCTAAGTGGTACTTCACACAGTCGTCGCAACGCAATACAGCAGAAGCTACTAGTCCTAACAGTTCTTTGGTTTTAACATCCAAAGCCCCTTCGGCGTACGCATTGGTATCCAAATTAAAGATACGCTTGACAATTTTATTGTTGTCTGCCAATAACTTTTCGTTCATTTTAGAACGGTAGTCGTTAAATTCTTGCACTATATCAGCCATTTTCTTTCTTTTGGTTTCGTACTACAATTTTAGAGATCCATATACTTGCTTCGTAGATGATTAACATTGGGATGGCCACGATGGTTTGACTTACTACATCTGGTGGTGTTACAATAGCGGCTACAATCAAAATAATAATTACAGCGTATTTCCAATATTTTCTTAGGAAAGTTGGGGTTACTAATCCTAACTTGGTTAGGAAATAAATGATGATTGGCAGTTCAAAAAACAATCCACTAGCTACTACACTGGTTTTTACCATTCCGATATAGGAATCAATGCTAAATTGGTTTTTGACTACTTCGCTTATTTTGAAAGTGGCAAAAAAGTTGACTGACATTGGTACTACTACAAAGTAGCCAAAAAGAACTCCTAAAAAGAAAAGCATAGAAGACACGAATATAAATAGCTTGGCGTGTTTTCTTTCTTTTTCGTACAAGGCAGGACTAATGAATTTCCATAATTCCCATAAAATATAAGGGAAGCCAAGAATGAAACCGGATAAAATACAGGTCCATACTAAGATGTTTACTTGTCCTTCCATATCGGTGTTTTGAATAATGAAAGGCATTTCGGTTACACAGATACTATCGGCAAATCCTAATTGGTGTGATAAATCACAGAAAAAACGGTAGGTGATGAAATCAGGGCTTGTAGGGCCAAAAATAATTACATCAAAGATATAATCGCTTACAAAGAACGTAGCTGTTGCTACAATCAGAATTGCGATTGTACTTCTAACCAATAACCATCGTAGTTCTTCTAGGTGGTCTAAAAAGGACATTTCGTTTAAATCTTTCTTTGCCATTATATAATTCCTTCTTTTAAAATATCGTGTAAGTGCAATACGCCTTTAAATTCTGAGTCGTCTACTACAATGAGTTGGGTAATTTTGAAATTTTCCATCAAATGGAAAGCATCAATTACCATTGCTTCGGAGGTAGTGGTTTTTGGGTTGTTGGTCATGATGTCTTTGGCTGTTAGATCAGCAAAAGAATCCCTATTGTTTAACATGCGTCGGATATCCCCATCAGTTATGATGCCGATTACTTTATTGTTTTCTACTACAGCGGTAACGCCTAAACGTTTTTCTGAGATTTCGAAAATTACTTTTTTTATCGATGCATCGGGAGCAACCATTGGTTTTAAGGAATTTTCAAGCATGTCTTTGACGCGAAGAAGTAGTTTTTTCCCTAAAGCTCCTCCAGGATGGTAGACTGCAAAATCTTCTGCTTTGAAGTCGCGCATTTCCATTAGGCAAACGGCTAAGGCGTCTCCCATTACTAATTGTGCGGTAGTGCTGTTCGTTGGTGCCAAATTATTCGGACACGATTCACTTTCTACTGTAGTGTTTAAAACGATATCAGCTCCTTGTGCTAAAAAAGAGCTCATATTTCCTGTTATGGCAATTAAAAGATTGTCAAAACGTTTCAATAAAGGGACCAATACTTTGATTTCAGGACTATTACCACTTTTAGAAATACAAATGACAACATCCTCTTTTTGTAGCATTCCTAAATCTCCATGAATGGCTTCGGCTGCATGTAGAAAAAGTGAAGGTGTACCTGTTGAATTGAAGCTTGCTACCATTTTTTGAGCAATAATAGCGCTTTTTCCTATCCCAGTAACCACCAATCGTCCTTTGGATTGGTAAATTTTTTGTACCGCCTCCACAAAATTGTCGTCTAGAAAATCAGCTAGTTTTGAGATGGATAGGCTCTCTGAGAGTATGGTTTTCTTGGCGCTGGCCAAAATATTTGGTGTAGATATCAAAACAGAATAGTTAAATTTGTGTTTGTAAAAGAAAATTGTATCTTTATGTGGTGCAAATTTATACAAAATACCACATAATAAAGAATGAATTCAAACGAAATTGATATCCACAAAGAATTAAAGAAGTATTTTGGCTTCAGTCAATTTAAAGGACTGCAAGAGCAAGTTGTCAAAAGTATTCTTAATAAGCAAAACACCTTCGTGATTATGCCGACAGGGGGAGGTAAATCACTTTGTTATCAGCTGCCTGCTTTAATTCAAGAGGGAACCGCGATAGTGGTGTCTCCTTTAATTGCTTTAATGAAAAATCAGGTAGATGCTATTCGAAGTCTTTCTTCGGAGAATGGTATTGCTCATGTGTTGAATTCCTCTTTGACAAAAACCGAGATTAGTCAGGTTAAGAATGATATTTCTGCCGGAATTACTAAATTATTATATGTTGCTCCAGAATCCTTAACAAAGGAAGAGTATGTACAATTTCTTCAGTCGGTAAAAGTTTCCTTTGTCGCTATTGACGAGGCGCATTGTATATCCGAATGGGGTCATGATTTTAGACCTGAATACCGTAATTTACGCCATATTATCAAACAATTGGGGGATGTGCCTATTATTGGGTTGACTGCTACGGCGACTCCGAAAGTACAGGAAGACATCTTGAAAAATTTGGATATGTCGGACGCCACTACTTTTAAAGCGTCTTTCAATAGACCCAATTTGTATTATGAAGTACGCACTAAGACGAAAAATATTGAATCGGATATCATTCGATTTATCAAACAAAATAAAGGAAAATCAGGAATTATTTATTGTTTAAGCCGTAAAAAAGTAGAGGCTATTGCTGAAGTTTTGCAGGTCAATGGAATAAGTGCCGTACCGTATCATGCGGGTTTAGATGCAAAAACCAGAGCGAAACATCAAGATATGTTTTTGATGGAAGATGTAGAGGTAGTTGTGGCAACTATCGCTTTTGGTATGGGAATTGATAAGCCTGATGTTCGTTTTGTGATTCATCACGATATTCCAAAATCATTGGAAAGTTATTATCAAGAAACAGGACGTGCAGGACGTGATGGTGGCGAAGGGCATTGTTTGGCCTACTACTCGTATAAGGACGTAGAGAAATTAGAAAAATTCATGTCGGGCAAACCTGTTGCTGAACAAGAAATTGGATTTGCTTTGTTGCAAGAAGTAGTGGCGTATGCTGAAACTTCGATGTCAAGACGTAAATTTTTATTGCACTATTTCGGTGAAGAATTTGATAGCGAAACGGGTGAAGGAGCCGATATGGATGACAACGTTCGCAATCCAAAGAATAAAGTAGAAGCTAAAAATCAAGTCGTACAATTATTAGAAGTTGTTCGCGATACCAAACATTTATACAAATCTAAAGAAGTGGTATTTACTTTGATAGGTCGTGTCAATGCGGTGATTAAGGCACATAAAACAGATTCGCAATCCTTTTTTGGGTCGGGTGCCGATTACGATGAAAAATATTGGATGGCTCTGTTGCGTCAAGTTTTAGTTGAAGGGTATTTGGCTAAAGATATTGAAACCTATGGTATTGTTAAGATTACGGATAAAGGATTGGATTTTATCAAAAATCCAGTTTCATTTATGATGTCTGAAGATCATGAGTACAATGAAAGTGAAGACGATGCCATTGTAACTGCTGCTAAATCATCAGGAACTGCTGATGAAATTTTGATGGGTATGTTGCGTGAATTGCGTAAAAAAGTAGCTAAAAAATTAGGGGTTCCGCCTTTTGTGGTTTTTCAAGACCCTTCATTAGAAGATATGGCGTTAAAATATCCAATTACTCAAGATGAATTGATTAATATTCATGGTGTTGGTGAAGGGAAAGCTAAAAAATATGGCGCCCCTTTTGTGGAATTAATAAGTCGTTATGTTGAAGATAACGATATTATTCGCCCAGATGATTTGGTAGTGAAATCTACAGGGGTTAATTCGGCTAATAAGTTGTACATCATTCAAAATATAGACCGAAAATTATCTTTGGATGATATTGCTTCTGCCAAAGGGATGTCGATGGACGATTTGATTAAAGAAATGGAGCAGATTGTGTATTCTGGTACCAAATTAAATATCAAGTATTGGGTTGATGATTTGTTGGATGACGATCAGCAAGAAGAGATTCACGATTATTTTATGGAATCTGAATCGGATAAAATTGAAGATGCGCTCAAAGAATTTGACGGAGAATACGATATTGATGAATTGCGTTTGATGCGTATTCAATTCATTAGCGAAGTAGCCAACTAATTTCCTACGAGTTATTCTTGGTAAATTTCTCCGCGATGTGGTTTTAAGGCATCTCGAACAGCAATCATATAGTTGTCAGTGACTACCATATAAGCAATAGCGTACATTTCATTTTGTATTTCAAATCCCGTAATCTTGAGGGGTAGTTTTTCGATGGCAATGAATTCTTTGAGGTGAATTTCATGATGTTCGGCGGTTTTTGCTGCTGCGGGTCCTCTAAAATCCCAAATTAATTTAATTTTTCTTTCCATTTTTTGCAATTGAAAAGCAAAGGTACAAACTTTGATTTTTGTTCTGCTTTAGTTTATTGTATTATATTTGGACAAAACTTATTTTATGCGCTATTTTACGATACCCTTACTTTTCATTTGTTCGTCACTTTTTTCACAAGAATTGAGTGTGGAACAAGCTAACCATTTGGCTTCTTTGCCTTTGAAGTGTTTGCAACAGGAATATCCTAATAAATTACAACAATTATTAGCCAATAGTACTGAAATAGCCCCACCTCAACAATTACATCCTTCTTTTTATGGTTGTTTTGATTGGCATTCTTCGGTTCATGGTCATTGGAGTTTGGTGTATTTATTGAATCGTTTTCCTAATTTATCGCATAGAGAAGCAATAATAAATAAGCTGCAAACCAATTTATCTCAAAAAAATATCCAATTAGAGATAGATTACCTTTCTAAGCCACACGAAAAATCTTTTGAACGAACGTATGGTTGGGCTTGGTTGCTACAATTGCAGATGGAATTAGCTAGTAGTCAAGATCCTTATGCCAAAGATTTAGCACAAAATCTACAGCCTTTGTCGGATTTGATAGTGAACAGGTATATGGAATTTTTGCCCAAATTGCTTTATTCTGTTCGTGCTGGAACTCATACCAACACCGCATTTGGTTTGAGTCTTGCATGGGATTATGCTGTTTTTACTAACAATCAGCCGTTTCAAAATTGTTTGCGTGAGAATGCTCTTCGGTTGTTCCTAAAAGATGAGAACTGTCCTTTTAATTGGGAACCAAGTGGAACTGATTTTTTGTCCCCTTGTATGGAAGAGATTGGCATTATGCAACGTGTTTTGCCTTCAGCTGATTTTTTGAAATGGTTAACAACTTTTGCTCCATTACTTTTTGATTCCAAATTCACTTGGGAGGTGGCTAAGGTTTCGGATAGAACGGATGGGCATTTGGTGCATTTGGATGGACTGAATTTTAGTCGATCTTGGAATTTATTTCATTTGATTCATCAGTATCCAAAACCATTTTCACATCTTGTTCCTTTAGCAAAGTATCATTTGAATTATTCTTTACCTTCAGTAGTAGATGGTAATTATGAAGGAGAGCATTGGCTGGCTTCATTTGCTTTGAAAGCTTTTGAAGAAAGTAATCCTTCTAAAAAGATGCCATAAAAGAGCAATGCTTTTTCTACCTTTGCATTATGCCTAAAGAATTAGTACTCCAAGTTAGTCCCGAAATAGCTGCCGATGCCGTGTTGCTACAACAGTATTTGTCTAAACAAATTAAGGTTGGGGTTTCTGAAATTCAACATGTTTCCATAGTAAAACGTTCTATTGATGCGCGTCAAAAAGCGATTAAAATCAATTTGAAAGTATTGATTTATTTGCAAGGCGAAGCTTTTAAAGAGTCATCCATAGCACTTCCAGATTATAAAAATGTCGCTCATGCCCAAGAAGTAATTGTTGTTGGTGCAGGTCCTGCGGGACTTTTTGCCGCTTTGCAATTGATCGAATTAGGATTAAAGCCCATTGTGATTGAGCGCGGAAAAGACGTTCGTGGTCGTCGTCGTGATTTAAAAGCAATTAATCGAGATCATGTTGTGAATGAAGATTCCAATTATTGTTTTGGCGAAGGTGGGGCAGGAACTTATTCGGATGGAAAATTATATACCCGTTCTAAAAAACGAGGTGATGTAACTCGAATTCTGGAATTGCTAGTTGCTTTTGGTGCTACCCCCGATATTTTGGTTGATGCTCATCCGCACATTGGAACAAACAAGCTTCCTCAAATTATTCAGGATATTCGAGAAAAAATTATAGAATGTGGCGGACAGGTTTTGTTTGAAACCCGTGTTACCGATATTTTGATTAAAAATAACGAAGTCCAAGGCGTGGTAACTCAAAAAGGGGATGCCATTGCAGCCAATAAAATCATATTGGCCACAGGACATTCGGCTCGTGATATTTTTGAATTGTTGGATCGCAACAACATATTGATTGAAGCCAAGCCTTTTGCTTTGGGCGTTCGAGCAGAGCACCCACAATCGTTAATAGACCGTATTCAATACAGTTGTGATTATCGTGGGGAATATTTGCCACCCGCTCCGTATTCGATTGTGAAACAAGTGGGAGGTCGAGGGATGTATTCTTTTTGTATGTGTCCAGGAGGCGTAATTGCGCCTTGTGCTACTAGCCCGGGCGAGGTGGTGACCAATGGATGGTCGCCTTCTAAACGCGATCAGGCTACCGCCAATTCCGGTATTGTTATCGAATTGAAGTTAGAAGATTTTGCTCCTTTTGCCAAATTTGGCCCTTTGGCTGGAATGGAATTTCAGAAGAGTATCGAGCAAAAAGCATGGCATTTGGCTGGTCAAACCCAACGTGTTCCCGCACAACGAATGGTTGATTTTACTCAAAATAAAGTCTCGTCTACCATTCCTACCACATCCTATGTTCCAGGGACTACTTCGGTAGAAATGGGACAGGTGTTCCCTGGTTTTTTAAGTCAGATTTTGAGAGAAGGATTTACCGAATTTGGTAAATCGATGAAAGGCTATTTGACCAACGAAGCGATTCTTCATGCGCCTGAATCGCGTACTTCTTCGCCTGTGAGAATTCCGAGAGATGGGATTTCTCTTGAGCATTTGCAAATCAAAGGACTGTATCCTTGTGGAGAAGGAGCAGGCTATGCTGGCGGCATTATTTCGGCTGCCATTGACGGTGAAAAATGTGCTTTAAAAATCGCTGAAAGTTTACAGTAATACCTATTGTTTACGCACCGCTACTGCAATTTTTGAGTCGGCAGTACCATAATACAACAGCCATTTGTTTTTAAAGAAAACCAATCCTTCTACAAAACAAACTTCATTTACTTCTCCCATTTTTTCATAGGGTTTGTTAGGATGAATGAAGTGATTTTGAGTACGGTCGATTAGTTTATACGGTTGGTTTTTGTCAAATAAAGCTTGACCTGCAGCATAGGTGAATTTTGGTAATTCAGTTGTATTGTAATTGGCTGCATTACTACCGTTGTAGATTAATACAACTCCTTGTTTTTGCAAAAGGGCAAAAGGCCCTGGCTCTACCAATCGACTGTCAAAATAGCCCATTCTAGGATGAAGAACACTAATCATTTTTTGACTTTCGTCATTGACAGCGGCTTGCCAATGGATTAAATCGTCAGAATACGCCATGAACAAATCGGTATCGCCAAAATACATCCAATAGTTGTTATTGATTTTGGTAGCAACTATTTTATTTCCTTTTCTTTCACCTATAACTGCTCCTGATTTTGCCCAGAGGTCTTTGTATTTTTCGTCTTTCAGCACTAGGCCTTGTTTAGTCCAATGTTTCAAATCTTTGGAAGTAGCAAAACAGAGTCGGGCCACTTTTCCATCATAAGCAGTATAGGTCATGAAATAGCTTCCGTCTGGACATTCAATCACTCTTGGATCTTCCACTCCGCCTTTCCATTCGTATTGATTCATACTGTCATTGTCGGGGTAAAAGATAGGTTCGGCTTCTTTTTTAAAATGCAAACCGTCTTCGCTTATCGCCAAACCTAAACGGGAAGTCATTTGGTTGTCTTGCGCTCGGTAGATGAGGTATACTTTATTGTCTTTTACTATGGCAGATGGATTGAGTACATTGCGTTCTTCCCAACTCACTTCTTTTTTACTTACCGGACATATAAAAGTTTGTTTTTTATCAGGTGATAAAATGGGATTAATGCTGTCCGTTTTTACAAAATTGAGAAGTGCCCAAGTAGGTTTGGATTCTTGAGCCTCAATGGCATGGCAATTCAGTACAACAAGAAGTAGTGTAAAACGAATGAGTTGTTTCATCTGGGATCTATTTGTTTGAAATAATAAAGTAAATATACTATTATAATGTAGTATTTGATTACAATTTTGTTGATCTCGATACGAATGTCTTTCCTAAGCATCGGGAAGGAATCACTCGAATGGACGCAAAATAGTCATCAAAAATAGTAACTCCTATGCTTTTTACTTATTACGTCTGCTTTTTTAAAGCGATAAATCCAACAACTATTTTATTCCTTGTCTTCTAGAATTTTTTTCTTTTCGTTGTATTCTTCTGAGGTAATTTCTCCCTTTGCCAATCTTTTTTTCAGAATTGATAGAGGATTTTGTTTTCTGTTGATTCGTCTTGGAATATCATACGGAGTTGCGAATATCCAGATTATCATTACAATCCAAAAAAGCCACCAAAAAAAATGCATTCCCCAAAAATGTCTTTCATAATACATAACTATAGATTTAAAAAGTTGGTATTATAAATGTATGTTTTTCCGTGTTTTGTATTTTAAAAAGACGATAAACGGAATTTATTTGTTGGTAAAATGCAGTTTGCTTATTCTTTTTTCAAACGACTTTTAAATAATTTTTCGAATTTTTCAATTTTAGGTTGGATGACCATTTTGCAATACGGTTGGTTCTTATTGTTGTTGTAATAGTCCTGATGGTAGTTCTCAGCTTTATAAAACTGTGTCAGTGGTTCAATAGTAGTTACCACTGGACTATCATAGACATGAGCCTTCTTTAGAGCCTCAAGAACATTTTGTGCTTCTTTTTTTTCTTGTTCGTTTTTGTAGAAAATAACTGAACGGTATTGTGTTCCCACATCGGCTCCTTGACGGTTGAGTGTGGTGGGGTCGTGAACGGTAAAAAACACTTTGAAAATCTCGTCTAAATTGGTTTGTGTTTTGTCGTAAGTAATTTGGACTACTTCGGCATGTCCCGTTGTTCCAGAACATACTTCTTCATAGCTTGGATTAATTGTTTTCCCTCCAGCATAACCCGATACGACGGATTGTACTCCTTTTAAATTATCATAAACTGCTTCGACACACCAATAACAGCCTCCGCCAAGTGTAATGGTTTCCAAATTAATAGCTGTATTTTTTGGAGAACTATTCGGTACAAAATCCAATGAAATAGCATTCATACAGTATCTTTTGCCTGTGGGTTCTGGTCCGTCATTGAATAAATGTCCTAAATGGCTGTTGCATCTGCCACAAAGTGCTTCGGTGCGAATCATTCCGTAGGATTTGTCTAATTTAAAGACAATACTTTCTTTATTTTCTTGCTCAAAAAAACTTGGCCATCCACAGCTACTAGTGAATTTTTGATTTGATTCAAATAGTTTGTACCCGCAAGTGGCACAATAATAGGTTCCTTTAGTCTCGTCGTTCCACATGGTTCCTGTAAAAGCTCTTTCGGTGTCGGCTTCACGAGCTACGGCATACAAATCTTGGGGTAGTATTTTTTTCCACTCGGCATCCGAGACGTTTAATTTCGTGGTGTCGGTATTGGAATAATATGGATTTTCAGGTTTAGAAATAGTATTTGACATAGTTGAGGTGTTGGATTTTTTTTGAGTTGTTGTTTGTCCACAAGCATTAAAAATAAGCAAGGGGACGAGTAATAAAAAATAATATTTCATTTGTATTTGTTTTTAGCATTTTTAGCAACCCGTATTTTCAATGTAAAAATACCATTTTACCAGTTAGACAGTCGTTAAACTTTGCTTAAAATTAAAAATAGGCGTTCTTGCTCCATCTTTTTTGTATTTTTGACGATTAATACAATCCTATGTTAGAAGAGAATGTTATATTAGTGAATGAAAGGGATGAGCCTATTGGCTTGATGCCGAAGATGGAAGCGCATGAAAAAGCGGTATTGCATCGCGCCTTTTCTGTTTTTGTTTTGAATAGCAAGAACGAAATTATGTTACAACAGCGCGCCCATCACAAATACCATTCTCCACTGTTATGGACCAATACGTGTTGTAGTCATCAACGAGAGGGAGAAACTAATATTCAGGCGGGTAGCCGACGTTTATTCGAAGAAATGGGATTTCAAACCGAGTTGAAAGAGCTATTTCATTTTATATACAAAGCTCCTTTTGATAATGGTTTGACAGAGCATGAATTGGATCATGTGATGATAGGATATTACAATGAAGCTCCGAGTATTAACCCCGATGAAGTAGAAGCATGGAAATGGATGCCTATTGAAGCGGTTAAGGAAGATATTCAGAATCATCCAGATTTATATACGATTTGGTTCCAAATTATTTTTGACCAATTTTATCATTTTTTAGAAGAGCATACACTTTAAAATAATTCAAATGAGAGTTACGATTTCACGAAAAGCCCATTTTAATGCGGCACACCGATTGTACAGAAAAGATTGGTCATTTGAGCAAAATGATGCCGTCTTTGGGAAGTGCAACAATCCTAATTTTCACGGACATAATTATGAATTGATAGTGAGTGTTACTGGACCAATTGATCCCGAAACAGGCTATGTGATGGATGTTAAAATTCTTTCGGATATTATCAAAAAAGAAGTAGAAGATGCAATGGATCATAAAAACTTGAATTTGGATGTTCCTGAATTCCAAGATTTGAATCCAACGGCTGAAAATATAGTGGTAGTGATTTGGAATAAAATCAGAAAACACATTCAAGCTACCCATGATTTGGAAGTGGTTTTGTATGAAACACCCCGTAATTTTGTAACCTATAAAGGAGAGTAATGGCGATAGCAGTAGGTGATGTTGTACCCCATTTTAGTGCTATAGATGCTCAAGGAACTCTTTTTGATAGTGCCTCTGTGGTAGGGAAAAAACCGGTAGTGCTTTATTTCTATCCTAAGGACAATACGCCTGGGTGTACTGCGGAAGCTTGTAGTTTTAGAGATCAATACGAAGACTTTTTAGATTTGGGAGCCGAGGTGATTGGAATTAGTAGTGATGGCTTGGCTTCGCACCAAAAGTTTACCGCTCAATACCAACTTCCTTTTTTACTTTTGTCGGATACGGACAAAAAAATAAGGAAATTGTTTGGTGTTCCAACCGCTTTTCTTGGGCTACTTCCAGGTCGAGTTACGTATGTTATAGATGCAAAAGGAGTAGTGCAAATGGTATTCAATAGTATGTTAGCGGGGCAACACATCCCGAAAGCCCTCGAGGCGGTTAAAAAAATAGTTGCACAACAGATGTAACGTTCAATTAGGTTTAAAATAAAATGAAAATACCACTCTATCCATTACAGTTTCATCCGATCTTCAAAGAACGACTTTGGGGAGGAGAAAAACTACAATCATTGCTTCACAAATCCATTTCTTCCAATCAAACTGGGGAGAGTTGGGAATTGTCTACTGTTGAAGGAAATGTGAGTACGATTGCTAATGGAGCTTTTGCAGGACAATTAATTACTTCTGTACTTGCTGAATTTCCGAATGAAATTTTAGGAACAGCAGTATATGAGCGTTTCGGAAATCAATTTCCGTTGTTGTTTAAATATTTAGACGCCAAAGAAGATTTATCGGTTCAGGTGCATCCTAACGATGTTTTGGCAAAGCAACGTCACAATTCCTTTGGTAAAACAGAAATGTGGTATGTGGTACAAGCGAATGCCGATGCACGATTAATTGTTGGTTTTAAAGAAGAGTTGAACCAAGCTACTTATCTAGCACATTTAGAGAATAAGACCTTATTGACTACACTGAATGAAATTAAAGTGCAGCAAGGCGATGTGTTTCTTATCGAAACGGGTACCGTTCATGCTATTGGAGCCGGAATAGTGGTTGCTGAAATTCAGCAAACCTCTGATATTACGTATCGATTGTATGATTTTGATCGAGTTGACTCGGATGGGAATTTACGAGAATTGCATGTTGACCTGGCTTTAGATGCGATTAATTACAATACCGTATCGTCTCAGAAGCACTACCAAAAAAACAGTAATCAATCCAATCCAGTGGTTGATTGTCCTTATTTTACTACTCAATTTATTCCGCTAGAAGGGGAGATAGGAGTTCAAAAAACAGGCGCTACCTTTACGGTGTATATGTGTGTAGAGGGCAGTTTTGAATTGGAGTTAGCGGGACAAAACTATTTGTATTCTAAAGGCGACACGGTTTTGATCCCAGCCGCTTTAACGTCTTTTCAATTGAGTGGAAAAGCTTCAATTTTAGAAATTTACATTTCGTAGTAGTGAATAGAAAGATTATGTGTACTTTTGCAGACGCAAATTAAAATTAAAAATAAAATGGCAAACGTTAAGAATTTAAAGAAAGACATCAACTACGTTTTAGGAGATATTATTGAAGCAGTTTATTTGTTCGAAATTTCAACTTCAGGAGTTCCAACACCAGAAACTAATGCTTTGATTGATGAAGCTATTGCAGCTTTTGATGTTTTGATTACAAAAGTAAACGCTAAGAACGTTGAAAACAAAAAAGCGCACTTCAAACAAATTAATGTTGAATTGGAACAAACTGCTAATCAATTGATTGCTAAAATCAACGAATTATAGTCGAAAAAAACGGTAAAAAAGTGTCAAATTATTTTGGAAAATAGAAATTCAGAATTATATTTGCACCCGTAATACGCTGCCAGCGTAGCTCAGTTGGCTAGAGCAGCTGATTTGTAATCAGCAGGTCGTGGGTTCGAGTCCCTCCGCCGGCTCCAAAAAACCATAACGAAAGTTATGGTTTTTTTTATTGTATAAAAGGCATAAAAAAAACCGTCAATTGGTATTGACGGTTTTTTGTTTTTGGAGATTCTTTTTATTGTTGCTTTTTGACAGCAGCAATGTACTCAGTTAATTTTTTTCCGTAAAGTGATTGGGCTACTTTAGGCGACATTGATTTCTGAATGGTATCTAAGTACTTCATGTTGATATCGTAGATTTCAGAAAGTGCGATATAAGGAGCTACTTCGTATTCTTTATTGTTGATAGCAAAATTAGTAGCATACAAGTACTTTCTTTTAATATTTGACTCTTGCTTTGCTGTAATACTAGCTACTTCACTTTCATTTTTACTTTTCAATGCTTTGAACTTTCTTTCGATTAAAGTTAAACTCTCGTCTTGAAAACGGCGATCTACTTTTTTGTATTCATAATATAAATCTTGGTTTTTAGATCCTGTTACTTTAGCATCGGCAATGTAATTTTCTAAATTGGTTTCGATATTTACATTTCCAGGCTCTGCAAAGAATAATAAATTATTGTCTAAAGAGTTGCTTACCCCTCTGTCTAGAAATAAGTATAGCATTTCAGGTGATTTTAACTCGATATTGGTTTCAAAATTGGAATTACCGTCAATAGCAATGGTATCTAATGCGATTAGTTTATTGTTATTCACTCGTTGTACATATAAGGTTCCTTTTTTTAATCCTTTGATATTTCCAGTTAAATGTAAATTGTTTTCCAATTTTTTTTCGGAACAAGCAAACAAAAGCGTCATTGTTACGAAAGCGATACTAATTTTTTTCATTGTTGATTTATTTTGGCGCAAAATAATGAAAATTGTTGGAAAGCGAGATTGAATTGCAAAAAAAATCCCAATCTATTTCTAAATTGGGATTTTGGAAAAAGGATTTTATTTTTATCCTTTTAACCAAGCATTTTTTAAGTTGGTTTTAGTTGCATCAGTTGCTTGTAAACCTTCTATTTCTTCATACGGTAAGCTTACTTTTCCGGTTAGAATTTGTTCTTTACCGGCTCTTTTGATTTTGATGGTAATCGCATCGTTTTCTTTCCAGTTTTCGCTTTCGCCAATCATATCGTAGATGTTGTCTAGCGTATACGTTTTGTCATTGATAGCCATTATAATATCATTGGCCCTCAAATCCAAGTTTTTGTAGAAATCGATTAAATCAGTGTTGGATCTTACCAAAATTTCTTTGGTAGCTTTATCTACAGTAATATAAGGTGTTTGTCCTTTTAGGAATACGTTACCCGCTTTTTTGTCTTTTGATTTGCTTACACCCACTTTGGCTAAGAAAATAGCGTAAGGAATAGGCGTTGCCCCCGATACATAGGTACTTAAAAAGTTCCCTACTTCAGGATAAGTTAGTGCCGTAATTTTGGCAAATAATTCTTCGTCTTTGAATGCTTTGTGTACGCCGTATTCTTTTGATAATTGTTGCATCAAGTTCAAAATACCTCTTTCGCCATTGCTTTTTTCACGGATGATGATATCGATACACATTCCGATCAAAGCTCCTTTTTGGTAGACGTTTAAGTATTGTTCTTTGTACGGACTTTTTAATACGTTAGCACTCATAGTTGTGAATGGCATAGTATCGTCAAGCGTTTTTGCTTGTTCGATTTTTTCTGCCATACGCGAATAAAATTCGGCTTCGTCGATTAGACCTTGATTGATTTGGAACAAATTAGCAAAGTATTCGGTTACTCCTTCATACATCCATAAGTGTTGAGACATTTTTGGTGCGTTGTAATCAAAGTATTGAATTTCGTTAGAATGGATGGTTAAAGGTGTTACAATATGGAAAAATTCGTGTGAAACTACATCTTTCATTGATTTTTGTAATTCTTCCAAAGGCATCATTTCAGGCAAAACTACTGTGGTTGCTGTTGGGTGTTCCAAAGCGCCAAATCCTTTGGCATCATCTGGTTTCATTGAAGAAAGGTAGAGTAATACACTGTATTTTTTGGTTGCATTGATATTGCCCAAAAATGTTTTTTGAGCCGTCATCATTTTTTTCATTTCAGGAGTAATGCTTGCTGCGGTTACTTTTCCTGAAGGAGAATAGACTGCAATTTGGATGTCCATTCCGTTTACATTGAAAGTAGTGTAGTCAGGTTTGGCATACATGATTGGGTTTTCTACCAATTCAGCATAACGCGGTGTGTTGAATACATCTTTGGTTTTACTCGCATCGGTGTCAATCATGGAAGTTGCTCCCCAGAGTGTTTCAGGATGCGTGATGGTCACTTGGTACGGAAGGTCTTTTTTATCTTGGAAGTAGCCTACAAATCCGTGAGTGTTTAACATGAAGTTATTGCCAGCATCGATATTGGTACCCGCAGGTGAAAAAATATCGGTTCCAAAGCTTCCGCCTTTTTCAGTATCGAAAGTGTCATTCACTAAGTAGGTGATTTTAGCTAAATTCTTAGCATTCGAAATCGACCACGTATTGTCGTCTGTTTTAGTTACAGCTAGTGCAGTTCCTTTAGAGTCAAAAGCTTTAAAATCTTCTACATTTTTTCCGTAATTGTCTTCGGAGTACGTTCCAGGGACAATTTTAGGAATGCTGTACGTGATTTTATCAGCTGTTATTTTTGGAGCTTGTACAGTTACTTTTACCTTGTCGTCTTTTACGTCGATTAGGTCGATACCTACTTTAATATCTAGAGAAGTAGTTGTCTTTTTTTGTGCGTTAGCTGCGTTGCTGTTCCAAAGAAAAGCCACCAAAGCGAGTGCAATAATTGATTTTTTCATTTTGAATTATTTAGATTGGGTTATTAGTATGTTGTTTGGGATAAATGTTACACTTTATAATGATTGAATAAAAGCTGTTAGTACGGATGGCAATTCTTTGCTGATAGGTAAATCGGGATTCGTATAGGAAGCCTTATTTTCAGTATCATCTCCTTTGATTTCTTTAAAAATATGATTCATATTGGGAATGATTTTGAGTTGGGCATCTGATTTTGCTTGATATAATAATTGGGCATCATTCACACTTACTTGAATGTCTTTGTCACCATTGATTAGTAGGATTGGGATGTGTAGTTTTTTGATTTCGGTTTGTGGATTGTATTTGATCCATGAAATCATATACGGTTGCACACTCGCTCTAAATAAAGTGGCTAGCATTTGATTCTTTAATTCGAAGGTATTTCCACTTTTTAAAGTAGCCAAGTCTTTCTCTACTTCTTCTTTTAAGAAAGGGGCCTGTTTTCCAATTTGCTCTAACAAAACCTCGTCGATAGGTCGACCTGCTCCAGCAATTGAGATATACGCATCGGCATTGCCATTGGCCGCCACCATACCAATTAAGGCTCCTTCGCTATGTCCAGCGATGGTAATGGTGTGGTACTTTTTTTGGTTTTTGAAATACAAAAGCACTGCTTTGGCATCGTCAATGAAATTATCGAAAGATAGACTGGCTTCGTCTAGTTGGCCAGCCGCCATTTGAGCAAAGATTCGTTTGTCATAACTGTAAACGGCAATGCCGTTATTGGCTACTGCTTCGGCTAATAATTTTAAAGAATTATTGGGCATCATTTTTTGATTTCCATCTCGATCTGTTGGTCCTGAACCTGCAATGAGAATGACCAAATTTGGTTTTTTACTTTGCTTTATTGGCGTATACAAAGTCCCGTTTAAAAGTGCGTTTACGGCAATATTTTCTTTTGTAAATGCCGCTGGAGCTTGTGAAAATACAGTTGCAGTTAGCATTATACACAGTAAGGTAAAAATGGTTTTTCTCATGGTTTTGTGGAATGAATAAAAAAACTCCTGTTTTTCAGGAGTTCTGTATCTTAGTCTAATTTGTTTTTGATGTAATATTTACCATCCAATTCGTCGTCAAAATCATCGATTTTTACTGGTTTTGGTTTCGGTTTGTTGGCTGCCGCTTTCTTTTTCCACATTTCGAATTTTTCTGCGGGCATTTTCTTTTTCATAATTTCTAAAACCTCTTTTTCGGCTAGGCCAAATTCTTTTTTAATAATTTCAAAAGGGTTTCTTTCTTCTAGGGCTAAAGTCATCAGTTTTTCCGTCTCTTCCCAATTTAATTCTTTACGGCTACTCTTTTTCATCGGATGAAAATAATTCAAATAGTGTTGTTAGTTATTCGTTAATAGGTTTAATTGCATTTCAATATTAATAAAAAAAAGAATTACTTTTTAAACCAAGTTTATTTTTTTTTCTGAAAAGGTATTTTTAATAAATTCTTTAGATTATTGTGTTCTTCGGGTTGTAAATGCGTGTCCACTCCGTATACGATTTCTTCTCTTGGTAAAACCATAAAAGTGCCAAATAGTCTGTCCCAAATAGAAAAGATGTTTCCATAATTACTATCGGTATAGGGCATGAGGTAATGGTGGTGTACTTTGTGCATGTCTGGCGATACAATGAAATAGCTCAAAAACAAATCGACTTTTTTAGGCAAGGCAATGTTAGCATGATTGAATTGGGTTGCCACTACAGAAAGTGTTTGGTATAAAAATACCATCCACATTGGGCTTCCAACTAGAACAACCCCTAAGCTGGTAAATACAAATCGAATCACACTTTCGCCAGGATGGTGTCGGTTAGCTGTCGTGGTATCAATCCAAGTGTCGGTATGGTGAATCAAATGAAAACGCCAGAACAATTTTAATTTGTGTTCGATCAGATGCACTAAATAGGCACCGATTAAGTCTAATAATAGCAATCCAATGATGGTGTATATACCAATTGGCATTTCAGGCAACCATTGTAAAATCCCAAAGTTATTTTGATAGGACCAATCTGCCACTCGCAATAAAATGAAAGCCAGACAAAAATTAACGATGATAGTCGTTAGGGTAAAAAAGATATTGATCCCTGCATGGTGCCATCTACGGTATTTAAAATTAAACAACGGAAATGCATTTTCTATTAACCAAAAAATAGTGATTCCACCTACTAAAATTAAGGTACGATGTGCAGAAGGAATAGTCGAAAAATAATCAATAATTGTTTGCATATTGGAACGATTTGAATCCAAATATAAACAATTATTTAATGGTTCGGAAGGTTAAATTGATTCGTGTGCCAATGGGTTTGGCCGTTTTTGGGATTTGGTGTTTCCAAAAATGTTGGGTACTTCCTTTCATTAGTAAGAGGCTGCCGTGTTCCAATGTGATGCTCTTTTTAGCATCCTCCAGATTGTTGTGTTTGAGTTGGAAAACCCGTTCCGCACCAAAGCTTAGCGAAGCAATAATGGGATTGGTACCTAATTCTTTTTCGTTATCGGCATGCCAACCATTACTGTCTTTCCCATCGCGGTATTGATTGAGTAATACGGTGGTGAATTGGCATTGGGTAGTCGCTTCGATATAGTATTTTATTTTTTGCAATAGGGTATTCCAAGGATGTGGGTGCATCGTGATATTGGAATAGGAGTAGGGTTTTCCTTCATTGCCATACAAAGCGGTTAAACGCGGTTGCGGATGTGTTTTTCCGTAAATTGTGATGTTATCTTGTTGCCAGGCTATTTCTTGGAGTAATTGAGTATAGATGGTATCTGCTTGTTCTTTGTCAAAAAACTGCGGATAATAGATGATCTCAGCGTCTGGCAAGTCAAGCGTTAGGGGTTCTGAATTGAATAGTGACTCCAAAGGGCTAGTTTTTGGTATCATTGACATTCATAATGACAATCGCCAGAATGATTAGCACAATTCCTATCCATTGCCAAGTGTTGATGTTCTCATTCAAAAGGAAATAGGCCATCAATACCGAAACGGGAAGTTCTAAAGCCGAAACGATACTGCCTAAGCCAATTCCCGTTAGAGGAAAACCTGCATTGAATAATAATGGCGGAATAATGGTGCCGAAAAGCGCTAAGACGATTCCCCATTTGGCAAAAATTTCGAAATGGAAATCTCCTGTTTGATTGGCGATAGCAAATCCGAAGACAATTACGGCACCACCTAACAACATGAACAAACTGCGTTGTGCTGATGAGACCCCAATGCCCACTCGGTTAGCGGTAAACATCGTAGTGGTAAATGAAGCGGCAGATAATAGTCCAAGCACAATGCCGCGCCAATCGAATGCAATTTGATTTTCGATGATATTCGTTGCCAAAGCCGTTCCTAGCAGTACCACTAGAACCGATGTAATTTTTTGAGCGGATGGTATTTTCTTTTCGAGTAGCATTTCAAATAGCACGCCCATCCAAACCGTTTGCATCAAGAGTACAATGGCAATAGAAACGGGAATGTATTTAACCGCTAAATAATAAAAAACACTGGTCATACCTAGCGAAGTTCCTGCAAGTAGTAGTTGTGCTATCGTTTTTGGAGCCGCTTTGGTAGCTTGGTTTTTATTTTGAGCTTTTTGAATTGCATTGATGAGTAGGATTCCTGTAATTCCGTACACAAATTGCGCTATAGTTACTTCAGGCGTGGTAAAACCTTCGGCATAAGCCATTTTTACAAAAGTAGCTAACATACCATAACTGGTTGCTCCAAGCGCAATAAGGAAAACGCCTTTTAGTTTTGAACGGTTGGTCATTAGGAATTGATTTGTTTTCGATCCATTTCTGATAAATCACTCAAATGCAAACGCAAGGCATTGACTGAAATGCTGATTTCCCAAAATGATATCCCTAACGAAATGAGCAGGCTCAACATGCTGAGTCCAAAGAAATACAAACTAATTTCTTGTTCCCCAAAAAACAATAACAACATAGCAAAAACAGACAAGAACAAACACAACACCCCTGCCATTTGCATGTAACGAATTAACGTCAGACGCAGGTTGAGGTTTTTGATTTCTAATAAAATCATGCTGTTTTCTTTCTCTTTGTACACTTTTTTTAGTCCGCGAATAATACTCGCAATGGTCAAAAATCGGTTGGTATAGGCCAACAGAATTAACGAAGTTGCCGAAAAAAGCAAGGCTGGAGTTCCTATTTCTAAAGTCATACTACAATGAATGTTGTTTCAGTGGGCAAAGTTCGGTATTCTTTGTCATAGTTTTAATTTTTTTACCAATAACTTCAATTGGATGTGTAACAAAAGAACGGTGTAGTAGTCTAAATAGCCAAACGAAATTATCATAATGAAAAAGATTTTTATTTTACAAGCCTTATTTTTTGGAACTATTCTCCAAGTTACTGCCCAAGAGACTACTAAAAAAGCGCAGGAATTAAAAGAAGTGACGATTACCAAAACCAAGAAAGCAGTCGAGCAACGCGCTGACCGAACTATTTTTGATTTTGCTAATCAGCCGAGTTTGAGTTCGGGTTCCGTTTTGGAAGGATTGAAAAAATTACCAGGTTTAATTGCTTCGGATATTGCAGGAATGATGTACCAAGGGAAACAATTGGACGTGTATATGGACGGAAGACCCTTGAATATTTCTTCCAATGAATTGAACGGATTTCTGGAAGGAATGCCGGCGAATGCCATTGAAAGAATTGAGATTGTAACCCAGCCAGGTGCGGAGTTTCCAGCTACTTCGGGTGGTGCTATTTTGAATATTATTACCAATAAAAATGCGAAGAACTTTTTGAGTGCTACCTATACCAATAGTACTAATGTGACTACTTACGATCGTTTGCGATGGAGAGTGAACAACAGTGTTTTGTTGAATGCCAAAAACAAATACTTTGGTTGGCAGTTGAATATGGGGCAAAACTACAGAGAAAGCGCCATGTGGACTTCGTTGATTAAAGAAGAAAACAACAGCCAGACCTTACTTTCTAAAACGGATGCTGACAGAACCAATAGAACCAATTTTATTAAATCGGCAGTGACTTTTGATTTGAAAAAAGATCGTTTGTTGTTGAATTACGATGTGAATTACAACAACAACGGAAGCACCACATTAGCTAGCGGAACGGGTTATGCTACTCAAGACGATTCCAATACGAAAGGATGGCGTCAAGATGCGGTAGCGACCTATCAAAAACGTTTTGAGGACAAGACCAAAAAATTGGATTTTAAATTCAATTTCAATCGCAATCAAAGTGATTTTGTATTGAACTCTTTAGGGAATTCAATACCGGTTTTGGACAATTCCTCAGACCAAAAATACTACAACTTCAAATTTGATTATTCGCAACCCATTGCTTTTTCTGACGAAGGAAAAGTAAGTTTTGGAAGTTTGCACGAAGAGCTGTCTTTTCAAACACAAAACAGAGGCGTGACTAATTTGGATTACCAAAGAAAAACTACCGCCGGTTATTTTGAAATGCAAACCAAGTTCAAGAGTTTGAGTTTTATTGTAGGAGGTAGAGCCGAAGATTATAGCATTTCAGGAAAAACGAATACGACTGATTTGACGCCTTTCAAACAGTTTCGTTTCTTTCCAAATGCCAGTGCGCAGTACAATTTTAACAAGTCGGTTTTCTTTAATGTGAATTACAATAAGAAGATTACGTTGCCAAGTACGTCAGCTTTGAATCCGAACAATACCAATTATCAAAACCCGAATATCGGTTATGTAGGAAATCCGAATTTGCAGCCTACGATATTTGACAACTATGAAGTGAAATTGAGTGCGTATGATTATGCTTTTATTGGCTATTCTGTAAGTTCGGCTAAAAATCAAGTGATTCAAAGAGTGAATTTGAATTCCAATGTGGTGGTCAATACCAATGAAAATATTCCCGAGTTGAAAGTACATAATTTCAATATCGGAATGCCGATTCCGTATATGTTGTTTACCAAAGGCCTAGCCGAAACGATGAAAATGAATGTGAATCCGGATGAGATGAACTTTCTATTTGTGTATGCGGCCTATCAGTTGCATCAAATTCCAGCTATAGAAACCAAAGGGTTTTGGGTGTATAATGTAATGTCGCAAATGGTATTGCCAAGCAAAATTAAGTTTGTAGCCAATTTTAGCTACATCACTGCCAAAGGGAATTACTATTATTTCATTGCCAATAAACCGTTCAACAATACGGTAGATTTGTCCTTGTCTAAAAAGTTCTTGAAAGATCAGTTGTCTATTTCTATTAATGCGGATGATATTTTTAATTCCAACCGATTTGTGTTCAATTCCTACAACACGCCTTTGTTGTTGAGTAATAAAATGGATTCGCGTCGTTTTGGATTTAGTATTAATTATAAAATTCCAACGAAGAATAGATTGGCTAAAGAAACTCCTGTTTTATTGAACAAGGATAAAAAAGAAGAAACGGGAATTATTGGAAATTAATAATCTTGTTGTTTTTGCAATTAAGGTTTAACCACATAGAAACATAGATTTATGTAAATAAATAAAGAGGTTTTAGAAAAAGCACTATTTTTCACATAGTGATATTGTGAAGAGTGAAACGTCTATCCCAATCTTTTGCTATAGATTTTACTATGTTTTTATGTGGTTAAAACAAAAAACCCTGCTAGTCACTAGCAGGGTTTTTTATTGTTACTCAAGGCACTAGTAAGATGCTCGCGCTAGCGTGGGCACGCGGTAGCATTTATTTATCACTTTCATCACTTTTATCACTTTTGGCGACTATAATACTTTCTGCAATACTATCTTTATTTAGAAAAATGATTAGCTCTTTAGAAAATTTTGATTCGATTGTTGAATCATTTTTTGTTGTTATAATATATTTTATATGTTTTGAATGCGACGAAGATTCAATTTCTGAATTTCCCAAAAGCTCACAAATTTCTGAATATTTTAGACCTTTGATTTTATGATTGTCTAATAAATCATAAAGCATTTTTTCTCTGTCTTTGTAGCAATCTTTTTGCTGATTCTTTAACCACAAACTTTTATCAAATTTTAGTTTAGTTACACATTCAACTTTTTTTTGACACGATTGAATTATCAAGATATTTAAAAGTAAAAAAAATATTTTAGTAAATTTCATGAGTTCTTATTTGCAAGGGTTCGATAAAGGTTAATGCTAACTAGTTTATATGCGAAACTTTCAAACTTGTATCCTGCTATTTGGGCAAGATTGGCGATTATAATTATTATATCATTCTATACTTTATACAAATTATCCAACTTAATAGTACAATTAAATGTATTAAAAATGAAAATTTTGTTTGTTTTTCCATTAAAAACCCTCTCACTCCATTAACAATTAATAAAATTACATTTATTACAATAACTATAAAAACTGAAAACACATCTAAGTTTGGAGTGCATGGACCTGATTTAAATTTTCCAGAAAAATTTATAGCAGCTATTATTAAAATAGAAATTACATAAAATGTTATCGAAAATAAAGCATTTTTCTTTTCTGGATTCATTTTTAATTTTGGGTTTTTATGTTTATCAAATATATCTATTTTCTTGTAAAATAACATTTCTTGAATCCAAAAAAAAAAGCCACCCTTTCGGGCAGCTTTACAAAGTGCTTGTTTTTTGAGCTTATTTAATCAACTCAAAACTACGTTTTACAAAAGCCGTTAAAGCTTCTCCTTTTAATAAGTTTTGAGACAATTTAGCCAAGTCTAAGGCTTGTTTGACCAAGCTTTCTTGAGAGGTTTTGTCTTCGGTGTTCAAAATAGTGGTGGCCAAATCGGAGTTGGTGTTTACCACTAAGTTGTACATTTCTGGCATGTTGCCCATACCAAACATACCACCGCCAGATTGACTCATTTCTTTCATTCTACGCATAAACTCTGGTTGCGTAATGATGAATGGCGCCGACTGACTGTCTAAGGCTTCTAATTGTACCGTGTAGTTTTGTTTAGGCACAATCGTTTCTACTACCGTTTTTAAACTCGTTTGTTCTTCTTCAGACAATTTAGAAATCGCCGTATCTTCTTTCTTGATTAAATTATCAATGTGGTCTGAATCGACACGTACAAAACTAATCTCACTATTGTCGCCTTCAATTTTTTGGATGAGGTGAGAAATAATTGGCGAATCCAACAACAATACTTCGTATCCTTTTTCTTTGGCAATTTCGATGTACGAATGTTGTGCTTCTTTGTTATTGGCATACAACAAGACTAATTTGTCGTTCTTGTCGGTTTGCTTTTCTTTCAGTTGTTCTTTCAATTCGTCCAAAGTGAAGTACTTGTCGTCTACTGTTGGGTACAAAACAAATGCCCCTGCTTTTTCATAGAATTTATCTTCAGACAACATTCCGTATTCCAAAACGATTTTAATGTCGTTCCATTTTTGCTCAAAATCGGCACGGTTGTCATTGAAAAGTGCTTTTAGTTTATCGGCTACTTTACGGGTGATGTAATTCGAGATTTTCTTTACCGCAGCATCCGCTTGTAAGCCTGAACGCGACACGTTCAACGGAATGTCTGGTGAGTCGATGACTCCTTTTAACATCGTCAAGAACTCCGGTACAATTCCTTCTACATTGTCAGTCACAAACACTTGGTTTTGGTACAACTGAATTTTGTCCTTCTGAATTTGTAAATCCGATCCTAATTTAGGGAAGTACAAAATCCCCGTTAAGTTGAACGGATAATCCACATTCAAGTGAATGTTGAATAGCGGTTCTTCAAACTGCATTGGGTACAACTCGTGGTAGAACTTTTTGTAGTCTTCCTCGTTTAATTCAGCCGGTTGTTTGGTCCAAGCTGGATTTGGGTTGTTGATGATATTGTCTACTTCGATAGTCTCTGGTTTTGCGTCTTCGGCAGCCCCTTCTGGTAACGGAAGTGTTTCTGTTTTGGTTCCAAATTTAATTGGAATCGGCATGAATTTATTGTAACGATTCAGTAATTCTTTGATTTTGAATTCTTCCAAAAACTCCAAAGAATCTTCGGCGATATGCAAAATAATTTCGGTTCCTCTGTCGGTTTTGTCAGCAGGTTCCAAAGTAAATTCAGGACTACCGTCGCAAGTCCAGTGGGCTGCTGGTTCGTCTTTGAATGATTTAGTGATGATTTCTACTTTTTCAGCCACCATAAAAGCCGAGTAGAATCCAAGACCAAAATGACCAATAATTCCAGAATCTTTAGCCGAATCTTTGTATTTGTCTAAGAATTCTTCAGCTCCAGAAAAAGCCACTTGGTTGATGTATTTTTCTACTTCGTCAGCCGTCATCCCTAAACCTTGATCAATGATGTGCAGTTTTTTGCCTTCTTTGTCAATTTTTACTTCAATAATGGGATTGCCGTACTCTACTTTGGCTTCGCCAATACTTGTTAAGTGCTTTAATTTTAGGGTAGCATCTGTTCCATTTGAAATCAATTCGCGCAAGAAAATTTCGTGATCGCTGTATAAAAATTTCTTGATTAATGGGAAGATATTCTCTACCGAAACATTAATTTTTCCAGTTGTCATAATGTATAAATTTTAAGTTTAAATTGATGGAAATTTAGTTTTCAAATAGAATACCAAACCCCTTTGGAGTGACAAATTGGCATTTGGTCGATTTTCTAATTGAGAATGTTCGAACTGTTTTTTCTTCTTGTATCTTTAGGTTAGTTTAATCGTGTAATACAGAAAAAAATGAAAAAAATAATTAGCATTGGCAGTAGTGTTGTATTGATTTTAGTAAGCTTAGTGAGCAGTTGCGACTCCGTTAAAAACGCTAGCAATACACAAAAAGGAGCTGTGATAGGTACCGTTGGAGGAGCTGTAATTGGCGGTATTATAGGGAATAATGCAGGAAAAGGAGGCAAGGGGGCTATGGGAGCAGTTTTAGGAGGTGTTATTGGTGGAGTTGCTGGCGGCGTTATTGGTAACCAAATGGACAAACAAGCTAAAAAAATTGATGAAGCTTTGCCCGGTGCCGAAGTACAACGAGTAGGAGAAGGGATTCGTTTGGTTTTAAATGAAAATGCGATTCGTTTTGATACCAACAAGTCAACTTTGACGACTCAAGCCCAACAGAATTTGGATAAACTAGTTCCGATTTTACAAGAATATCCAGAAACGAATATCCAAATTTTTGGGTATACCGATACTACAGGTACTCCAGAATACAATTTGACACTTTCACAAAAAAGAGCCGAAACAGTGAAATGGCATTTGGTTTCCAAAGGCTTAAAAGCGAGTCGATTTACAACGGTTGGCAACGGAATAGCAGACCCTATTGCAACTAACGATACCCCAGAAGGAAGAACCCAAAATCGCCGAGTAGAATTTGCCATTACGGCCAATGAACAAATGATACAAGACGCAAAAAATGGCAATTAACTATTCATAACATCCCATTGTAAAAGCTGTTCTTTTAAGGTGCAGCTTTTTTTTATTGAAGTATTCAAATTAAACATTGTAAATTTGGCTTCTTTAAATCAAACCATGCTGGAACTTAAGAATATTACATTTACGTACATTGACCAAGCCGTTATTGATGGGCTTAGTTTTGTGGCGCAACAAGGACAGAATATTTCTGTCATTGGCGAAAGCGGTTGTGGTAAAAGCACCTTGCTGAAGTTGATTTATGGTTTGTACGATTTGGATTCGGGAACTATCAATTATAATGGAAATCCTATTTTAGGACCCAAATACAATTTGATTCCGGGTGAAGATTATATTAAATATTTGGCACAAGATTTTGATTTGATGCCTTATATTACTGTGGAAGAAAATGTAGGTAAGTTCCTTTCGAATATCTATCGTGACAAAAAGAAAGCCCGTGTGCAGGAACTACTTGAAATGGTTGAAATGACTGAGTTTGCCAAAGTCAAAGCTAAATATTTGAGTGGCGGTCAGCAACAACGTGTAGCTTTGGCCAGAGTTTTGGCCTTAGAACCCCAAATTTTATTGCTGGACGAACCTTTTAGCCAAATCGATTCCTTTCGGAAAAATGCGTTGCGCAGAAATGTATTTCAGTATTTAAAAGAAAAGAAAATTACTTGTATCATCGCCACCCACGATAGTACCGATGCCTTGTCTTTTTCGGACGAAACAATAGTAATGCAGCACGGCAAAATCATTGCCAAGGACACGCCTCAAAACCTTTACCACCATCCTAAAACAATTTATATAGCCTCTCTGTTTGGCGAAGTTAATTCGTTGGAACTGGATGGAAAACTACATTTGGTATATCCTCATCAACTCAAGCTGGATCCGAAGGGGTTGTTGAAAGGTGTTGTGCAACAATCCTATTTTAAAGGGAGTCACTATTTGATCGCCTTCACTTCAGGTTCTCAAACCTTGTTTTTCGAGAACGAATCTGTATTAGATGCAGGAACGCCAATTGCTGTGCGTATTTCAATAAATTCATTATAAGTCGGCTAAATCCGATTTATTTAGTACTTTAGATTTTGGAATCTTTTGTAAAAGAAAAAGGATTGTCTTAAAAATTAATATAAATAAACTCGTTGGGTGTAATTATTAAAAACGTCAATTCGAGTGTTTTTTGTGAAATTAAATGGAACAAAAAATGTATCGAGAATCGTTTTTAATGAAATTTTACGTGTTCTCGATACAATTTTCTTTCGAAAATCACTCGAACTGACGTAAAATTATCATCAAAAACTAATTATACCCAACGGGCTTAAATAACCTACTATGTACCACTCAAAAATAACAGGATTAGGATTTTATGTTCCTGACCATGTAGTTACTAATGATGATTTATCTAAAATCATTGATACGAATGACGAATGGATTCAAGAAAGAACTGGGATTCAAGAACGTCGCCATATTGTACCAGGTCAAGATACGACCACTTCTATGGGAGTCAAGGCGGCAGCCATTGCGATTGAACGTTCCGGTTTGGCCAAAGAAGACATTGATTTTGTCGTTTTTGCCACTTTAAGTCCCGATTATTATTTTCCAGGACCGGGTGTTTTAGTGCAACGCGATTTGGGTTTACGTACCGTGGGTGCTTTGGATGTTAGAAACCAATGTTCGGGATTTGTCTATGCCTTATCTGTGGCTGATCAATACATTAAAACCGGAATGTATAAAAACGTTTTGGTTATTGGTTCCGAAGTGCAATCCACTGGATTGGACATGACGACTCGTGGTCGTGGGGTTTCGGTAATTTTTGGTGATGGAGCAGGAGCGGCGGTTTTAAGTCGTGAAGAAGATTTGACTAAAGGAATTTTATCTACGCATTTGCATTCAGAAGGGCTTCACGCCGAAGAATTGATTGTGAAAGCACCTGGAATGGGCGGTCGATGGGTAACGGATATTTTGAAAGACAACAATCCAGAAGACGAAAGTTATTTCCCGTATATGAATGGTCAATTTGTGTTTAAAAATGCAGTGGTTCGTTTTGCGGAGGTAATTAATGAAGGATTGGAAGCCAATAATTTGCAAGTGGCTGATATTGATATGTTGATTCCGCATCAAGCGAATTTGAGAATTTCGCAATTCATTCAGAAAAAATTCGGATTGAAAGACGAACAAGTTCATAATAACGTGATGAAATACGGTAATACCACCGCGGCATCTATTCCGATTGCTTTGACTGAGGCTTGGGAACAAGGTAAAATCAAGTCAGGAGATACCGTAGTTTTAGCGGCATTTGGTAGCGGTTTTACTTGGGCAAGTGCTATTATTAAATGGTAGTTGTTGGATAGTAACTATTTTTATTAAAATTGTAAACCATTAAGTAATTAAGGTTCATTAAGCGCTTAATGAATCTTAATTACTTACTGGTTTCTTTTTTTAAATTTGCCACAGATTTCACAGATTATACTGATTCATACGGATTAAATCCGTTGAATCTGGGGCGAAAAAAAATATAGTAATTCTTTGTTTTGTACATTTTGTCTATGTCTCCTTGCCTGCGGCAGGCAGGTATGTGGTAAAAAAAACTTTAAAAATTGTGAATTATTTCCAATAATAAAATCCGTGTAATCTGTGTAATCTGTGTCGAAAAAAACAAATAAAAGCTTTTTTAACCTACTAAAACCAATACAAAAAAAGGCTATTCTATTTCCTTCTGAAATCCTTATATTTGCACTCTTAAAAAAACAGATTCAATGTCATTACAACACATTCTTACCCCATCAATAACAAAAGCGATTCAGGATTTATTTGAAGTATCCGTTGATAAAGTAGAGTTTCAGGCTACCCGCAAGGAGTTTGAAGGCGATATTACCATAGTTATTTTTCCTTTGTTGAAATTGGTGAAAAGTAATCCGGTAGAATTAGGAACTCAAATTGGGAATTATTTGGTGGAGAACGTTTCAGAAGTAGCCCGTTTTAATGTGGTGTCTGGATTTTTGAATATTGTAATCTCCGACTCGTACTACTTGAATTTCTTTAACGGAATCAAAGACGATGCGAAGTACGGTTTTGTAACACCAAATCCTTCAGACAAGGCGGTAATGGTGGAGTATTCTTCACCAAATACCAATAAGCCTTTGCATTTAGGACACGTGCGTAACAATTTGTTAGGGTATTCGGTGGCTGAGATTATTAAAGCTTCGGGTAAAAAAGTGTACAAAACCCAAATTATCAACGACCGTGGGATTCATATTTGCAAGTCGATGTTGGCTTGGAAAAAATTTGGTAATGGAGAAACGCCTGCTTCTACAGGATTAAAAGGAGATAAATTAGTTGGGAATTACTATGTAGCTTTTGATAAAGCCTACAAAGAAGAAATCAACGACTTAATGGCTGCGGGTAAAACCGAAGAAGAAGCCAAAAAACAAGCGCCCATCATTTTGGAAGCGCAAGAGATGTTGCTGAAATGGGAAGCAGGAGATGAGGAAGTAAAATCACTTTGGGCGATGATGAACCAATGGGTGTACGATGGTTTTGCGACTACCTACAGCAATTTGGGCGTTAACTTTGATAGTTTTTACTACGAAAGCAATACCTATTTATTAGGAAAAGATGTCGTTCAAATTGGTCTAGAAAAAGGCGTTTTTGAAAAAGATCCAGACGGTTCGGTTTGGATTGATTTGACTGACGAAGGTTTGGACCGAAAAATCGTTTTGCGTTCCGATGGCACAGCGGTGTATATGACACAAGATATTGGTACGGCGATTCAACGTGTGAAAGACCATCCTGATGTAGGAGGTATGGTGTACACGGTGGGTAACGAACAAGATTACCATTTCAAAGTGTTGTTTTTGATTTTGCAAAAACTAGGTTTTGATTGGGCTTCGAGCTTGTATCACTTGTCTTACGGAATGGTGGACTTGCCTTCGGGTAAGATGAAAAGCCGTGAAGGAACCGTAGTTGATGCCGATGATTTGATGCAAGAAATGACGAGTACGGCTCAAACTATTTCGGAAGAATTAGGCAAACTAGAAGGCTATTCAGAAGAAGAAAAAGCCAAATTATATAACACGATTGGTTTGGGTGCTTTGAAATATTATATTTTGAAAGTAGATCCTAAAAAACGCATTTTGTTCAATCCAGAAGAGTCGGTTGATTTTGCTGGAAATACAGGGCCGTTTATTCAATATACGTATGCGCGTATTCAGTCGATTATTCGTAAAGCGACTTTTGATTTTTCGGCTACAGCCAAAACTACTGACTTGCACGAAAAAGAAAAAGAACTGTTGAAACAAATTGAATTGTATCCAGAAGTGATTCAGAATGCAGCTCAAAATCACAGTCCGGCTTTGATTGCCAATTATACGTATGAGTTGGTTCGTGAATACAATTCGTTTTACCAAGCGGTGCCTATTTTAGGCGAAGAAAACCAAGAAAAGAAAATATTCAGAGTCCAATTGTCTAAAAAAGTTGCTGATACGATTGCTTCTTCTTTTAGTTTATTAGGGATCAATGTTCCGGAAAGAATGTAAAATTGAAATTGTATTATAATAGAAAACGACCTTTAGTAGAGGTCGTTTTTTTGTTGGTATACCAGCTGATTTTTGCTGTTTATTTATATTATTGTTATCGATAGTTAGTTGGGGATTAAAGGTTTTAAGTCATCCAAAAATTATAAATAGTAATAATTGTCCAAATTCCATGAATTTTTTTAAGAAAATAACTATGTCCGGCAGCACTATCTATATATGTATGGTAAGTAATAGAAACAATACAATTTTCATAAGTATAGTCAAAAATGGGTTCACTTATTGAAATAATATTTTGTCTTTTTTTAGTTTTTAAAAATAGTTTTTCGGTATCTTTTCTAGTCAAACATTTTTTGCCGTTTAAAAAATTAGAGTTGTAATTTAATTCGGTTGTTAATTTTGAATTCCAAAAACTAGCACTACTTTTTTCAATATTTACTTCGATTTCATTTAATATTTTTTCAGAGACTTCAAGTCCAGTTTCTTCTTTAAAAATGGTTTTGTCAAAAAAAGTTTGTGGTTTTTCACATTGGACATAAAGGTTTAATGCTCCTTTATTAATTTGCTCCTCAATGATTTTTTTAAAAACCTCAGATTGTGAGTTGTTTTGTGAATAAACCAAAGATGTAGTAAGTAATACTAGTATTTTTAATGCTTTTTTCATAAGTTTTAGAAGCAATTTTTTGGTTTTATAAATTTTGGATTTGAAAGTTTAAAATTATTGACTAATCATTAAAATCAAAATTACAAAACAAACTTTAAATCCATTTCACTTCGTGCAAAGTATTTTCTAATATTAAAAAGCTAAGCAAGAGAATTAGATCAGATGATGTTTTTGCTTTAGTGATAGATAATTTATGCTATTTAATTATCTAAGTATTGAATTGCCTAATTATTGAATTAGTTTATCTTTGCATTTCAAAAAAAGTAAATAGTATGTTTAGTAATTTAAGCGATAAATTAGATAAAGCCTTTCACGTATTAAAAGGACACGGAAAAATCACTGAGATTAACGTAGCGGAAACTTTGAAAGAAGTGCGTCGTGCGTTATTGGATGCCGATGTGAACTTTAAAATTGCCAAAGATTTTACTGCCAAAGTAAAAGACAAAGCGATGGGTCAAGATGTATTGACGACATTGCAACCAGGGCAGTTGTTAGTGAAGTTGGTGAAAGACGAATTGACTGAATTGATGGGGGGCGATGTAGCTGGAATTAATCTTTCGGGAGCGCCAACGGTCATCTTGATGTCGGGTTTACAAGGTTCTGGAAAAACTACTTTCTCTGGGAAATTGGCTAATTATTTACAGACTAAAAAAGGAAAGAAACCACTTTTGGTGGCTTGTGATATTTACCGTCCGGCGGCGATTCAGCAATTGTATGTGGTAGGAGATTCTATTGGTGTTGAGGTGTACTCAGAACCAGAAAATAAAAATCCTGTTGAGATTGCGCAAAACGCCATCAAACACGCTAAAGCCAACGGTTTTAATGTTGTGATTGTCGATACCGCAGGTCGTTTGGCAGTAGATGAGGAAATGATGAACGAAATTGAACGCGTTCATAAAGCGATTCAACCGCAAGAAACCTTGTTTGTTGTGGATTCGATGACCGGTCAAGATGCGGTGAATACGGCTAAAACCTTCAATGACAGATTGAACTTTGATGGGGTTATCTTAACCAAATTAGACGGAGATACTCGTGGTGGAGCCGCGCTTTCTATCAAATCAGTAGTGAACAAACCGATTAAGTTTGTGGGTACTGGCGAAAAAATGGAAGCAATTGATGTGTTCTATCCAGATCGTATGGCAGAACGTATTCTTGGAATGGGAGACGTTGTGTCATTAGTAGAAAGGGCGCAAGAGCAATACAACGAAGAAGAAGCAAGAAAATTACAGAAGAAAATTGCGAAAAACGAATTTGGTTTTGATGATTTCTTGGCGCAAATTCAACAAGTGAAAAAAATGGGTAATATGAAAGACTTGGTCGGAATGATACCAGGCGCTTCTAAAGCCATGAAAGATGTAGAGATTGAAGACGATGCTTTCAAACATATTGAAGCGATTATTCATTCGATGACCCCTATCGAAAGAAGCAAACCCGCTTTGATAGATATGAAACGCAAAACGAGAATTGCCAAAGGTTCAGGTACTAAAATCGAACAGGTGAATCAATTGATGAAGCAGTTTGAACAAATGAGCAAAATGATGAAAATGATGCAAGGTCCTGGAGGTAAAAACCTCATGAAGATGATGGGCGGAATGAAAGGAATGCCAGGAGGTATGCCGGGGATGAGATAATTTAGATTTTCAGAATATTAGATTTTCAGATTGTCAGATTATTAGCATCTAAAGCTCTAAGAATCTAACCATCTAAAGATCTAAGCCAAAAACAACTAAACTAAATAAAAATGCAACTACTAGACGGAAAAAAGACATCGGAAGATATCAAACAAGAAATTGCAGCTGAGGTTCAAAAAATGAAAGCCAATGGCGAGAAAGTGCCTCATTTAGCGGCAGTTTTGGTTGGGAATAATGGCGCGAGCTTGACGTATGTGGGCAGCAAAGTGCGTTCTTGTGAACAAATTGGTTTCGAATCGACTTTGGTGTCTTTGCCAGAAACGATTACCGAAAGCGAATTGTTAGCTAAGATTGCTGATTTGAATGAAGACGATAATTTGGACGGCTTTATTGTTCAATTGCCTTTGCCAAAGCATATTGACGAAGAAAAGATATTAATGGCGATTCACCCTGATAAAGATGTGGATGGTTTTCACCCAACAAATTTTGGTAAAATGGCCTTGGAAATGGAAACATTTTTACCGGCTACTCCGTTTGGAATTATGCAGTTGTTAGAACGTTACCAAGTAGAAACGGCTGGAAAACATACCGTAGTGATTGGAAGAAGCCATATTGTGGGTCGACCAATGAGTATTTTGATGAGCCGCAAAGGCTATCCTGGAGATTCTACCGTAACCTTGACGCATAGCAGAACTAAAAACATCGAAGAATTTACTAAGAATGCGGATATTATTATCACTGCTTTAGGCGTGCCTAATTATTTAAAAGCGGATATGGTAAAAGACGGTGTTGTTGTAATTGACGTAGGTATTACTAGAGTAGAAGATGCTTCACACCCAAAAGGCTATGTGATTACCGGTGATGTTGATTTTGATGAAGTAAGCAAGAAGTCTTCTTTTATTACGCCAGTTCCTGGAGGAGTAGGACCTATGACTATTGCGATGTTGTTGAAAAACACACTTTTAGCGAGACAAATTAGAGCTAGAAAATAAGAGTTCTTCCTAATGTAATTTATTTTATAGTATGTAATAGATTCCGAAATAAATTCGGAATGACAAAAAAGGCTGTTCTTGAGAACGGCTTTTTTTTTACAATAAATTCATTTTTTATTTGTTTGTTTAAAAAAATATATAACTTTGCAGTTCAAAGTACTTTATTTATGGATAAAAAACATCAAGAAGATTTATCACACATACGTTCTATGATGGAGCGTTCTTCGCGATTTATTTCGCTAAGTGGGCTGTCTGGAGTTTTTGCAGGTTTGACAGCATTATTGGGAGGAGTCTATGTTTATTTTCTATTCAAAGACAACGGAATTAACTATTTTGATGGACAGGCAAAATTGTATTCACTCGATTTTGTATTTGAATTATTGTATGTTGGAATTGTTATTTTATTTTTCGCTTTATTCTTTGGGATTGTCTTTACGATTAGAAAAAGTAAAAAATACGGTTTGCCTATTTGGACAAGTACAACTAAAAATATGTTATTTAATTTAGCGATTCCGCTTATTGTAGGCGGTGTTTTTTGTGTGGCACTCCTTGTTTATAAAATGTATGTTTTAATTGCTCCTGTAACATTGTTATTCTATGGTCTGGGGTTGATTAATGCTGAAAAATATACGTTTACCGATATTAAATATCTTGGTTTTTGTGAACTGATTTTGGGTTGTATTTCTCTTTTTTACCTTGGATACGGATTGCTTTTTTGGATTCTTGGTTTTGGGATATTGCATATTGTGTACGGATTACTCGTATTCAAAAAATATAAATAATCCATCCAATGGGAATTATTGATAAACTAAATAAAGATTTTGATAGTCGGGTACGATTGGGTATAATGTCTGTCTTGATGGTCAATGATTGGGTTGACTTTACCGAAATGAAGACGCTTCTCAATATTACAGATGGTAATTTGGCGAGTCATTCTACTTCATTGGAAAAGGCAGATTATATTGAAGTGAAGAAAGAATTTGTAGGTAAGAAACCTAAAACTTCGTACCGTGTTACTATTTTAGGAAGGCAGGCCTTCACTACCCATTTGAATCAGCTTGAAAAATTACTGAAATCTACTAATTAATTTTTTTGTCTAATTACTTTGAATAACAAAGTACTTTTAAATTTATAAATATGAAAAAACACCATTTTGTTCTAATCAGTAGTGTCGCTTTTATTCTGCTTTTTTTAAATCAGAATATTGGACTTAATTTAGCTTTATTTGGGCTAGTTTTAGTAAGTATGATTGTTTATTTTTTTAAGGAAAGAATGGGCAATTATCCCGAGCAAATTTTAGTTGTGACTTCTATTTTTTCCTGTCTAGCCTTTGCTTGGTATGGGGACTTTGTTTCCTTTTTAGCGGTTGCCTTATCCGTTTTATTTTTACAATTTAGGATTCAATCTCCTCAGTTACGAATAATTCAAGCGTTACCTATAATTCTGATCAATTCATTGGCTACGAGTGTTCGGTTTTTTCAGTTTTCAAAATGGCTTCCTGATGCCAAAATCAATACTAATTTGGTTAAAATAATCGTAGCTTATTGTATTATTCCCATGTCATTTGTCTCTCTTTTTTTTGTTGTATATTCTTTTGGGAGTGACCATTTCTCCTCTTTATGGTTCGATTACACATTAGATTTTAACCCGTATCAATTTATTTTTGTTGTGGTATTTGGGACCTATTTTTCGTTTAGTTTTTGGAATTATTGGGTACCTGAAATTTGTTTGGAAATGAATTCAAAATTGGATGATGAACTGAATAAAGATATTTCAGAAAACAATAAAAATTCATTTGCGTTACTTGATTCTGATTTTAAAAGAAGGAGTGGAGAGATTACCTTTTTGCTTTTGAATCTCATGTTGGTAGTGTTTTTAGTGACGTTCAATTACGAACAATTTTTTGAATCTATTGCAAGCTCTAAATTGAGTGCTGCTACCCACGAAAGGGTGAATGCAGTATTGTTCTCTATCTTCCTATCTATAGTGGTGGTTTTATTGTATTTTAAAGGACAATTTAATTTTGATTCCAAGGCTAAAAACATGAAGATGTTAGCTAAAACTTGGATGGTATTGAATGGATTTTTAATTGCCAGTACGCTTATCATTAACTCTGAATATATTGCCTTTTTTGGACTTACCTATAAACGATTAGGGGTGTATGTCTTTTTATTTTTAGCTGCGATGAGTTTGTTTTTTACTTTTAGAAAAATTACAAAACAAAAATCAAATGCCTATCTTTTTAATCAGATGATTTGGTATTGCTATGGAGTGATTTTACTTTGTAGTTTTGTTAATTGGGGGAATTTGATCACGGTCTATAATATTTCGTTTAATAAAGGGGTCGAGCCATTATTTTTGAGTGATTTGAATTTTAACGACAATGCACGTCGTCAATTTTTTATAGAAAATAAATTGGATGGAAAATATGTTGAAGAACTCCGAGAAGAGGAGATTCAACTGAGACAAAAAGATTCATTTTTATCTACGGCGTTGTACTATGAATTTTTAAAATAGGAATACTAAAAAAATCCCATTACTTATTAAAGGAATGGGATTTTGATTTACTATTTTATTAGTTTCTTTTAAATTTAGAATCATCCCTTCTTGGAAATTCTATTTTTCGTCTTGTAGGTTCTGATTTGGGCAAACTCGCTTCTTCGGTTTTACTCGATGGTGCAATCAGTTGGTTCAACTCTTTGATTTCAGCCTCGGTCAATTCGCGGTAGCGCCCCACAGGCACATCTAGTGAAATATTGATAATTCGGATGCGCTTCAAAGCGGTTACTTCATAGCCTAAATACTCACACATTCTACGAATTTGGCGATTCAAGCCTTGTGTCAAAATAATTTTGAAGGTGTATTTGCTGATTTGCTCTACTTTACATTTTCGGGTTACAGTTTCCAAAATAGGAACGCCATTTCCCATACGTTCAATAAAACGATCGGTAATTGGTCGGTTTACGGTTACGGTATATTCTTTTTCGTGATTGTTTCTGGCACGCAATATTTTGTTGACAATATCCCCGTCATTGGTCATGAAAATTAATCCCTCACTAGCTTTGTCTAAACGGCCAATTGGAAAAATACGTTTGGGATAGTTGATGTAATCGACAATGTTATCGCGAACGTCCAAATTAGTAGTGCATTCAATTCCTACCGGCTTATTGAAGGCCAAATAAATGGATTTCTCATTTTTTTCTACAATCAGTTTGCCGTCAATGCGTACTTCGTCTTCAGGAGCCACTTTAGTACCCATTTCAGGAACGATACCATTGATGGTCACTCTTCCTTCTTCGATGAGTTTGTCGGCTTCCCTGCGGGAGCAATAACCAGTTTCTCCAATGAATTTATTGAGGCGTTTTAGATTTGCGTCTGTATTTTCCAAATGATTAATGAAGTAAATAAATTATAAAAATGAACTTTTACATTTTGTCAAAGATACAAACTAGAAATGTTATTTAGAGCAGTATTACAATTCTAAAATAGAAAAGGTGTTTTATTCGTTTTCGGGCTTGTCGAGGGGGGCGATTTTCGGAATAAATGTTGATACGGAGTACTGAACCGCCACTTTTGCCAAACTAGTGTCAGCGATTCGTTGCTTTTATTGTTATTTCTGTACCAGGTTAATGCTTATATTCTGTGTAATTAATAAATGTTTTTCCATTGAAAAAGTATAAACCACTTTCTCTAGTCCCCACCCAAATAGTACCGTTATTATCTTCCAAAATTTCCCAAATCCAAGGATTGATTAGCCCATCTTTAAAATAGGTGAAAGTATTACCATCGTAACATCTAAGACCGTCGCTGGCACCAAACCAAAGATTTCCCTTTTGGTCTTCTATAATTCGAGTGACTTCGCTTGGCAAACCATCTTTTGTTGTAAAACTTGTAAATGTATTTCCATCATACCGATAGGCTCCACCCCAATTACTGAACCAAATATTACCGTTGCTGTCTTGCAATTGAGGCCATCCCCAATTATGAGGTTTTGGTTTTGGCCCATCTTGAAACAAATCCATTGGTTTGAGGTTGGTTACAGATTTTCCATCGTAACGAAAAACACCTTCATTGGTTCGTCCACCTAACCAAATGTTACCTTCTTTATCTTCTAATATACGTTCCACTCTATCGTTACTGGTCAAAAAGCCATTGCGGGCTTCATTCATTGGAAAATGTGTAAAGGATTTGCCATCGTAAATAAAGACACCATCAATTGTTACAAACCATAGTTTTCCTTCTTTTGCTTGTAACATATTGTACACCCAATGGGTTTGGTAGTAGTGGTTCTTATTAGGAGGCAGGTTTTTGGGTAAAGGAATCTGGATTTTGGAAAATGTCTTTCCATTGTAAAGACAAAGTCCCACTTCAGTTCCCACCCAAATTTTACCATCTTTATCTTCCAAAATACAATAAATTTTATTACAATCCAGTCCATCGTTTATTGTAAATTGGTTAAACGATTTTCCATCATACTTATAAAGCCCATTATCTGTTGTTCCGAACCAAAGGTTACCTGATTTGTCCTGCATAAAACGTGAAACATTGCAATTTTCCTTACTTTTAAAAACAGTTGGAAGTTCTTTGTCTTTTGGTAAGTCTTTTTTAACCGGGCTATTGCAGGCAGTCCCTAAAAGTAGTATTGTCAGGAAAGTAAATAATGATATTTGTAATATTTTTTTTTTCATTTGTCAAATAGTCTTGAGGTTTTGTTATCTTTTAGACGGTTTGGGTGTCGCTTCGCAATGACAGCTAATAAGCAACATTAAGTATAGTTATTTTTAATTAAAATCCCAACGAATACCTAAAGATACATTATTTAAATCTCCATTGTTTTTAAGTAGTTGATTCATATCGTATTTGAAATACAAACTAGTCGCGCGATAACCAATGTAGGTACTCAATCCATAATTGAAATTAGATACATTGAAATCTCCTTTTTGTTTTGTTTTTTCTGAATCACCATCCACTTCATAGCAAAGTAATTGCTTGGATTTAATTCGAACTCCAGCATATCCACCAATTCCTAAACGAATTGATTCGTGTGTTCTGAAATAGGATTTAGTGCCGTCTTTCGAATATTTTTTTGGCGTGAAATCGAATTCTAAATGAAAAGGTGCAGTGAAATAGACATTTCTTAATCGCGATTCTTCTAAATCAAAATTTGAAGTTACCAAATAGGTTTGATTTCCATTCTTTACAAAATAACGATTGTCTATTGGTCGCAAATTGTTATACATTACAGAAAAACCATATTTTGCATGTACTAAATTATGATTTTTAAATAGTCTGGTGTTATAAGTTAATCCCCATTCATAAAAATGAGATCCCCAAACTCTAAAATCTGAATTTTCCAAATTTCCATTTTCAGGAATGGCATTGTTTAATCCAAAAGCGAAAACAAATTGTGATGTGGTTCTTTTGGATTTGCGTTCGATTTTGTCTGTGTCAGAATCGTAAATTTTCAATGCAGGAACATCATAATATATAGTTTTGTGTTTTTTGGAATAGGTGTACACTTTTTTTCCATTTATAGTATCCAATTTCGGAATGTACTCTTTACTTCCGTTTTCAATTTTATTTTGGATTAAACTATCTAGTTTGGAATTGTAACGTTCTAAACTAAGTTCAATTTTTTTAGCTGTTTTTTCAGCCTCAGCTAGTTTTAATTCATTCAATTCTTCTAATGAAATTGTATTAGAAGTGTGCGCATTTTCAAGTGAATCAATAATGACTTTTAATTTATTTTTTTCTTTAGCCATAACATATTCCATTAATGTTGTAATATGTCCAACTTTTTTATTAAAAGATAATGGTTTTCTTTTTTTTAATTCTTCTTTTCTTTTCTCCATCTTTTTTGCTCGGTCAATAGTAGTTTGATTATTTTCTTGCGCGACTACTTTACTTAATAAGCTAACTACTAGTATAACAGTGTAAATTATAATTTTTTGCATGTTGTTTTGATATTTAATTAGTATTAGTTTTTGATTTACTCGAAATTTCTGTTGGCAATTACTGATTTAATTCGGTTATAGTTTTTGTTTAATTTGTCTAGTGTAGTTTCGCGATACACACTGTCTAATTCTTTTTCAACACCGCTAAGCAGTGCTGCAGCATTTATTTTTATTTTGTTTTTTGAAACAGTATTTCTGTTAGGATTGATTGTTTTTTGACCTGTTTCTATTTCATTTAAAAGTGCCTCCGGACTTATGTATTTGTAAGTTGTTGGTGGATTGGTTTTTGAATTAGTTGCTATTTCTTGAGCAACTATTTTTTGAACGGATTCCAATTTTTGGCTACTCTTTTCTTCAGAAATGATAGTTTTAGTATTGATTTTTTTTGACTCATTTTGAGTCAAAATCGGTGATTTTTTGTCGACTGCAATTGTTGCAATAGGTGTAGCTGTTACAAAATCATTTTTTGGTTCCATAACGGTTGCAACATGAATTGAATCGTTAATTTGAGTGCTAGATGTTTGGGTTGAAGTATAGAGAATCCCTAATCCTAAAAAGACTACTACTGCTGCGGCTACAGCCAACCATTTATAATTTGATTTTGATTTTTCTTTCTCAGTACTATTTAGCATCGCGTCTAATCGATCCCAACTAGCAGCGGAGGGCTGAATGGTTCTGTTATTCAATTTCTCTTTGATTTGATCCTCTATTTTATTTTGTTCCATTGAGTCTCTTTTTTAATTCAAATATTTGGTGTTGTAACAACTTGCGCGCCTGCGATAATTGGGATTTTGATGTTCCTTCACTTATTTTGAGCATTGTAGCTATTTCATGATGTTTAAATCCTTCAATGGCATATAAATTGAATACCATTTTATAGCCATCAGGTAAATTGTCAATTAAATATTGGATGTCATCTATTGAAAAATCTTCCATTTCATATGAAGATTCCTTTTCGCTTACTATAATGTTATCATTATTTTGATGAACGATATGATTTTTTTTTGCTCTTATAAAGTCAATGCATTCATAAATCATAATACGTCTAATCCAACCTTCAAAACTGCCTTTGTGTTCAAATTTTTTCAAATTGGCAAACACTTTCATGAAGCCAGTTAATAGAATGTCTTCGGCATGATGAACGTCACTGATATAATTTCTGCAAACCCCTAACATCTTTGGAGAAAATTGATCATAGATCTTTTTTTGAGCCTGCCGATTGTTAGCAATGGCTAAATCAATGATTTTTTTTTCTTCTTGATGTATTGGAATTACTTTCATTTACAATTTTCTAAATTATAATTCAATTTATAAATTAGTTGTTATAGTAATAGACGAGTATGGATAATAAAAGGTTGTATGCGGTCTACTATTTTTATTTTGAAAAGTAAAAATATTGAAAAAAGTATGGGTTTATTGTAAGATGAAGTCTACTATTTTTTTGTACACTTCTTTGTTTTGTAAACTATGTCCTAATCCTTTGGTGGTTTCTAAAACAGCCGCTTTCCAATGGTTAATTATTTTTTCGCCTTCTTTGTACAATACAATTTTATCTTCTACATCGTGAATTACAAATCCTTTGGCTGTGATGATAGACGCAAAATGTTTGGCTGAAAAATGTTCGACTTTGATTTGGAAGTAATCCCAATAATGTTGGTGTAAAAGCGCCACCATACGGCTATTCAAACTTAATAATTTGATGTAGTTTTCAAAGATGACTTTAAAATCAGAAGGAGCGCCTAACAATACCATTTTTTCAATAGTAGGGTTTTGGTACGTGGCTTGGTAGTATATGCTTGTTTTTCCGCCAATGGAATGTCCAATAATATAATTGGGTGTATATTTTTTAGCAACAATATCAATATAAGCAGCGTATTGGAACACATTAAATTCTTTGCCTTCCGAAAGTCCGTGAGCGGGTGCGTCAATGGCAATAATAGTATGGCCTGTTTCCACGAGATGCGGAATTAATTTTTTCCAACGCGCACTATTGCTTTCCCAACCGTGAATTAGAAAGATAATTTTTTCATCACCTTTCCAGAGATAGGTTTGGAAGAGTTGTCCGTTTTTGTCAAAAGTTTCTTTTTCGGCTTCTGCCAAAAAAGAAGGGAGGTTGGTTGCGTTTAGTTTTCCTTTTCGGGGCTGGCTAAAAAGCGAGTACGCAAGTAGTGTTGCTTTTTTTGGGGCTATAAAACACAGTAGGTTGATGTAGGCTCCGTAGGATTTGGTAGTAATAAAAAAAAGGAATCGTTTCATAATAAAAAAGTCCCGATGTGAATCGGGACTTAAAGTATTTAAAATTTAGAAAATAATTTTTCCATTTTTTCTCTTTCTTCTTCGGCTAACGTGCTGTCAACTAAAATTCTTCCAGAGTGTTCATCGGTGATGATTTTCTTTCTTGAAGCAATTTCCACTTGTGTTTGAGGTGGAATAGTAAAGAAAGAACCTGCAGAAGCTCCTCTTTCAATAGAAACAACTGCTAAGCCGTTACGTACACTACTTCTAATTCTTTTGTAAGCAGTCAATAAACGCTCTTCAATTTGTCCTTGGTACTCTTCTGATTTTTCAGACAAGAATTCTTCTTCTTTCTGAGTTTCAGCCATAATAGCATCCAATTCTGATTTTTTATGTTTCAAGTGCGCTGATTTCGCTTCTAATTTTTCTTTAGAGTTAGCGATTACTTCTTTTTTATGTTCAATAGAAGCTTTCATTTCTTTGATTTGCTTTTCAGCCAATTGAATTTCTAATTCTTGAAATTCAACTTCTTTAGTCAAAGAGTTGTATTCTCTGTTGTTACGAACGCTCTCTTGTTGTTTAGTGTATTTTTTGATCGCTTCTTTGTGCTCATCAATAGCATTTTTCTTTACTTTGATTTGCTCTTCGATTACTTCAAGTTCGCTTTTTAATTTTTCTGAACGAGTGCTTAAACCAGCTACTTCATCTTCTAAATCTTCTACTTCTAAAGGAAGTTCTCCTCTTACGTTTCTGATTTCGTCAATTCTAGAGTCAATTAATTGTAAATCGTAAATTGCTCTTAACTTGTCCTCGACACTTAATTCTTTTTTAGTCGCCATATTTTATAAGTACTTAACTGGATTTGTATTTTCTTCTGAAAAAATGATGGCAAAATTAAGGATTTTTTTTCTAAGAAAGTCAACAATATAATTTTTTGTATACCGTTCGCTTTCAAAATGTCCAATATCGGCCAAAAGTAATTGATTTTCGGCTTCATAAAACTGATGGTATTTCAAATCAGCAGTTAAAAAAGCATCGGCTCCTGCCTGAATCGCATTTTTAATAGCAAAACTTCCGGCTCCTCCCAAAACGGCTACTTTTTGAATTGGTTTTTGAAGCAATTGCGAATGTCGGATGCCGCCGGCTTGCATTGTATCTTTTACCCATACAAGAAATTCTTTCTCGTTCATGGGAGTTTCTAATTCGCCAATCATTCCCAAACCAATATTTTGATGTTGGTTTTTTAGGTCATAAATTTCGTAAGCCACTTCCTCGTAAGTATGACTTTGGAATAAAGCTTTTAAAATCTTAGTTTCAAGGTGTTTTTCAAACGTAACTTCGATTTTGATTTCGTCTCCTTGTACAAATTCAAAGCGTTCGCCAATTTCGGGATTGCTGTGTTCGTTGCCCATATAGGTCCCGATACCTTTCGAGTTGAAGCTGCAGTTGTCGTAATTGCCAATACTTCCAGCTCCTGCATTGAATAAAGCATTGCGAACTTCATCCGCATTTTCAGGTATAGTGTAGGTGACTAATTTGCGAATGTAATTTTCTTTTGGAATGAGGATTTTGGTATTTTTCAGTCCTAAGGCATTGCAGAATATTTTATTAACACCCTCAGGATGATTGTCTAAAGCGGTATGAACGGCATAGATGGCAATGTCGTTCTTAATGGCCTTGATAATGGCGCGCTCTACATAAGTTGCACCCGTAATTTTTTTCAACCCTGAGAATAGAATCGGGTGGAAGCAAACTACCAAATTGCAATTTTTAGTAATGGCTTCGTCGATAACGCTTTCTAAGGCATCGTGACACACTAAAATTCCAGTGGCATCGTTTTTTGGATTGCCTACTAAGAGTCCTACATTGTCAAAGTCTTCGGCATAGGCCAAAGGAGCCATTTCTTCGAGTATAGGGATTATATCTTTTATTTTCATTTAATTCATCTTAACGTAATTTAACAATAGCTTATCTTTTTATTGTGAGTTTTATTTTCGTTGAATGGTATTTTTGACTACCCAAATCCAATGAAAATGAAATTAAAAATAGCTTTTTTGTTCTTGTTTTTTCAAATTGGTTTTTCTCAATCCGAAAAATCGATTAAAGGTACAGTTTTATCGGATAATTTCCCAATGACAAAAGTAGATGTCGTAAATTTTAATTCCAAAAAAAGTACCCTTACTAATAATGAAGGTAAGTTTGTTCTAACTGGTAAACTTGGGGAAATTCTAATTTTTATTGCTAAGGGATTCGATTTAAAACGTGTTGTAATTGATGTGGATATGATGCTAAAGCAAGATAATTTAGTAGTTTTAGTAAAGAAGCCGGAAGAGCTGCAAGAGGTTCTGATTTTCAAAACACCCTCCATTCGCTTGAGTAAAGACCAACAATTTGAACAAAGTAAATTGGACGAATTAGCTATAGATAAGTTTCAAAAAACGCTTAAAAATCCTGGGGTTTATGATGGACAAACAACAGGATTGGATTTTTTTAAAATTGCCAATATGATAAGTAGATTATTTGCAAATGAAAAGAAAATTTTGAAAGTGGAATCGCCTACAATAGTATTTAAAGACCTAGTGAAAAACAATTTTAAATCTGATTTTTATAGTAAAACTTTGCATTTGAAAGAGGAAGAAGTAGCGCTTTTTCTCCAATTTTGTGATGCCGATCCAAAAGCTAGATTACTAGAAAAAAGTAATAATCAATTGGCGCTGTTGGATTTTTTGCTTCTAAAACGCGATGAGTTTAAAAAATTATAAGTTGGCTGTATTGTGCTTATTTTCCTGTTTCTCATGAAATTAAAAAGTACGGCTATTTTTGTATATTTGTAATTCAAAAATCAATAATTATGACTACAATAACCATTAAAATCAACGAACGCACTAAGGCAGGTAAAGCTTTTATGGCGATGTCTGAATCTTTTTTTAAAGGGGTAAAAGGAATTGAAATTATTGAAACGGATTCTAATAAAATTGAGGAAAGTCCCTATGATCCTGAATTTGTTGCAATGGTAAAAAAAGCTCAAAAAAGTAAAAACAGAACAATAGTAGATCCGAATGATATATGGGGAAGTTTAGGGTTGAAATAACAGATTTAGCAAAGAAGCAAATTGCTAAACATTTAAAGTCTGGCAATCAAACTAGTATCAAAAAAATAGCAATAATTTTAAATGAATTATCTGAAACTCCCTATTCGGGGGTTGGCAAACCCGAAGCTTTAAAATCCAATTTATCTGGGTTTTGGTCTAGGCAAATCAACTCAAAAGACCGATTAATTTATACTGTTAATGATGATTTGGTTGTTGTCGATGTTATTTCTGCAATGGGTCATTATTCTGATAAATAAATTCTATGAATCTTCTCCGAAAAATACTATTCCCTTTCGCTATTCTGTATGGTTTCATCACGAGTATTCGCAATTTTTTGTTTGACAAAGGTATCTTAGCATCGTATTCGTTTGAACTTCCTATTATTGTCGTGGGGAATTTGAGTGTGGGCGGAACAGGTAAAACACCACAGATAGAATATTTGATTCGGTTACTTTCTGAACGTTACACAATAGCTACTTTGAGTAGAGGGTATAAAAGAAAATCGAAAGGATTTGTTTTGGCTAATGCCAATGCCACAGCTGAAACCTTAGGCGATGAGCCGTATCAATTTTACCAAAAATTTCCATCAATTCAAGTAGCAGTAGATGCCGATAGGAAAAATGGTATTGAGCAGTTATTGGCACAAAGCCATCCGCCTCAAGTTATCTTGTTAGATGATGCTTTTCAACACCGCAAAGTCAAAGCGGGGTTTTATATTTTACTTACAGCTTACGATGATTTTTTTGCAGATGATTTTCTATTGCCTACGGGTAATTTAAGAGAATCAAGAAGTGGCGCTCAAAGAGCAGATGCGATTGTAGTAACCAAATGCCCTGCAACACTTTCTGAAGAACAAAAATATCTAATTAAGCAGAAAATAAAGCAATATGCTAAAGCCCCTGTTTATTTTAGCAGTATAGTTTATGATGATTTTGTGTTTTCAAAAACAGCTTCTGTTCCAGTGACAACTATTCAGCAAACAGCTTGTGTTCTCGTAGCAGGAATTGCAAAACCAAGTTCCTTTTTTAATTATTTAAAAAACTCGGAATCTATTTGTTTGACCTATCCCGATCATCATCATTTTACGGAAAGTGATATTCAACAAATTAAACAACAAACAGGTGATAAAATGCTGGTGACTACTGAAAAAGATTATGTTCGTTTGAAAGATTCGGAGTTGAAAGATCAATTGTATTATTTGCCCATTCGCACTTCGTTTATGGTTGATTCAAATGAATTTGATGCAACAGTATTGGACTATTTGAAAAAATAAATTATACTGACTGATTGTTGGTATACAAAATCAAATCAATCAATCGGGAAGAATAGCCAATTTCATTGTCATACCAACCTACTACTTTTACCATTTTGTCAATCACAGAGGTGAGTTGTGCGTCAAAAACACACGAATGGGTATTACCAATTACATCTACAGAAACGATCGGATCTTCGGTATAGGCTACTATTCCTTTTAGATTAGTTTGTGATGCCAATTGGAAAGCCGCATTGATTTCTTCAATAGTTATCGCTCGTTTTACATTAAAGGTAATGTCGGTTAAAGAGCCGTCAGGAACGGGAACACGAATGCCACAACCTCCCATTTTATTTTCTAAATGCGTGAAAATTTTAGTCAAGGCTTTAGCTGCTCCAGTTGTGGTTGGTACTATAGATTGACTGGCGCCACGCGCGCGGCGTAAGTCTTTATGAGGTTGGTCGTGTAGACTTTGGTCGGTGGTAAATGAGTGAATAGTTGTGATGTACGCTTGTTCGATTCCGCACAATTGGTCAATGATTTGAATCATCGGTGCCGCATTGTTGGTCGTGCAACTCGCGTTAGAAATGATGGTTTCGCTTCCGTCAAGTATCGATTCATTTACTCCTAAAACTACTGTTTTTATACTGTCTACTTCAGAGGGCGCGGATAGAATTACTTTTTTGGCTCCAGCCAAAATATGGGCGTTGAGTTCGTCAAATGTCTTGTATTTTCCGGTTGATTCAATAACATAGTCAATGTGGAGACTTTTCCAATCCAAATTAGCAATGCTTTTTTTATGGGAGAAAAGAATGTGCTTGCCGTTGACTATAATTCCGGTATCATTTGAGCTGACTTCAAAGGGTAAAACCCCATGAATGCTATCGTATTTTACCAAATGTGCCATCGTTTTTGTATCGGCAATGTCATTGATGGCAACCACTTCTATTTGAGGATGATTAAAGAGCAATCGAAAAAGATTTCGACCAATTCTTCCAAAACCATTGATAGCAATTCTAATTTTCAAAGTATAAGTATATCGTTTAAAGAATATGTTTTTGTGCCTTGTACGAAGAGCGAACTAAAGCGCCACTTTCTACATGACGGAAACCCAATTCCAATCCGTATTTTTCGTATTTTTCGAATTGTTCTGGCGTGATGTATTCTTTTACCGGTAAATGTTTTTTACTTGGTTGCAGGTATTGACCAATGGTCACCACATCTACATTGGCAGCGCGTAAGTCACGAAGTGTTTGCAATACTTCTTCCTCTTCTTCGCCTAAACCAAGCATAATACCTGATTTGGTTCTGTTGATTCCTTTTTCTTTTAAATAACGTAATACTTCCATACTACGATCGTATTTGGCTTGTATGCGCACTTCACGAGTTAAGCGGCGTACAGTTTCAATATTATGCGAAACTACTTCAGGGTTGGCTTCTACGATGCGGTCTAAGTTTCTTTCGATGCCTTGAAAATCTGGAATTAAGGTTTCTAAGGTCGTGTTCGGATTCATTCTTCGGATGGCTTTTACTGTTTCTATCCAAATGATAGATCCCCCATCTTTTAAATCATCTCGATCCACACTAGTAATTACGGCATGCTTGATGTTCATAATTTTAATAGAACGGGCTACTTTTTCAGGCTCGTCCCAATCGACTGTTTCTGGACGGCCTGTTTTTACCCCGCAGAAACCACAAGAACGCGTACAAACATTACCTAAAATCATAAAGGTTGCAGTACCTTCTCCCCAGCATTCGCCCATATTGGGACAACTTCCGGAGGTGCAAATAGTGTTCAGGCTGTATTTGTCTACTAAACCTCTCAATTCCGTGTATTTTTGACCAATAGGTAATTTTACACGCAACCATTTGGGCTTAGACGTAGGTAATTTATTTTCTAAAACAGTTTCCATACAATCAATTTTTCGGTTACAAATATAAGGAATGTAGTTGAGTTGAATGTCCTTATTTTGGATTAACAAAAGTTAAAAAATAGTGTTAGTATTATTTTCCTTTTTGAATGATTTCGGCCAATAATTTTTTGGCTCTCAAAATTTTAATTTTCACATTGCTGAGTGGTTCGTCAATTTTGTTGGCTATTTCTTGATAACTCATTTCTTGAAAATACCGCATTTGAATCACTTCTTGGTAATGCGGTTTCAATTCTTTGATGAATTTCAATAATTGCGAAAGGTTTTGTTCTGTGATTAATTTGTCTTCTACAGAAGGCGTCGTGTCGGCTACATTGTGTGCTTTTTGGTCTTCGTCTTCGGTAATTTCAACAAAGAGACTTGATTTTCTTTTTCGCAATAAATCGATATGTCCGTTTTTGGCGATAGCAATCAACCACGTATTGAACTGAAATTCGTTATTATAGGTGCTGATTTTGTCGAAAGCCTTAGAGAAGGTTTCGATGGTGATGTCTTCAGCATCCGTTTCATTTTCAGTACGAATTAGCATAAAGGCAAAAACTTCATTCCAATAATAATCCAATAGAAAAGTAAAGGCAGTTTGATCGCCTTGTTTTGCTTTTTCTATTTGTTGGGTTATTTCCAATGGATTGGTTTTGAGAATAAATTGGTAAAATACGCATTCACTTGCGTAAAGATAAGCACAATTTCAACGACAGGGAACCACAATTTAATATCGTTTTCTTTTAATTTTCCAGCTGCAAATCCAACTACAGTCCAAGCCACCAAATAACGCACCACAAAAATGCTTAAAACGATAATCCACTCCAATTGAAATGCTAACAAAATAGCTGCCATTAAGATAAATAACAATTGGGAACCGTAAAAAATCCCTAATCGCAATTGGTCTATTGATTTAAAGTAATTAGCAGTGGCAATTTGCCTTCTTTTTTGATTGAAAAAGGCAGAAAAAGTAGTCTTTGGTTTCGAATAAGAAAAACTTTCAGGAGTATAGGCAATAGTGGTATTTTTACCGTTTGCCGCTTGATTGATGAATAATTCATCGTCGCCTGTACGTATTTGCATGTGGTCTATAAAACCGTTTACATTAAAAAATTCTTCCTTTTTGTAGGCCATATTACGGCCCACACCCATATAGGGATGTCCTAATTTTGCCCAAGAAAAATATTGAATGGTGTTCAATACATTTTCAAAACGGATAATTTTATTTAAGAATGAGTTGGCTATTTTTTCATATTTACCATAGCCTAATACGATTGTTTTTTGCATGGTAAATTGCGAACTCATAGCGGTAATCCAATCTTTTGATGTAGGATAACAGTCGGCATCAGTGAAAAGAAGGTATTCTTTTTTGGCTGCTTTAATTCCTAAAGTCAAGGCGTATTTTTTGTTGCCCCAAAAGGCTTCGTTATTCTCTACTTTTACTAAACGAACATTAGGGTATTGCTTTTCAAATTGTTCGAAAATTTCTAATGTATTGTCGCCCGAAGCATCGTCAATCAAAACGATTTCAAAATCAGGGTAATTTTGTTCGGCTAAAAGCGGAATGTAATTGGCTACATTTTCTTCTTCATTTTTGGCACAAACGATTACCGAAATAGGAATTCTTTTGGGTGTAATTTTTTGTGCTTTTGCAAAAGCAAATTTTCCAAAAACGCCTAAATAGTAAACCAATTGAATAGCAGCTAAGGCAATAAAAATGTACAGCAGTATAAGCATGGGGAAATTGTCTTTTAAAATCGAGTGCAAAGGTATGAATACAATTGTAAAATTTAAAAGTATAAATAGTATTTTTTGAAAGCTATTTTACCTTTTAATTGGTTAACTTCAATAGAAACGTTAGTTGTTAGATCACATTGACTTCCGCTTCGATATGAATGCCGAAAGTACTAAAAACAGTGTCTTGAATATTTTTTGAAACGGCCAAAATTTCTTGTCCAGTAGCATTTCCATAATTGACTAAGACCAATGCTTGGTTTTTATGCACGCCAGCATCGCCAAAACGTTTGCCTTTGAAACCCGCTTGTTCAATTAACCAGCCTGCAGGTACTTTGACTTCGGTGGCTGAAACTTCGAAGTATTTCATGTCAGGAAATTGTTGGTGAATTTTCTCAAAATCTGATTTTGGAACAATTGGATTTTTAAAGAAGCTACCGCTATTCCCTAATTCTTTTGGGTCGGGTAATTTACTTTGACGAATGGCAATTACGGCATTGCTAACGTCTTTTAGACTAGGGTTTTTGATGTTTTTTTTCTCCAATTCGCCTAAAATATCACCATAGGAAGTGTTGATTTTGTGATGGCGTTTGGTCAATTTAAAAACTACAGAGGTGATGATGTATTGGTCTTTGACTTCATTTTTGAAAATGCTTTCTCGGTAACCAAAATGACATTCCTCATTCTGAAACGTTCTCATTTCTTGATTGGCAATAGCGATTGCTTGGCAAGAAATAAAATTGTCTTTGATTTCGGCACCATAAGCACCAATGTTTTGCACTGGAGTAGTTCCTACGTTACCAGGAATCAGCGACATGTTTTCTAATCCGCCAAAATTTTGATCAATAGTCCAAAGTACAAATTCGTGCCAGTTTTCGCCTGCCTGACTTTCTACCCATACAAAATCATCATCTTCTTCAATGATTTTTTTGCCTTTCAAATCGATATGAATGACTAAAGCATCAATGTCTTGGGTCAAAAGCATATTGCTTCCGCCTCCTAGAATAAATTTTTTCTCTGTTGGGTTTTCAACTAAGACGGTTTTCAACTCTGCTAACGAATGTACCGCGGTGAATTTTTTTGCCTTGGCTTCAATGCCAAAAGTATTGTAGTTTTTTAGAGAAAAATTAGATTGTAGCGTCATGGAATAAAATGCTTTTTGAAAGTTCAAAAATACGAATTAAAATTCGTCAGTAGTTACCGCGCGATTGATAAAATCGTTCAAAGGTTTTAAAGCGATTAATTTTTTGGACATTGTAGCGACAAAATCTTTTTTCAAGACTTCTGAAATGTCGAATTTTTGACTGGCTTCAAAACTTTTTAATTTTAAAAACTCAATAGCGGGATGGTCTTTTTCGTATCCACGAGGCGGATTTTTTAACACACTGGATTCATTTCGGTCAAAATCACCAAACTCTTTTTTGAAATTTTTCTCTTGCAGGATGGCCTCTAAATCGTCGTAAAAAAAGGCAATTTCTTTACGGACTTTTTTTAAATCCTCGGATTCAGGGCAATAAAATCCACCCGCAATAAAGCTTTTGTTTCTTTCGATATGAACGTAGTAACCGGAACGATTGTTCCCTTTGCTACCTGAAGAAAGCCAAACTCCAACATGTGATTTATAAGGTGTTTTGTCTTTTGAAAAACGAATGTCCCGATTGATTCTAAACGTACAATTTTTAACTTCCAATAGCTCGAGTGAAGGATCTAGAGGTTTCATGACATCCAGAAAATTGCCTACTAATTGTTGGTAGTCTTTTTTGAATGTCTCGTATCTTTTTTTGTTTTCTAAAAACCATTCTCTATTGTTGTTGGCTTTTAAATCATCTAAAAATTGTAGGCTGTCTTTGGATAACATAGAGTGTTCTTTAGAATTGTTTTTTCAAATCAGTTTCGCTGATGTAACCGGAATGTTGCCATTTTAGTTGCTTGTTTTCATACAATAACAAAGTCGGCAGTTCGCTTATTTTCATTTCTGAAAGTAGGCTTTTATTTTGATCAGCATCTAGACGAATAATAATCATTTTATCTCCTAATTCTTTTTGCATTTTCAATAAATAAGGCGTCATTTTTTTACAAGGGGCACACCATTCGGCATAAAAATCAATGAGTACTTTTTTATCCGAATTCAACAAGTCGGCATATTCTTTTTGTGTGATGCCTATTCTTTTTTCGTCGGGTTTAGATAAGCCTTCAGATGTCCATTTAAGAATTCCGCCTTCCATTTCAATGATAGTTGTGAAACCTAATTCCGCAAGTTTTTCGGCTGCAAGATGGCTTCTTCTTCCACTTTTGCAATACACAAAAACAGGTTTTGACTTATCGTATTTCGAAGTATTGGCTACAAAATCAGGGCTTAGCCAATTCACGTTTTGGGCGTTTTGTAAATGTTCTGAAGCGTATTCTTCTGGAGTTCTTACGTCTAAAATTTGAGCATTTGGCGTAGCTGCTATTTCTTTTTTAAATGCAACAGGGTCGATTAGTTTGCTGTTTTTTTGAGTTTGTCCGTTGCAAGAAGTTAATGCAAAAACAAGTAGTGCTAGTGCTATTTTTTGTAGTTTCATAATCAAGTTGTTTTACTAATGTGATACGCTAATTTATGTAAATTTTTCCTCAGATACTTTGATGAGCATCTTAAATAAAAGTTATAAATTGAAAATTTTGTAGCTCTGATGCGTTGATTTAACGATGGTTTCTGTTCGTTCAGGGTGAGTATCAGAAATAAAGAGTTGTCCAAAAGTATCACTATTAACCATTTCTACAATTTTAGCTACGCGACTTTCATCTAATTTGTCAAAAATATCATCAAAAAGTAAGATAGGTTTCACGCCACTTTGTTTTTTTAAGAATTCAAATTGGGCTAATTTTAAGGCGATCAAAAACGATTTTTGCTGGCCTTGGGAACCAAATTTTTTGATTGGGTGTGCATCGATTTCAAACGATAAATCGTCTTTGTGAATCCCAACACTAGTATATTGTAAAGCACGATCTTTATTGATATTTTCTTGTAAGAGTGTTGCCAAATCCTTTTCAAATAAATGACTCTCATACACGAGTTGAACCGTTTCTTGAGAATCGGTTATAGCTTGGTGGTGTTTGTTGAAAATTGGAATAAACTCTTCGATAAACGACTTTCGTTTTTCGAAAATAGATTGCGCAAACCCGTTGAGTTGTTCATTATATATGGATAAAGTATCGTTGTCAAAGACGTGATTCAAGGCGAAGTACTTCAACAAAGCATTGCGCTGGCTGATTACTTTTTGGTATTGAATGAGCTGTTGCAAATAAAGCGCGTCCAATTGTGAAATGACGCTGTCCATGAACTTGCGACGCGTTTCGCTTCCTTCGATGATTAAATCCCTGTCGGCTGGCGAAATAATCACTAAGGGAACAAAACCAATGTGGTCTGAAAACTTGTCGTAAACTTTTCCGTTGCGTTTTAAGATTTTCTTTTGTCCTTTTTTCAGGCTGCAAACAATTTGTTCGGCACGATTTTCTTTTTCCAATTCGGCATCAATGACAAAAAACTCTTCGCCGTGTTTAATATTTTGTACAGCAAGTGGATTGAAATAGCTTTTTCCGTATGATAGATGGTAAATCGCATCGAGTACATTGGTTTTTCCGATTCCGTTTTTTCCAACAAAACAATTGATTTTGGTGTCAAACTCGAAATTAGCTTCAGAAAAGTTCTTGTAATTGAATAATGAAATCTTTTTTAAATACATTTTTTGTCTTGCTGGAATGAAGAATGGGGCTTTATTAGAGCGCTTTTTCAAACTGCCCGCAAATTATTGAAAAATATCCATAAAATGCCTTTTAGATTTGAATAAAAATTTTATTTTTGCCACTCACTAAATTAAATTGAAATGGCCACTTATAATAAAAGAGGATATAAAACCCCGAAAGAAAAAGAAGTAAAAGAAGTTGTTGAAGACGTTCAGATTGATGAAAAAGACAGTACAACTGCTGGTGTTTTCTCAAAATTAGATGAAACTGCTTCAAAAACAGAAGATTTTGTTGCTAAAAATCAAAAAGTAATTATTGGTTTTGTTGCTGCAATTGCTTTGGTAACTGTTGGGTATTTAGCATTTGAAAAATTCATTGCTACACCAAAAGAAGAAGAAGCGGCAAATGAAATGTTTGTGGCACAACAAAATTTCCAAAAAGCAACTGATGGAGTAGCTAGTGACTCTTTGTATAAATTGTCATTGAATGGTTCTGAGGGTAAATTCGGATTCATTAAAATTGCTGACGAATATTCAGGAACTGATGCAGGAAATTTAGCGAACTATTATGCAGGTATTGCTTATTTGAATACAGGTAAATATGCTGAAGCAATTGATTTCTTAAGCAAGTTTGAATCTAAAGATATGATCTTAGGTGCTTTGGCAAAAGGAGCTATCGGAGATGCTTACGCTCAAAAAAATCAACCAAAAGAAGCTTTAGAAAATTATATCAAAGCAGCAGAAGCAAGTAAAAATGATTTTACAACACCTCGTTTCTTATTGAAAGCAGGTAAAACGGCTTTGGCTTTAGGGAAAAAAGAAGACGCTTTAAAATACCTTACCGATATTAAAGATAATTATGATACTACTCCTGAAGCTGCTTCAGTAGATGTATTGATTGGATTGGCGCAATAGTCAAATACCCAAATAAAGTTTAGGTTAGCAATTATAATGCAATTAGATTTTGTCTAATTAGTTGTAATTTCTAACCTTTATTTTTATCTTTAACCTAAAACCTTTAAAAATCAATTAACGATGGCTACCGAAAATAAAAATTTATCAGAATACGATAAAAATAGTGTTCCTGATGCACGCAACTTTCGTTTTGGGATTGTAGTGGCAGAATGGAATGAAACCATTACCGAAGGATTGTATAATGGTGCTTTTGCAGCGTTGATAGAAAATCAAGTTCCTCCACAACAGATTATTCGTTGGAACGTACCTGGAAGTTTTGAATTAGTGTATGGTGCCAAGAAAATGCTGCAAACACAAAATGTAGATGCGGTTATTGTAATTGGTTGTGTCATTCAAGGACAAACCAAGCATTTTGATTTTGTTTGCGAAGGCGTAACACAAGGGGTTAAAGATTTGAATGTACAAACTGATATTCCCGTTATTTTTTGTGTGTTGACAGACAATACGATGCAACAGTCTATTGATAGAAGTGGTGGCATTCACGGAAATAAAGGAACCGAAGCAGCTATTGCAGCTATTAAAATGGCATTTATTCGTCAACAAGCTTCATTGTCTCATCAAATTGATAATCAACACTTATTAGGAAGTGGGGCATTACAAATTGAGAACAATCCGTTGCAAATAGAAGAATAGTTAAAATAATATACCTGAACGAGGGTGTCTAAAAGCACGAGTTTTGTCATTCCGAATTCATTTCGGAATCTATAAATAAAATTGTCAATCAATTATTTTAAGAAACTGACCCGAGCGATCGCGAACAGGCGAAGCAAACAAGTTCAGTTTGACAAGAACAAGACTTTTAAGTCACTCTTTTCTGTTTTTTGTAATTACGGATGTTTTAAAACCAAGTATAAATTCCCTAAATTTGTGCTTTGTGGTTCAATCACAAATTAACCCCAACAATTAAATTTTTTTTGATGTCGAGTATTATTCAATTGCTTCCTGATCATGTTGCCAATCAAATTGCCGCTGGTGAAGTGGTGCAACGACCGGCTTCGGTAGTGAAAGAGTTATTGGAAAATGCAGTGGATGCTAAAGCAACCGACATCAAGTTAATCATCAAAGATGCCGGAAAATCTTTGATTCAGGTAATTGATAACGGTGTGGGTATGAGTGTGACTGATGCGCGTTTGTGTTTTGAACGTCATGCTACCTCTAAAATTCGTCAGGCCGAAGATTTATTTTCATTACATACCAAAGGATTTCGTGGCGAAGCCTTGGCTTCGATTGCAGCGATTGCTCATGTGGAGATGAAAACCAAGCAAGATCAGGAAGAATTGGGAACGCATCTCATTATTGAGGGAAGTAAATTTGTTTCCCAAGAAGTAGCGGTTTTGCCCAAAGGAACTTCGTTTGCGGTTAAGAATCTGTTTTATAATATTCCGGCACGGCGTAATTTCTTGAAATCGGATATTGTGGAATACCGTCATGTCATTGACGAGTTTCAACGGGTTGCTTTGGCTCATCCCAACATTCATTTTACGTTTTACCACAATGGAAGTGAAATGTTCAATTTGCCTCAATCGAATTTTAGACAGCGAATTGTCGCTATTTTTTCGGGTAAAACCAATGAAAAATTAGTTCCGGTTCAAGAAGAAACAGAACTAGTCGAAATCCAAGGATTTGTGAGCAAACCTGAATTTGCCAAAAAGAATAGGGGAGAGCAATTCTTTTTTGTGAACGATCGATACATCAAAAGCGGGTATTTGCATCATGCGGTAATGGCGGCTTATGACGGAATTTTAAAAGATGGTGCACAGCCGAGTTATTTCTTATTTCTATCGGTTCCTCCGCATACTATTGATATTAATATTCATCCTACTAAGACGGAGATTAAGTTTGACGACGAACAAGCCTTGTATGCGATTTTAAGAGCAGCTATCAAACACAGTTTGGGGCAATTTAATGTAGCTCCTGTTTTGGACTTTGATCGCGATGCTAATTTAGACACTCCGTATCATTATAAAGATTTGGAAGGGGCCATGCCAACGGTTCAGGTCGATGCTAATTTTAATCCGTTTGCAGAGACGCAACCTACAAAATCCTATTCAGGTTCTGGTTCCAATTATAAAAAAACAGAAATCGCTTCGAGTTGGGAAGGCTTGTATGTGGGATTGAAACAAGAAACCGAAACGCTTTCGGCCTCCAGTAATTTTAGTTTTGAAAATGAGGAAGTTACGTCTTCTTTGTTTGATTTGGAAGATGCAGAGCCAACCGTACATAGAACGTATCAAATTCATAAAAAATACATTGTTTCGCCAATCAAATCAGGAATGGTGATTGTAGATCAGCAACGCGCACATCAACGAGTGTTGTACGAACAATTCTTGGTTAATATGACGGTGCATCAAGCATCGAGTCAGCAATTGTTGTTTCCATTGAATTTGTATTTCTCTAAGAACGAGATGGAGTTAATTGCCGAATTGCAGTTGTCTTTGATGAATACCGGATTTGTTTTTGAAGAAACTCAGAAAGACCACGTGGTTATTTCAGGTATTCCAGTTAATATCACTGAAAGTGAAGTTTCGTTAGTTTTGGAACAATTGTTGAGTGATTTGCAGGACGGTATTCCTGAAAGTAGTTTCAGTCAAAACGATACGATTGCCAAATCGATGGCCAAAAGTTTGGCGGTTAAAACTGGAAGTTATTTGACCGAAAAAGAACAAGAAAATTTGGTTAACGGATTGTTTGCGTGTAAGGAGCCTAATGTTTCCCCTTTTCAAAAACCTACTTTCATCACGATGCGTGTGGAAGATATAGATAAAAAATTTGCCCTATGAGAAATATGACCGAGACTGTTAAACAGTTAATCATTATTAATATTTTGTTTTTTATCGGTACGTTACTGGTATCTGGCCCTGCGTATCAATATTTAGCCTTGTTTTTTCCTGAAAATCCCGCTTTTAAAGCTTGGCAACCCATTACGTATATGTTCATGCACGGCGGATTTATGCATATTTTCTTTAATATGTTTGCGTTGTATTCATTTGGGTCGGCTTTAGAACTATTTTGGGGAAGTAAGAAGTTTTTGTTTTTCTATATTTCTTGCGGATTGGGTTCTGCCTTGGTGCATGCCGGAGTGAATTATTATCATTTTCAAGAAGGTTTAAATACATTGTTGTCTAATGGTTTTTCGAAAGCAGAAATTGTACAATTGCTTAATGAAGGTAAAATAGATACCCGATGGCAAGAATTATTGACTGTGTCTCAATTCCAGAATTTCACTAGCGCCTACATAGGAACTGCTGTTGGTGCTTCGGGAGCGATTTACGGAATCATTGTTGCTTTTGCATTTATGTTTCCTAATGCCGAATTGGCTTTGATGTTTGTGCCTATTCCTATCAAAGCGAAATACTTTGTACCGGGTTTGGTTTTGGTTGATTTGTATTTAGGGATTTCAGGTAAATCTATTTTTGGCGGCGGCGGAATTGCCCATTTTGCTCACGTAGGAGGGGCTTTGTTTGGCTTTCTTATTATGTGGTATTGGAAAAAGAATCAGTTCAATTCCAATCGCTGGAATTAGTTGGACGCGATTATAAATAGAAGAATACATGAGTAGTATACTAGACGATTTAAAAATGCAATATAAACTAGGTGGAGTAGCCTTTAGGCTTGTCTTTTGGAATGTGTTGTGTTTTCTAGTTTCATTGTTGTTTTTCTATCAATTTCAATTGGGGGTTTTCAATTTTCCCGATTGGATTGCGTTGACTTCAGACCCAAATGTGTTGATTACAAAACCATGGACTTTGATTGGTTATGCTTTTTTTCATCATGGATTTGGGCATTTGTTTTTTAACATGATGGTGCTGCATTTCTCTAGTATGCTTTTCTTAACTTTTTTTAATTCCAAGCAATTTTTAGGATTGTATTTGTTAAGTGCTTTGTTTTCAGGGATAGCCTTTGTGACTGGCTATTATTTTTTGCATTTGAGTTCGGCTATGGTGGGTGCTTCGGGAGCTATTATGGCTATTTTAGTCGCTACCACGATTTATCGTCCTTTAATGACTATCCGATTACTATTTTTTGGCAACGTTAAATTATGGCATATTACTGCAGTAATTTTGGTCTTGGACTTTATGCAATTCCGAATTGAAAACACGGGTGGACATATTGCGCATCTTGCAGGTGCTTTTTTTGGATTTATTTTTATTAAATTGCTCCAAAATGGAATTGATTTAAGTCGTATTTTAAATAACCCATTTCAAAAATCAAGACGCGCCCCTTTTAAGAAAGTACATAAAAATTACCCCAAATCGGCACCTAAACCGAGTTCAAGAATTGTTGTGAAGGATAAAACCCAACAGCAAATAGACGAGATTTTGGATAAAATTAGTCAATCGGGTTACGATTGTTTGACTCAAGAAGAAAAAGAATTTCTGTTCAAAGCAGGTAAATAATTTCAGATACAACAAGAAGATGAAAAATCTTTCGTGGTTCAATAAAGGGATGTTTCTTTTGAATATAGTGCTGACTGTAGTGACTTTCAGTGCTTATTTGTTGCCCTTTTTAGCCCCTAAAGCTTTTCCGTTGTTATCGGTTTTGACCTTGTTTATGCCTTTGTTTTTTGTTTTTAATGCCTTGTTCTTTTTCTATTGGGGTGTTCAATTTAAAAAACGAATGATTTTATCAGGCTTGGTACTGTTAATGGGGATTACTTTTATTAATAAATTCTATAAATTTTCTGCCAAAGAATTTCCAGAAAGCGAAAAGGATTTCACTGTGATGAGTTATAATGTTCGTTTGCTCAATGTATTCAAATGGATTGACAGAGACGATGTTCCTTCTCAAATAGTGAGTTTTATCAATGATAAAAATCCTGATATTTTGTGTATTCAAGAGTATTCCACTTCGGCAGATATTGATTTGAAGGTGTATCCACACAAATATATTTTAATGGCAGGTGACCAAATTAAAACAGGGCAAGCTATTTTTTCTAAATTTCCCATTATCAATGAAGGGAATATTGTTTTTCCGAATTCGAATAATAATGTAATTTTTGCTGATATCAAAAAAGGAAAAGAAACCATTCGGGTGTACAATATGCATTTACAATCCATAAAAATTTCACCAGATGTTACCGAAATTAATGATGATATTAATGCAATAAATCAAAGTAAATCGCAAAAGCTTTTTAATCGAATCAGTAAAGCCTTCAAACAACAACAGCAACAAGCGGAATTGTTTAAAGAACACAAAAATGATTGTCAATACCCGTTAATCATCTGCGGTGATATGAATAATAGTGCGTTTTCGTATGTGTACCGAAACATTAAAGGAAAATTAAGAGATAGCTTTGAAGAAGCGGGAAAAGGCTTTGGAGCTACCTATAAGTTTCGCTATTATCCAGCCCGTATTGATTACATTTTTGCGGATGAAAAGATGAAAGTCAAAAAGTTTGAAAGCTTTTCGAATTTTGAAAATTCAGACCATTATCCTATTATGGCGAAACTCTCTTTTGAATAGTTATTTTAGTAGCAGTTGCTGAGATTTCAAATAATCCAAAGCAAACTTTCCTTCGTTAAATACTAAATCCAATACACTAAGATTGTTGATGAAACCAAATTTATCATCAAATACTTGAGTGTAACTTTCAAATTGCGAATGGTCTTTTTTTCCGTTGGCCAAAAAACGAAAATCAGTGATTTCTTCTGAATTGATTTCATGAAAATATTCTGTTGTAGTCGAGTATTCTACTTTCATGCGAAGGCATCTGGTAATCAAATCAAATACTTCTAGATTCAAGTCCATTAAAAACGAGTGTTTTTTCTCGAAAATAGGGAGTAAGTCGTCTTCGAAATATTCAAAGAAAGGAGAACTTCTATACGCTGCTTCTAAGGATTTGAAATGCTGTTTTTGCCAATCAAAATCATTTTCAATTTGAATGTCTTTTGTTTTTTGATGGGCTGTTTTAGAATGTTTTACAGGAATATTCAATAGCTGAATTCCATTAGGACTGTAAATATAGGTTCGGTTACGATTGGTTTGTTTTTGGAAATTATCTTCCATTTCAAAGGTCACTTTGTCTGCTTGAACAATAGCCGCAAAATGACTGATAGAAGGGAAGTAGGTGGGATGAATAAGAATGTCCATTCGATTATTCGTTAATTTGGTTATTTGATTTATTTGTAATTTGATTGGTTTGGTAATTTCGTAATCCATTCAACTTATTAGTAATGCTCTCTAATTCCAGTCTTAATTTTGAATATACTTCTTCCGAAATAAAATTCATTTCAAAGCATAAGATAAGTTGGTTTATTACTTCAATAGCTGAGCTAAAAGCCATCGTAGTAAAATGCGCTTTATCTTTATAAGTACTTCGTGCAGATCCTTCCGCTATATTGGAACAAATTGAAACTGCAGCTCTTCGTAATTGAGAAATTAATCCGAACTTTTCTTGATCAGGAAATGTTGAAGTTATTGTATAGATTGATTTGGTAAATTCTTTTGATTCGTTCCAAACTTCCAGCTTTTCAAATGAATAAGTATACATTTTTCTCAAATTACCAAATTACCAAATCAACGAATAAACAACTTTAAATTACATTGTTTTTCTTTTTTTCCAAAAATATTCTCCGATGAAATAAGCAACTAAGGCCAATAGGAAAAATTTAAAATACGATTGGGGTTGACCTTCGCCACTAACGGTAGTGAATAATCGATCCCAACGAATTTTTTTCAATCCTTTGGCATTGGAGTCCCAGCTCATCCAAATGAAGATTGGTTTTCCTACAATGTGGTTTTCAGGCACGTACCCCCAATAACGGCTATCTTCGGAGTTATGACGATTGTCTCCCATCATCCAATAATAATTTTGTTGGAAGGTGTATGAGGTAGCAATTTTTCCATTGATTCGGATTTCAGTACCTGTTACTTTTAAGTCGTTTTTTTCGTAGTCGGTAATGATGGCTTTATAGAAGGGTAATGTCTCTAAATTTAAAGCCACTGTTTCTCCTTGTTGTGGAATATAAATAGGCCCAAAATTATCGCGATTCCATTTGTTGATGTGTGGAAAAATACCTGGTTCCACTTCTTTTGAAATGATTTTTTGTACCCCAGTAATTCCAGGAATATGTTGTAATCTTTCGGCATTAGCAGCAGTTAAAGCAGCGATGAATAACGTATCTCTTTTTTCGGCATCCATAAAACCAGCTCCGTCAGTGATGTCCATATCTTTTAAAAGATATTCAAAATCAATAGGAGTTTTACCATCTAAGGCTACTTTGTAAGAGAATTGAGGTTTTGCTCTTTCTGGCAAAATCAATTCTTTTCCGTTTACGAATACAATTCCGTCTTTGATTTCTAATTGATCTCCAGGAACTCCCACACAACGTTTTACATAGTTTGATTTTTTGTCGATAGGTTTGTCTACTCTCAATCCTGATTGGTCTCTGAATTTGTATACGGTATCGACAGGCCAATTGAATACCACGATATCATTTCGCTCCACAGTTTGAAATCCAGGAATTCTGAAATAAGGTAACTGAGGCCAATTCAGGTACGATTTCTTTTTAGTCAAAGGGATGGTGTCGTGTACCATTGGTAAAGCTACAGTTGTCATTGGAGTTCTTGCTCCGTAGTTCACTTTGCTCACAAATAAAAAGTCACCTACCAATAATGATTTTTCCAATGAAGAAGTTGGAATGGTGAATGGCTGAATAAAGTAGGTGTGAACAAAAGTAGCTACCACAATAGCGAAAAGCAATGAGCTGACAGTATCGGCAGTTTTGTTTACAGGTTCAGCACTTCTATCGGCACTATAGTTTAATTTTTGGGTATAACTGACATATGCGATATACAAACCGAAAGTAGCGATTCCTAAGACTTTGTCTAAGGTGGAATTTTTACCAAAACTGCGTAAGGTTTCAACCCAAACTACAGGAAATAAAATTAGGTTGATAATGGGCAAGAAAAGTAAAATAGTCCACCATGTTGGGCGACCAATTATTTTGAAAAGTACTATTGCATTGTAAACTGGAATAGCGGCTTCCCAAGCTTTTCTACCGGCACTTACGTACAATTTCCAAGTTCCTATGAAGTGAACTACTTGTACTAGTAAGAAAAAAATAAACCATTGTGATAATGTCATAATCTTGTTGTTTAAGTCCTGAATTCAGGGGTAATTCTATGAAATTATTTAAAATTTAATACGTCTTTCATTGTGAAAACTCCTTGTTTGCCAGCCAACCATTCGGCGGCAATTACAGCGCCTAAAGCAAATCCTTCACGGTTGTGAGCGGTATGTTTGATTTCGATGCTATCCACTTCGGAATTGTAGGTTACGGTATGTGTACCTGGAACATCGGCAATTCGTAAAGCTTCAATATGAATTTCATTGGCAGCTGCTTGGTCTAATGTCCAATTGGTATACTTACTATTTTCAATAACACCTTTAGCCAAAGAAATAGCAGTACCACTTGGAGCGTCTAATTTTTGCGTGTGATGAATTTCTTCCATGTCAACAGAATAGGAAGTGTATGGCGCCATTATTTTGGCTAAATAATCATTCAATTCAAAGAATAAGTTGACCCCTAAGCTGAAATTAGAACTAGAAATAAAGCCGCCCTTTTTTTCATGGCAAAGCGCTATTATTTCGTCATAACGGTCTAGCCAGCCCGTTGTTCCAGAAACTACAGGAACATTGGCGTGAAAACAACTAGAGATATTCTCTACAGCCGCCGTTGGAACGCTAAAATCAATCGCAACATCTGCATTGGAGAGACCTTCGTAAGTATTGAACTCGTCTTTTTTCAAGACAATTTCGTGACCTCTTTCAAGGGCAATTCGTTCAATCACTTTACCCATTTTTCCGTATCCTAAAAGCGCAATTTTCATTTTTTATATTTTTTAAAAGTCATTTAGAAGTGAATTACATCCTTCTAAAAATTATAATTAAGAGTTAGTCCCACATTTGCTTTAAATGTTACAGCATCGGGATATACCACTGGTTGGAGTGATAAATTTTCGTTTACATTAAATTGTATCAAAGCCGCATCTACGTTGGCATCGATAATGTTTAGCGCATAAAAACCTATAACGAATAGTGCTGATAAATCGCGATTGCGTTGGTAGAATTTTTGTGCTGTAATTAGTCGGTTAGTGTCTAAATAGCTGAATTTATCATCACTGTAGCCTTCTAATCTTCGTTTGTAAGCATCTCGATACTGATGGTATTTGTTGTTGCTATCAATATAAAAATAAAGACTGGTTCCAATAGCACCATATACCAAAGGAATTTTCCAGTATTTTTTATTGTAGGCTTGACCTAAACCGGGTAAGACAGCCGAATAAAAAGCGGCTTTTGCAGGGGTTAAAGGGTCAATATTGATCGATTTCAAGCTGTCTTTTGCTGTTTTTGAGGTAACGGTTTTAGCTTGTGCAAAAACGACGGTGTTTCCCAAAAACAAAAAGAAAATAGCTATGAAAAGAGTTTTATGCACTATCCTTTGATTAATTTGACAATTCTATTGAAGTCTTCTTCAGAGTGAAAAGGAATGGTAATTTTACCCTTGCCATTTCCAGCTACTTTGATGTCTACTTTGGTTCCGAAATAGTCGGTAAATTTATTTTTTTCGCTTGGAGCCACTTCAAAAGAAACCGATTTAGCTTTAGTAGCTGGTTTTGGTTTCAAGCTGTCTTGATAGCTTTTAACTAAGGCTTCAGTATCACGAACAGATAAATTTTGACTTACAATTTTTTGGTAAATATCAGTTTGAACGTCTAAGTCTTCAATGTTGATAATAGCACGACCGTGTCCCATACTGATGAACCCATCGCGAATACCAGTTTGAATGATTGGATCAAGTTTTAACAAACGCAAATAATTGGCAATAGTGGAGCGTTTTTTACCCACACGTTCACTCATTTGCTCCTGAGTTAATTCAATTTCGTCCATCAATCGTTGGTACGAAAGCGCAATTTCAATAGGATCTAAGTCGTGGCGTTGGATGTTTTCCACCAAAGCCATAACCAATGATTCGTTGTCATTAGCAATTCGGATGTAAGCTGGAACCGTTTTTAAACCTACCAAAGTAGAAGCGCGCAAACGACGTTCTCCTGAAATTAATTGGTATTTATTAAAGTCTAATTTACGAACAGTAATGGGCTGAATTACACCCAATTCTTTGATAGAAGTGGCTAATTCTTTTAATGATTCTTCGTTAAAATTGCTTCGAGGTTGAAATGGATTGATTTCAATGGCATCAATTTCTAACTCAATGATGTTTCCAACAACTTTATCGGCGTTTTTATCATGTACTGATTTGATATCGTTTTCTGGATCCTTTAGTAATGCAGATAATCCTCTTCCTAAAGCTTGTTTTTTTATTGCTTTTGCCATACAATTAGTTGCTGTTTTTTTGAATTACTTCTTGAGCTAAATGCAAGTAGTTGGTAGCTCCTTTACTTGTAGCGTCATAATTTATAATGCTTTCGCCAAAACTTGGCGCTTCGCTTAACTTGATATTTCTTTGGATGATGGTTTCGAATACCATATCGTTAAAATGTTTTTGTACTTCTTCAACCACTTGGTTGGATAAACGCAAACGCGAATCGAACATGGTCAATAATAATCCTTCAATATCCAATTCTGGGTTATGTATTTTTTGAATACTTTTGATGGTATTCAATAATTTTCCTAAACCTTCTAGAGCAAAATATTCGCATTGGATTGGAATGATTACAGAGTCTGATGCGGTTAGGGCGTTCAAAGTCAATAATCCAAGAGAAGGGGCGCAATCGATAATGATAAAATCATAGTCGTCTTTCACGCTTTGCAATGCTTGTTTTAGCATGTACTCTCTATTTTCTTTGTCTACCAATTCAATTTCGATGGCAACCAAGTCAATATGAGCTGGGATTATATCTACATTCGGAGCCGAACAACTGATGATGGCTTCTTTTGGCGAATGGCTATGTTCTAAAATTTGGTAGGTACCAATTTCAACTGATTCGACATCAATTCCCAATCCCGAAGTGGCATTGGCTTGAGGATCAGCATCAATTAGTAGTACTTTTTTTTCTAGAACACCCAAAGAAGCGGCAAGATTTACAGATGTAGTGGTCTTTCCAACTCCTCCTTTTTGATTGGCAATAGCAATGATTTTACCCATTTATTTTTTTGAATTTTGAATGGTAAAAATACAATTAATTCTCGTTTCTGAAAATCTATTTTGTTAACATTTGTTACGACTTGATTTGTTGCTATTTGACAACTCTAAAAAAGGTGTTTTAAGTGTAATGTGAGTTGCTTTTTTGGCTTTATCGTTGTCTTATTGGAATAGGTATAAAATAAAAAATCCCTTTTGCAAAGCAAAAAGGATTTTTGTCGGGGTGGCAGGATTCGAACCTGCGGCCTCCTGCTCCCAAAGCAGGCGCGATAACCGGGCTACGCTACACCCCGTAACGCGAGTGCAAAGATAGAATTAATTTTTATTTTAGCAAGTCAAAAGTAAAAATAGGCAGGGATTATTTTTAAATAACTAAAAATGATGTTTTTTTGTTTGCCGTTTTTATTTAAAAACTACCTTTGTTATCTATAAAAAATATACAAATAAGTACTACTATGTCAGATACAATCGAAAAAATTAAATGCCTTATTATAGGTTCTGGGCCAGCAGGTTACACGGCTGCTATTTATGCTGCAAGAGCCAACATGAATCCCGTTTTGTACCAAGGAATGCAACCAGGGGGACAATTAACTACGACTAATGAAGTAGAAAATTTTCCAGGTTATGTAGATGGAGTGACAGGACCTGAGATGATGGTACATTTACAAGCACAAGCGCAACGTTTTGGTGCGGATATTCGTGATGGATGGGCTACTAAAGTCGATTTTTCAGGACCAATTCATAAAGTTTGGATTAATGATAGTGTCGAATTGCACTGTGCAACGGTAATCATTTCTACAGGCGCTTCGGCAAAATATTTAGGATTGCCTTCTGAACAACACTATTTGAAAATGGGTGGAGGTGTTTCTGCTTGTGCCGTTTGTGATGGGTTTTTCTACAGAAATCAAGAAGTAGTTATTGTTGGAGCAGGAGATTCGGCTTGTGAAGAAGCCCACTACTTATCTAAATTGTGTAAAAAAGTGACTATGTTAGTGCGTAGCGAGAAATTTAGAGCTTCCAAAATTATGGAAGAACGTGTTCGTGCTACAGAAAATATCACCATTTTAATGAATCACGATACAGTAGAGGTGTTGGGAGACGAACAAGTGGTAACTGGTGTTAAAGCAAAAAACAAAACGACTGACGAAGTTTTTGAAATTCCAGCAACAGGTTTCTTTGTTGCTATTGGTCATCAACCGAATACGGCTATTTTTAAAGAGTATATTACGCTTGATGAAACAGGTTATATTGTAAATACTCCAGGTACATCAAAAACAAATGTAGCGGGAGTTTTTGTAGCAGGAGACGCTGCTGATCATGTGTACCGCCAAGCGATTACGGCTGCGGGTACAGGTTGTATGGCGGCTTTGGACGCAGAACGTTATTTGGCAGCCAAAGGTCATTAATACTGTTTTACATTAATAAAAAAAGTCCCAATTTTGGGACTTTTTTTATGTTCGGGTTTTACCTTTTTATTTTTTGCCAATAGGTTTTTTGAATAGTTTTGCTTCCCCAGCGAGTTGACGAATTTCTATTTTTGGACTGCCATACAACTCTATTTCGGTTTTGTCAGTAGCATCAATTACTATCGTGTTTTCGGCTAATAGGCTACAAGAAGCACTTCCTTCTATGGATATATCTGTATTTTTACTATTAAAATTGCGCGCGGTTAGTTCAGCCGAATTGTCTAATCGTAAGGTAGTATTGTTAGCATCACCTTCTAAAGTTGCTGTTGCTTTTTGGTACAAATCACATTTCAAATTAGTACTGTTAATTAGAGCCTTTAAAGAAGTGTTTTTGCTTAGCTCAATAAAAGTGTTGTCTCCTTTTAGATTCAGTTCAATCTTTGATTTATCGTCTGCTTGTAGAATAAAATTTGCTGCATTTACATTTAAGAATAGTTTCGATTTATTTAGTGTTTTAAAAGTGATATTGTCTAAAATAATCACCTGAATGGCATTGACAACGGATTCGTCTTTAGTAGTGACTAGGTTCAAATCATTCGTATAAGTCACTTTTACAGCAAGTTTTTTGAAGTTTTGAGCGTCTTTGGAAGTTGAAATAATAAGAATTTCATCTTGTACATTGAAGTTGATGATGTCGTGTAAATTGTCATCTGCTTCAATTTTGATTTCGTTTTTATCTCCTTTTTCTAGATTAATTTCCAGATTATCTTCGACTTCAATAGCATTGAATGATTTGATTTCTTTGACCGAAGAAGTAACCACTTTTGACCCTTTTATTTTTTCTGCTTTTTGAGCTAGAAGTATGCTTGATGAAAAAATAAGTGCTATAATTGAAAAGTAAATTTTTGGTTTCATGGCTAGTAGGTTTTATACAAATATAAAAAAATCATTCACTTGTGATGAATGATTTTTCTTGTTTTTTTATGAGTGTAAATACTAGTCTTGTTCAATACTTCCGCCTGAACTGGCTTTCTTTTGAAGCGTTTTAGGAACGATATTGTATGTTATCGAAGCGCCGCTAGAAGCTTCGGCTTTTAAACTAAGAACAGGATGTACTTCAATCGAAGCGCCGCTTGAGGCATCAGCAATTACTTCGTTAGTTAACAATCGAAAGCATTCGGTATTGCTCCCGCTTGACGCTTGTGCGTCTAATTGTAGCGCCAACCCTTTTAATTTAATGGTACTACCACTACTAGATTTACAATTAATAGCATCCATTTCTAAGTCCAAATTAATGTTGGCTGCACTTGAAGCTTTTATGTAAATTTGGTTTCCTTTAAGAGGGGTGCGACTATCAATAGAGGAGGCACTTGAGGCTTCTAAAATTTCAATACTAGGCATTTTTACTTTCACTTTCCTAGTGCCATTACGAATACTCAGGTGTGGCCCACTCGAAATAATTAACTTCCCATTTTTTACTTCGGTTATAATGCTGGTTTGGAGATTGTCATCTGCTTCTACTACAATTTCAGTTTCGTTAGACTGTTCAATACTTAATTCGATAGCACTGTTTACCTCAATACCGGTGAACTTTTCTGTTATTGTTCTTTTTTCTGTCGTGATACGACCGCTGCCTTTAATGCTATTGTAGTCAAAATGACAAGAGCTAAAAAATAGTGCAGTAAGGACTATTACAATAATTTTGGTAATCCAAGTGATAATTTTAATCATGGCTATTATTTTTTTACAATTACACCTTCTTTATTTACCGTTAGCCCTTTTTTGGCTGATTTGTTTACAGTTACTACTTCGCCATTCACTTTAACTGTAGTGGTAACAACGGTATCGTTACCAGTACTATCTTCTGTAATTCCTGTTTCCACATCATCGTATTCGTTTTCATTTTCTGGGCAATTCAGGCATTTTACTTGTGTGCTATTTACTTTGTAAGTATAGTCATCTGAACTGAAATGCAAATTAAAAAATTCATTATCGGATTCATCATAATGTTGTGCCGATTCGTCTACTTTAAATGTTATTCCTTCAGGTAAGTACAAATAAATAGCTACTTCTTGATCACGGAATTTATCGGTTACACTAGTCAATAAATAATTGTCTAATAGTAATTGATTTCCTTCTAATTTAAATCCGTATTGAATTTTTTCGGCACGTTTTTTAGCTTCTTGGAACGATTTTCCTCTCGCTAATCTTTCAATTTGAATGAAAGGTAATTTTTCATCTGTTTTTAAAATTTCAAATCGAATGTTATTGGAGTAAATTAATTGGTTGTTTGAGGCATCTTGAACAAATCTAAAATTGTCGTTGTCATCGATGTCTTTCGTATAATATTCGTTGTATCTGAATTTAATTTGAAGCGTGTCGGTAGGTTGTATATTCAGGTTTTCTTTTTGAACGGTCTTGCCTTCGTAAGCTACCTCAGAGGCTTGCTGAATACCGATAGAAATCAATGCTGCAATTGCCAAAATCCATAAAGCAAGTAGCGTATATTTTGCAATACTTCCAATAGATTTTATGGCAGGCGACAACAATCTAAATCCTAACAGCGTTAAGAAAAAGAACGGAATTCCCACCGCTAAAAACATTAATAATCCAAATACCCAAATAGGATACTCTGTAAAATTACCTGCGTTGACAAATTCAGTCCATGGGAATTTAATAAATGCAACGCTTCCTAAAGTAAAAATTCCAACGAATAAAAAGAACAAAACAGTAACCCCCGAAATGATTAGAATTACCCCTAAAAATTTTGCAAAAACCTTGAAAATGTTACTAATGATTTCGCTTAACGAATTTCCAAATTTTTCAGCACCTGTTTTAATTTGATTGCCGTATTTATCGTAATCTACATTTTTGATTTTTTCTGAAACCGAATCAAATTCTTCGCGTACTTTTTTCTCAATACTCGAAATAGTTACCGGCTCTCCCGTCATTTCTAGTTTTTCTGAAGTAGTTATCGCTTCAGGTGTGGCAATCCATAAAATGATGTAGGCTAGTATTCCTGTTCCAAATCCAGCAAAAAACAATAATAAAATCACTCGTATCCAAACCACATCGATGCCTAAATAATGACTTAGACCAGCAGCAACGCCTCCAATCATCCCTTTGTCTTTATCACGGTATAGTTTTTTGGACTTTTTGTACGTTTGATAAGCGGGTTCGCTTTTTGGCTCCTCTTCAATAATGTAATCTTCCGGTTGACCCATTACAGCAATCACTTCATCGATTTCTTTTAAACCAATTACGTGTTTGTCTGAAAGTAATTTTTCACCCAGCAATTCCGAAATACGCATTTCAATGTCTTTAATAATTTCGTCTTGTCCAGATGAATTCGTTAAAGAACGTTTGATAGCATCAAAATAGCGCGATAATTTTTGGTACGCATCTTCGTCAATATGGAATACAATTCCTCCTAAATTTATGGTTACAGTTTTATTCATGACTATTCGTTTTGATTGGTGATTAAGTTTACGGCATTCGATAATTCCATCCAAGTGCCATTCAATTCATTTAAAAAAGTTTGTCCATCTTCGGTCAAACCATAATATTTTCTAGGTGGTCCAGAAGTTGATTCTTCCCAACGGTAGTCTAACAAACCGTCGTTTTTTAAGCGAGTCAAAAGCGGATAAATCGTTCCCTCCACGACCAATAATTTGGCGTTTTTCAAGGTGTCTAATATTTCCGATGTATAGGCATATTTCTCTTTCAAAACAGAGAGGATGCAAAACTCGAGGACACCCTTACGCATCTGGGCTTTAGTGTTTTCTATATTCATTTCTTTTTATTTTTTTGTTAAGGAGCTGTTTCCCGCTTTCCATTACAATCTTTTTATTTCGCTGTGCTCCATAAAAAGGATTTTCATTGTAATCGGGGCTAGGGGTACGCTTTATTTCATGAATTTTATGGTTAAAGGATAGCTGTATGGTTCTCCGTTAGCTGTTTTGACCGAAGCTTGAATAATCAAGAAAAATTCGACTATTTTTAAGCAAGCCAAAAAGAATAGCGCAATTGCTCCGGTGGTAATTAGTCCAATATTTTCGGCAAAATTAAAATCTTCAATTGAAAAATGATGGTGTTGTGTCAATTCATGCAATGGAATTTGTTGTAAAAAGGTAATAATGAAGACAGGAATAATTATAGCTCCCAAAATCAATGAGTACAATAAAACGCTCAATTGAAAATTCAAACTTTGCTTTCCATTAGCATCTACAAAATCCGATTGATCTTTTTTTGAACTCCAAATAATGATAGGTAGCACAAAATTTCCCAACGGAAAACAATACTGACTTAACGCACTTAAGTGTGTCAAAGTTGCCCAATTTTTTTCTGAATTTGTTAGCATAATAAAAGCGTATAGTAATTTCTTATGCAAATATATATCCAAAAGAAAGTATCTTGTTTTGCATAGTAGTAAATATTAACATAATATTAACATTTAAAAAAATAAAACCTATTTTTAAATCTCCTGCAAGGTGTATTAGCACCTTGTAGGTGTTTGTTTTATTCGATAACCAATACCTACAAGGTCAAAAAAAGACCTTGCAGGAAGTTGTTGTTTTTTATCTGCTTAAAGTAGTATTTGGACTTCTGTTTTTACTATTTTTACTAAAAATTACTTCTAATGATAATTACTGCATCTAAACTGAATCGATTTTTGTTGTTCCAATTGCCTTCTGCTTTCTTTTGCGGAGTCCGAGTACAAACCATCGACGCTAATCAATGTGTAGTTTCGGTAAAACATCGTTGGATCAACCAAAATCCGTTTCAGTCCATGTATTTTGCAGTTCAAGCCATGGGAGCTGAGTTGAGTACGGGTGCTTTAGTGATGTATCATATTCAAAAAAGCGGGCGTAAGATATCGATGTTGGTAGCTAATAATAAAGGCAATTTTACTAAGAAAGCAACAGGACGTATTACGTTTACCTGCAATGACGGTCATTTAATCGAAGCAGCGATTCAAAACACAATAGCCACAGGCGAAGGGCAAACCTTTTGGATGAAATCCATTGGAATGAATGAGCAAGGTATTCAAGTTTCCGAAATGGATTTTGAATGGAGTATTCGTCTTAAATAAAAAACTGTCTAAAAATCTTGTTCTTGTCAAACTGAACTTGTTTCAGTTTCTATATTTAATGATTATTTTAGATTCCGAAATGAATTCGGAATGACAAATTCTAAACTTTTTAGACAGCCTATTAAAATGGTGTAATTAAGTATTATTTCTTTGCACAACATTTTTTACCTGATGCTGTTTCCATTTTAGCATCACATTTTTTACCTTCTGCTTTGCATTTGGCTTTGCATTTAGCCACTTCGTCAGCACTCATTTTTTTATCGTGCTTCATAGTTACACTCATTTCTTTTTTCTCTTGTTTTGCTTCTTGAGCATTCATACTTACAGTAAACAAAGCCAAGGCTAGAATAGCTACTACTTTTTTCATAATTTTATTTTTTATCTGTTTGATTTTTAGTTTTCAATCTCTCACAAATATAAAATAAATTTCAAGATTGATTTTTAAAATAAAGTTAATGTTTGCTTAAATCCATTATTGGTTAAAATACTTTTTTCTCCACCAAAACGCGACATTCACTAAAGTAATTAAAGCAGGAACTTCTACTAATGGTCCAATCACACCCGCAAAGGCCTGTCCACTATTAATGCCAAAAACACCTATGGACACTGCAATGGCCAGTTCAAAATTATTCCCAGAAGCGGTAAATGATAAGGCTACAGCATCACGGTAATTGGCGCCAATTTTTTTGCTCACAAAAAACATTAAGGTAAACATAATGGCAAAGAAAATTACTAGAGGTAAAGCGATACGAAGTACATCCAAAGGTAAATCGACAATCATTTCTCCTTTTAAACTGAACATTACTACAATAGTAAACAATAAAGCAATCAGGGTGATGGGAGACACAAAAGGAAGGAATTGTTGGTTGAACCATTTGTCGCCAATGAATTTTTTAATAGCATAACGGCTAGTTACCGCTAATACAAAAGGGATGCCTAAATAGATTCCAACGGTTTGTGCAATTTCAGCAATAGTAATGTTCAATGCTAAGCCTTTGATGCCAAAAAGAGGCAACATAATCTCTAGATAGAAATAGGCATACAAACTGAAGAAAAAAACTTGCAAAAGACTATTGATTCCTATTAATCCTGCGGTGAGTTCGCGGTTGCCTTCGGCGAGTTCGTTCCAAACAATGACCATAGCAATACAAGGTGCTAGCCCAATGATGATGAGTCCTGTCATATATTCAGGATAATCTCTTAAGAATAAAACCGCTAATGAAAACATCAAAAACGGCCCTACAATCCACGTAATGAAAAAGGAAGCGGTAAGGAGCTTTGGTTTTTCAAACATTTGAGGAACTTTCGAAAAGTCAATTTTAGTCAAAGGCGGATACATCATTAAAATCAATCCAATTGCCAAAGGGATATTGGTTGTTCCAGTAGAAAAAGAATTGATAAAATCAGCGGTATTTGGGATAAAGTAACCAATAGCAACGCCAACTAGCATGGCTGAAAATATCCATAGGGTTAAAAATCGGTCTAAAAAATTAAGTCTTTTTTTCATATTTGTTAAAGTTAATTGTCAGCGGTCAAATATGTTATCGCTGTTAAATTATTGAATTTGCTATCGCAAACTAGTTTTTAAGAGCGATTTCATAGTTCATTATAATGCACGAAGCAATCTCATTGATTGTTAATTAAAATACCTACAAGGTTTATTTGATTTTTGAAAAAACATAATACAGTTCTGAAGCAATTTCCAAGCTACGTTCCGCATATTTTGCATCCATTAAGTCGGTTCCGTCAAAGGCTTTAGGATCGTTGTAGCGAATGGGTAAGCGTTTTTCGGCTCCCGCAATAAAGGGACAACCTGCATCGGCAGAGGAACACGTCATAATGGCTGCAAAGGCACTGTTCGGATTGAAAGCGTCATCAAACGTTTTGGAAAAACAGATAATAGCGGCTTCATTTCCGTCGTATTTTACAGCATATACAGGATTTTTGTCACTACTTAATTGTTGAATTTGAAATCCTTGATTGACTAATGTTTCGCCTACTTTAGGAAACATAGCGGTAGCTTCTGTTCCACCCGAATAGCAGAATACATTTTTAATTCCGAAGTGAAATGCCATGGTTTGTGCCCAAATCTGAGATAAATGACTACGTCTTGAATTGTGTGTGCAAATGAAGTTCAAACGAATCGGTTGTTGTGTGTCGATTTTAGTTTGTATATAGTCAATTAAAGGTTGTAGTACTTCTTTTCGTTCATTGGAAAGAGTAGTTTTTGAAATGTGTTCTACAGTTGCAGTTAATTTTTGGAACATGTTCTATTTATTTTGATTTAACAACAATTGGAATCAGGTGTGCAACAAGATGTGGTTTTCGCTTTCCATTGTCCTACTTTAGGTTGTAATTGAGTTTCAGGAATACCGCAATTGTCTTTGGCTAGGCAATCAGTTAATTTGGAAGTTAATTGAAAATGTGTTCCGTCAAACTCTAAACCAAATTTACCAATGCTGTCTTTCATTTGGTATTCTACTTCGATTTCTAAATCAGGAATGCCCAATGTTTTTTCTGATAATTCGATAATGCTAATTAGTTTTTCGGGGTGCAAACGATGGTCGTAATCGTTAGCCTCCCATAATTGAAAATTAGCCACTTCTTCTGTTCGAACTGTGCCGCCACAGTCGATGAAATGTTTGGTCACTTTGCCTACTTCTGTTACATGAAAGTGAGGTGCTACGAGTTCGCCATTTGGCAATTGAAAAGCAATAGTAGTTGCTTTTTTTAGTTCGGATTTAATTGCTGAAAGTGTCATAGTTTTATAATTTTAGTTTAACAACATTCTTTCTTAGTAAGATACGCATTAATATTTTGAAAAAAGCCTTTTAATTTGTTAAAACCTTCTTCGTTAACACAATAGCAAATGGAAGTTCCTTCTATATTTCCTTTGATTAGACCTGCGTTTTTCAATTCTTTTAGATGTTGCGAAACGGTAGGTTGGGCGAGAGGTAATTCATTGACGATATCGCCACAAATACAAGAATCCGTTTTTAATAGGTATTCGATTATTGCAATTCGCGCTGGATGTCCTATGGCTTTGGCTAAAATAGCCAATTCATTTTGCTCTGCTGTAAATCCTTCTGTTTTAGTAATTCCCATTTGTTGTATTATTATATTGCAATATTACGATAAATATAATTATTTAATTCTTTTTAATTTATGAATTAACATAAAATTAATTTTATTTCAAAAGCAAACCCCAAAACCAATTTGGCTTTGGGGTTGCAAACTAACTAAAAAACTAACTAACTAACTCTATTATTTAAAACAGACCATTTACTTAAGTAGTGGAAATATAGCCTACAAGTCTACATTTAGGTAGTAGTATCTTTAAATTCTAAATTTATTTTACAGAAAATTTAAAAGTTGTTTTGGTTTTATAATTTTCACCTGGGCTTACTACCGTTGATGGAAATGTTTTTTGATTTGGTGAATCTGGATAATGTTGTGTTTCTAAACAAAATCCAGTTCGATGGGCATATACCCCTTTATCTCTCATTGGCAAAGTTCCATCAAGGAAGTTTCCAGTGTAAAATTGGATTCCAGGTTGGTCTGTAAATACTTCTAATAAACGTCCGCTTTTTGGCTCATAAGCTGATGCTGCAAGGCGTTGTCCTTTACCTTGATTATTTAATACCCAACAATGATCGTATCCTAAGCCTCTTTTTATTTGTTCGTCTTTTGCTTCGATGTCTTTACCAACTAGTTTTGGATTTCTGAAATCAAATGGAGTGTTGGCTACATCTGTCAATTCACCTGTTGGGATTAGCGTAGCGTCTACAGGAACTAACTTATCAGCATCAATGGTAATTTCGTGATCTAAAATAGTTTTAGTGAAATCAGCTGACAGATTGAAATACGAGTGTTGTGTTAAATTTACTATCGTTTTCTTGTCGGTTGTAGCCTCATAACTTACGTCTAAAGAATTGTCGTCATGAAGTGTGTAAGTAACCAATACAGTTAAATTCCCCGGGTATCCTTCTTCCATATCTTTACTCAGATATTTCAGTTTCAAGGATGCTGAGGTGTCCCCGCCTTTATTTTCTACAGCTGTCCAAACTACTCTGTGAAATCCCTCAGGTCCACCGTGTAATGCATTCGGTTCGTTATTAATGGCTAAAGAATATTCTTTGCCGTCAAGAGAGAACTTACCTTTAGCAATTCGATTGCCGTAACGGCCAATTAAGGCCCCAAAATAAGGATTAGGCTTTGTGTACTGTTCTAAAGAACTAAAACCTAATACTACTTCTTCTGATTTTCCTTCTTTATTTGGAACTTTTAACGAAGTGATTATTCCACCATAAGTAATGATAGCTACTTCCATTCCTTTTTGATTTTTAAGGGTATAGCTGTCCACTTGTTGTCCGTTGGGCAGAGTCCCGTAGGCTGATTTTTCTATTGACACTTTATCTGTAGTTTGATTTGTACTTGTATTTTTTTTACATTGAAAATTCAGGAGCGCTAGGCTCACCATTGAAATTCCAAACAAGCAACGTTTAATTACATTCATAATTTATTGGTTTTATTAGTTATAGTCCATGTTGGAAGAGATGATAATACGCTTCATTGGCATTAATTTTATCTTTAAAATCTCTTACAGTTGTTCTCTCGTCAATTACTAAAAGTTCAATACCTGCAATATCAGCAAAGTCCTCCATAAATTCGGTAGTTACTGCCTGACTGTATACAGTATGGTGAGCTCCTCCGGCTAAAATCCATGTACTTGCTGCAATGTCTAAATTAGGTTTTGCATCCCATAAAACTCGAGCAACGGGTAATTTAGGCAAATCGGCCATAGGTTTTACAGCCTCCACTTCGTTTACAATTAATCTGAAACGGTTACCCATTTCAATTAATGAAGCATTAATTGCATTTCCAGCAGGCACGTTGAATACCAATCGAACAGGGTCAGCTTTTCCTCCAATTCCTAATGGGTGGATTTCACATGAGGGTTTGCCATCAGCAATTGACGAACAAATTTCTAGCATATGTGACCCTAAAACGTAGGATTTTTGAGGTGTAAAATGATACGTGTAATCTTCCATAAATGAAGTTCCTCCTTCGAGACCTACATTCATCACTTTCATTGCGCGAACCAAGGCTGCTGTTTTCCAATCGCCTTCGCCACCAAAACCATAGCCGTCGGCCATTAGTCGTTGAACAGCGATTCCAGGAAGTTGTTTTAACCCGCCAAGGTTTTCAAAGGTATCAGTGAATGCTTTATATCCACCTTCTTCTAAGAATGCTCTTAGGCCTAATTCAATTTTAGCTGCTTCAACTAAAGACGCTCTTTGGCTACCGCCATTTTGAAGTGTTGGAGCTAAATTATATGAGCTCTCGTAGATAGCAACTAACTTATTAATTTCGTTTTCAGAAATCGTTTCTATTTTTTTTGTTATATCCGAGGAGTCGAAACCGTTTACCGAAAAACCAAAACGGATTTGGGCTTCGACTTTATCTCCCTCGGTTACAGCAACTTCACGCATGTTGTCTCCAAAACGAGCTACTTTTAGGTTCTGGAATTCATCCCATCCTAAAGCTACTCTAGACCAAATGCCTAATTTTTTATGAACTCTTTCGTCTTCCCAGTGACCTACAACTACTTTACGTTTTTTACGCATTCTAGACATAATAAATCCGAATTCTCTGTCTCCATGTGCAGATTGATTTAGATTCATAAAATCCATATCAATAGAGTTCCATGGAATTTCAGCATTGAATTGGGTGTGTAAATGGCATAAAGGTTTTTTTAGAATATTCAATCCTCCAATCCACATTTTAGCAGGTGAAAAAGTATGCATCCAGGCTACAATTCCGATACAGTTTTTATTGGAATTAGCATCCAAACATATATTGGTGATTTGAGTAGGTGTTTTTACCACATCTTTGTATACAATTTTTACAGGGATATGTGATGAAACATCTAAGCCTTTCGCTATGATTTGAGAGTGTTCGGCTACTTTTCGCAGTGTTTCTTCTCCGTATAATTCTTGGCTTCCTACTACAAACCAAATTTCTTTTTGTGCTATATTTTCCATTTGTACTTTATTATAATATGTTATTGTCCGTAATAGGAATCTTTTCCGTGTTTACGTTCGTAATGTTTTTTGATTAATGAATCTTTCAATTTAGGGGCGTTGGGGTTTATCTGTAAAGTTAGATGCGCCATTTCAGCAATGACTTCCAAAACTTTACTGTTATACACTGCTTTTGCCGCAGTTTTTCCCCAAGCAAAAGGACCATGGTTTCCAACGAGAACCATTTCGACCTCTTCATAAGATAGGTTTTTATCCTTAAAACAATCCAAAATTTGAATTCCAGTATTGTGCTCATAATTGCCTTCAATTAGAGTATCGGCCATAGGAGCGGCACATGGAATATCTTTGGTAAGATGATCCGCATGAGTAGTTCCAAAAATTGGAATGTCTTTTTGAGCTTGTGCCCAAGCGACAGAATAGGTAGCATGTGTATGTGCTATACCTCCTATGTTCGACCAGTTTTTGTATAAATAAGCATGTGTTTTAGTATCCGAAGAGGGACGCATAGTTCCTTCAATTATATTGTTATCAAAATCAACAATAACGATATCTTCAGGTTTTAAATTTTCGTAGGCTACCCCACTAGGTTTTATAGCAAATACGCTATTTTCTCTATCTACAGCACTAACATTGCCAAAGGTATATACTACAAGATTTAACTCGTTGAGTTGCATATTGGCTTCGTAGCATTCCTGTTTTAATTTCGTAAATTTTGAATTCATTTTTATTTTTTAATAGTTGGGTCGGCAAATGCACTTAATTGTTCATAGGCTACAAATAATTTATTATAAGCAGCTACTTGATCTAATTGAGGGAAATATTCGCTTTCAAAATCACTTCCCATTTTTTTGCTAGCTTCAATTACGTTAGGATAAATTCCAGCGGCAACTGCAGCATAAATGGCAGCTCCTAAAGCTGGGGCTTGGTCTGATTCAGCTACTTTTATGGGTTTGTTCAATACATTGGCTAACGTTTGCATAATAAAAGGAGATTTTCGTGCTACACCACCGATTCCAATCACACTATTTATTTTAATACCTTCTTCTTCGAATCGATCTACAATTTTTTTAGAACCAAAACAGATTGCATTTACTAATGATTTGAATAGGTGAGGAGCCTTTGTACCTAATGACAAGTTAGCAATAGCACTTTTAACTTCTTGATTAGCATCGGGTGTTCTTCTACCGTTAATCCAATCTAATGCGATAGGAATACTTTCGGATAAAGGAATTTTTTGAGCTTCTTCAGTTAGTTGTACGATCAAATTATCTTCAATTTCGTCTTTTAAAGCCTGTTTTTGTTCTTCAGATACTACTTTTGAATTTTTTAATAAAGTAGCTATTGGCCATAATAAAAGTTCTTTGTACCAAGCTAATACATCTCCAAAAGCAGATTGCCCAGCTTCTAATCCAATATATCCTGGCAAAACAGATCCGTCTACTTGTCCACAAATACCACGAACAGTTTTGTTTCCAATCTCTGTCTCGGAGCCTACAATGATATCACAAGTAGAAGTTCCCATTACTCGTACTAGGGTATGTTCATCTATTTTTGCTCCTACAGCCCCAGAATGTGCATCAAATGTGCCTACAGCGATAACAGTATTAGTAGTTAGCCCTAAACGCTCAGCCCATTCAGCGCTTAAGTTTCCTGCGACTACATCAGAGGTATAAGTTTCTTGATAAAGTCTTGGTCGCAATTGAGCCAAATAAGGGTCTAATTTTTCCAAGAAAGATTCTGGTGGAAGACCATTCCAGTCTTTGTGCCACATTGCTTTGTGGCCTGCTGCACAACGGCTTCTTTTGAATGATTTTAAATCTTTAGTATCGATTAACAAATAGGTCATTAAATCGCAATGTTCTAGCCAAGTGTAGGCTGCTTTTTTTACTGCTGCATCCGTTCTAGCGATATGTAATATTTTTGCCCAAAACCATTCAGAAGAATAAATTCCTCCTACATATTTAGTGACATTATCACCACCCCAATTAGTAGCCAATTCGTTAATTTCATTGGCTTCATTGATAGCAGTGTGATCTTTCCAAAGTACCATCATAGCATTTGGATTGTTTTCAAATTCTTTTGTTAATGCTAGAGGAGTACCATCTTCAGTTACTGGTACCGGTGATGAACCAGTGGTATCTATACAAATACTTTTAATTTGCGAAGGGAGTACACTACTATTTTCTACTACATATTTTATAGTAGTCTCTAATCCTTCTATATGATCTAAAGGATGTTGGCGGAATTGGTTTATCGAAGCATTGCAATATTCATTGTTTTTCCATCGTTTGTAGTAGCAAACATTAGATGCTATTTCGTTTCCATTATCTGTATCAATTAGAACTGCACGGACAGAATCTGTACCATAATCTAATCCTATAACATAATTCTTCATTCTTAAATTTCTTTTTTAGAATAACAAATATACTTTATTTTTTTATAAGTGTTATAAAAACACTTTTAATTTAATGAATAGAATATCTAAACTTTAATGATAAATTTATTCTAGCTTGATATTAAATAAATTGTTATTTCATTTTTATTTTAATAATATTCACTGAATAAGCTGAAAGCGAACTAGTTACTCGATTCTCTTTTGTTTTAATAACCTCTTCTGTAGGGCTAATTTTTTTAGGATTTTCGAAAGAATTTACCTCTTGTAAATTAGTACTTGTAAGGGTAGTTTTAATCCCTTTAGTGTCTATTTTAATTCCTTTTAACTCTAAATTTACGTCTTGTATGATAGATGAAGTATTTATTAGCTTAATAATTACCTCTTTTGTATTCATATCTTTTACCGCTGAAGCATACAAATTATTTTGACCTATTAGATTTTTTCCGTTGCTTGTAATGGCGATTAAATCAGTCCCTTTATTGGTTGCAAATAATTTTTGCACATAATAATTTGCGGACCCGTAGGCTTCTAAATTGTTGAACCAAAGTAGATCAGGTGTCCATTGCCAAGCCTCTTCATGTGCCATTAAAGGTGCATAAGAGGTTAGATTAACTACTTCTGCATTGCGCTCTAAACCAGTCATGAAGGCCGCTTCAGATAAGGCGCATTCCCAATTATTTTTGTTGTCTGGACTCGCAATGGCTACGCTTTGAGCTGCATATTCTCCAGCAAATATTCTAGGCCCTTTTCGGTCATAGTTGTCGTATCGAGTAGCGTTATCTCTGAACCATTTTGGGTTTTTATAATAATGTTCGTCTACAATTTCGGCATTTAATTTTTTAAGTTCTTTCATTCCATATTCAAAATAATCTCCCTCTGGAAAAGGCCCTGCACCAGAAACAATTTTAATTGTAGGATATTTTGATTTGATTGCTTTTTCAAAAATTGTATATCTTTCGATATATTCTGGCCCCCATTGTTCGTTTCCAACCCCAATCATTTTTAAGTTAAAAGGTTCTGGATGTCCCATTTCTGACCTAATTTTTCCCCAAGGTGTATTCACATCTCCATTGGCAAATTCTATTAAATCTAAAGCATCTTGTACATAAGGGTTCAATTCGTTCATTGGAACTAATTCACCAGTGTTAAATTGGCAAGCCATTCCGCAACTTAAAATAGGTAATGGCGAAGCACCAATATCTTCGGCAAGTTGGAAATATTCGAAGAATCCTATTCCAAAACTCTGAAAATAATCTGGAGCAGGTTTATGTCTGAATTCAGTATTCCAACGGTTGATTAAAGTTTCTCTTTCTTCAATTTCTCCAATTGTTTTTTTCCATTGGTAACGCTGTGCCAAAGTTCTTCCTTCTACGATACAACCGCCAGGGAATCTCAAAAATCCGGGTTTCATATCATATAACAGTTGAACAATATCTTTACGCATTCCGTTTTTCCTATTCTTCCAAGTGTCTTCTGGAAATAGCGAAATCATATCTAAATCAATGGTACCTGTTCCTTCAAAACTAATTTTTAGTTTTGCTTTTGCCTCAGTTTGCGTAGCAATCAATTGAGTGTTATAATTTTTCCAATCATTTGATGTTGGCACAATACTAGTTTCACCGATTACTTTTTGATTTTTATCAATCAATTGAATGATGATTTTCTTGATAGTTCCATTAGAATTAGCCGCTTTGAGTGAAAGATTGTATTTAGCGTCTTTCTTAACTCCCATTCCTCTATATCCTTCATTAATAATTGAATAGCCTTTATCATTATTAATTACTATCCTGCAAAAACTTGGATTATTTTTGTTTTCCAATACTTTGATAGTTGTTGCAATACCAGACTCTTTGTTGTAGGAATGCCTGTTGCTGTTAGGCTGTGTCCATCCCATGAGTGGTGTTTCAAACTCAAAAGAACGATTTTTTACCATTTCGGCATACAACCCTCCATCGGCAGCAAAATTGATATCCTCAAAGAATATCCCATACATTGTTGGTTGAATTTTAGTTATAGATTTGGATGCGTTAACTACCAAGTTTGTTTGTTGCGCTTGACTACAAGAGACAATAAAAAAGAGATAATAAAAAACAATTTTAGATTTCATAGGAGTGAATCAGGTATTAATAGGTTGTCTACTATAATTAGAAGAATTTTATTTTCCTTCTAAAACAATTACAGAAAAAGCTGGAATTTTCACTAACAGTGTATTATTTTTAACTTCTAATTCTTTAAATATTTTAGGAGAAATTTTGTTTGGGTTATTAAAAGTATTGTGATCTTGTAATTTAGATGACGATAAAATAGTACCCGTCATTTTTTGCACACCAAGTTCTTTTAAATCAATTTCAATAGTATTTTCTTTAATTGCATCGATATTAACTACTGATATATGAATCAACCCGTTTTTATCTTTTGAAGCAGAAGCAGATAGAGCGGGTAGGGATTTTTCTCCAAAAGTGTATAACGGAGAATTGAATTCTATTGGTATTAATTGAGCATCTTGATGTACATTGTACATTTTCATTACATGATAGGTTGGTGTGAGCAGCATTTTATCCTCTTCAGTTAAAATTACAGCTTGAAGGACATTGATGGTTTGGGCTAAGTTGGCCATTTTTACTCTTTTAGAGTGGTTGTTAAAAATGTTTAATGTAGCTCCCGCAATCATGGCATCTCGCATTGTATTTTGTTGGTATAAAAAACCGGGATTTGTACCGGGTTCTACATCATACCATCCTCCCCATTCGTCTACAATAAGCGCTATTTTGTTATTTGGATCGTATTTATCCATTATCTCAGAATGCTTTGTAACTAATTCTTCCATTTTGAGTGCGGTTTGCATCGTTGCAAAGTATTGCGTTTCGTCAAATTGAGTTGAAGAACCTTTTTTCTCCCATTTCACAAAAGAATAAGAGTGAAGAGCTACTCCTTCAATTAAATTTTTGGGAATATCTCGCATTAATACTTCTGTCCAATGGTAATCAGAAACATTAGCTCCTGAAGCAATTCGAAATAATTTATTGGAGTTAGTCCAATCTGTCATGAATGTGGCGTATTGCTTGTATATATTGGCATAGTATTCTGGAGTCATATTTCCACCACAACCCCACATTTCATTACCTACTCCCCAAAATGAGACTCCCCAAGGGTTTTCTCTATTGTTTTTCTTTCTTAAATCAGCCATTGGGCTTTTTCCTTGATGATTTACATATTGTACCCAGTCTGTAAATTCTTGAACTGTGCCACTTCCAACATTGGCGGCTAAATAGGGTTCAGTTCCAAGTGTTTCACATAAATCTAAAAAATCATGTGTGCCAAAACTATTATTTTCGGTAATTCCTCCCCACCAACGATTTATCATAGTTGGTCTATTTTCTTTTGTACCGATTCCATCTTTCCAATGGTAAGTGTCAGCAAAACAACCACCAGGCCATCTTAAGTTTGGTATTTTTAATTCTTTTAAAGCACTAATAATATCATTTCGTACACCGTTTGTATTTGGAATTTTACTGTTTTCTCCAACATAGAATCCTCCATAAATACATCTTCCTAGATGTTCAGCAAAGTGTCCGTAGATGTGTTTACTAATTATTGTTGTTTTTTCAGTCTTTTTAATAGAAAGCTTTGTTGTTGTTTGAGAAAATATAAAAGAACTAAAAAAAAACAAAAAGGATAGTAGGAATGTAGTAGTTGTTTTCATAATTTATTTAGAATTAGACTAATAAATAAGTGTTTTTAATACATTTGTAAATGTATTTCAAAAAAAATATAAAAAACAAATTAATTTAAAAAAGTTTGGAACAGGAACTAACATTAATTTAAGTACTCTTTTTTTAATAAAGTTTCTATATTTACCAACAAATATATTTAGTGCAAAATGTTAAATAGTTATAGTTCTGTAGATAAAGTTTTATTAGCTGTCGATTGTATAATTTTCGGATTTGATGCTGACGGATTGAAAATACTTTTAATTAAAAGAGATTTTGAACCAGAGAGAGGAAAGTGGTCTTTAATTGGAGGATTCTTGAAAAAAGAAGAGTCTTTAGATGATGCGGCAATTAGAATATTAAGTAGTTGTACAGGACTTCATGATATTTATATGGAGCAGTTGCATTCTTATAGTGATATTGATCGTGATCCAGTAGAAAGAACCATTTCTGTTGCGTATTATGCGTTGATTAATATTGAGAATCATAATGAAGAATTAATTCAAAATTACCATGCGCAATGGTTTAGTGTTAATGATGTTCCTAAATTGATTTTTGACCACGATAGTATGTTAACTCATGCTATCAGAAGATTGCGATACCGAACTTCAATAAAACCTGTTGGTTTTGAACTATTACCAGAAAAATTTACGATGCGTCAATTATTAGAATTGTACGAAGCGATATTAGACAAAGAATTAGATAAAAGAAATTTTATTAGTAAAATTAATTCATTGGATATTTTAATCAAATTAGAAGAAAAAGATATGATGTCTTCTAGAAAAGGATCGTATCTCTATACATTTGATAAAGAAAAATACGATGCTAAATTATTAAATGATTTTGTCTTAAATTTTTAATAAACAAGAAAGTCTTTTTAATCCTTTTAAATCTAAAAAAAACAACAAAAAAATAATAAATGTGTTTTTTACGTTTATTAATGATGTAAATAAAAAAAATATTTTACATTTGGTATTTATAATTTATTTTGAATCTAAAATTTTACCACAAAGCATTAACTAAATAAACCACAAACAATGAACCAAACCCTTTCTTTTGCTGATTATGCAGTATTTATCATTTATTTTATAGTAGTATCTGTTTACGGATATGTAATTTATCGAAAACGAGAAAAAAACGAGCATGATGCCAAGGCGTATTTCTTAGCAGAAGGCTCTTTAACCTGGTGGGCTATTGGGGCATCATTAATTGCATCAAATATTTCTGCTGAGCAGTTTATAGGGATGAGTGGAGAAGGATTCTTCTTAGGTATTGCCGTTGCAGCTTACGAATGGATAGCGGCAATAGCTTTAATTATTGTTGCGGTGTGGTTTATTCCAGTGTATTTGAAAAACAAAATTTATACCATGCCTCAGTTTTTAACTACGAGATACAATGAATCAACCGCTTTAATTATGGCTGTTTTTTGGTTGTTTTTGTATGTTTTTGTAAATCTAACTTCTATCCTATATTTAGGAGCTGTTGCTATTAATGGTTTAGCTGGAGGTGAGTATTTGCATGCGATAATGATTGGATTGGCTGTTTTTGCTTTATTGATTTCTTTAGGAGGGATGAAGGTAGTGGCTTATACTGATGTAATACAGGTTGCAGTTTTAATTATTGGAGGTTTGGTAACTTCGTACATTGCATTAACAACTGTATCTCATTATTTTGGTTTTGGTCAAGATGCAATAGCAGGATTTAATGTTTTAATGGAAAAAGCACCAGAACATTTCAAAATGATTATTCCGGAGCCAACAGCAGCTTCTTCTCAAAATGATATTAATAAATACTTAACCTTTCCAGGATTAATGTCTTATTTAGCAGGTATTTGGATTATTAATCTTAATTATTGGGGATGTAATCAATACATTACACAAAGAGCTTTAGGCGCTGATTTGCAAACTGCTCGTACAGGAATATTATTTGCTGGTTTCTTAAAATTATTGATGCCACTAATTGTAATGTTACCTGGTATTGCTGCTTTTGTATTATATGAAAACGGACATTTACCTCAATTAGTAGGAGGAAAAGATGGGGCGTATTCAGCTATGTTAACATTTTTGCCTACAGGTTTAAAAGGACTTTCTGTTGCAGCATTGACTGCCGCAATTGTGGCTTCTTTAGCTGGAAAAGTAAACAGTATTTCCACTATTTATACTTTAGATGTTCACAAAAAATACATTCAAAAAAATGCCTCAGATAACAGTCAGGTAAATATTGGAAAATATGCTGTTTTTGCAGCAATGATTTTAGCTGTAGTATTTACTTGGGATGATCTTTTAGGAATAGGTGGAGAAGGAGGTTTTACTTTCATTCAAAAATATACGGGATTCATTAGTCCGGGAGTATTTGCAATGTTTATATTAGGAATGTTTTGGAAAAGAACCACAGGAACGGCAGCAATTGTTGGGGTAATTGCAGGATTTGTATTGTCTGTTTTATTTAATGAAATGGCTCCATCTTTATTCGGAAATGAAACACTTTTATATACAGCTTATGCTAATGGTAAAGGAGGCTTTGAGATTCCGTTTCATATTTGTATGGGATTGTCTTTTATGTTTACGATGTTACTTATGATAGGAGTAAGTTTATTGGGTCCAAAAGTAAATCCAAAAGCTTTTGAATTAGATACAGAAATGTTCAAACTTAAACCCCAAACTACCGTTTTAATTGTAATTACTTTATTAGTAATTTTTGCCTTGTATGCAAAATTCTGGTAATCAGACAAAAGTCTTTAGTAGAATGTCGCTTGAAAATCCTTATTTTGATTTTTGGGTGACATTCTATTTACAATATTATTTTTTTCTCTTCAAAAAGAAATAATAGTATAAAAAAACTTGTATTCTAAATTTTTACAATTACATTTGTGTAATCGATTACATTTTTATTTTTAAAATTAAATCAAGTAGATATTAACAACCAAATAATACCAATCTATGAACAAAATCACTACGCCTAAAGGAAATTTTCGTTGGACCATTTGTGGCCTACTTTTTTTTGCTACCACTATTAATTATTTAGACAGACAAGTACTTTCTTTAACATGGAGTGATTTTATTGCGCCAGAATTTCATTGGACTAACAATGATTATGGAAATATAACTGCTTTGTTTTCTATTTTTTATGCGGTTTCATTGTTATTTGCAGGAAGATTAGTAGATATATTAGATACCAAAAAAGGATTTCTTTGGGCTATCGGAGTTTGGTCATTTGGAGCCTGTTTGCATGCTTTTGCAGGGATTGCTACTTCTGGAATTTTAACTGGAAATTGGTTGGTAGGTTTTGAAGGGGCAAAAGAAGCCATTCATACTGTTAATGATACTGGGATGGTTATTTCGACGAGTGTAACTTTATTTATTTTGGCTCGTTTTGTTTTGGCAGTAGGTGAGGCTGGGAATTTTCCAGCTGCAATTAAAACCACGGCAGAATATTTTCCTAAAAAAGACAGGGCTTTTTCTACAAGTATATTTAATTCGGGAGCTACCGTTGGGGCATTGGCTGCGCCAATTACAATTCCGTTTATCGCAGAAGCTTTTGGTTGGGAAATGTCTTTTATCATTATCGGAGCCTTAGGTTTTGTATGGATGGGATTTTGGGTGTTTTTATATGATAAGCCTGAAAATCATTCGAAAGTTAGCGCAGAAGAATTGGAATATATTCAACAAGATGTAATTGCAGATAGTAAATTGGCAGGTTATGTAGCTGAAACAGCTACCAAAGTAAGTTTAAAAGATTGTTTTCGATACAAACAAACATGGGCTTTTGCCTTTGGTAAGTTTATGACGGATGGAGTTTGGTGGTTCTTTTTATTTTGGACGCCAGCGTATTTGAGTTCTGTGTATGAAATGGATGCTACGGAAGCTGCCTTGCCGTTATTTGTATTGTATATGATTACTTTACTGTCTATTATTGGCGGATGGTTGCCGACTTATTTTGTAGAAAAGAAAGGAATGAATCCGTACGATGGAAGAATGAAAGCGATGTTGATTTTTGCTTTTTTTCCTCTTTTGGCTTTAATAGCACAGCCTTTAGGACATTATACCTATTGGTTGCCCGTAATTATTATTGGTATTGCAGGTGCTGCTCATCAGTCTTGGTCGGCTAATATTTTTACCACCGTAGGCGATATGTTTCCTAAAAAAGCCATTGCTACTGTAACAGGAATTGGAGGATTAGCAGGAGGACTAGGTTCTACTTTAATCAATAAAGGATCAGGAGTTTTGTTTGATTATACAAAAGAAACCAATATGTCTTTTATGGGATTTGAAGGTATCGAAGCAGGATATTTCATTATATTTTCTATTTGTGCCGTTTGTTATTTAATTGGCTGGACGGTAATGAAAGCCTTAGTGCCAAAGTACAGTCCAATAACTGATTTATAAATTTAAAAAGAAATTTTAGTACAACTAAATAAATAGAGAATGACAAATTTTGAATTTAGATACGCATCACATCCAAAAGATGCCAATACATATAATACGAATGAATTAAGAGAGCATTTCTTGATTGAAACGCTTTTTGTTGCCAATCAAATACAACTTACTTATTCCATGTATGATAGATACATAGTAGGGGGAATAATGCCTGTAGACAAAAGTTTGAAACTGGAAACAATTCCGTATTTGAAGTCAGAGCATTTTCTTGACCGAAGAGAATTAGGAATTATCAATGTAGGTGGAAGCGGTAAAGTAACAGTAGATGGAGTTGATTATTTTTTAGAGAAAAAAGAAGCCTTGTATGTAGGTCAAGGTTGTAAAGACGTGCTTTTTTCTGCTACTAATGGAGAACAACCTTTGTTTTATATTAATTCGGCACCTGCGCATCATAAATTTCCTAACAAGAAAGTGACTAAAGAAAATGCAGAAATTGTGCATTTGGGTGAAGAGAAATTTGCCAATAAAAGAATCATCAATAAATTGATTGTCAACAGTGTCGTGGAAACGTGCCAATTACAAATGGGATTAACGGAATTGTTGCCTGGAAATATTTGGAATACGATGCCATCGCACACTCACAATAGACGTATGGAAGCTTATTTTTACTTTGATTTAGAAGAAGGCCAAACTATCAGTCATTTTATGGGCGAACCTCAAAACACGCGACATATTTTTATGCAAAATAATCAAGCGGTATTGTCTCCAGAATGGTCGATTCACTCCGGAGCAGGAACGGCAAACTACTCTTTTATTTGGGGAATGGCGGGTGAGAATTTGGATTATGGTGATATGGATATAGTAGCACCAAACGAATTACGATAGGCTATGAATGATTTATTTGATGTAAAAGGGAAAATTGCCTTAATTACCGGAAGTACACACGGTTTAGGTATGGCAATGGCAAAAGGTCTAGGTCAGGCAGGAGCGACAATAGTTGTTAATGGAAATTCATCGCAACAAAAAATTGACGAGGCAGTACAATTGCTTCAAAGCGAAGGAATTAATGCGGTCGGATATAAATTTAATGTGACCGATGAAAAAGAAGTAATTGCTTCGGTTCAAAAGATTGAATCAGAAGTAGGTCCTATCCAGATTTTGATCAACAATGCTGGTATCATTAAAAGAATTCCAATATTAGAAATGGAGGTTTCTGATTTTAGAGAAGTTATTGATATTGATTTAGTAAGTCCTTTTATTGTTTCAAAACAGGTGGCAAAAGGGATGATTGAAAGACGTCAAGGAAAAATTATTAATATCTGTTCTATGATGAGCGAATTAGGTCGCAATACCGTATCAGCTTATGCAGCCGCTAAAGGTGGTCTGAAAATGTTGACTAAAAATATGGCAACTGAATGGGCTAAATACAATGTCCAAATTAACGGAATTGGTCCGGGTTATTTTGCTACCGAACAAACAGAACCTATCCGAGTAGATGGACACCCTTTTAACGAATTTATCATTAATAGAACTCCTGCAGCCAAATGGGGAGATCCTAGTGACTTAACTGGAGCAACTATTTTTTTATCATCTAAGGCGAGTGACTTCGTAAACGGTCATATTTTATATGTTGACGGAGGAATTTTAGCCACTATTGGTAAACCTTCAAACGAGAATTAATTATTTTAAGAAATAACATGAGCACAACATTCATACACGATAATTTTTTATTAGAGAATAAATACGCGGAAGAATTATACCATAATTATTCTAAAAATCAGCCTATCATTGATTACCACAACCATTTATCGCCGCAGTTTATTGCAGAGGATAAAATTTTTGATAACGTAGCCAAAGTTTGGATTAATGGCGATCATTACAAATGGCGCGCCATGCGAACTTTAGGGGTGAATGAACAATTCATTACGGGTAATGGTTCTGATAAAGACAAGTTTATGAATTGGGCTAAAACAGTTCCGTATACCATGCGTAATCCTTTGTATCATTGGACGCATTTAGAACTAGCGCGCTATTTTGACATCTACGATTTATTGAATGAAAAATCGGCGGAGAAAATTTATGAAGCCGCTTCTGCCAAAATTAATTCGGCACAATACAGCACACAGAATTTGCTTCGCAAAGTCAATGCTGAATTTGTTTGTACCACCGAAGATCCGATTGATAATTTAGAGTACCACCAACAATTAGCTAAAAGTGCTTTTGAAGTTAAAGTGAGTACTGCATTTAGACCTGATAGAGCTATTTTAATTAGCAATGACGGTTACAATGACTACATTAATACTTTAGGAGAAGTAGCTGGTGTTTCAATCAACACCTATGCTGATTTATGTACGGCACTTCGAAATAGAATTGACTACTTCGATAAAAACGGTTGTAAGTTGTGCGACCATGGTTTGGATCAAGTCTATTTTGAAAACTATACTGAAAGTGAAGTCAATGCTATTTTCAAAAAGAAACGAGACAATGTGACACTTACGAATGAAGAAGCATTGAAATTCCAAAGCGCCATCTTATTCTTCTTATTTGAAACCTATCATGAATTTGGTTGGGTACAACAATTGCATTTAGGTGCTTTACGAAATAATAATGCACGTATGCACCGAATTTTAGGACCTGACACGGGTTGGGATTCTATTGGTGATTATCCACAAGCACAAAAATTATCCGGATTTTTAAATGCTTTAGATAGTAAAGATAAATTGGCTAAAACAATTATTTACAATTTGAATCCAGCCGACAACGAAGTCATGGCAACGATGATTGGTAATTTCAATGATGGTAGCGTTAAAGGTAAAGTGCAGTTTGGTTCTGGATGGTGGTTTTTAGACCAAAAAGACGGAATGACGAAACAATTGAATGCCTTGTCAAATATGGGGCTTATTAGCTGTTTCATCGGAATGTTAACCGATTCAAGAAGCTTTTTATCTTTTCCAAGACACGAATATTTTAGACGTATTTTGTGTAATCTTTTAGGAGATGAAATCCAAAGAGGGGAATTGCCTAATGATATGGAATGGATAGGGAAAATGGTTTCGGATATTAGTTATCATAACGCAAAAGAGTATTTCAAATTTTAATTGGATAGAGTTATGAGCAAAGTAGTCACTTTTGGCGAAATTATGTTGCGCCTTTCAACAGATAGTCATTTGCGTTTTGAACAAGCAAAAGGCTTTACAGCTACTTATGGTGGTGGTGAATTTAACGTGGCAGTTTCTTTGGCCAATTATGGTGCGAATGCGGAGTTTGTAACACGAATTCCAAACAACGAAATAGGAACTTGCGCTTTAAAAGAAATGCGTAAAATGAATGTTGAATCTAAAAATGTCATTTTTGGAGGTGAGCGTTTAGGTATTTATTTTTTAGAAACAGGTTCAGGAGTACGAGGGAGTAATGTAGTCTATGACCGTGCTCATAGTGCTATGGCTACCCTTGAAAAAGGAATGATTGATTGGGTAAAAGTATTACAGGGTGCTACTTGGTTTCATTGGAGTGGTATTACGCCAGCCATATCGGAGTCGGCTGCTCAAGCGTGTTTGGAAGCGGTAAAAGCAGCACATCAATTAGGTTTGACCATTTCTTGCGATTTGAATTATAGATCTAAATTATGGCAATACGGAAAAACTCCAAGCGATGTAATGCCTGAATTATTACACTACACGAATGTCATTTTAGGTGATATTGATACGGCTTATTTTATGTTAGGTCAAGCCAAAGTAAATCCAGATTATCAGGATACGACTTCATTGCCGGTTTTGTATGACAAGGTGTTTAAACTTTGTCCAAATTTAAAAACAATGGCTACTACGTTGCGCTATTCTGTAAGTGCTTCACATCAAAGAATAGGGGGAATTCTATACGATGGAAAATCCATCTATAATTCGGCTGTACGGGAAGTAACTCCAGTAGTAGATCGCGTAGGAAGTGGAGATGCTTTTATGGGTGGATTAATTTTTGGTTTATTAGAATACACAAACGATATTCAAAAAGCACTAGACTTTGCTGTAACTGCTTGTTGTTTAAAACACAGTATAGCGGGCGATTATAATTTAGTTACTTTAAAAGAAGTAGAAGATAGACTAGATGGCAATGGTGCCGCACTAGTTTCAAGATAAAATAAAAATATGAGTACTGTACAAAAAATAACAGCGGCAATTATTCAACAAGGAATGCTCCCATTATATTATAATGAGGATGAAAATGTAACCATTGAGGTGTTGAGAGCTATTTATAGAGGAGGGATTAAAGCGGTTGAGTATACTAGTCGCGGTGAGGCAGCTTTGCAAAATTTCATTAAAATGATTGAAGTTCGAAATGCTGAAATGCCTGATTTATTATTGGGAATTGGAACCATTAAAAATGTACAACAAGCCGCAGCGTATTATAATGTTGGTGCTGACTTTTTTATCAGCCCTGGATTTGTTCCTGAAGTAGCTTCGTTTTTGATAAGTAAAGGAGCCTTATATAGTCCAGGCTGTATGACGCCAACAGAAATTATTGCTGCTGAAAATGCAGGAGTAACTTTTATAAAATTATTCCCTGGCAATATGTTAGGTCCTGATTATTTGAGTAGTATCAAAGATATTTTTCCAAAATTAGTATTTATGCCAACAGGTGGTGTGGATACTACACATGAGAATATTGAAGCTTGGTTTAAAGCAGGTGTTTCTGCAGTGGGGATGGGAAGCAAATTAATCAGCAAAAAGTTAATGGCTGATAAAGCGTACGCAACTATCGAATCAGAAACAAAAAAAGTATTGGATTTAGTACAATCCGTAAGAACTAATTTATAGCACATTGGAAACTAATTTTTCATTACAAGATAAAGTAATCATAGTAACTGGAGGAACAGGAATACTGGGAGGTGCCTTCGTAGAAGGTATTGCTGCTGCTGGGGGTATTGTAGGAATTCTAGGCAGAAATGAAAAAGTGGCCAATGAGAGAGCTAGTGCGATACAACAAAAAGGAGGTCGTGCTTTGGCATTAATTGCCGATGTTACTAATGAAGCTCAATTAGAAGTTGCTTGCCAGCAAATGCTTTCCACATTTGGAAAAATAGATGGATTAGTCAATGCAGCAGGGGGTAATATTCCTGATGCTGTTGTTCAGCCCAATCAAGATGTTTTCGAATTGAATATAGGGGCTTTACAAGAGGTAGTTCAACTGAATTTATTTGGAACAGTACTACCGACACAAGTATTTGGAAAAGCAATCAAGGACAATGGTTCGGGAAGTATTGTCAATATTTCCTCTATAACGTCATTAATTACGATTACAAAAGTATTAGGATATAGTATGGCGAAGTCGGCTATTGAGTCGTATACGAAATGGTTTGCAATAGAATTAGCCAATAGATATGGAGATACAATTCGGATGAATGCGATTGCTCCCGGTTTTTTTCTAACAGAACAGAATAGAACGTTATTAACTAATCCTGACGGAAGTTTGACAGAAAGAGGTAATTTAATTATAAAAAATACTCCTTATAAGAGATTTGGAAGCCCAGAAGAATTGAATGGTGCTTTAGTTTGGTTGTTAAGTGATGCTTCAAAATTTGTCACAGGTACCACCATTACAGTGGATGGAGGATTTACAATTTTTGGAGGAGTGTAAATAAAAATTTTAATAAGCGACTTGCAATTATATTTTTTTAAATTTTCTATAATTCCTCTAATAGTGAATATAAGAAGATAGAAAGTGAGTCGTTTATTTTAGTAAGCAAAAAAATAATAATTTAAAGGTCATATAGAAATACAAAATGGAAAAGTTAAATAGAAATAGTACAGGTTTAGAAAATAAGCTTCCTATTAAAGTAGTGCAATTTGGTGAAGGAAATTTTTTAAGAGCCTTTGTTGATTATGCTTTTCAAAGATTAAACAATGAAGTTGATTTCAATGCTGGTATTGCAGTTGTTCAGCCATTGAAAGAGGGTATGGTAAATATGATTAACGATCAGGATGGTTTATATACTCTTTTTATGAACGGAATCAAAAAAGGAGAAAAAATTCAAGATATCCAGTTGATTTCCAATATTGTAAAAGCTATTAATCCCTATAGTAATTTTGCAGATTATTTAGCATTAGCTAAAGAGTCAGCACTTCAGTTTATTGTTTCAAATACTACTGAAGCAGGAATTGAATTTCTTGATACAGACACTCCGGATATGCAGCCGCCAGCAGCGTTTCCTGCTAAATTAACCCTTTTATTACAAGAAAGATTCAAACACTTCAATGGAGATCCTTCAAAAGCAGTAACTATCATTCCTTGTGAATTGATAGATTACAACTCTGAAACATTAAAAAAATGCATCTTACAATACTGTGATTTATGGAATTTAGATGCTGCATTTAAGAAATGGGTTTCGGAAGATTGTACCTATCACAGTACTTTGGTTGACAGAATCGTTCCTGGATACCCAAGAGCTGAAATTGAAGAGTACAATAGCAAATTAGATTATCAAGATAACTTAATCGTTGCTGCTGAACCATTTTTCCTTTGGGCTATTGAAGGAGGAGAAGATTTGAAAGCAAAACTTCCATTCGATAAAACAGATTTGAACGTGAAGATTGTTGACGATATTCGTCCTTTCAAAATGATTAAAGTTCGTATTTTGAATGGTGCACACACAGCAATGGTTCCCGTTTCTCTTTTATTTGGTAACAAATTAGTTATGGAAACAGTTAATGGAAGTTTTACTGGACCGTTTGTTGATAATGTGATCGCTGAAATTAGCGAAACGCTACCGATGGATAAAAATGAAATTACTGCTTATGCTGAAGAGGTAATGGATCGTTTTAGAAATCCATTTATTAAGCATGCATTAGCTGATATTGCTTTAAATTCAATCTCAAAATTCAAAGTAAGAGTTTTGCCAAGTTTGTTAGGTTATTATACAACTACTAAAAAATTGCCTACTAGTTTGACTTTTTCATTAGCTTGTTTAATCCAATTTTATAAAGGAACTTGGAACAATGAAGCTTTACCGGTAAAAGACAGTCCGGAATTAGTTGAAGCATTCAAAAAAGCCTGGGAATTAGGAAATTTGGAATCAGTTGTAGCTGCAGTTTTAGCTAATACAGATTTCTGGGATGAAGATTTAAACAAGGTTGAAGGACTTTTACAAGCATTAGTTCTTGCCTTAAATGAAATCGAGGCTAACGGTATAGAACAAGGTTACATTAATTTTAGCCAAAAACAGTAATTTTATTATGAATCAATTACAGTAATTATCATGCAAAAAAAATTAATAAAAGTAGACCCTACTGACAATGTAGCTGTAGCTTTAGTGAACCTAGTTGCTGGAGAAACTATTGCATTTGAAGGAGAAGACGTTGTAGTATTATCAGATACTAAAATGAAGCATAAGATTGCGATGAAAGATTTTGAATCTGGAGACAAAATTATTATGTATGGTGTAATTGTTGGAAAAGCAAGTCAAACAATTGCTAAAGGAGATGTAATTACTACTGCAAATGTTAAACACGAAAGTGCTAAAGTAACAGGTAAAACAGATACGATTGGCTGGGAAGTTCCTAATGTAGACCAATGGAAAGATAAAACTTTCATGGGGTATCATAGAACAGATGGTCAGGTTGGAACAGAAAATGTTTGGTTGTTTTTTCCATTGGTATTCTGTGAAAACAGAAATATCGAAATCTTAAAAGGAATTTTTGAAAAAGAATTAAAAAAACCAAAAGAAAACGATTACCAATTGTTGCTTCGCTCTTTAGTGAATTCTGAAACAGGAGCTGATGATGCAGTTACAAAATCAGCAGAAATTGATTTATTTGAAAATATTGATGTGAAATTTATTCAGCACCAAGGAGGTTGTGGTGGAATTCGTCAGGATTCTCACTCATTAGCTAAGCTTTTAGCTGGATACGTGAACAATCCCAACGTGGCTGGCGCTACTGTTTTAAGTTTGGGTTGTCAAAACCTGCAAATTTCTATTTTCCAAGATGCTATGAAAGCGATTAATCCAAACAGCGATAAGCCTGTTTTGATTTACGATCAACAATCTATTGGAACAATCGAAGAAATGTTGAGTACTGTAGTAAAAGATTCTTTTGCTGCAATTAAAGAAGCTAATAAAATTGTTAGAAAACCAGCTCCGTTATCTAAATTAACAATTGGATTAGAGTGTGGTGGTTCGGATGGATTCTCTGGAATTTCAGCTAACCCAACATTAGGTGTTTTATCTGATAAATTAGTGGCATTAGGGGGTACTACAATCCTTTCTGAATTCCCAGAATTATGTGGAGTGGAACAGGAATTAGTAAATCGTTGTATAGATGATAAAGATGGGGAACGTTTCTTAGAATTAATGAAATGGTATGAAAAATCTGTGGTTGATGCCGGTTCGGGTTTTGATATGAATCCATCTCCAGGTAACATCAAAGACGGTTTGATTACAGATGCAATGAAATCAGCAGGAGCTTCTAAAAAAGGAGGAACTTCTCCAATTGTAGGAGTTTACGATTATGGAGAATACATTAACGAGCCAGGGTTTACATTGTTATGTACTCCAGGAAATGACGTTGAGTGTACTACTGCAATGGTAGGTTCAGGTGCAAATATGGTATTATTTACAACAGGTTTAGGAACTCCAACAGGAAATCCAATTGCTCCAGTTGTAAAAGTATCATCGAACACTCAATTGGCTAATAAAATGTCTGATATTATCGATTTTAACACGGGTGAAATTATTACAGGTGAAAAATCGATTGAAGAAACGGCAGACGAAATGTTAGAATATATTATTAAAGTAGCTAGTGGAGAAATTAAAACTAAAGCGGCTATTTTAAACCAAAATGATTTTATCCCTTGGAAAAGAGGAGTGTCTTTATAGCACTGCAAAATGGCCTATAAATAGGTAAATAAAAAAGGAGAGCTCAAGCTCTCCTTTTTTATTGGTTTTGTCTATTGGAAGATTTTCGGGTAAGTAATTTTGGAACTAAAACTACTTTTTTCTCAACCTTTGAATTATCATTATTGTTGATTTGTTCTAGAAAAACTTTGGCTGCCATTTTTCCCATTTCCATAGGGGATTGATCTACGGAAGAAATAGATAATTCCATGAATTTTGTAAAAGGCTCATTACCAAATCCTACTACACAAAAATCGTTTGGAATTTTAAATCCTTGCTCTTTTACTTCCTGTATAGCGCCTAGTCCAGCAAAATCACTGGATGAAAATATGGCGTCTGGAGGAGTGTCTAATTGAAGCAGTGTTTTAGCGGCGTTTATCCCAGCGTCAACATTACTTTTAGTTCGTAATACATATTTTTCATTGAATTTTAGACCATTATCAACTAATGCCTGTTTGTAGCCTTTAAAACGATTTTTATAGATTTCTAGGGATTGATCTCCTGCAAGGTGGGCTATTTTTGTACAACCTTCCTCGATCAAATGTTTTGTCGCAGCATAACCTCCCTCGAAGTCGTTAATAGTAACAGAACTAACACCATCTAGATTTAATTTTCTATCAAAAAATATTAGCGGAACACTTTTGCTAATTACTCGTTTAATAACAAGTTCGTTTTCCTTGGTTACGTTTGAAATTGACATTAATATTCCGTCTACTTGGGCGTTTAAAAGGGTGTTGATATTTTCAATTTCCCTTTTTTCATCTTCATGTGTTTGACAAATGATAACATGGTAGCCCTCAGGGTGTAATTCTTCTTCAATACCACGAATTACCGAAGCAAAAAAGTTACTGTCAATCCTGGGCACAATCACACCTACATTATTACTTTTTCCACTACGTAGTGCTTGTGCTAATTTATTTTGTTTGTAATTCATTGTAGTCGCAGTATCTAAGACTAGTTTTCTAGTTGCTGGACTAATTTTAGGATTATTGTTTAAAGCTCTGGAAACAGTTGCTGCTGTTATATCGAGTTTTTTGGCAATATCATAAATAGTAACTTTTTCAGACATTTTGTAGATTAATGTATAGATTGGTAAAAGTAGCAAAAATAATTTTTAATGTTATCGATTACAATTACTTATTATAAAAAAACAACTTTGTTCTGAAAACACATTTGAAATTGGATTATATTCATGCTAATTGTTAGATTTTTGTGTTTGTCTAATTACTAAAGCAGAAAAATAAAATTAACTGTATTTTTTTTAATCCTTTTTTGTTTATTTTGAAATTTATGATTAGGTTTGTGTAATCGATTGCATTAATTAAAACAGTATAGATAATGAATAATAATTCCCATCCCTTTTTTTTAAATAAAGTTAAATCTAGTTTTTTACTTTTAGTAGCTCTTTCAGTATTTTGTACTATGACTTCTCAGGCGCAACAAACAATTACTTCAAAAGACGCGTGGGCAAAATTTCCTGAAATTATTAAAGGGATTACGACTCCTGTATTTCAGGATAAAGTTTTCAATATTTTGGATTTTGGCGCACGTCCTGATGGTGTTTTTGATAATACAGTAGCCATCAAGAAGGCAATAGAAAAATGTACAAAAAAAGGTGGAGGTGTTGTTTTGGTACCTGCTGGAAAATACTTTACAGGTCCAATTCATTTGGATAATAATGTGAACCTACATTTAGCTGAGGGGGCTGAAATTTTGTTTAATACCGACCCTGCAGTTTTCCCAATAGTACATACCACGTTTGAAGGAACTGAATGCATGAATTATTCGCCATTAATCTATGCTTATAATAAACAAAATGTGGCTGTTACTGGAAAAGGGACTTTGAATGGACAGAGTAGTAATGAAAAATGGTGGCCATGGTGTAGTAGTGCTAGATACGGTTGGAAAAAAGATACTCCAAATCAAAAAGAGGATGTGTATAAATTAATGGATTTAGCAGATAAAAACGTTCCAGTTTCAGAAAGAATTTTTGGTAAAGGACATTATTTACGACCTAATTTTATAGAATTTTTTGAATGTAAAACAGTTTTGATTCAGGGGGTTCAAATAGTGAATACTCCTTTCTGGGTAATCCATCCGATGAAATCTGTAAATGTAATAGTTGATGGTGTAAGTATTAAAAGTCATGGTCCTAATAATGACGGATGTGATCCTGAATATTCTAAAAACGTATGGATTAAAAACACAACTTTTGACACAGGCGATGATTGTATTGCAATAAAATCAGGAAGAGATAATGACGGAAGACGCGTAGCAATAAAAAGTGAAAATATTATTGTTCAAGACTGCAAAATGTATGATGGCCATGGAGGAGTAACTATTGGTAGTGAAATTTCTGCGGGTGTTAGTAATGTGTATGTTGAAAATTGTGTGATGGATAGTCCAGAATTAGATAGAGCAATTAGAATAAAATCGAACTCACGAAGAGGAGGTTTAGTTGAAAATGTATTCGTACGTAATATTAAAGTAGGAGAAGTAAAGGAGTCTGTTTTAGGTATTGATCTACACTATGGGGTTCATGGTAATCAGACAGGTACGTTTATGCCACAAGTGCAAAATATTTTTATTGAAAATACGACTGTTAAAAATGGCGGATTGTATGGTATTTTAGCAAAAGGGCATAAAGGATTTCCAATTAAGAACATTCGATTTCAAGATGTTATAATTGAAAAAGTGGAGACAGATTATTTAATAGAAAATGTTGAAGGTGTAAAATTAGTCAATACTTATATTAATGGGCATTTGATGGAAAGTCCTAAAAACAATTAGGACAAATAATAATAAAAAGATTTTTAGTATTTTAGGGTTTATTTTATCGGGGGCTGATTTATAATCGTGTCCCCTTTTTTAAAATTAAATATTTATACAATGAAAACAAAAGGATTTATAATAGTGCTTTTAAGTTTGGTTTCAGTTCAATTCAATTTGATTTTTAGCCAATCACCAAATCAAAAAACCTACGCAGAAGTTTCTGTAAAAGAAGGAGGGAAATGGGAAGGTAGAAAATACATTGGTGGAACATTTAAGAATGTTCAAAAATTGAAATTAGCCTCCGAACATACAGACCATTCTTTTGATATACGATACGAAGGACCAGGATGGGAAAGTAATAAAATTGGATACCGATTGTATTTGGATTGGCGTAATGCGATTGATATTTTTGGTAAAAAAACAGAATCTATTATTTTGCCAAAAGTAGGTCAAGATGGTTTCGATTCGTATCACGAAATGCAAGATTGGGGATCAGATATATTAAAGGCAGGAAAAGGAATAGGTATAGGTTCAATCGATCGTTATTTGAATAAGGAGAGATTGCATTTTTATGAAGTGGATTCGACCATAGCTACAATCGAAAACACGCCTAAAAATTCTGCTGTAAAAGTGCAATATTATGGTTGGAAAACCGCTTCTGATAAAATTAATTTCACGTCCGAATTAACGATTAAGCCTAATCAACGTTATACGCAACATAGAATACATCCTTCAAAAGAAATAGAAGGAATTTGTACTGGAATAGTAAAACAAAAAAATACAGAGGTACTTAAAAAGGTAAGTCATAATAAAAAATGGGCTTATTTGGCTACCTACGGAAATCAATCCTTGGTTCCAGACCAATTAGGAATGGCTATTTTTTATCAAACCGAATCGGTTAAAGATCTAGTTGATGCAGAATTTGATTATTTGTTGCTATTTAAACCAACTACTCAAGCCGTCGATTTTTATTTTTTAGGAGCATGGGAACAAGAACCTAATGGGATTCAATCGAAAGAGGAGTTTGTCAATTATTTAGATGAAAAACTAAAAACTTTGGAAAAAAATAATACGATGTAAGATTATGAGAAAAGCAATTGTTTTTAGCTATATAATGCCGATATTTTCTTTAATGCTCTTGTTTAATCTAGACATAAAAGCTCAAGAGAGTAGTAAAACTATTCCGTCAAACTTAAAATGGTCTGAGAGAATGGCTTTTTCTATAATGGAAAGACATCCTCAAGCCTGGCAAATTGATAATCATGAAACGCCAAAGTGGGATTATAAAATTGGAATGATTTTAACGGCATATGAAAAATTATACACTAAAACGGGCAATCAACAATATCACAATTATATAAAAGAATATGCAGATACATTAATTAATGATTCTGGCGCTTTTCAAAATTTTAATCCTGAAGATCATAATATAGACTTTATCAATGCTGGGAAAATACTTTTTGGTTTGTATGACAAAACAAAAGAACAGAAGTATCGTATAGCCCTAAGAACATTAAGAAACCAATTTACTGATTACCCAAGAACTCCATCTGGCGGATTTTGGCATAAAAAAATCTACCCGAATCAGATGTGGTTGGATGGTTTGTATATGGGGCAACCATTTTATGCAAGATTTAATGCTGAATTTGAAAAAGGAGATAAATTGAACGATGTTGCTCATCAGTTTGAGTTGCTTCATGACCATACATTAGATAGAAAAACAGGGTTGTTTTTTCATGCCTATGATGAGAGCAAGCAAATGGCATGGGCTAACAAAGAAACAGGTACTGCGCCTCATATTTGGTTAAGAGCTTTGGGTTGGTACGGAATGGCGTTAGTAGATGCCTTAGATTATTTCCCTAATAACCATCCAAAAAGAAAGGAACTAATACACTACTTAAATGAATTGACCATCGCGGTTACTCAATACCAAGATGCTTCTGGATTATGGTATCAAATTCCTAATATGCCAACTAGTGAAGGGAATTATTTAGAAGCCTCAGGTTCATCAATGTTAATTTATGCCATTGCAAAAGGAGTTCACAAAGGATATTTGCCTATCGAATTTGAGAAGGTAGCACTTAAAGGTTTTGATGGATTAATTACAAAGCTTATTCGCGTTGATAATAATGGAGAAGTTCATATCACACAAGTATGTAAAAGTGCAGGACTTGGTGGAAACCCATATAGAGATGGTTCTTACAAATATTATATGAGTGAAAAAGTAATGACAGATAATTCTCATGGGCTTGGTGCTTTTTTATTGGCCGCTATAGAATTGGATAAATAAGTTTTACTCAAGAATATGTATTAAATGAAAAAAAATATCCAAACCATTTTTCTTGGAATATTGTTTCCTTCATTAGGATTATTTGCACAGGTTAGCACGACACCATTTAGTTTGATGAGTAAAAAAGGGTTTTATCAAAATCCTATTTTGCATTCAGATTATTCAGATCCAGATGTGATTCGTGTGGGAGATACATATTATATGACGGCATCTTCTTTTAACTGTATTCCTGGTTTACCAATTTTAGAATCAACTGATTTAGTTAATTGGAAACAGATAAGCTATGCCTTGACAAAACAACCTCCGTTTGAGGTGTATGATAAACCTCAACATGGCAATGGGGTTTGGGCACCATGTATCCGATACCACAACAATGAATTTTATATTTATTATCCAGATCCCGATTTTGGAATTTATATGGTTAAATCCAAAGATGTACTTGGTCCATGGTCCTCTCCTGTTTTAGTTAAATCAGGAAAAGGATTGATAGATCCTACTCCTTTGTGGGATGACGATGGGAAAGCGTATTTAATTTATGCTTTTGCTGGAAGTAGAGCCGGAATAAAAAGCATGTTAGTAGCGTGTACTATGAATTCGGAAGGTATTTTGGCAAATAATGATGAAGTATTGATTATAGACGGACATCAAGATGAGTCTACGATTGAAGGACCGAAGATATATAAAAAAAATGGGTATTATTATATTTTTGCCCCAGCAGGAGGCGTGGCAACTGGTTGGCAAACCGTGTTGAGGTCTAAACATATTTTTGGCCCTTACGAGAAAAGAAAGGTATTAGAACAAGGCAACACAACTATAAATGGTCCACATCAAGGTGCTTGGGTACAAACGCAAACAGGTGAAGATTGGTTTTTTCATTTTCAAGATAAAGGGGCTTATGGAAGAATAGTTCATTTACAACCAATGAAATGGAAAGATGAATGGCCGATAATTGGAGCTGACCCAGATGGAGACGGAATAGGAGAACCTATTTTGACTTATCGAAAACCTAATGTTGGTAAAATTGGTTCTTCAGTTACTCTAAAAACGTCAGATGAATTTAATGATACAAAATTAGGTTTGCAATGGCAATGGCATGCCAATCCTAAAGTGTATTGGGGATTCCCAAGTAATTTAGGGTATTATACATTAAATTGTATTCCAAAACCTAAAGAAGCAATCAACCTTTGGGATGTTCCCAATATAGTATTGCAAAAATTTCCAGCAGAAGAATTTACCGCAACAACTAAATTAACATTCAATCCTCGTTTTGATGATGAAGAAGTTAATTTTGTAATCATGGGTATGGATTATGGCTTAGTTAAAATCAAACAAGTTCAAGGTAAAAACATTTTGTCTCAAGTAGTATGTAAAGCGGCTGATAAAAAAGGAATTGAAAGAGAGATCGCTTCGACTTCATTGCAAAACAATTTAGTATATCTTCGAGTAAAAGTAACTCAAGGAGGGATTTGTATTTTTTCCTACAGTGAAAATGGAACTGATTTTAAAGAAATAGGAGATCCGTTTCCCGCTAAAGAAGGAAGATGGATTGGAGCAAAAATAGGATTTGTTGCTTTGCGAAATGGATTTATTAACGATGCAGGAAATGTAAAAATAGATTGGGTTAGATTTAACGAATAAAAAAATGAGTAGTTTGAAAAGAATTTTAAGTGTTTTTTGTATTGTAGTCTCAATCAGTGTTTCGGCACAAGTAGTTGCGAAATCTTGGAAACAAATTATCTCTTCTTCAGATGAAAAATGGTTTGCTTCTGATGAGGCTACTCAAATAGCCGAAAATGTGTTGTTATACCAACGAAATATTGGAGGTTGGCCCAAAAATATTCAGATGCAAGCACCTCTTTCGGCTACAGACCAACAAAAATTGATTGATTTAAAATCTTCTCCTAAAGATTGTACGATTGATAATGGGGCAACCTGCCAGGAGATGCTATTATTATCAAAAGTATATAAGCAAAATCCAGATGTAAGATATAAAAACGCATTTTTAAAAGGTTTAGATTATTTACTTGCAGCTCAATATGATAATGGAGGGTGGCCACAGTTTTATCCTTTAATTAAGGGGTATTATACTCATATTACGTACAATGATGATGCGATGGTCAATGTTTTGGAATTGTTTAGAGAACTCAAAAACAAGTCTAATGTCTATTTGATAACCCCGTCTCCAGAAATTGTAGAAAAAGTAAATGTTGCTTTTAATAAGGGAATAGATTGTATTTTAAAAACACAATACAAACAAAACGGACAGCTTACCGCTTGGTGCGCGCAACATGATGAAAACACATTACTCCCTGCAAAAGCGCGTGCTTACGAGTTGCCTTCTTTGAGTGGAAAAGAATCAGCTCAAATAGCTTTATTATTGATGTCGATTGATAACCCCAATAAAGCAATTATAAATGCAGTAGAAGGGGCCATTCGTTGGTTTGAGAAAACAAAAATTACCGGAGTTAAAATAGAAACGGTTATTGACGATGTGACAAAAAAGAAAAATAAAGTTGTTGTTTCAAGTCCTAATTTGGAGGAGCCATTATGGGCTAGGTTTATGGATTTGGATACTAATGTCCCTTTTTTTTGTGATCGAGATGGAATAAAAAAAGCTACTTTGGCTGAAATAGGTTTCGAACGTCGAAACGGTTATGCTTGGTACACTAACGAACCCAAAGAAGTGCTGAAAATGTATTCTAAATGGAAAAATAAAATAGCGGCTATTTCTTTAAAAAATGGGGTTAAAAATAGTGTAACCAAAGATGAAAATTATTTTGTAGTTGATCAAAAGGGCACAGGAGATTTTAAGACTATTCAAGAAGCTATAAATGCATCCAGAGCATTTCCTTATGAGAGAATCACTATTTTGGTTAAAAACGGGATTTATAAAGAAAAAGTAAAAATACACTCTTGGAATCCTAAGATTACTTTGTTAGGAGAAAGCAGAGAAGGTACTATTATTACGTATGACGATTATTTTAATAAAATAGGATTGGGTAGAAACAGCACCTTTTATACGTATACGATGTTGGTTGAAGGCAATGATTTTATAGGCAAAAATCTGACTGTTCAAAATACCTCAGGTGAAGTAGGGCAGGCAGTAGCCCTAAATGTAAATGCAGATAGAGCGATGTTTACTAATTGTTCTTTTTTAGGAAACCAAGATACATTGTATACTTCGGGAGAAGGGACTAAAAATTATTTTAGTAATTGTTATGTCGAAGGAACTACCGATTTTATTTTTGGAGATGCAACGGCTTTATTTGACAATTGCGAAATTTATAGTAAGAAAGATTCCTATATAACGGCAGCATCAACTCCTCAAGACGCTGCTTTTGGCTATGTTTTTAAAAATTGTAAATTGACGGCAGCTGAAGGTGTAAGTCAGGTATATTTAGGCCGTCCGTGGCGTATTTATGCAAAAACGGTTTTCATTAATTGTGAAATGGCTAAACATATTAGATCAGAGGGTTGGGAAAATTGGTCTAAACCTGAAGCTGAAAAAACAGCCTTTTATGCAGAATATAATTGTACTGGAGCTGGATATCAACCGCACAAAAGAGTTATTTGGTCACATCAATTGACTAAAAAAGAGTCTGAAAAATACACCCCAGAAGCTGTTTTAGGAATCGAATTTACACATCAAATTCAATCATTTAAATAATAAATTTACACAGTTCGTTTTAATCTTAAATATAAATAATATGAAATTACCCTTTATTTTTTCTGCTATTATATCGTTTAGTTGTTTTGCTCAAAAAAATACCATTTATACTATTGGCGATTCTACAATGGCTGATAAAATAAAACCAAATGAGAACCCAGAGAAAGGTTGGTGCCAAGTGTTACCTTCTTTTTTTGATTTGAATAAAGTCACGATTGATAATAGAGCTGTTAATGGAAGAAGTACTAAAAGTTTCATTGATGAAAAACGATGGGAATCTGTATATAATTCTTTGAAACCGGGTGATTATGTATTCATTCAATTTGGACATAATGATGAAAAAGTGGCTGATTCTACTCGGTATACCAATCCGCATACAACTTATCGACATAATTTAATTCGTTTTGTTACCGAAACAAGAGAAAAAGGAGGAATTCCAATTTTGTTTTCATCAATAGCAAGAAGAAATTTTAATGAGCAAGGTGTTTTAATAGGTACTCATGGCGATTATCCATTAGAAACGCGCTTAGTAGCTCAAGAGTATCAAGTGCCATTCATTGATCTAGAGTATTATACAGAAGTGTTAGAACAGTCTCAAGGAGTAGAAAAATCTAAAGATCTGCATTTGCACTTTAAGCTGGGAGAACATCCGTATTATCCAGAAGGTAAAGAAGATAATACCCACTTATCTGTCAAAGGAGCTACGGCAGTAGCAGAATTAGCGATAGAATGTATAAAAAAGATAAAAGATCCAGCTGTAAATCAATTAAAAAGAGCCCTTAAAAAGTAATTCTTAACGTCTAATAGAATACTTCAATTAACCTATTTCAATCAATTTAATTGAGGAAAATAAAAAATATAGAAATGGAACAAACATGGAGATGGTTCGGCCCGAATGACTCAGTTAAATTATCCGATATAGCACAGGCCGGGGCAACAGGAATTGTAACTGCACTGCACCATATTTCTAATGGAGAAGTTTGGGAAGTAAGTGAAATCGAAAAAAGAAAAAATACTATTTTGTATAAGAATGGAGTGGATGGAGAATTGACAGGATTGAATTGGTCAGTTGTAGAGAGTATTCCAGTACACGAAGACATCAAGAAGCAAACAGGGAATTATTTGCACTATATTGACAATTATAAACAAAGCATTAAGAACTTGGCATCTTGTGGAATTCAGACAGTATGCTACAACTTTATGCCGGTATTAGATTGGACTCGAACCGATTTGTCTTATGAAGTAGCAGATGGTTCTAAGGCTTTACGGTTTGACATCAATGAATTTACTGCTTTTGATTTGTTTATTCTTCAAAGGCCTGATGCAGAAAAAGATTATTCTCCAGAGCGAATTCAAGCCGCGACTTTATGTTTTGAGAGACTAACGGCTGATGACAAACTAAAATTACAACAAAATATTTTAGCTGGTTTACCAGGAGCAGAAGAAGCATATAGTATTCAAGATTTTTTAAAAGTATTAGAGGGTTATAGAAATATAGATGCGCAGCAATTAAAAGCTAATTTGTTTTTCTTTCTAAAGGAAATTATACCCGTAGCTGAAAGCGTTAATGTTAAAATGGCGATTCATCCGGACGATCCTCCTTATTCTATATTGGGATTGCCAAGAGTCGTAAGCACAGAATCTGATTTAATTGATTTACTATCTGTCATTGATTCGCCATCTAATGGTTTTACAATGTGTACGGGATCATACGGAGTAAGAGCCGATAATGACCTTGTGGGTATGGTGGAACGCCATGGAAAAAAAATGAATTTTATTCATTTGAGAAGTACGCAAAGGGAATCAAATGGTAGTTTTTTTGAGGCCAATCATTTAGAAGGAAATGTAGATATGTTCGGGGTAGTAAAAGCAATTATTACAACAGAAAGAGAAATAAATCATTCTATTCCGATGCGACCCGATCATGGACACCAAATGCTAGATGATTTAACTAAAAAAACAAATCCTGGATACTCTGCAATAGGCCGTTTAAGAGGTTTGGCAGAATTAAGAGGTTTGGAAATGGGAATACAAAAAAGTTTGTTTTAATTATTTCTGTTAATCAAAATTTGAATGTTCCTTCAATTTAGTTTTTGTTAAATAGTACTATAATTCTTTATTTAATAAATTGTTTTATCATCAACTTGAGTGAGTTTTATATCATAAAAAACAGTTGGTCTAATATGTAAAATGCAGGAGGGTACAGGATGCTTTTATTTTTGGTTCACATTATTTTGGTGCCAAATTAGGCGGTTGTATTCCTGTAAAAACATCCGTCCTAATTTACCTAAAAAGGTATTGATTAAATAAAAACTAAAGAAATTGCAATGAGGTTGAATGCTTTAAAAAAAACAGTTACGGTTTTATTGATTATAGTTACAGTATTATCTGTAAACGCAGCTGAAATTTGGGTTTCTCCTCAGGGTAGTGATCTTAATATTGGAACAAAGTCAAGTCCACTAGCAAGTGTTCAAATGGCTTTGCGAAAAGCAAGAGATCTACGTCGTTTGAATGATGCATCCATCAAAGGAGGTATTCATATTATCTTGATGGATGGGACTTTCTATTTGAATGAACCTCTATTTGTAAGACCAGAAGATTCAGGTACTATTGATAGTCCTACTTTAATTCAAGCAGATGCAAATGCGAAGCCCGTTTTGAGTGGCGGTTTGTCAATTACAAAATGGACAAAATCTCTTGCCTTAAATGGGCTAAAAGCAGGGGTTGTTTGGGAAGCTGATGCGCCTAAAATAGCAGGCGAAATCTTGAATTATCGTCAATTATGGGTTAATGGAACAAAAGCGGTCAGAGCTAAAAGTACCATTGGTAATCAAATGGATCGCATTTTATCTTGGGACAAAGAGACACAATCCTGTTGGATTCCTTACAAAAATAAATCGGTTGCCTTTGAACCAGGAATGGAACTATTTATAGTGCAATGGTGGGCAATTGCTAATTTACGCATCAAAGATATTCAAGTTCAAAAAGATAGTGCTAGACTTTCATTTGAGCAACCTGAAAGTCGAATTCAAAGCGAACATCCTTGGCCAGCGCCTTGGATTTCTAAAAATAATGGTAACTCAGCATTTTATTTGACGAATGCCCTTTCGATGTTAGACGAACCAGGAGAGTGGTATTTGGACAGAAAAAGAGGGAAAGTGTATTATTATCCAAGAAAGGATGAAAATATGACTAGCGCAATAGTTACGGTGCCTGTCTTGGAAAATTTAGTTCAAATAAAAGGAACCATAGATACCCCTGTACACGATTTTAAGTTCAAAGGAATTTCTTTTGAATATAGTAACTGGCTGCGTCCTTCTCAACAGGGGCATGTACCTTTACAAGCAGGGATGTATTTGTTAGACGCTTACAAATTAAAAATACCAGGAACACCCAATCAAGCTAGTTTAGAAAATCAAGCTTGGGTAGGAAGGCCAAGAGCAGCTGTTGAGGTTAATTACGCAGCGAATACTGTTTTTGAAGGGTGTTGTTTTGAACATTTATCATCTACAGGTTTGGATTTTAACAAAGGGACGAATCATAACAGAATTCAAGGAAATTTGTTTAAGGATATTGGTGGTAGTGCGATTAATTTGGGTGTTTTCTCAGAAGAAGCATTTGAAGCACATTTACCCTATAATCCAAAGGATGAAAGAGAGGTTTGTTCGGATGAATTAGTAGCAGATAATGTGATTACTAATGTTGCTAATGAAGATTGGGGGACATTAGGAATTAGTGCGGGATTTGTCAAAAATTGTACAATAGAACACAATGAAATTTCGGATGTTGCTTACTCCGGTATTTCATTAGGTTGGGGCTGGAATCCAAGTCCGAATGTGATGAGAAATAATAAAATCATAGGCAATAAAATTCACCACTATGCGAAGCATTTACACGATGTTTCGGGAATTTATACCCTTTCAGCACAGCCAGATAGTAGGATAGAGGAAAATTATATTGACTCGGTTTATTTGAGTCCGTATGCGCACGATCCTTTTCTATGGTTGTATTTGTATACTGACGAAGGCTCATCTTATTTTACAATTAAAAACAATTGGATCCCAACCGAAAAGATTCTTAAAAACAATAATGGTCCCGCAGGAAATATTTGGCAAGATAATAATCCTTATGTGGCGGACGCGATTAAGCAAAATGCGGGAGTTAGACCTTCTTTTTCTCAATTGACAAAGGAGGTGGTTGTGGACAAAAATTGGGGATTACAAGAACTGCCTGAGTTTGTAGCAATTGAGTTAGTTGGAGATGATTTTGACGTGGCTAAAATAAATTCAACTTTAAAGGGATTTCGAATTGTTGACCAACAATTGCATCAGTGGCAAAATCATTTGGTAGTTTATGGCAAAATGAATAATCCGCAAAGGGTAAAAAATAAACTGGCTTTAGCGTTTCCAAAGGCAGCAATTAAAATTTACGAAAAACCAATATACAATTTTGCTAAAGCTGAAAGATGTAAAGAGTCAAAACCGGTATCAGAATGGGAGCATATTATTTTATCAGCAAATTTAGTAGATGATGCTAAGTTACAACAAGAATATTTAGATTACCACGCTACTCAGTTTGAGAAATGGCCTGAGGTTGCTCAAGGTTTTTGTAATGCCGATTTTCAGCAGTTACAAGTATTCAAAAATGGCAAACAATTAATTCTGGTGATTAGTATTCCAAAAGGAAAAACCTTAGACGAATTGAATCCAAAGACGATAGAAAATAATCCTCGAGTGAACGATTGGAATGCTCAAATGAAGCACTACCAAACGGGAATTCCAGGAACAAAACCAGACGAAACTTGGGTGTTTTTCAAAAAAATAAATTAATAAAATAGAAGCATGTTAAAAATTGCCATTCTTGGTCTAGGCGAAGGGAGAAGCACCATTTCGGCCGCTTTGAGTAGTCCTAAGTTAGAGTTAGTCAAAATATGTGATAAAAATGAAGACTTGTGCAAGCAAAGAGCCAAGGAGTTCGATTTTTACCATTATACACAAGAATATGAGGATTTATTAAACGATGATAAAATTGATATTATCGCTATTTATACTCCGGATCATTTGCATGCAGAACATGTGAAACAAGCCCTATTGCACGGTAAGCATGTGGTATGTACTAAACCTTTTATTGACGATTTGTCAAAGGCGAAAGAATTATTAGCCTTGAGTCGACAAACAGGTAAAAAAGTTTTCATTGGTCAAAGTTCTCGATTTTTTGAACCTGCCAAAAGGCAACGTAAAGATTTTGAAGAAGGAGTAATTGGAGATTTGATAACAATAGAATCTCATTATCACGCAGATCATCGTTGGTTTTTAGCCAAAGGCTGGTCTTTATTGCAATCTTTCAAATGGTTGTATGGAGGGTTAAGTCATCCTGTGGATTTTATTCGTTGGTATTTACCCAATATAGAAGAAGTAATGGGGTACGGAATGATAAGCAGTAATGGAGCAGTCGCAGGGTTGAAGAATGAAGATACGATGCACTTTATTTTTAAAGCTACTGATGGACGAATTGCCAGAGTAAGTGGAGTGTACACCTCTCCAACACAACCCACCCAACGCGATAGCGGAATGAGTTGTATTTTGAGAGGAACTTTAGGTGCGAGTCAAGCCGATTATCATGAATTACGTTATGCTGTTACCACTAGAGAGGGAGAAGAAAAAATGATCCATTGGGGAGATGCTACTCTAAAACATTATTTCCGATTTGAAGGTCAAAGCCATCATGCAGGAGAATATCAAAACTATTTGGACTATTTTGTGGATAGTATAGAGCAAAATTTTACCGCTTACCCTGATATGGAAGAAGGAATTCAAACGGTTGCCCTTTTACAAGCGATGGATAAGAGTTTGCAAACAGGAATGCCTATTAAAATAGCAGATGTTTTAAAAGAATATAATTTATGAATAGTATCTACGATAAATTAACAACATTAGATTTTATTATTGTTGCTCTATATTTAGTGACCTTATTAGTCATTGGTTATGTGGTAAGTGTCAAACAAAGCAAAAAAAATGAAACACTTTTTTTAGCTGGAAATTCGCTTAACTGGTACAATATTGGGTTCAATATGTGGGGAACTAATGTAGGTCCTTCTTCTTTATTAGCCTTTGCGAGTATTGGGTATGCAACAGGTATTGTTGCGGGGAATTTTGAATGGTATGCTTTTGTTTTTCTATTGTTATTGGCAATGGTTTTTGCCCCGCGTTATATTGCGAGTAAGGTAAGTACGATGCCAGAATATATGGGAAAACGTTATGGAGATAGTACGCAAACTATTTTGGCTTGGTATGCTTTGGTAAAAATTTTAGTGAGTTGGTTATCTCTAGGGCTGTTTAGTGGAGGGGTATTAGTTCGCCAAATTTTAGGAATACCGATGTGGCAAAGTGTTACTGTTTTGGTTGTCTTCTCCGGAATATTCACCTATGCAGGAGGTTTGAAAGCGATTGCCAAGGTAAATGTATTTCAAATGATATTATTAATTGTAGTTTCCTTGACACTTTCGTTTTTAGGATTGCAAAAAGTAGGAGGAATAGAGGCCTTAATAGCTAAAACGCCAGCTAATTTTTGGAATTTGGTTCAACCAGCAACCGATGCACATTATCCTTGGCCGGCCATTTTACTTGGGTATCCAGTTGCGGCAGTTGCCTTCTTTTGTACCGACCAATCCATGGTTCAAAGTGTGTTGGGAGCTAAAAATTTAGAACAAGGACAATTAGGAGTCAATTTTATTGGTTGGTTAAAAGTATTGGCTTTGCCATTGTTTATTTTACCAGGAATTTTGTGCTATGTTCTGTACCCAGATTTAGGGGAACACTCTGATTTAGCTTACATGACTATGGTGACTAATTTATTCCCAAGCGGAATGAACGGTTTGGTAATTTGCGTGATGATTGCAGTCTTAGTAGGAACGATAGGTTCTTCATTGAATGCTTTGAGTACGGTTTTTACCAATGATATTTATGTAAAAAAGATGAATCCTGAAGCTTCCATTCAGGAACAAATAAAAATAGGAAGAATTACTATTGGGGTAGGGTGTTTGTTTGCTATTCTTATTGCTGTGGCAATTGATAATATTAAAGGTCAAAATTTGTTTAATATTTTCCAGGCTGTTTTAGGTTTTTTAGCTCCTTCTTTATCAGTGGTTTTCTTATTGAGTATTTTTTGGAAACGCACCACCAAAAAAGCAGTAAACGGAATTCTATCTTGGGGTTCTGCTTTCAGTTTGTTTATCGGAATTTTATATTTATGGGTTTTTCCTGCTGATCAATATCCTGTTTGGCCTCATTTTTTATTGATTTCTTTTTATATTTTCATGGTGTTGTTAGTTGCGGCAATTTTAATTTCATTGTTGGATAAAAATCCTGAAACTAATTTTGTTAGTGAAACCGATATTCCTAAAACAACGAAGAGGGTAAAAGTACTCTTTGCATTATTGGCTTTGGTAATTATAAGTTTATACTTTATATTTAATTTTAATTAATGTACTAAAGTTGTCTATAAAGTAAAAAAGGATTCTCTTAAATAATAGAGAATCCTTTTTTATTTGGTCATAAAAATAGATCGATTGCTTGCAATTGAGATAGTAAATTATATGCTTTTTCTACTTTTCGGGATGGAGCAGGTTGTAAAATGTAAAAATAACACTTATATTTATTCCCTAAATATACTGTTATGCAAAATCGATTTTCAACTCTTACATTTTTAGTTGTTTTTATCACTTTATTTTCGAGTTTGTTCTCGTTAGCTCAGGATAAATCAAAAGAAGCTACTTGGATTTGGTATCCAGGAGATTTCGAAGTTTGGTTAAGCAATAAAATGCAGGTAAGACGAACAGAACGCGAAGCAGTATTTCCACCTCTTTGGCAATATTATAGTCCGTATTCCTTAGTAACTTTTCAAACAGAGGTAGCTATTCCAGAACCTGATGAAGTAAAAATTTATACGGAAGGGTCTTTTCAATTACTTGTAGATGGTGCTCAAATTTACGGGCAACCCAAATCAATAAAAATTCCTGCTGGAAAGCATAAAATTTCTTTTAAAGTATATCAACAAGAAGTACTTCCTGCTATTTATATAGCGGGAAAATATGTTAAATCGGATGCATCTTGGAAGGTGACTAATGAAGACAAACTTTGGATTGATGAAAATGGAAAAGCACAACAATCAGGAACACCTTGGGTTCCGGTGGGTTCATGGAATTTTAATACCCCGGAGAGCAAACCTTCCGAGTTTAAGCTAACAACAAAAGCTTGGAATGCAAAAAAAATAGAAAAAATAGGAACGGGTAAATTGGTCGATTTTGGTAAAGAAACCTTTGGTTATATCAAAATTCACGGTTTAAAAGGAAAAGGAAAAGTAGCTCTTTATTATGGTGAATCCCGTGAAGAAGCCCTCGATTCAGCTAAATGTGAAACCTTAGACCATTTGTCTTTTGATGGAAAACAAGCTGAAACCTATACTCATAATGGATCTAAAGCATTTCGATATGTTCAAGTACAGGCGGATCCAACTGTGAAATATGATTCGATTTCGATGCTTTATGAATATTTACCATTACACAATCGAGGAGCATTCAAATCTTCAGATCAATTATTGAATAGAATTTGGGATGTATCGGCTTATACCATGCAATTAACCTCCCGCGAATTTTTTATAGACGGAATCAAACGGGATCGTTGGGTTTGGTCTGGCGATGCGTATCAAAGTTATTTAATGAATTATTATTTATTTTTTGATTCGCCTTCTGTTGAACGAACCTTGTTAGCGCTTCGTGGTAAAGAACCTGTGACGGCGCATATTAATATCATCATGGATTATTCGCTGTATTGGTTTGTGGGTGTTTACGATTATTACTTACACACGGGCGATACTAAATTTATCAAAACATTTTATCCACGAATGAAATCACTTATGGATTTCTGTTTAAAAAGAAGAAATCAAAACGGATTCCTAGAACCATTAGAAGGCGATTGGGTTTTTATTGATTGGGCAAATGGATTGCCAAAAACAGGAGAGGTTAGTTTTGAGCAAATGCTTTTAGCAAGAAGTCTAGAAGCTATGGCGGTTAGTGCTAAAATTGCAGGTGAAAATGAAGACCAAAAACAGTATGAAAAATTAGCGGATGATTTAAAAACAAAATTATTTGATGTGTTTTGGGATAAAAAAGAAAATGTGATGAAGCACCAACGCATAAACGGTAAAATGCAAGATATTGTAACCCGATATGCTAATATGTTTGGTATCTTTTTCAATTATTTTAATGAAGACCAAAAGCAAAGTATAAAAAATAAGGTGTTGCTTAACGACACTATTCTTAAAATCACAACACCCTACATGCGTTTTTACGAATTGGAAGCTTTGTGTGCTATGGGCGAACAAGATTATGTGTTGAAAGAAATGAAGGACTATTGGGGAGGAATGTTAAAAGAAGGAGCCACTTCATTTTGGGAAGAATACAATCCGACTAAAAAAGGAACAGAACATTTGGCAATGTATGGACGCCCTTATGGTAAAAGTCTTTGTCACGCCTGGGGTTCTAGCCCGATTTATTTGTTAGGAAAGTATTATTTAGGAGTAAAACCTACCGCTCCGGGCTATTCTGAATACGAAATAAAACCAAATTTAGGAGGTTTACAATGGATGGAAGGTAAAGTGCCAACACCAAAAGGTGAAGTCGCTGTTTATGTAAGCCAATCCGAAATAAAAGTACAATCCGGAGAAGGAGAAGGGAAATTGATTTTTGAGAGTAAAATCAAGCCTAGAACCAATTCAGGAACGATTGTTAATTTGTCAAAAAACAAATACCAAGTAACTATACAACCAGGTGTTGCCTACCAAATCAGTTATAAAACTTTATAAAATGAAATGTAACCTCGCATCAAAATGTTTTTTACTGCTGATTGTTTTTCATTTTCAGCTTTTTGCTCAAGCCCAAAATAAGGATTGGGAGCCAGTTTCTTTTGAAGTTGTTAACCAATACAAAACATTCAAAACAACAAAATATGCTCATGTTTTTTCGGGAAGCAAACACAATATTGTTCGGTTGACTCCAGAATTACAAGGGGTAACAGGTGTTGAACTTCCTTTGAATTCGTATAAAAACGGAACGAATACACCTTTAAAATTAAGATTGAAAGAAGATGCTATAGTACTTATTGGTACTTTTAAAGATAAAAATAATGCTGAATTTTTGCAATTAGGCACTACAGATGCTGCATTTCTTCTATTCCAAAATGGGGTAACAATTACAGGATTGCCTTCCGTCGATGTTTATGCAGTTTCTTATAAAAAGGGAACACACGTAATTTTACCATCTGCAAAAGGAGTATATACCATTTTGGGAGTTGTTAAAAGGAAAGAAAATTTAGTTGCTATAAATGCAGAACAATTAGATGGTAGATTGTGGAATCCCACTTTTATCGTAGAAGGCTTCTCAGATGACAAACCAGTTTTTGATATTATCGGCGGAGAGAACAAACCTGTTATTGATGAGGGAATGTCAGGAACTGAAGGAATTCAGGGAGGTTTTGAGGGCGGACGCGTAGTGAAAGTAGGCAATACCTACCATATGTTTCCAACAGAAAGAGCCGGAGAAATAGGAGTACCGTATTATTATGACCGTGTAAAAACAAAAATTGGGCACTGGACAAGTCAAGATGCTATTCATTGGAAAAGAGAATCGACAATTTTGCAAGCAAGTGGAAATTATGCCGTTACCGAAGATGATAATCCAATGAACGATCGTCGTGCTGCCATTTGGTCGTACATGCCTGTTTTTAATGAAAAAGCCAATAAATGGTATGGGTATTATTTGGCTTATACCGTGCACAAAGAAATTGAACCTAACCATTCTTTTGGTCGCATTTGGCGTTGCGAATCCACTGTAGAAGGAAAAGACGGGATAGGTGGTCCTTACAAAGATATGGGGATTATCATGGAGCCTGGATTGGATTCCCAACCTTGGGAAGGGCGACAAGGAGTGGCTTCTTTTTTTCCCTATCCAGTAGGAGAAAATAAATATCTTGGATTTTATAGTGGTGCCTATCCTTTTCAATCTTGGGCAGATTATCCTAAAAAATCAGGAAAGGGATGGTTTGTGGCTTTGGCAGAATCCAACAGTTTAGAGGGACCTTGGCACCGATTGAATAAAGGTGTAGCACCCATAAAAAGCATTCATCCCTTATTTGTAGAAAACCCAATTGTGAGTCGGCTCCCTAATGGCTTGTACATTGCCATTTTTGACGGAGGTCCTGATGGTTGGGGACATCATTTGCCTAATATGATGGGGTATTCGTTGTCAAAAGACGGATACAATTGGACCGAAGCCCATTATTGGCCGATAGAAACAAAAGTCACTCAATGGTGGGATATCATGCGAACACCTCTTTGTTTAATTCCAGAAGGAAACGATGTGTATACTATTGTCTATAACGCAATTGATTTGAAAAAAAGATTTCATCCAACAGGAATGGTAAAACTAAAACTGAATCGTGATGTGATGGAAGCTCGATTGAAGGAATTGGAAAAGAAAAAATAACAACACAGATTGAACAGATTAGAGAAATAGCCGCAGCTATTTTAATTTTTCTAATTTCTTACTTCAGTGTCAAAAGAATAACAACATTCAACAATGAAAAATACAATACTATATCTCGTTTTTGGAATAGCCACTTTGTTCGTAGTGAGTTGCGCCACCCAATACAAAAAGCGCGAAATCACAGATAGTGTGATGAATGAAATTTATAACGAAGTAAAAACCCCTTATAAATATGGTTTGGTTATGGTGCCAACAGACAATTCATACAAAATGGATTGTCCGAGTGTTTTCAATAAAGACGGGAAATGGTACATGACGTATCTAATTTACGATGGTAGAGGCTATGAAACGTGGTTAGCAGAAAGTGATGATTTATTGCATTGGAAACATTTAGGAAAAGTAATGTCTTTTTCTGAAAATACTTCGCATTGGGATGTGAATCAAAAAGCAGGTTATATTGCATTACAAGACCCTAAGTGGGGAGGAAGTTATGAATGGGAAAAGTATAAAGGAAAATACTGGATGAGTTATTTTGGTGGCGATAGTCGTGGGTATGAAGCAGGAATTCTTTCAATAGGAATGGCGTATACCAAACAATCTCCAACAACGCCTCACGAATTTAGCCGATTGGAACAAGCTGTATTGAGTCCAAAAGACAAAGACGTTCGCTGGTGGGACAATAGCACCATGTATAAAAATACAGTAATTAAAGATGCCGAGAAGGTAACAGGTCATAATTTTATCATGTATTATAATGCTCGAGGCGATAGTTTAAAACCAGCTCGTGGTGCAGAACGAATTGCAATGGCGGTTTCTAATGACATGAAAACATGGAAACGATTTGGAAATTCTCCGCTGATTAATCATCACAAAGGGATTTCGGGCGATCCTTATATTCAGCGTATTAATGATACTTGGGTTATGTTTTATTTTGGTGCGTTCTGGAAACCAGGAGCCTTTAATCGATTTGCAGTATCGAATGATTTAATCCATTGGAAAGATTGGGAAGGCGATGATTTAATTAAATCGTCTGAAGAGTATGATGCCATGTTTGCCCATAAATCCTTTGTTGTAAAGCATGATGGAATTGTCTATCATTTTTATTGTGCGGTTAATAAAAAAGAACAAAGAGGTATAGCCGTGGCAACTTCTACAGATTTAGGTCAAAGCGAAATGAAATTTGTTCCCTTAGAAAAATAATCATGAGAAAAATCAATCTACTTTTTAGTGTCTTTTTGTGCAGCTATGTAATTCAGGCACAAACGGTAACAGGCGAACCAGCAGGGATTCCAGAACTGCCTAAAAAATACAGTTTCACTCCTTGGGAAGACCCTACAATAACAAGTTTAAACAGGCAACCCTCTCGGGCGACGGCTTATTCCTACACAAGTTTGGAAGATGCTTTGGCGGGGAATAGAGACAAGAGTAGGTTGCAATTATTAAATGGAAATTGGAATTTTAAGTATGCTGTAAATCCAAGTGAAGCTCCTAAAGATTTTTACAAAGAAAAAGTAACAGGATGGGATACGATTGAAGTACCTTCTAATTGGGAATTAAAAGGGTATGATATTCCCATTTATAAAAGTGCTGTTTATCCTTTTAGACCTGTAAATCCACCCTTTATACCTAAAGATTATAACGGAGTTGGTTCATATCAAAGAACTTTTACTGTGCCCGAAAATTGGAAAGACTTGAATGTTACGTTACATTTTGGCGGAGTAAGTTCTGTTTTTCAAGTATGGTTAAACGGAGAATTTTTAGGGTATGGAGAGGATAGTTTCTTGCCTTCCGAATTTACTATTTCACCTTACTTAAAAGCAGGAGAGAATGTATTGTCTGTTCAGGTAATACGTTGGGGAGATGGTTCTTATTTAGAAGATCAAGATCATTGGAGGGTGAGTGGAATTCAAAGAGAAGTTTTTTTGATGGCTGAGCCCAAATTGCGTATTCAAGATTTTTTCTACCAAACTAAATTGGATAAAAGATACGAAGATGCCATTTTCCAATTGCGCCCTAAATTAGAGAATTTAACGGGTGATAATAAAGTGTATGACTATTCTTTTGAAGTACAGTTGTATGATGCAAAAAACCAGCCTCTGTTTAAAGAAGCTTTAAAAAAATCGGTTAAGGATATTATGAATGAAAGTTATCCTCGATTGGATAATGTTCGTTTTGGAATGTTTAAAGAAATCATAAAAAATCCATTGAAATGGAGTGCTGAGAGTCCTAATTTGTACACTTTAACCTTAACTTTAAAGGATAGTAAAGGGCAAATTTCAGAAGTAAAAAGTTGTAAACTGGGTTTTCGTTCTATTGAATTTTCTAAAGAAAATGGTAAAATGTTAATTAACGGAAAAGAAACGTATGTGTACGGAATCAATCGCCACGACCATCATCCAATTAAAGGAAAAGCAGTATCTCGAGCAGATATATTGGAAGATATCAATACCATTAAAAAATACAATTTTAATTTAATCCGAACGAGTCATTACCCTAGCGATCCTTATTTCTATGATTTGTGTGACCAATACGGGATTATGGTTATGGACGAAGCTAATCTCGAAACGCATGGCGTGGGAGGTAAATTGAGTAATGATACGCAATGGACGAATGCTTATATGGAACGCATGACCCGAATGGTACAAAGAGATAAAAATCATCCTAGTATTGTTTTTTGGAGCTTAGGCAATGAAGGAGGTAAAGGGCCTAATCATGCCGCTATGTCAGGATGGGTTCACGATTTTGATATTACTCGACCTGTACATTATGAGCCAGCACAAGGAAATCCAAAGTTGGATGGCTATATTGATCCTTTGGATCCAAAATACCCAAAAACAATAGACCATGCACACCGGTTTGAAAATCCGCAAGACGAACCTTATGTCGATGTAGTTAGTCGTTTTTATCCTGGAGTTTTTACGCCTAAGTTTTTGGTAGATCAGAAAAAAGATACCCGACCAATTTTATTTGTTGAGTACGCTCATGCTATGGGAAATTCTGTTGGGAATTTAAAAGAATTGTGGGATGAATTTCGTTCACAGCCAAGAGTAATAGGAGGTTGTATTTGGGAATTTAAGGACCAAGGTTTGGTAAAAAAAGATCCTAAAACAGGTCAAGAATTTTATGCTCATGGAGGCGATTTTGGTGAAAAATACCATGACGGAAATTTTAATACCAAAGGTCTAGTAGCATCAGATGGTAGGCCTAAAGCTTCCTTATATGAGAGTAAATGGGTGTTTCAGCCCGTTGAAATGACTTGGGTTGATAAAGAAAGATTAGACACCGATAAACAGACTACTTATTCTGTACTAATCAAAAACCGTCAATCAGTCAATTCATTGGAAGCATTTATTCCAGTAATTAAAATTTTAGAAAATGGAAATGTGATTAAAGTGCAGCAATTACAACCTTTTAAGTTAGAACCTGGGCAATCAACCGTTTTTAACATAAAACCGTATTTGCCAAAAATGAAATTGGATGCTGAATATTTTGTCAATTTCGAATTTCAACTTTCTTCGGATACACCTTGGGCTAAAAAAGGGTATGCAGTGGCTACAGATCAGTTTTTGTTAAAAAAGAAAGAAACAGTGTCTATTGATTTTAATAAAGGAGAAAAAAATAGTGTTTCTGAATCCGATTCAGAATTTAAAATCAAGGGAAAAAAATTTGATATTACTATCAGTAAAGAAAATGGAGCGTTAAAGTCGTATGTATTTAATGGGGAGGAACAACTCTATGCTCCTTTACTTCCTAATTTTGTTAGACCATTGACAGATAATGATAAAAGAGGTTGGAAAGCGCATAAGGTCTTAAAGCAATGGTATCAGGCAACACCACAATTGAAGGCAGTACAAATGAGTCAATTGGACCATGCAATAAAAATCACCAGTGATTATGAAATTATTAAAGATAGTGCTCAGGTTAAAATTGTGTATACTGTTAATCCTCAGGGAATTATTAAGGTAGATTATAATTTGAAAGCATCAGATAAATTACCTCATATTCCAAAAATTGGTCTTCAAATGGGAATTCAACGAAAATTGGATCAAGTCTCATGGTATGGTAAGGGAGCGTTAGAAAATTATACTGATCGTAGTTTTGGTTTTCCAATAGGAAAGTATTCATTGCCTATAAATCAATTTATAGAACCCTATGTGAAACCACAGGAAAACGGGAATAGGACCGAAGTTAGATGGATGGCATTTACTAATTTTGCAAAAGAAAAAGGACTATTGATTGTCAAGGACTATAAAGATTTAAGTATGAGTGTTTGGCCTTATACACAAGAAAATTTAAAGGCGGCAACGCATACATTTGATTTAAAAGATCCAGGATTTTTGACTGTCAATATTGACTTAATCCAAATGGGTGTTGGAGGAAATGACAGTTGGTCACCAGTTGCCCAACCTTTGGAAAAATATCAAATTCCGTCAGGAAATTATGAATATAGTTTTTATATAATGCCTTTCGCAAAAGGAGGAACTACATTAGACGCAAGTTTGAAAAAATTCAAATTCTAAAAGAATGGTTTTAAAAAAATATCTTGTATTGCTTTTATTCACTGTCGGATTGGTTTCTGCTCAAGAAACGGATAAAAATCAAGCAGCAAAAGAAGCTTCGAAACCATGGGTGTATTGGTATTGGATGCAAAGTGCTTATTCTAAAGAAGGCATTACAGCCGATTTAGAAGCCATGCAACAAGCGGGTATAGCAGGAGCCTATTTAATGTCAATTAAAGGACCAGCCGATCCTCCATTGATTAATCCACCGATTTTGCAGTTAAGCCCTCAGTGGTGGGATATGGTGCATTGGGCAATGATCGAAGCCAAGCGGTTAGGTCTCAAAATTGCAATGCACGCTGCCGATGGTTTTGCGGTTGCAGGAGGACCTTGGATAACACCTGAAATGTCCATGCAAAAAGTAGTTTGGTCGGAAACCTTTGTAAAAGGAGGAAATACGGTTCGAATAGCATTGCAAAAACCCAAAAATTATGAAGGGTTTTATAAGGATATCGCCGTATTTGCTATTCCAGTTAAGGAGAAAAAAATCACTTCTCAAGAGTTAGTCCCTAAGGTGACTTCTTCGTTGGAAAACGCAGCAATTTCATTTTTGGCAAACAAAAATCAAGATGGAAATTTAAAAATGGATGACAAAGGTTGGATTCAATATGAATTTGCGCAAGCTTTTCTTTGTAAATCCATTGTGATTGAAACCAAAGGTAATAATTATCAAGCTCAACGACTCCAAATCCAGATTAGTGATGACGGCATTAATTTTAAACCACACGATACTTTAACAGCACCGCGCCATGGCTGGCAAGATACTGATGCACCCTATACGCATGCTATTAAGCCGGTTAAAGCGAAGTATTTTAGATTTGTATACGATCCTAATGGTTCAGAACCAGGTGCAGAAGATTTAGATGCTGCAAAATGGAAACAAAATTTAAAAGTCAGTAAAATTACGCTTTCTAATGAAGCGTTAATTGATAATTACGAAGGCAAATCTGCTCAGGTTTGGAGGGTAAGTCCTCAAACTACTTTGGAACAGATTCCTAATCAAGATGGTGTGGCAAAATCTGCAGTATTGACTATTTCTCAGTATGTAGATGCACAAGGCAACTTGAATTGGGAAGCGCCAAAAGGACTTTGGAAAATCATTCGTTTTGGACATACCAGTACGGGTCATATGAATGCAACTGGAGGGGCTGGAAAAGGATTGGAAGTGGATAAATTTAATCCGGAAACCATTCGTTTTCAGTTTGATAAATGGTTTGGCGAATCGGTACGAGTAGCGGGGCCCGAATTAGCTTCTCAGGTATTGAAAATTTTGCATATTGATAGTTGGGAATGCGGTAGTCAAAACTGGTCGGTTGTATTTAGAGAGGAATTCAAAAAGCGACATGCTTACGATATTGTCGATTATTTACCTGTTTTAGCAGGAATTCCAATCGATGATGTGCAAACTTCAGAAAAAGTATTGTATGATTTTAGACAAACAATAGCCACCTTGATTGCCGAAAAATTCTTTGGTACTATGGCTGAAGAAGCCAAAAAAGTAGGCGTTCAATTCAGTTCAGAGAATGTAGCCCCTACAATGGTTAGTGATGCGTTGCTTCATTTTAAATATGTTGATTATCCAGGAGGAGAATTTTGGTTTAGAAGTCCAACTCATGATAAGCCTAACGATATGTTAGATGCTATTTCAGGAGGACATATTTATGGAAAATCAATTATTCAAGCCGAAGCCTTAACTCAATTGCGTATGGATTGGGATGAGCATCCAGGAAAATTTAAAACGATTGTTGACCGCAATTATGCCTTGGGAATTAACCGATTTTTCTATCATGTTTTTGTGCATAATCCTTGGTTAGACAGAAAACCAGGAATGACTTTAGACGGTGTAGGGTCTTATTTTCAAAGGGATCAAACTTGGTGGAAACCGGGAAAATCTTGGGTTGATTATTGTCAGAGGGTTCAATTGCAATTACAAAAAGGGAATCCTGTGGTTGATTTAGCGGTGTTTATTGGAGAAGAATTTCCCTCAAGAGCCATTTTACCAGATCGATTGGTGCCTTTTATTCCGAATGTGTTTGGCAAAGAACGATTGGAATCCGAAAAAAATCGATTGGCTAATGTAGGGCAACCTACAGCTAAAATGCCTAAAGAAGTAACCTACTCTAAAAACACTACTGATTTGTCTCAATGGGTCAATGCTTTGAATGGTTATCAGTACGATTCGTTCAATTCGGATGTGTTGTTGCAGGATGCAAAAGTAGTTAAGGGTAGCGTCCAATTTACACAAGGAATGAGTTATGCTGCATTGTTGTTTCCGGGAAGTCACAAAATGGCACCTAACAAAATGATTTCATTGGCTGTAGCCCAAAAAATGCTACAATTGGTTAAAGAAGGAGCAACGGTTTTGGTTGGCGAAAAACCCAATTTAATTCCGGGTTTACAATCGGAATTGGATACCCAAAAATGGCAATCGGTTGTTGATGAAATTTGGAATGCTAAATTAGCTTCAGCTTCTTCGTATAAGATTGGTCAAGGAACAGTGGTAAAACTACCTTATTTAGACGCTAATTTTTCGGCTTTAGGAATCGAACAAGACTTGGCTTTTCCTGATTTGACAAGATCCGAAGTCGAAACGATTGCTTGGACACATCGAAAATCAGCTACCGAAGAAATCTATTTTTTAGCCAATCAAAAAGAGGAAAAAAGAGAATTAAACGTTTCCTTCAGAACGTTGTCTAAATACATTGAATTGTACAACCCCGTTTTGGATAAATCTACTTTAATTTCTGATTGGAGAGTCGAAAATGGACGAACAATTATTCCGTTATCGTTTGAAGCAAATGAATCTTGTTTTATTATTTTTAAAAATGAAACTCAAGAAAAACCAACAGAAAAAAAACGAATTGGGGTTAATTTTGAGACAGTAAAAGTTTTAGATGGTAATTGGAGTTTACAATTTGATTCTAATTTTAAAGGACCTAAGGAGGTCGTGAAAACGAAAACCTTATTTGATTGGAGTTTATCAAAAGACGAAAGCATAAAATACTATTCTGGAACCGTAATTTACACGAAAGAGTTCCAATGGAATGAGAGCCTGAATCAAAATACTTGGCTTGAATTGGGTCAAATTGAAAATATTGCCGAAGTAAGTTTGAATGGTGAAGATTGTGGAACCATTTGGACGTATCCGCATCGGGTAGCCATTTCAAACCAGCTTAAAAAAGGAAAAAATAAATTAGTTATTAAAATTACAAATACTTGGGCTAATCGGTTAATTGGAGACCAGAAATTACCGAAAGAAGAAAGGGTAACTTGGACCACGGCTCCATTCCGATTGGAAAAAGATACGCTTCTTCCAGCGGGCTTATTAGGACCGGTTCAAATTATAAATGAAAAAAAATAAAAAGATGAAAATAGTAAAACACATTAGTATTGTACTGTTATGCCTTTTGGGAAGCATCCAAGGGCAAGCCAAAATTAAATTAGCAGCATTATTCTCAGACAACATGATATTGCAGCAACAACAACTCGTTCCTGTATGGGGATGGGCAGAAAAGAACGAAAATATAAATGTTACAACGTCTTGGGATGCTAAAACTTACCAGGTAAAAGTGGATGCTAATGGAAAATGGAAGTTAGCGGTTCAAACGCCATCTGCCGGAGGACCTTATACTATTGAAGTAAGTCAATCGACAGAGAAAATAGTAATTAACAATGTACTCATAGGCGAAGTTTGGTTGTGTTCAGGTCAGTCCAATATGGAAATGCCTTTGAAAGGATTTTCGGGTCAGCCAGTTAGAAACGGGAATGATATTATTGTTAAATCTTCTAATTCCAATATCCGTTTAATTACAGTGCCTCGTGCTTCGGTCTTGGTACCTCAAGAAAATTTTGAAGGAAAATGGGAAGTGGCGGCACCACAAACTACCTCTAATTTTAGCGCTACTGCTTGGTATTTTGGCACATTATTACAACAAGTGTTACAAGTGCCAATAGGATTAATACATGTGTCGTATGGCGGGTCTAATATCGAAGCTTGGATGAATGAAGAAATGTTGAAAGACTTTGGAGGAGTTTCGATTCCTAAAAAGAAAGAAGATATTAAAGAACCAAATCGAACTCCTACGGTTTTGTATAATGGGATGCTTTCACCCGTTATTGGTTACGGAATTAAAGGTTGTATCTGGTACCAAGGAGAATCTAATTATGAAAGACCAGAACAATACAAAGACTTGATGAAGAAAATGGTGGGAAGCTGGAGAAATTTATGGGGACAAGGAGAATTTCCGTTTTATTATGCGCAAATAGCTCCGTTCAATTATGCACAATTTCACCCAAAAGAGATAGTGGAGAAATACAATTCGGCTTATGTAAGAGAAGCACAATTCAAAGCGTCTAAAGAAATTCCGAATTCTGGAATGGCGGTATTAATGGACATTGGCGAAGAAAATAATATTCATCCAGTGGATAAAGAAAAAGGAGGGAATCGCTTGGCTTATTTGGCTTTAGCCAAAACCTACGGAATCAACGGGTTCGAATTTGAAAGCCCTAAGTATAAGGCAATGGAAATTATAGGTAGTACAATTACTATTTCTTTTGATGATGCGCCAAACGGACTTACCTCTTTTGGAAAAGAAATCACTGGTTTTGAAATTGCTGGAGAAGATAAAGTTTTTTATCCAGCTCAAGCGGTTTTACGAAGAAAATCGGTGCAATTGTCATCGGCTCAAGTGGCTAAACCAGTTGCGGTTCGTTATTTGTTCAAGGACTTCACTAAAGCCGAATTATTTAGTGTAGGCGGACTGCCTGTTTCTTCTTTTAGAACCGATGAGTGGTAAAAAACAGTATAGATGAAAACTACAATCACCTTTATTTTATTATTATTCTCGTTTTTTGTCAAGGCGCAATTACCTGTGATAGAAAACTACAATCAGGTTTGGGCTACTCAAAGCAGTAATTCTTCTGAATCCATGCCTTTGGGAGGAGGTGATATTGGAGCCAATGTTTGGGTAGAAAAAGGCGATTTGTATTTTTATTTTTCACGTAGCGGTACCTTTGATGAACACAATCAATTGTTAAAATCAGGGAGAGTTAAAGTCAATTTAACTCCCAATCCATTCCGAGATAATGTGGGGTTTCGTCAAGAATTAGTTGTGAAAGATGGTTATATAAAAATTACGCAAAATGGCACTCAAATTAAACTTTGGGTGGATGTTTTTCGTCCTGTAATTCATCTGGATTTGGTAAGTAAAACTGCCTTAACAATGAAAGCTTCTTATGAAACATGGCGTCATGTTAATCGCATTTTAAAAGGCAAAGAAAATAATGCAAATTCGTATAAATGGGCTCCACAACCGGAGGTGGTTACCTACAAGGATTCTGTTTCATTTGAACAAAATGGAATCCAATTTTATCATCGCAATCGGGAGCAAACGGTTTTTGATGTTGCTGTAAAGCAACAAAAAATGGAGTCGGTTAAAGACCAAATGATGAATCCATTGAAAGGGTTGACTTTTGGCGGTTTTATGCAAAGTAATCAAATGAAACCAGCGACTACTTATCTTTCAAAATATCAAGGTATAGATTGCAAAGGCTACTCTTTAATTAGTGTTGCGCCTTTAAAAAAACAATCCCTTACAATTAGTTTGCATACAAATCAATCGGCAGACCTCAATCAATGGAAAACAGCACTTGCTCATCAAGTTGATGCGGGAAAATATCAAGTTAAAAAGGCAGAGCAGAAGTCTATTTCTTGGTGGAATGATTTTTGGGATCGAAGTTTTATTTTTACCCAAAAAGAAGGAAGTACAACCCAAGACTCAGTATATCAAATGGGACAAAACTACCAATTGTTTCGTTATATGTTAGGATGTAATGCTTACGGAAAATACCCTACGAAATTTAATGGCGGACTTTTTACCTATGACCCAGTTTTTGTCAATTCAACCTTGAATTTCACTCCTGATTTTAGGAATTGGGGAGGAGGGACGATGACAGCTCAAAATCAGCGATTGGTTTATTTTCCGATGCTAAAGAGTGGTGATTTTGATATGATGAAATCGCAATTGGATTACTATTTGAGTTTGCAAAAAAATGCCGAATTGCGTTCGGAAGTCTACTGGAAACACAAAGGCGCTTCTTTTACAGAACAGTTAGAAAACTTTGGGCTACCTAATCCAGCAGAATACGCTTGGAAACGTCCTGAAAATTTTGATCCAGGGGTAGAGTACAATGCCTGGTTAGAATACGAATGGGATACAGTTTTAGAGTTTTGCCAAATGATGTTGATGCAAAAAGAATATGCTAATGAATCCATTTCAAAATACCAACCGTTTATTTTAAGTTGTCTTCGTTTTTTTGATGAACATTACCACTATTTAGCAAAAAACAGAGGAATTAAAGCGCTGGATGGTAACGGACATTTGGTTTTGTATCCAGGTTCGGGAGGCGAGACCTATAAAATGGCAACCAATTCGACCAGTACCATTGCAGCCTTGCGTGTAGTTACCCAAGAACTATTGAAATATACCGAAAACAAAGAAGAAAAAGAGTATTTGGAAGGTTTCTTTAAACGAATTCCTCCTCTGAATTATACTGTTTTGGACACTCATAAAATGCTTAGTCCAGCGAAATCTTGGGAACGAGTAAACAATGTGGAACCAACTCAATTGTATCCAGTTTATCCATGGGGAATTTATGGAATAGGAAAACCCGATTTAGAAACGGCTTTGAATACTTGGAAATACGATACTGACGCAATTAAGTTTAGAAGTCATATAGGCTGGAAACAGGATAATATTTTTTCAGCTCGATTGGGATTGACTCAGGAAGCAGCAAAATACAATGGATTAAAAATGGCTAATTCAGAGCGACGATTTCCTGCGTTTTGGGGGCCAGGTTATGATTGGACACCAGATCATAATTGGGGAGGATCAGGGATGATTGGTATGCAAGAAATGTTGTTGCAAGAGACAGAAGGAAAAATTTATTTGTTTCCAGCTTGGCCTAAAGAATGGAACGTACATTTCAAATTGCATGCTACTCATACTACTACTATTGAAGCTGTACTTCATAATGGAGTGTGTAAAATTCTTCATGTATTTCCGCCAGAAAGAGAAAAAGATATCGTCAATCTTCTAAATGTGACACTAACAGAAAAAATCAACTTGAATTAAATATAAAATGGTAAAAAAAATAATGGGTGCTATGAGTATGTTAGCACTTTTTGTAACAAGTGCACCAGCACAAACAGTAAAAGGAAACAGTCTAAAAGTTGATTTTGATTTTTCACAGAGACGAATAGAAGAAGTAAACGATCCTTCTTATATTTCATGGCCAATAAGTGAACAAAAAGAAGTAGAAAAATCATTTGGAGACCTCACCATACAACTAAAAGGAAATTTTTCGTCAAGTTGGTATAAAGTGGGGATGAGCGCTCCGTTTTATAGTAGGTTAGTTAGCGATGGTTTAGTGACCAAGGAAAAATTAGAATTAGTAATTTACGGATTAAAAGAGGGGAAGCATTCTCTTCTTACATTCCATAATACTTTTGATAAAATTGAAGGAAAAACATTTTCTCCTGTTGCTATTTATGTGAATGGGAAGTTAGAGGAAAGAGTAATTCCGAGTAATCGTGCCAATTCAAAAATAGAGGCAGGAATGGCTTACGTTACTTTTGAAGTAATCAAATCACAACCAGTAATAATTCGTTTTGAACTAGATGAAAACGCTAATGATTTTATTAAGCAAATGGTGCTTAACGGGTTTGAATTGGATACGCCAAATTTAAAAAAACAAGCCAATTCTCCCGTACCTTTAGATAAGGATGAACATGTTGAGGTACACGATAATAAGTTGAATTTAGAGTGGTCATCTCCTAAAGATGTAGTAACGCATCAATTGTATTTTGGAACTAATGAGAAATTAGTAGAAGATGCGAATGAAACTTCACGAGAATATAAGGGGAAATTGATGAAAAATCAATTTTCAGTTTCTGATTTATACAGCGGAACAACTTATTATTGGCGTGTAGATGAAATAGATGCAAAAGGAAATAAAACAGTTGGTGCAGTTTGGTCTTTTAAGCCAGCACAATTAGCTTTTCCTGGAGCTGAAGGATATGGCCGATACGCCTTGGGAGGAAGAGGAGGCAAAGTAGTTGAAGTAACTAACTTAAAGGATAGTGGTCCGGGTAGTTTGAGAGAAGCTGTAAATGCTACGATAGGCCCTAGAACCATCGTTTTTACTATTTCGGGGAATATTCAATTAGAGTCAAGATTGGTGGTGAATAATCCGTATATCACCATAGCGGGTCAAACTGCACCAGGTGAAGGGATTACTATTACGAGAGCTCCTATTGGGTTGACTGGGAATGAGGGTATAATCCGATTTTTAAAAGTTCGAATAGGTGGAGGAACTACTTATGATGGGATGGGGCTTACAGGAGCCAATCACAGTATAATTGACCATTGCTCCATAAGTTGGACTATAGACGAATCGTTTAGTTCAAGGGGGGCGCACAATATTACATTGCAGCGAACTTTAATTTCGGAGGCATTGAATGTAGCAGGACATGATAAATACGGTATAGGAAAAATGCATGGTTATGCAGCTACTATTGGCGGTGATGTGGGAAGTTTTCATCATAATCTATTAGCACACAACGAAGGTCGAAACTGGAGTATTGGTGGTGGTTTGAATGGCGATGGATATTACGGAGGTAAAATAGATATTAGAAATAATGTCGTTTATAATTGGGGACATCGTGCTACGGATGGTGGGGCCAATCAAGTAAATTTTGTAAATAATTTTTACATAACTGGAGCTTCTACGGATATTTTTGTGGCTTTAAATGCTCAAATTGAAGGGGTTGGAAAAGGAAAACAACAATATTATTTTGATGGAAACGTGATGCCGGGTTATTTTAATGAAAAGAATCAAGATAAAGGAAGAAAGTTTACATTGTCAAATAAGGCGATTGTTGACTATGAAGTATTTTTACCAAACCCATTTTTCGAATCTTTTGTAACCACTCAAAGAGCAGCTGCTGCATACAAAGATGTGCTTTCGGATGTGGGTGCCAATCAGCCTTTCTTTGATCAACACGATATTCGAATTGTTGACGAAACCTTAAGAGGTACCTATACTTATAAAGGAAGTAAAAGTGGTTTGGGTGGATTAATAGACAACGAAGCCGATCAAGGAGGTTGGCCCGAATTTAAAACTAAAAATCGTCCATCAGATTGGGATACTGATCATGATGGTTTGCCAAATTGGTGGGAAGAAACTCATGGTTTGAATCCAAAGTCGACTGTTGGGGATTTTTCAGATACTAATTTGGATAAAGATCAAGACGGTTTTACACAGTTGGATGATTATCTAGATTGGATGGCAAAGCCTCATTATTTTATAAACCAAGGAGAATCGTTTGAGATTTCAATAAGTGATTATTTCAAAGGCTTTGAAAAGAAACCAGTATATTCTGTGTCGAATATTCAGAATGGGAATGCGATTTTAAAAGGTAAAAAACTTCAATTTACTCCTTTGCAAAAAGGACTAGCGTCAGTTGTAATTACTGTGGTTGATGTCGAAGGAGATGCTATGAGTCGTACGATTAATTTTTATGTAAAATAATAACAGAATGAATAAAATTGTAACGTTTTTAATTGTATTGTTTTCTTTGGGTACTTTGAATGCTCAAAAAAATGGCTTGGTAGCTAATTTCGACAGCCCATTTTCAAAATTAAAGAGCATCAACTTACAAGATGTGAAATGGACAGGAGGATTTTGGAAAGAACAGTCTGATGTTGAGCAACAAAATACCTTGCCTTATATGTGGAATTTGTATCATAACGATTCCATTACTCATGCCTATAAAAATTTTGAAATAGCTGCGGGTTTAATGAAAGGAAAGTTTAGTGGGCCTTCATTTCATGACGGTGATTTTTATAAAATTTTTGAAGCTATGGCAGCCACTTATGCAGTTACAAAGGATAAAAAAATAGATGCTGAAATGGATAAGGCCATTGCTTTATTTGCAAAAGTCCAAAGAAAAGACGGCTATATGCATACTCCTGTTCTTATAGAAGAACGCTGGGGAACTTTAGGTGCTGAAGAGTTGAAAAAACAATTGGGTTTTGAAAAATACAATATGGGTCATTTGATGACGGCAGCGTGCGTGCATTATCGTGCAACAGGAAAAACTAATTTTTTAAATATAGCCAAAGGGGTAGCCAATTTTTTATATGATTTTTATAAAAAAGCATCTCCAGAATTAGCGAGAAATGCCATTTGTCCATCACATTATATGGGTATTATTGAAATGTATCGTACGGTAAAAGATCCTCGTTATTTGGAATTAGCAACTAATTTAATTGACATTAGAGGAACTACAAATGATGGAACAGATGATAATCAAGACCGAATTCCATTTAGACAACAAACAACAGCAATGGGACATGCAGTGAGAGCTAATTATTTGTATGCGGGTGTAGCGGATTTATATGCTGAGACGGGAGAACAAAAATTATTGGATAATTTAAAATCGATATGGGAAGATGTGGTGTACCGAAAAATGTATATCACAGGCGCTTGTGGTTCTTTGTACGATGGTGTTTCACCTGATGGGACTTCGTATAATCCTGCCGATGTGCAAAAAATACATCAGGCTTATGGAAGACCATATCAGTTGCCTAATGCTACAGCCCATACTGAAACCTGTGCTAATATTGGAAATGTGCTATGGAATTGGCGAATGTTACAAATCACATCCGAGGCAAAATATGCCGATATTCTAGAACAATCACTTTACAATAGTGTATTATCTGGAATTAGTTTAGAAGGAACAGCTTTCTGTTATAACAATCCTTTGAATGTTTCCAAAGAGCTGCCTTTTAAGCAAAGATGGAATAAGGAGAGAGAAGGATATATTAAGTTATCCAATTGTTGTGCCCCTAACGTGACTCGTACTATGGCTGAAGTTGCTAATTATGCTTATACAATTTCAAAGGAAGGACTGTATGTGAATTTGTTTGGGAGTAATTATTTAAATACGACTACCACAAGTGGCGAGAAGGTACAAGTAGAACAACAAACTAATTATCCATGGGACGGGAAAATTGTATTGAAAGTAGTTGATGTACCAAAAACGGATTTTGCTTTTTTTCTGCGAATTCCGGGTTGGAGTCAAGGAACAAGCATTTCTGTAAATGATGTAAAGAGGAATGATGATTTGTTTTCAGGTACCTATGCTAAAGTCGCCCACAAATGGAAAAAAGGAGATGTTATAACGCTTACTATTCCAATGCCGGTTGAGTTGATGCAAGCCAATCCATTAGTTGAAGAGGTGAAAAATCAGATCGCAGTTAAGCGTGGACCTTTGGTGTATTGTCTAGAATCAAATCAGTTGCCTGATTCAATTAGTGTTAACCAAGTTTTGTTGGACGTCAAATCGACATTTACAGTAAAGTCTTTTGAATTAAGTAATAGAAAATTAATGGCAATTGAAGCAAATGTAAGAGTGACAGATTCTAATTCCTCTTGGAATAAAACATTATATAAACCACTCTCTACTATACAAAGTGCCAATTTATCGGTACAATTGATTCCTTATTTTGCATGGGGAAATCATAGCAAGGGTGAAATGTCTGTTTGGCTGCCCTATTAAAAATGGAACTTAATTCTAAAATAAAAAAACATCTATTTTTATGGGTGTTTTTTTTTATGTATGGTTTGCATATGTTTAAATTATGATACCATTTTGTTTATTATGTAAAATTTATCCCCTTTTTATTTACGAATTTGGTTTTTTTATTTAATATTGTTTAGAATACAGGACAGTACAGGATAGTTGAAATGGTTTATACTAATAAATTTGGTTCAAAATAATAATTGTCTTTTTTACATTTATTTTTTTACGAACTATATTAATTGATTTTCGCAATTATTATTGATGTTCTAAAGACTGTAATTATTTACTAATCTAACCAATTTATTAATTAACAAAACAAAACACTTATGAAACAAACAATTACTAAGAGTTGTAGTTTATTCTTGTTTGTAATGATGAGTTTATTAAGTCATGCTCAAAACAGCAAAACGGAAAAAATTATATCCGGTAACGTAATCGATTATGCTGGAAAACCACTTCCGGGAGTAAATGTCAATGTGAAAGGAACAAGCAATGGAGTTGTTACTGACTTTGATGGGCATTACGCTTTAGCGGTAAAAGAAGGGGGTACTCTTGTGTTTACTTTTATCGGAATGAAAAAAGAAGAGCGAACTATAGGAAAGTCGTCTCAAGTAAATGTAACCATGCAGGATGATGCTTCTGGTTTAGAAGAAGTAGTAGTTACGGGATATGGTAAACAAAAGAAAAGCCATTTGACAGGCGCTGTGCAAAGTATTAAAGTTGCAGAGATTGAAGATTTACCTACTAACAATATTGCTACTGCTTTAGTAGGTAGAATATTAGGAGTGGGTGTTTCAGGAGGTTCTGCAAGACCGGGTAAAGCAGCTACTTTGAAAATTCGTAATCCTGTCGTTTTATCTAAAGATGGAGGGACAACGAATCCATTATATGTTATCGATGGAGTGCTGCAAACAGCAGGAGATGGAACTAACGATACGACTCAGTTTGATAATTTAGATGCGTCTGAAATTGAAACGATTTCGTTTTTGAAAGATGGAGCGGCAGCAATTTATGGAGCAAGATCTGCGAACGGAGTGGTAATTATTACTACTAAAAGGGGTAAAAAAGGGCCAGCGAAATTGACTTATCAAGGATCGTATGGTATAGAGGACGAAACCTATCGTACAAGAATGTTAAACGCTTCAGAGTTTGCAACATACTATGATATTATGAATGGTGTAAATGGTAATAATAGTCTTGGAAAAACGCCTTTGTCATCTTATTTCTTTTCTCCTGATGAAAAAGCGTATTTTAAATATTTGAAATACAATCCATTGAATGATGAATGGCATGCGTCTTCCAATCAAAAACACACATTAAATATAAGCGGAGGTACCGATAGAGCGACTTATTATGCAGGAGGATCTTACTATACGCAAGGAGGGAACTTGAGTAATATAGATTACTCAAAATGGACTTTTAGATCAGGGGCTGATTTTAATATTTCGGATAATTTAAAAGCGGGTATTCAAATTGCGGGATTCTTCAATGATGAGTCTAAAACATTTAGCAAAATTGGCGGTGAAAATGAAGAGAATGATTATAGAAGGTTGTTGAACTGGACTCCATTCATGCCTCAATATATTAATGGTTTGCCAGCACAGGTAAATACACAATCCAATTATCAATACCATTATGGTGAAATGAAAAGATTGGGTAATATTGCTACCAATTCGGCTAATAATATGTCGGCTAATGCTTATTTAGAATATAAAATTCCTTTTATCAAAGGATTGACGGCTAGAGCGTCCTATGCTCGTAATCAGAGTGCAGCAAGAGGAACTCAGGTGGGTACCCAATATACAATATACCAATTTAATGGTGTAGGTACATATGGACATATATTCCATCCTATTGCGGATACTTTTAATGGAGTGGCGTTACCTGATAATACAATATTGAAAGCAAATACGTATTCGAATGGTAACAGATTGTTGTGGAATAATACTTCTGGTAAATCAGTACAGTCGAATATCAGTTTAACTTATAGTCGTGAGTTTGGAAAACATGCACTATCGGGATTAGTAACAGTTGAAAAATCAGAATCCAATAGTATTCAAGATCAATATTACAAAGATTCTCCTTTATTGTCAACTAATGGGTATTCTAATACTGCTTTTGGAACCGTTGATGGAACCACTACAGGAAATGAGTCAGGATCATTGGGATATGTAGGCCGTTTGAATTATATTTATGATGATAAGTACATGGCTGAATTTTTATACAGAACGGATGCTTCTACTAAATTTGCACCAGCCAACTATTGGGCTAATTTCTACTCGCTTTCTGGAGGTTGGGTAATTTCGAAGGAATCGTTCTTCAAATCATCTGTGATTGATTTCTTAAAAGTAAGAGCTTCTGTAGGGTTGTTAGGACGAGATGAGACCAAGGCTTGGCAATGGAGACAGCGTTTCACTTATCAAGTAGATAAAGGAGTTGTAATAGGGAATAATGCAGTATCTACAGGATTGAAAATGGAGGTGACACCTAATCCAGACGTAACCTGGAGTGAGGAATTGAAAACCAATTATGGTGTAGAAACAAAAATGTTTGGTAACAGATTGTCTTTATCTGCTGATTATTTCTTTAACAAAGGAATGCATGTGTTAATGAATAGAACAGCGAATGTGCCATTTACAGTGGGAGGTTCTACCGCGTCTGAAAATTTTGGCGAAATCAATTTCTTTGGATATGAATTCGCGGCAGGATGGAATGATAAAGTGGGCGACTTTAAATACGGAATGGATGTCAACTTTGGTTGGTCAGATAATAAAGTGATAACTGGAGATTTTAATGCTATCGATATCAAAAAACCTTGGATTGCTAAGCCTGGTGAATCAATGGATAATGGAGTTTGGGGATACGATTGTATTGGAATGTTCAAAGATGCAGCCGAAGTGGCAGCCTATGTGAGTGGGTATAATATTAGATCTGTTTTTGGTGTGTTAGCAGCTAATTTGAAACCAGGTTCATTGTACTATCGTGATGTAAGAGGTGCTTTTGATCCTGTAACAGGAACCTTTGCAACGCCTGATGGTATTATTGATGAGAATGACCAAATTCAATTGTCTAAGAAAAAATCAACCAAATACGGTATGGGTACTACTTTGAAATTCGGCTACAAACAATTTAGTTTGAATGCGGTAGTAACGGCTTCTTTTGGAGGAGGATTTAATGAGATTGATAGTGCAACTAGAAAATCAATGAAAGAAAAAATTACGGATATTCAAGATAATAGACCTTCGATTTGGAATAATATCTACGATCCAACATTGAATCCAACAGGAACGATGCCTAATCCATACAATGAGGCTTTGAACTTAGCGCCAACTTCTGAGTTTTGGAGAGTTTCATCAACAAGTATTCAATTGCGTAATATTAATTTAGCCTATGCAATGCCAGAGAAATATACTAAAGCTTTAGGACTTAGTTCTTGTCGATTCAATTTGACAGCCTTGAATCCATTTATTTTGTACAATCCGTTTAGTTACAAAAACCCAAATGGATCCTATGATATCTATCCTACTTTGAAGACCTATTCTTTAGGGCTTAATGTAGCTTTCTAGTAAATACTAATAAAATTAAATTGATGACAATGAAAAATATAAAAAGAAATATATTGTTGGGAGTTCTGACAACCCTGTTGTTAGGAAGCTGTAATGATGACTTTCTTGCTGAAAAGCAAGATTTGTCTGGAGCTAATGAGGAGGTATATAAAGACCCTATTTTAGGGAAAGCGTATGTAGACTATATCTATTTTTCGTTTCTTCCAGCCAATAATGCTGCTGCAATGACTTGGGATTTGGCTGCGGGAGGTGCAGCTACTTTTTCGCAAGCTACAGATGAATTAGCGGGAGAGGTGAACTGGAATAAAGTGTGGATAACACCAGGAACGAATACAGATGCCAATTGTTTGAACTACATTGGTACTGCACTTACAGGAAGTGTGCCAAATAATCCGTATACGCGTTTGAGACAAATTAATTTGTTCTTGGATAATGTGGACAAATATGATATGGAAGCTGCTACTAAAAATCAATTGAAAGGACAATTGTACTTTTGGAGAGCTTGGCAGTATTTTGACTTAGTACGTTTGTATGGAGGAGTACCTTTGATTTTACATGCACAAAGTTCAATTTCATCAAGCGCTGCTGATTTACAAATACCAAGAAGTTCATCTTCAGAATGTATTGCGCAAATTGTCGCTGATTTGGATATGGCAAAGAGTTTGTTACCAGGAAAATGGGATGCAGCTAACTGGGGTAGAATTACCAGTGGTGCAGCGGCAGCATTCAAAGGGCGTGTGTTGTTAACTTGGGCAAGTCCCTTGTTCAATCGTACCGATGATGTGACGCGTTGGCAAGCCGCTTACAATGCGAATTTGGAAGCAAAAACTTTATTGGAAGCCAATAGTTTTGGATTGTTTTCAACAGGTGGATTTGCCAATGGTAAAGCTTGGGGAGATATGTGGTTTACTGAGGCGAACAATCCTGAAGCAGTAATTGTGTATGGATTCAATAATGTTATTAGTACTCCAACTTGGAAAAATAACGGATGGGAAAAAGCCTGTCGTTCTAAAACTGTAGGTGGTGGAGGTTCAGTATCTCCAACGCTACAAATTATGAATGCCTTCCCGATGAAGGATGGTAAAATGCCAGGAGTATCAACGGCTAATCCTTATACTTTACAAACGTTCTACAAAAACAGAGATCCACGTTTTTACAAAACGTTTATTTACAATGGAGCTCCTTGGGCGTATTCGGAAGATCCGAGCTTTAAGCAATTTACCTATAATTGGATTACATCAGGGACTACTCTAAAATCTACAGAAACTTTAGGAGCGAATTCTAGTGGGGTGTATTTATGTAAGGGTGTAAATCCTGCAGCAAGTAATAATACCAATTTCCAATACAGTGGTACTGATTATATGGAAATGCGTTTTGCTGAGGTAGTTTTGAATTTAGCAGAATCTGCTATCGGTATCAATAGCTTAGCCGAAGGTAGAACTTTAATTGGGAAAATTAGAGAAAGAGCGGGAATTGCTAATTCTGATGGCGCTTTTGGAATTGCCGATGCACTTACAAGAGATCAATTGTTTGGAGCGGTTATTAACGAAAGAAAAGTAGAATTTGCCTATGAGAGTAAACGTTTTTGGGACTTAAGACGTTGGATGTTATTCAATAACGATTACGGTACTTGTACGCGTTTAGGTCAAACTCCTATAGAAGGTATGAGAAGACAAGGTTTGTACTTTAAAGCTATACGAAATGGTGCAAATTATGTAGGAACAGCCGATCCATTCTTGCCAGTAAATGGAGTGGCTCCTGTTGCGGATAGAAATCCTTCAGTTTATCCAACAGGAATTACAACTTATGATGCCTATTTGGATTATTTTTACACTAACTTCATTAGAGTAGAAGTTAAAGACAATTTAGAGGCAACGACTCCTACAAACTGGACATTCAAATGGTACAACCAATACTATTTCTTTGGGATTCCATCATCAGCATTGAATACTGCACCTTATTTAGGTCAAACTCAAGGTTGGTCTGGTGGTGCCACTATTTTTGATCCACTTAAATAATATTCAGTTAATTCAATTTGAATAATAATAAATTACCTGTATTTTGTTTTTAAATACAGGTAATTTCTTTTAAAAATAGAATTTATTACATTTTATCTTACATTAAACAAGCACAACCAAAAAAATGAAAAAGTTACATTTTACATTATCAATTCTATTTCTAAGTATAGCTAGCGGTTATGCTCAATATCCTACACTTACTGCTGAAGAAAAAGCTAGTGAAGAAAAAATAAAAGCAGAAGCTGAAAAGCTGTCTAATGAGGCTTGGGAAAAAGCCAAAATTATTGTTGAACAAGAGGCTAGAGTGGGCAAACCTTTTATTCCTTGGGCATCTAGGCCAACGGATTTACCACAAGCTGATATTCCTGCTTTTCCAGGTGCTGAAGGAGGAGGAATGTATAGTTTTGGTGGACACGGAGGTAAGGTAATTACCGTTAGTAGCCTTGAGGATAGAGGACCAGGGACGTTGCGTGAAGCTTTGGAACAGGGAGGAGCTAGAATAATTGTTTTTAATGTTTCGGGAATTATTAGATTAAAAAGTCCTTTAATAGTTCGTGCTCCTTATGTGACTATTGCTGGGCAAACTGCTCCAGGTGATGGAATCTGTGTAGCAGGAGAAACTATCTGGATTGATACCCATGATGTTGTGATTCGACACATGCGTTTCCGTAGAGGTGAAACATTTGTAGGCCGTAGAGATGATGCTATTGGAGGAAATCCTGTAGGAAATGTCATTATTGACCACGTTTCGGCTACTTGGGGATTGGACGAAAACATGTCATTTTATCGACATATGTATGATGATGAAACAGGCGTTGCTGATAAAAAGTTTCCTATTGTAAATGTGACTATACAAAACAGTCTATTTGCTGAAGGATTAGATACCTATAACCACGCTTTTGGGAGTACGTTAGGGGGAGAGAATTGCTCATTTTTAAGAAATTTATGGTCGTCTAATACAGGGCGAAATCCTTCAATAGGTTGGAATGGGATTTTTAATTTTGTTAATAATGTGATTTTTAATTGGGTTAATCGCTCTATTGACGGAGGAGATTATACTGCTCAGTATAATATTATTAATAATTATTTTAAACCAGGACCAGCAACAAATAAAAATGAACCTATTAGTTACCGAATTTTAAAACCAGAATCAGGAAGAAGTAAATTGCCTTATATGGTTTTTGGTAGAGCTTATGTGAATGGAAATGTGGTTGAAGGAAACGAAAAAGTTTCTAAAGACAACTGGGATGGTGGTGTTCAAATGGAAAATAAAAAAGGAGAAGCGATGAGTTTCGAAGAAGCTTCTACTTACTTTCCTAAAATGAGAGTAGATCAACCCATGCCAATGCCTTGGTTTGATAAAATTATGACGGCAAATGAATCGTATGATTATGTTGTCACTAATGCGGGTGCCACCTTACCCCTTAGAGATAAAGTAGATTCTAGAATTATAAGAACGGTAAAAACTGGTGTTCCAGAATATGTTGAAGGCTTAGATCCTAATTCCTTTTTTCAATTCAAACACCGTCGCTTACCAGCTGATTCTTATAAATTAGGAATCATTACGGATATTTCTCAAGTAGGAGGATATCCTGTATATAAAGGGAAGTCGTATGTAGATACAGACAAAGATGGAATGCCAGACAAATGGGAGAAAAAATTCGGATTGAATCCTAAAGATGCTTCTGATGCTAGATTAGATTTTGATAATGATGGTTATACTAACATTGAAGAATACATCAATGGAATTGATCCAACTCAAAATGTAAATTGGAAAGATTTGGCTAATAATCGCGAAACTTTGGTGAAACCGTTATTGGATTAAATTGTAAATTATGTTTACTAATTATAGCATTCTTGTTTCTCAATAACTTTGGGATAAGAATGCTTTTTTACGCTATAAAATAATCATTATGTCATTTGTAAAAAAAAATATAATCAAAAGTTCTTTATTATGTCTTGTGTTTTGGGGTGTGAATGCGCAACAATACCTTTCTCCAGAATATATCAAAGTAACCAATGAAAGAGCTTCAAAAATAGTTGCTAAATTAGCATTGCCTAAGCCTGAAAAAGAGCAAAAAGTAACACTAATAATAGCGCAACAATTTCGGAATTTGACTAAAATTCAAGACGAAAGAGATGCCGAAATTGAGAAGATAAAAAATAGTGGAGTTTCAAAAGAGCAACAAACTACTCAACTCAATCAAATTAAGGAGAAAGCAGATCAAGCTATAAATGAATTGCATACAAATTATGTTAAACAATTGACCACCGAATTAGATGAAAATAAAATCATTGAGGTAAAAGACGGAATGACGTATGGAGTAGTTCCTATTACGTATGCAGGTTATCAAGATATGTTGCCTAATTTGACTGAGGATCAAAAGAAGTATATTTATACTAATTTAGTTGAAGCAAGAGAACATGCTATGGATGGTGGAACTTCTAAAGAAAAGCACGCTTGGTTTGGGAAATACAAAGGCAGAATTAACAATTATTTATCCAGTCAAGGCTACGATTTAAATAAAGAAAGTACGGATTGGCACAAACGAATTGAAGATCGTCAGAAGAGTAAAGTCGAAAAATAGAATTTGTCTTATCGGCTTTATACGTAGGCCTTACTAATTTAGATTCAAAATAAAATAAAATTTTTAAATACCATTTCTTGTGAATTTTATTCAATCAAAAAATAGAATAGTACTGCAAAGAGGAAAGATTTTGATATCCTGTGTGGCCTTGTTTTTTATTGTAAATAAAGGAATAGCCCAGCGCTCTTTTCCAGATATTAGTAAAGATTCAAAAGGAAATCTACTATATTCCAAAGATAATTTAGGTAATCAAATCCCTGATTTTTCGTATGCTGGTTTTGAAGCTTCTGAGAAACAGATACCCACTATTGAAAATAAAATAGTTGTCCCACAACAAGAGCAAGATGCTACTCGAATAATTCAAGCTGCGATTGATTATGTATCAAGTTTAAAACCGAATAAGTTAGGATACAGAGGGGCAGTACTTTTAGCTCAAGGTATATTTAAAGTTAGCGGAACTTTGTATATAAAAAAATCTGGAGTCGTACTGAGAGGGAGCGGAAATAGTGAGAAAGGAACGATTCTTTTGGGTACTGGTTTGGATAGAGAATCGGTTATAAGAGTCCTTGGGATTGATGATAAAAAAAAGGAAGAAGTCTATTCTCTTTCCACTACTTTTTCGCCTCTTGGGACTCAAACGATCCATCTGAAAGAAGTGACTAAATTAAAAGTAAATGACGCAATAGCGATAACTCAACCGTTGACAGAGAGTTTTATTAAAGAACTCAAAATGGAAGAGTTTGGAGGAGAAACCGCATGGGTAGGTTGGAAAAAAGGGAGTTGGGATGTGACTTGGGATCGAATAGTTACAGGGATTAATGGGAATGAGATTACGCTTAATGCTCCTTTGACCATGGCTTTGGATAGTAATTATGGTGAGGCAAAAATAACTTCTTATGTTTGGCAGGGAAGAATAGCAACTGTAGGAATTGAAAATATTCTTATGAAATCCAGTTACGATGCATCTAATCCAAAAGACGAACAACATAGATGGTTTGCTATTAGTATGGAAAATGTCAAAAATGCTTGGGTTAAACAAGTCAATTTTAAACATTTTGCTGGAGGAGCAGTGACGCTATTAAAATCGACTCAACAAATTACAGTAGAAGATTGTATCGCTTCTGAACCCATTTCTGAAATAGCCTCTTTTAGAAGACATACTTTTTATACTGAAGGACAACAAACCTTGTTTCAGCGTTGTTATTCGGAATACGGTTATCATGATTTTGCCGTAGGTGGTTTTGGAACAGCAGGCCCGAATGCCTTTGTACAATGTGAATCTCATTTGCCATTTGAAAATAGTGGAACTATAGGAAGTTGGGCAACAGGAGTTCTGTTTGATATTGCTAACATTGATGGACAAGCGTTGAGTTTTAACAACAGAGAACAAAATGGTAGAGGAGCAGGGTGGACAGCTGCTAATAGTGTCATTTGGGAATCATCGGCCTCTAAAATAGAATGCTACAACCCGCCAACAGCTCAAAACTGGGCTTTTGGAGTATGGGGACAGTTTTCAGGAAACGGACATTGGAAGGATGTGAATGCTCATATTAATCCAAGGAGTTTATTTTATACTCAATTAGAAAAACGATTGGGGCAATTGCCTATAAAGCCTTATTTGTATAGCATTGGTTCAGAGCCAAGTTCAAGTCCAACAATAGATCAAGCTTCAGAATTAACCAAAGCTTCAATAAGCACTTTAATGAGTCTGCCAGAATGGATTGTGAAAGTATCTCAATTTAATCCGATAGATAGTAATTCAAAAGGGATTAAGAGTGCGAATGATTTGAAAATTGTAGAAGATCACATAGCTAAAGCTAATCCTAAAGTAGGAATTGAAAATGGCTGGCTTACTCTTGACGGAAAGTTAATAGCAGGAAAACAATCTAATGTGATGTGGTGGAGAGGCAGTCTATTAGAAGATGATATAAAAAAAGCAACACCACATCTTACCCGATTTGTTCCAGGTAGAATTGGTACTGGACTTACTGATAACCTTAATGAAGTAGTTGACTATTTGAGTGCCAATTCGATGATTGCCTTAGAACACAATTATGGTTTGTGGTATGACAGACGAATGGATGATCATGAGCGAGTGCGTCGTATTGATTCGGATGTGTGGCCTCCGTTTTATGAACAACCTTTTGCCAGAAGTGGAAAAGATTTGGCTTGGGATCACTTAAGTAAATATGATTTATCAAAGTACAACAGTTGGTATTGGGATCGTTTGGCTCGTTTTGCAACTTTGGCGGAAGCCAATGGACAATTGTTAATTCATCAACAGTATTTTCAACATAATATTTTGGAAGCTGGAGCCCATTGGGCGAGTTCTCCTTGGCGTTCAGCTAATAATATTAATCAAACAGGATTTCCTGAACCACCTCCGTATGCTGGTGATAAGCGTATTTTTATGGCAGAGCAATTTTATGATATTACTCATCCTGATAGAAGAAAAATTCACCAACAATTCATTCGAAAATCATTAGAGAATTTCCAAAATAACAGCAATGTAATTCAATTAACCAGTGCTGAATATACGGGACCACTTCAGTTTATGCAATTTTGGTTGGACGAAGTACAACAATGGAAAAACGAGACATCGGCTAAAAGTTTAATAGGCTTAAGTGCCACTAAGGATGTTCAAGATGCTATTTTAGCAGATGGTGACAGAAATAAAACGGTTGATTTAATAGATATTCGATATTGGTATTATAAGGAAGATGGTACTACTTATGCTCCTGAAGGAGGAAAGAATTTAGCGCCGAGACAACATGCTCGCAAACTCAAAACAGGAAAAGAAACAGAGGATCAAGTATATAGAGCTGTTCGTGAATACCGAGAAAAATACTCAAACAAGTCGGTGCTGTATTCTACAGATGCTTCATCTCGTTTTGGTTGGGCTGTTTTATTTGGTGGCGGTTCTCTTCCTTCATTACCAAAAATTTCGTTACCTGAATTTTATTCTGCGCTACCTTCAATGCAATTGGTAAGTGGAAATACCTACTCAGATAATTTGTGGAAATTGGAGAATAAAGGTAAAAGTTACCTGATGTATCTTAAAAGTCCTCAAGACATAACTTTAAATCTGACAAATTTTAAAGGAGAGTTTGACGTTTATCTTATCAACCAAGACAATGGTTCGGTCATTAAACGACAAACAATTAACGGAGGAAATAGTAGTACTATTTCTACTACTGGAATAAAAGAAAAAGTAGTTTTTGTCATTAAAAAATAATTCAAAATACCTTCAAAAATGAACTTAAGAATTCACTATTTAGCCATTTTTTTTATAAGCTTTTTGTTATTCACCCAAAACGGATTTTCACAATCTACAAGAGCTACTTTGCCCAAACTTGAGGTTTCCAAGAACCACCATTATTTTACTACAGAAGATGGGAAACCATTTTTTTGGTTGGGTGATACAGGTTGGCTTACATTTGGAAAACTTGACAGAGAAGGAGTAAACAAGTATTTTCAAGATCGAAAAGCAAAAGGGTTTAATGTAATTCAGGTGATGGTTTTGCATAATATCAATGCAGTGAATGTTTATGGAGACAAGGCTTTAGTAAACGAGGACGTTTCAAAACCCATAACTACGCCAGGTAACAACTTCAATAACAAAGAAGAATACGATTATTGGGATCATATTGACTATGCTTTGGATGTGGCTCAAAAAAATGGAATCTATGTAGCAATGGTCCCAGTTTGGGGTACCAATGTGTCAAAAGGAGATAAAGTAAGCAAAGAACAAGCTCAAAAATACGCACAGTTTTTGGCCAATCGCTATAAAGACAGGACTAATGTGATTTGGATGAATGGTGGCGATACACATGGTAACGAATTTAAGGACATTTGGAATGCGATTGGAAGTACATTAAAAATCAATAATCCCGATCAATTAGTGACTTTTCACCCTTTCGGGCGAACCGATTCTTCAGACGATTATCATACTGCGACTTGGTTGGATTTCAATATGTTTCAATCGGGTCACCGCAGGTACGACCAGGATACTTTGCCAGGTTCGTTCAAAGAAGATAATTACAAGTTTGTTCAAAGAGATTTAACTTTAAAACCAATAAAGCCTACCCTTGACGGAGAAGCCTCTTATGAAGGAATCCCTCATGGATTGCATGATACGTTACAACCGTTATGGAAAGATAATGATGTAAGACGTTATGGGTATTGGTCTGTTTTTGCAGGGGCGGCAGGGTACACTTATGGACATAATGCCGTGATGCAAATGTTTAGAAAAGGAGACAAACCCGCTTACGGAAACAAAGTATTTTGGTACGATGCCATTAATGCACCAGGTGCTGGGCAAATGGTGTATCTTAAAAAATTGATGTTAGAATTTCCTTATTTTGATAGAGTTCCAGACCAGTCATTAATTGCCAATCAAGGTGAGAAATACGATTATTTGGTGGCTACTAGAGGGATTAATTATGCCTTGATTTACACTTATAACGGCAGAAGAATAGCAGTTAATTTAGGAAAAACAAAAGGGTCTAAAGTAATCGCAACTTGGTACAACCCAAGAAATGGAGAAAAAAAAGAGATTGGAACATTTGATAATAAAGGAACTAAAGAATTTCAGCTTTCTGGTAAAAAAGAAGATGGAAACGACTGGGTTCTAATTTTAAAATCTCAAAAGTAAGATGAGTTTCAAAAACAGAATTATACTATCGTTTGTTTGTTTTATAACAGGTTTTAGTACCGCCTTTTCTAATAATGACGGCTGGTACAATATCCTGAATGAAGGAGCAAATAATAAAGGGATTAAGTGTACCGAATCTATTCAAAAGACGATAGATAAGGTGGCTCTAAATGGAGGTGGAACAATTTTTTTCCCGGCTGGGGAATATTTGACAGGAGCTTTGCATTTGAAAAGTAACATTACTATTTATTTAGATTCGGGAGCGCTTTTGAAATTTTCAGATAATTTTGACGATTACCTGCCTTATGTCACAATGCGTTATGAAGGGATTGTGATGCAAACTTTTTCACCTTTGTTTTATGCCAAAGAGGCTCAAAATATTAGTATTAAAGGACGAGGGGTAATTGATGGACAAGGAAAAGCGTGGTGGAATGAGGTGTACCGAATTGAAACTGCAAAACAACCTATTCCGCTTACTAAATATCAAAAAATGTGGGAAGAACAAAACAAAGGTTTGGTGTACTCACCGTATTATCAAAGAACGATTGATAAAAAGTTCTTTAGACCTTCTTTTTTTCAGGCTTATAATTGTTCTAATATCTTAATAGAAGGAGTGACTTTTCAGAATTCGCCTTTTTGGACCATTAACCCAGAATTTTGTGATAATGTAACAATTACTGGAGTTACAATTTTTAATCCTCATTCGCCAAATACAGACGGAATTAATCCTTCTTCTTGTAAAAATGTTCATATTTCTAACTGTCACATCAGTGTGGGCGATGATTGTATTACCATTAAATCGGGCAGGGATGAAGACGGACGAAAATATGGAAGACCAACAGAAAATGTAACGATTACAAATTGTACGATGCTTAGCGGACATGGCGGAGTGGTTATTGGTAGTGAAATGTCAGGCGGAATTAAAAAAATAACCATTTCCAATTGTGTGTTTGACGGTACCGATAGAGGCATTAGAATTAAATCAGCAAGAGGACGGGGAGGGATTGTTGAGGATATTCGAGTGGATAATATCGTGATGAATAATATTAAAGAAGAGGCCATAATTATGGATTTGTTTTATGATAAATCAAATGTAGTTGAGCCTGTTTCTGAACGAACACCTATTTTTAGAAACATTCATATTAGTAATGTAACGGCGACTAATGTTAAGAAAGCTGGGACGCTCCGTGGGATTACAGAGATGCCTATTCAAAATATTTCATTTTCTAATAGTATTATTACCGCTCAAGAAGGATTTACTATTATGACTTCGAAAGACATTGAATTTCATGATGTTAAAGTGAATACTAGTATTGGTTCCTCTTTTGAAATAGAAGATACTAGCAATTTTATTTTGGATAATGTAGTTACAGCGAATCCTATTCAAAATGTTCCTATAATACAATTAAAGAATGTTTTTAACGGAGTGATTACTAATAATTTTATGATGGTTCCCACTTCACTATTTATTCAAGCAGAAGGGAAACAAACTCGAGACGTATTTCTAAAAAATAATCTCTTGCATAAGGTTACGACAGTAATTAAAAGAGGCTTGGATTTAAATAAAAAAGCAATAATTGAATAATGAAGAAAATAAGTGTCTTTATATGGGTACTCTTTTGTAGTGTTTCTTACTCTCAAAAAGAAAAGGAGGTGTATCTTTTTACTTCTTTTAGAGAGCCCGCTACAGAAGGATTGTATTTAGCATATAGTGAAGATGGTTACCATTGGAACAATTTAGGAGGCTCCTTTTTAAAGCCAGAAGTTGGCGAAAGTAAGATTATGAGAGATCCTTCTATTGTAAAAGGAGCCAATGGGGTATACCATTTGGTTTGGACCACTGATTGGCGAGGAGGTACGGGTTTTGGCTATGCTAATTCTAAAGATTTAATTCATTGGTCACCTCAAGAGTACATTCCTGTTATGAAAAACGAACCAGAAGTAGTTAATATTTGGGCACCTGAGTTATTTTATGATGAACCCAACCAAATGTATATCATAGTTTGGGCTTCGACTATTCCATTTCGATTTGAAAAAGGAGTAGAAGAAGAAAAAAACAATCATCGTTTGTATTATGTTACCACAAAAGATTTTAAAACATTTTCAGAAACTAAATTGTTTTTAGATCCTGGTTTCAGTTGTATTGATGCTGTTATCGTTAAGAAAGCAAAAAAAGAGTATGTGTTAGTTTTTAAAGACAATACTAGGCCAATGCGTAATCTAAAAGTAGCTTTTGCAAAATCACCTTTAGGACCATACAAAAATGTATCGGTGCCTTTTACTGATTTTTTATCTGAAGGACCCACTGTGATGAAAAAAGATTCGGATTGGTTGATTTATTACGATAATTATGGTCAAAAGAATTATAAAGCCGTTAAGACTACTGATTTTAAACATTTTGAAGCTATTTCATCCGAGATACAATTTCCAGAAGGGCATAAACACGGTACAATAACGACTATAACTCCTTCGATTTTACAAAGATTAAAAGAAAGACTAAAACATTAAAACATGATTGTGACTCAAAAAATAACCCCACGCTTTGTAGTAATTTCCATGTTGTTTTTACTATTGGGAACAACCTATTCAGTAAACGCTCAGCAAGATACGGTAAGGTATGTAGGGAAAACACTTTCTAATATTGATTATCATCACGGGCAATTGAGTCCGGCGGTGGGAGTTCACGCCACTCAAATTATGAGAGCGAGTAGAGAACATGCGGATAAAGCAGACGGATTTGGCTGGACTTATAACCATGCGACGAATATGGCCTATTGGAACAATACCTTTTTTATACAATATTTGAGTAATCCAGTGGGAGAACACATTCCACCAGGACAAACGGTATTGATGACGTCTAAAGACGGTACTACTTGGGACAAACCTAAAGTGTTATTTCCAATTTATCATGTTCCAGATGGTTGGAAAAAAGAAGGTGTTGAGGGCGTGGCTAAAAACCTAGATGCAGTGATGCACCAACGCATGGGATTTTATGTTTCCAAAGAAAAAAGATTACTGACTTTGGCTTATTACGGTATTGCAATGGACGAAAAAGACGATCCTAATGATGGTAAAGGGATTGGGCGAGTAGTGAGAGAAATCCATAAAGACGGTAGTTTTGGTCCTATTTATTTTATTCGTTTCAACAAAAGTTGGGACCAATCAAAATCCACTTTTCCATTCTATAAACAAAGTAAAGACAAAGGATTTGTAAAAGCGTGTGATGAACTACTATCAAAGCCCTTAGTGATGCAACAATGGGTAGAAGAAGCGGATAGAGATGATGAATTGATTCCGTTAAAAAAACAATTTAAAGCCTTTAACTATTACCATCTGCCTAATGGCAAAGTAGTAGGATTGTGGAAATTTGCCTTAACTTCTATAACCTTAGATGAGGGAAAAACTTGGGAATATAGTCCATTGAGAGCACCTGGATTTGTGAACAGTAATGCTAAAATTTGGGGACAAAAAACATCCGATAATCGCTATGCAACGGTATACAATCCTTCGGAGTTTCGCTGGCCCTTAGCGGTCTCTGTGAGTGATGATGGTTTAAATTACAAAAATTTGTTACTTGTACACGGAGAAATAAGTCCAATGCGTTATGGTGGAAATTATAAATCGTACGGGCCACAATATGTGAGAGGAATTCCAGAAGGTGATGGAATCCCACCCGATGGAAAACTATGGGTAAGTTACAGTATGAACAAAGAAGATATTTGGGTAACTTCTATCCCTGTGCCAATTACAGAAACGGTAAGTGATAATGTTCATGATGTTTTTAATGAATTGCCCGATGGAGATGAATTACAACTTTGGAACACGTATAGTTTGTCTTGGGCATCGACTAAGGTCGAAAAGAAAAATGATCGAAAAAAGTACTTGATCTTGAGAGATCACGATGCTTTTGATTACGCAAGAGCTGAGCGCGTGATTCCTTTTGCTCAAAAAATGGAAGCTAGTTTTACGGTAGTGCCAGAGCAAAATAATCATGGTTTATTACAAATCGAATTTCAAAATAAACAAGGACTTCCTGGGGTGCGATTGATTTTTGATTCGGACGGACTTTTGAAAACGAAAACGGGAGCTCGTTTTAATACGATTACAAAATACGAAGCAGGGAAGTCTTATACTGTAACATTGAAACTAGATGTTACATCACGTTCGTATACCATTAAAGTAAACGATGATAAAGAATCGACTAAAATATTCTATGCACCTGTAGATGGTTTTTCTCGAATTATGTTTAGAACAGGAGAGGCACGTACGTTTCCAACACCTGAAACACCTGCAGATATTGAGGACTATGATGATTTGAAAGACACAGGTAAAGAAATCCCTGAAGCAGTATTTAATATTCAGTCATTAATCACTAAAGCCCTTTAAAATGAAAATCGTTTGTAAGGTACTAATCCTTTTTAGTGTTTTGTTTTCGCTACAATCAAGGAGTCAGGTAACGGTGGATCACTTAACTATAGAAATGGCTGAAAACCCTTTAGTTGTCAATCAAAAAACACCTAAATTGGGTTGGCAGTTAGTGTCTAAAAACAGCAATGTATCTCAAAAATACTATCAAGTACTTGTATCGTCTACAGAAGCTAAAATTCAAAATAATGAAGGAGATGTTTGGGATAGTGGTAAAATAAAATCAGACAAAAGTCAGCAAGTGTATTATGCTGGAAAGCCATTAAACGAAGAGACCAAATACTTTTGGAAAGTAAAAATTTGGAATCAAAATGATGTAGCTTCTACTTGGAGTAAGAATGCTTTTTTTAGGGTTGCACCCGCTGAAAAAGGTTTGAAACCAACTTGGATTGGAGCTATTTTAAAATCGGATAGCCATTTGCCTGAAGGTAGAAATTATCACGCTGTAACCTTTAAGAAAGAAAAAAAAGAGGCTATTGTAAATGCAGTTGATTCGTTAGCTCGTAGGAGTATTATGCTGCGAAAAACATTTTCTATAGCAAAAAAAATCAAAGAAGCTGTAGTTTTTATTTCGGGCTTAGGACATTATGAACTAACGATTAATAACAAAAAAGTAGGCAATAGTCAGTTTGCACCACTTTGGACAGATTATGATAAAACAGTTTACTACAACACTTATGAAGTGCCAATAAATGAGTTACAAAAAGGTGAAAATGTAGTTGGTGTGCTTTTGGGTAATGGAATGTACAATATGGTGGCTGAAAGGTATGCTAAATTTTATGTAAGTTTTGGCCCACCTACTTTGTTTTTTAAAATGAAAGTGACCTATGAAGACGGTTGTCAAGAGATTGTACAATCGGATGGGAGTTGGAAATATTCCCTGAGTCCAATTACGTATAACAGTATTTTTGGAGGTGAAGATTATAATGCTAATTTGGAACAACCTGGATGGGATACTCCAAAATTTGATGATAAGTCCTGGAAAAAAGTAGTAATTCAAGAGGCTCCTAAAGGTAAATTAGTTCCTCAAACTGCTGCTCCTATTCAAATTGAAAAGTACTATCAAGTTAAAGAATTTAAAGAAATTCAGCCGAATACTTTTGTGTTTAATATGGGACAAAATGTCTCCGGTTTTCCAACTATAAAAGTCAAAGGAAATAAAGGGCAAACTATTCGTGTTTGGGTAGGAGAAGGATTGAATGATGATGGAACTGTTGGTCAAGGTCGCTCGGGAAAACCGTATTATTATCAGTACACTTTGAAAGGCGACGGAATAGAAGAATGGCAACCGAAATTTAGTTATTATGGGTATCAGTATATTCAAATTGATAATGTAAATTACAAGGAAATTAAGAAACAGAATTTACCGTTAGTAGTAGACATTACATCCAATTTTGTCTATAATTCATCGGGTGAAGCAGGAACTTTTGAGTGTTCAAATCCAATTTTTACCAAAGCTCATGAGTTAATTAATAATGCGATAAAAAGTAATTTTCAAAGTGTTTTTACCGATTGTCCGCATCGTGAGAAATTAGGTTGGATAGAAGAGACTCATTTGAATGGACCCGGTTTATTTTTTAATTATAATTTACAAACCTACATTCCTGGTTTGATGCAAAATATTGCTGATGCGCAGCGCGAAAATGGATTGATTCCTTCTGTGGTGCCTGAGTATGTTGTTTTTGGAGGCGATTTTACAGACTCACCAGAATGGGGCGTAGCAGGTGTAATCTTGCCATGGATGTATTATGAATATTATGGCGATAGTTCATTGATAGAAAAGTACTATCCCGTAATGAAAAAATATGTTGATTATTTAACTACAACTTCTAAAGAAGGAATAGTATCTCACGGATTAGGAGATTGGTACGATTATGGTCCTCATGCTGCTGGTTATTCAAAGAATAGTCCCATTGCACTTTCAGCGACGAGTCATTATTTTTTCGGAGCTAGTTTAGTAGCAAAAGCAGCAAAATTATTGCATAAAGAGGAAGATTACATACAGTATTCGTCTTTAACCAATAGCATAAAAGGAGCTTTCAATAAAGCATTTTTTAATCCAGAAACAAAACAATATGGAACCGGAAGTCAATTTAGTAATGCCGTGCCTTTGTTTATGGATATTGTTAGCCCTTCAAATAGAAAAGCAGTGCTAACTAATTTGTTAGAAGATATTAAAAATAAAGGATACCGACTAACCACAGGCGATGTGGGAAATAGGTATTTGTTTCAAGCATTAGCTAGAAATAATCAAAATGAAGTTTTGTACCAAATGCATAATCATACAGATGCTCCAGGATATGGTTTTCAGATTAAGTTTGGCTTGACCACCCTCACAGAACAATGGGATCCTCGAAAAGGAAATTCATGGAATCATTTTATGTTAGGGCAAATTGAGGAATGGTTGTATCAAAGTTTAGCAGGAATTCTTCCTGATGCAGAACACCCAGGCTTCAAACATTTCTTTATCCAACCCGAATTGGTAGGTGATTTGACTTTTGTAAAGTCGAGTTACAAATCCAACTACGGTTTAATTGTTTCCGAATGGAAAAAAGTGAACAATAAAGCCGTATTTACTATTACAATTCCTGCAAATACTTCGGCAACAATTAAATTACCTATTCAATCAGGTAGAATAATTACAATTAACGGAATCACCTTACAACAATCAAAAAAAGTAGTTCATTTTGATACCAAAACAACTACTTCAAATTTGAATTTAGGATCAGGAAGTTATGTTATTGAAAGCAAATTATAAATAGAAAAATAAAGTGGAAATGAAAGTTCAAAAAATACAATGGATTGGGGTCTTATTTTTAAGTCTTATTTTTCCAAAATTACAAGCGCAAACCTCCGATGAGAAATTTCTTGAACCAATTGTCGAAACTATTAAAAAAATCGAAAAGATTTTTAATGTCACTATTGAGGACAAACGAAAATTATTGGAGGGTAAAGAATTGAATTATGCTGATTGGCGTATTCAACAAGGAAATTTAGAGATTTCTTTGACGAATCTATTGGCGCCTTTTGATTTGACTTTTTATAAAGAAGCCGATGGAAAATACATCATTAGAAAATTTGAATACCATAAAGTATCTACTGCCAAAGGTCAAGACAGGTTAGCTTATCTTACCACTTTGTATTCCAATGCAAAAGATTGGGAAGTACGTCGCGCCGAAATTAAAAAATGTATGTTTACTTCTTTGGGTTTAGACAAAGCGCCGCCAACACCCAAAAGTAAGCCAACACTCACTCCAAAAAGAAATTATGGAGATTATACCGTGGAGAACATTGGTTTAGAAATTCTTCCAGGGGTGTATGTAACGGGTTCTATTTATAAACCTTACCCTTTAAAAGGAAAACATCCTATCGTTATCACGCCAGACGGTCATTTTTTTGACGAAAGATATAGAAAAGATGAGCAATACCGTTGTGCAATGCTAGCCAAAATGGGAGCTATTGTGGTAGGATACGATTTATTTGCCTGGGGCGAATCAAAGTTACAGTTTCCTGTAGAAACACATCAAAACAGTATTGCTTCTACAGTTGAGGTACTTAGTGGGATTCGTCTTTTGGATTATTTATCAAGCCTTAAAGAAGCCGACCCAACTCGAGTAGGAGTGACAGGAGGATCAGGCGGAGGTTCACATACTATGTTTTTAGCCGCTTTGGATGATAGGGTAACTGTTTCGGCACCTGTAGTGATGGTTTCGTCTTATTTTTCAGGAGGTTGCCCTTGCGAGAGCGGTCGCGGATTGCATCTTTGTGCCAATGGAACTAATAATGCAGAAATAGCTTCTATTACTGCACCAAGACCACAATTAATCATTTCAGACGGAGAAGATTGGACCAAAGATGTTCCCGAAGTTGAATTTCCATTTATTCAACGAACGTATGGTTTTTACAATCAAAAAGGAGCAGTACAAAATGCTCATTTTCCAAAAGAAGGACATGATTATGGCGTGTCTAAAAGAATGGCTTTGTATCCTTTTATGGCGAAATACTTAGGATTAAATTTAGCTAAAGTAAAGAATGAAAAAGGAGAAATAGACGAATCTACTTGTGTAATGGAGCCCAAAGAGAAATTGTTAGTTTTTGGACCTCAAGGAGAAAAATTTCCGACTACTGCGTTAAAAGATATTGACAAATTATATGAAATGTTTGGCGAAAAAAACAATAAAGAATATGAAGTTAAGAAATAAATGGGCTTGTGTTTTAGGTCTATTTTTAGGCTTAAGTGTGCACAATACAATTGCGCAAAACGCACAAGAATTAAAGCTTTGGTATGATAAACCTGCAGCTATTTGGAACGAGGCATTACCTTTAGGAAATGGTCGTTTGGGTGCGATGGTTTTTGGAGACCCTGCTGTCGAAAGACTTCAATTAAATGAAGAAACGATTTGGGCGGGTTCGCCTAATAGCAATGCGCATTCCAAATCAATAAAAGCCTTACCTATTGTTAGGCAATTAATCTTTGATGGTAAATTTGATGAAGCGCAAGAGTTAGCGACACAAGATATCATGTCTCAAACCAATGATGGTATGCCGTACCAAACTTTTGGGAGTGTTTATATTTCGTTTCCAGGACATCAAAAATATACCAATTATTACAGAGATTTAAATATTGAGAATGCAACTGCTAAGGTAAAGTACACCGTAAATGGTGTAGAATTTGTTCGAGAAATTTTGAGCTCTTTTTCAGACCAAGTAATTGTGGTTAAACTGTCGGCTAGCCAGCCAGGTAATATTACTTGTAATGTATTCATGAACAGCCCAATCGATAAGACAGTTCCTGCTACGGAAGGAGAGCAAATTTTACTTTCGGGAGTTACCAGTAATTTTGAAGGACAAAAAGGAAAGGTGAAGTTTCAAGGGCGAATTCAAGCCAAAAATAAAGGTGGAGAACTTACGACAAGCAACGGAATTATTAGTATCAACAAAGCAGATGAGGTGGTACTCTATATCTCGATTGCAACAAATTTCAAGAACTATCAGGATATTTCGGGCGATGAAATAGAGAAAAGCAAATCCTATTTGAACCAAGCACTTACGAAAGATTTTGAAACTATTAAAAAATCACATATAGCTGATTATCAAAAATATTTTAATAGAGTTCGATTGGATTTAGGTTCAAATGAATTGGTAAAAAAACCAACTAATGAACGAATTCGTGATTTTTCAAAACAGTTCGACCCACAGTTAGCCAGTTTGTATTTTCAATTTGGACGTTACCTACTAATTTCGAGTTCACAACCAGGCGGACAACCTGCTAATTTACAGGGAATTTGGAATGATATGGTGAGTCCGCCTTGGGATAGTAAATACACGACCAATATCAATGCAGAAATGAATTATTGGCCTGCCGAAGTCACTAATCTTTCGGAAATGCACGAGCCTTTTATTCAAATGGCTAAGGAACTAAGCATTACAGGACAAGAAACAGCTAAGAAGATGTATGGTGCTAATGGTTGGGTTTTGCATCATAATACCGATATTTGGAGAGTAACAGCTCCAGTAGATTATGCCGCTTCAGGAATGTGGCCAACAGGAGGAGCCTGGGTTTGCCAAGATTTATGGGAGCGTTATTTGTACACAGGCGACAAAAATTTCTTAAAAGAAATTTATCCAATAATGAAAGGCGCGGCTGATTTCTTCCTAGATTTTATGGTTATGGATCCTAATTCCGGTTATTTAGTAGTGGTGCCTTCTGTTTCTCCTGAGAATACTCACGCTGGCGGTACAGGAAAAGCCACAATTGCTTCGGGTACAACAATGGACAATCAGTTAGTGTTTGATTTATTTACGCATGTTGTGGAAGCTTCAAAATTAGTTGCGCCTGATGAAAATTATACTAAAAAAATTCTTCAAGCCTTGGCTAAAATGCCTCCAATGAAAATTGGAAAACACAGTCAGTTACAAGAATGGCAAGACGATTGGGACAACCCAGAAGACAAACACAGACATGTTTCACATTTGTATGGTTTGTTTCCAAGTAACCAAATTACACCTATCAAAACACCTGACTTATTTGAAGCGGCTAAAAATTCTTTAATCTATAGAGGAGATGAATCAACAGGTTGGTCTATGGGTTGGAAAGTGTGTTTGTGGTCCCGTTTGTTAGATGGTAATCATGCCTATAAGTTATTACAAGATCAAATGCACTTAGTCACAGCCGACCAGAAAAAAGGAGGTGGAACGTATCCTAATATGTTGGATGCACATCAACCGTTTCAAATTGATGGAAACTTTGGTTGTACTGCAGGAATTGCTGAAATGCTAATGCAAAGTCATGAAGGCGCCATTCATTTATTACCAGCCTTACCAGATGTATGGAAAGATGGGTATATAAAAGGCTTGGTTGCAAGAGGTGGATATGAAATTGATATGATTTGGAAAAACAATAAAGTGACTAGTTTGAAAATTCATGCTAAAATGGATGGCAATTGCAGGTTGCGTTTAGAAAATAATTTGGTTGCCAATGCTGCGTTTAAAATTAGCAAGGCAAAAGGTAAAAACCCAAACACTTTATTTATGGATGTAGTGGTTAAACAACCAATTGTGTCTGATAAGGCAGCACTTAAAAAGCCTAAATTAGCCAAATACAATGAATATGATGTAGCCATGAAGGCAGGTCATACCTATTTGTTTTCTGCAAACTAATTATATAAGGAAAGATGTCGCAAAAAATCAATTTTAAAATCATAGGAATAGTAGTCTTACTTGCTATTCTTACTACTAATTGTAAGTCCTCTGCATCATTTGGTAAAGGAGATTCAGTTCTCGTGTTGAAACAAGATCAGTTCAAGCATTATGTTGATTATTTCAATACAATGGAAGATGAAAATATAAAAGAAGCCATCCCAAATGATAGTGCTTGGGTATGGATGAAAAATGCGATTCCATTTTTTGAATGCCCACAACAGAATTTTGAGGAAATCTATTATTACCGTTGGTGGTCGGCTCGAAAACACATCAAAAAAACGCCTCAAGGTTATGCTATTTCAGAGTTCATGGTACAACGTTCTTATGCTGATAAATACAATATGATTAGTAGTGCTTTAGGACACCACATTAGTGAATTTAAATGGTTGCGTGACTCTAAGTATTTACAACAAAATATTCGATTATGGTATAGAGGTCAGGAGGGAAAACCCATGAAGAAACTAAGGAATTTCAGTAGTTGGAATGCAAGCGCATTATATAATGCTTACTTAGTCAATAAAGACCATCTATTTTTATTAGATATTTTTCCAGATTTGGTTCAAGAATACGCTGCTTGGGAAGGAGATAGAAGACGAAAAGACGGTTTGTTTTGGCAATTTGATGTGAAAGACGGCATGGAGGAGTCTTTAAGTGGAGCACGAAAATTCAGAAATGCACGCCCTACAATTAATAGTTATATGTTTGGGAATGCTCAAGCTTTGTCTAAAATAGCGGGATTGAAAGGCGATGCTCAATTAGAAAGTTATTTCAAACACAAATCTGATACATTGCAACAGTTAGTACAAACCAAGTTATGGAATACAGAAGATGCTTTTTTTGAAACTTTAACAGAAAAAGATACTATTGCCAAGGTAAGAGAAGCGATTGGGTTCATTCCTTGGTATTTCAACCTTCCACAAAAAGAGGGAGGGTTTGAAAAAGCGTGGGAACAGTTAAAAGACGAAAAAGGATTCTCAGCTCCTTTTGGTTTAACCACTGCTGAAAGAAGAAGTCCACGTTTTAGAACTCATGGTACAGGTACTTGCGAATGGGATGGCGCTATTTGGCCTTTCGCTACTTCTCAAACCTTGACTGCTATGGCCAATGTGTTGAATAATTATACTCAAAGTTATGTCGGTAAAGCCGACTATTTTAAACAACTTAGTTTATATGTTGAATCGCATTATTACAGAGGTAAGCCTTATATTGGGGAATATTTAGACGAAACAACGGGCTATTGGTTGATGGGAGATAGAGAAAGGAGTCGTTATTACAATCATTCAACATTTAATGATTTAGTAATTTCAGGGCTTGTGGGTTTACGACCTAGAGTAGACGAAGTCATCGAAGTTAATCCATTAATTCCTCAAGATAAATGGGATTGGTTTTGTTTGGATGGAGTGCTATATCATGGTAATGTGATTACAATTATTTGGGACAAAATAGGAACAAAATACCACAGAGGAAAGGGGTTTAGACTATTTAAAAATGGAAAAGAAATTGCTTTTTCAGAAAAATTGGAACAAATAATTTCAAAATAAGTTAGTGTTATGAGAAATTTTATTAGCAAAATAATTGGGGTCTTTGTATTGTTTTTTTCGTTAGCTGCTGTTGCTCAAAACGGAATAAGCATTAGCCAATTGCAAACAGAAATGTTGACAAATCCAGAAGGGATTGATGTAAAACAACCTCGTTTTAGCTGGGTGTTACAATCAAAGTTAAATCAGATTAAACAAATAGCATATCAAATTACAGTAGCTTCTTCTTTAGAAAAACTTAATACAAACACGCCTGATTTATGGGATAGTGGTAAGGTAGTAAGTGATGAATCTGTCAATGTAATCTATAGTGGAAAAAAAATGAATAATAGGCAAGAAGCCTTTTGGAAAGTAAGAATATGGACTAATAAAGGAGAAGCAGTTGCCACTGACATTGCTCATTTTAGTATGGGAATACTAACTTATGCCGATTGGAAATCCACTCGATGGATTGGTTATGATAAGATTTCGCAAGAAGACAGCATTTCCCAGTTTTCAAGATTATCAGCTCGATATTTGAGAAAATCTTTTGATGTTAAAAGACAACTTAAAACAGCAAAAGTATATATCATGGGCTTGGGCTTGTATGAGTTGTATGTTAATGGAAATAAGATAGGAAATCAGGTCTTGGCTCCTGTTCCAACCGATTATACTAAAAACGTGAAGTACAATGTTTTTGATGTGACTTCGCAATTAAAAGAAGGCAAAAATGCTCTTGGGACTATTTTAGGGAACGGTCGCTTTTTCAATATGCGACAAGATTATAAACCCTATAAAATCAAAACATTTGGGATGCCTAAAATGGCATTACAACTTGTCTTAGAATATACTGATGGGAGTAATGAAATTATTCGAACGGATGATTCTTGGAAACTGACAAATCAAGGGCCTATCGTTTCAAATAATGAATATGATGGAGAGGAATATGATGCACGAAAAGAATTGCAAGGATGGAGTACTTCTAAATTTGATGATTCAGCTTGGACAACTGCACATTATGTTCAAGAACCAGGTGGGTTTTATGAGGCACAAATGACTCCTAATATGAATGTTATGGCTGAAGTGAATCCTATTTCCATTCAACCAACTACAACTGGGTCTTATATTTTAGATATGGGGCAAAATATGGTAGGATGGTTACAAATTAGGGTAAAAGGGAATGCTGGAGACAAAATAACGCTTCGTTTTGCTGAATCTTTAAAATCGGATGGGACACTTTATAGAGATAATTTGAGAGATGCTAAATCAACAGATACTTATATTCTTAAAGGTCAAAGAGAGGAAGTTTGGGAACCTAAATTTGTATATCATGGATTTCGATTTGTTGAGCTTTCAGGATTTAACTCAAAACCGAGTTTGGAGGATTTTAAAGGGAAAATGGTGTATGATGACATAAAAACAGTGGGGAGTTTTGAGAGTTCAGATGCTACCTTAAATCATATCTTTAAAAATGCTTTTTGGGGAATTAGCGGAAATTATAAAGGAATGCCTGTTGATTGTCCCCAACGTAATGAGCGTCAACCGTGGTTAGGAGATAGAACTACAGGGGCATATGGGGAAAGTTTTTTATTTGATAATCAAACCCTATATGCTAAATGGTTAGAAGATATAAAAAATGCGCAAACGCCTGATGGAGCAATTCCAGATGTTGCTCCAGCTTATTTTAGATATTATGGAGATAATGTAACTTGGCCAGGAACTTATATTACGGTTGCTGATATGTTGTACCAGCAATATGCCGATAAAAAAGTAATTGAAAAACATTATTCATCAATGAAAAAGTGGATAGTGTATATGGAATCCAATTATTTGGTCAATGATTTAATAACTAAAGATACATACGGAGATTGGTGTGTGCCACCAGAATCATTAGAATTAATTCATTCAAAAGATCCAGCTCGAACAACCAATGGCGAATTGATAGCGAGTGCTTATTATTATCATTTGTTACAAATCATGAAAAAGTTTGCAACACTTACGGAGCAGTCTAATTCTGATGTATTGTATTATGAAAACTTAGCGCAAAGGATTAAATTGGCATTCAATGCTAAATTTTTTAACCCAAAAAACAACCAATACGCTAACAATACTGTAACTGCCAATTTACTTCCATTAGCATTTGGAATGGTGTCTAATCAGTTTGAAGATAAAGTTTTTCAAAACATTGTACATGAAATTGAGGTTACTAATAAAGGGCATATTAGTACAGGGGTCATTGGAACTCAGTTTTTAATGCGAACATTATCTGCATTTGGAAGACCTGATTTATCCTATCAATTGGCATCCAATACCACTTACCCAAGTTGGGGATATATGACTAAAAATGGAGCCACTACCATTTGGGAGTTATGGAATGGAAATACTGCTGACCCTAAAATGAATTCTCAGAATCACGTGATGTTGTTAGGTGATTTGTTGATTTGGTACTATGAGAATATCGCTGGTATTAAGAGTAGTAGTAAGTCGGTTGGATTTAAAGAAATTATAATGAATCCCGATTTTGTTGAAGGATTAAGTTATGTGAAAGCTTCTTATGAGTCTATATATGGAGTTATTAAGAGTAGTTGGAAAAAAACTAAAGGGAAATTGCATTGGGAAGTTACTGTTCCTGCTAATACATCAGCTCAAGTATACCTACCAACAACTGTTGTTTCAAAGGTGAAATTGAATAATCAGGGTTTAGGCAATGAACATTCTTTTATCATTGAAAAAAATAAGCTTGTGTTGAATTTGTCATCAGGAACATATACTATAGATGTAGTGCCTTAATTTTTGTAAGCTCAGGATAGTACAGGATACATTCAAGCCAAGTAAATCCTAACTTTCCAACAATAAATAGAGCTGAAAACAACCAATTGGCTTAGAATGAATTAAATAATTAAATCGTAATGAAAATAGTAAAAATAGCAGTAGTATTTCTTTGTGTACTGTTTTTATATAGTTGCAAAACTGCTTTAAATAAAAAAACTTGGAAGGAAGGGATATTGGTAGATGAGTTTATTTATGAAAAAGCACCTTATCCTTCCTGTCATGCTTCAACAATTGTTGAGGCTTCTAACGGCGATTTGGTAGCATCATGGTTTGGAGGAACTGCTGAGAGAAATCCAGATGTGACGATTTGGGTAAGCCGAAAACAAAAAAATAGCGACACCTGGACAGAAGCCATTCAAGTAGCAGATGGAGTGATGAATGCGACATTGCGTTACCCAACTTGGAATCCTGTTTTGTACCAAATTCCGGGAGGCGATTTAATGTTGTTTTATAAAATAGGTCCAAAACCATCAGAATGGTGGGGTATGTTTATGACATCTTCAGACAATGGGAAAACGTGGTCTAAACCAAGTACGATGCCTAAAGATTTTTTAGGACCTATTAAGAATAAACCTGTTTTATTAAGTAATGGGACTCTATTATGTCCTTCGAGTATCGAAGGAGATGGATGGAGATTGCGAATGGAATCGACACCTGATTTTGGTAAAACATGGCAAATGAGCGACACATTATCAAGAGGAAAAGATAAAATTAATGCTATTCAGCCTAGTATTCTTTTTCATGAGGGAGGAAAAATACAAGCGATTGCACGAACTAGAAACAGAGCTTTAGCTTCCACTTGGTCAAATGATAATGGGCTAACATGGTCTGATTTAAAATTGTTAGAGTTGCCCAATAATAATTCAGGAACAGATGCCGTAACTTTAAAAAGTGGAACTCATTTGTTAGTGTATAATCATGTTTTACCCCCTGGGGATTTAGCAAAAGGACCAAGAACTCCTCTAAATTTATCGGTTTCTAAGGATGGAATTCATTGGAATGCGGCTTTAATTTTAGAAGATTCAAAAATTAGCCAATATTCGTATCCGTCTATAATCCAAAGTTCAGATGGAATGGTTCATGTGGTGTACACTTGGCGTAGAGAACGTATAAAGTATGTTAAAATTGATCCTTCAAAATTAGTGGCTTTGCCAATAAAAAAAGGAATTTGGCCTGGGAATAAAAATAAAACAACGGTTTCAACAGTTAACCAAGAGGAATAATAATGATAGCAATAAATTCAATAAAAAGAGATTGTATGAGGGGTGCATTTCTTGTCATTGTACTATTTTTTTTCGGCATGGGCCAAAGTGTTGTAAAGGCAGCAGAAGTAAAACCAAAAGTCAAATATAGAATTGCGGTTTGTGATTGGATGATTCTAAAAAGACAAAAATTAGGTGCTTTCTCTTTAGCCAAAGAACTTAATGCCGATGGAATTGAATTGGATATGGGGAGCCTGGGGCCAAGAGAAACATTTGATAGTAAATTAGGGGATCCTGTTGAAAGACAAAAATTTTTAGACAAGTCCAAAGAACTAGGAGTTGGTATTAGTTCTATAGCAATGTCGGGTTTTTATGCTCAGTCTTTTGCTACGAGGGAAACAGTAACTAAAATGATACAAGATTGTGTTGATACGATGGACAAAATGAATGTGAAAATAGCATTTTTGCCATTGGGAACACAATGTGATTTAGTTAAAAATCCAGAGTTACGTCCTACTATTATTAAAAAATTACAATGGGCAGGAAAACAGGTTGGAAAAATAGGAGGAGTTATTGCAATAGAGACTTCGCTAGATGCTACCCAAGAAAAACAACTTTTGGAAGAGATAGGGTCTAAGTATATTAAAAGTTCTTTCAATTTTGCCAATGCAATTGAAAATGGGAGAGACATTTGTGAAGAAATTAAAATATTAGGTAAAAAGTATTTAGCTCAAATTCATGCATCCAACACAGATAAAGTATGGCTAGAAAAAGATACGGCTATTGATATGCCTAAAGTTAAAGCTACTTTAGACGCGATGCATTGGAAAGGGTGGTTGATTATTGAGCGTTCTAGAGATGTCGCTATAGTGAGAGATGTTAAGGCTAATTATGGTGCTAATGTAGCCTATCTTAAGAAAATTTTTCAGAATAAATAAAGTAAAATGAGATATATTGGACTATTTATTTTAGGTCTTTATGCTAATTTTTTGACAGCACAAAACATTACCATTGTGTGTGATTCAAAGTCGCCTAGAATTCAGTTTGGAGCAAAAAAAGTTGAAGAGACTTTATTAGAAAAAGGGTATCAGGTATCTTTTGTTGAAGATATTGCTAAAAATACAAAAGAAGAAATTATAATTATCGGAGAGAAAGGAACTCCGATTTGGAAACAAAACACGAAACGATTTTCGATTAACGATGGTCAGTTAAATCAAAAAGAAGCTTTTCAGATTAGCACTCAAAAAAAAGCCATTTTAATCGAAGGTGCAGATGCGACGGGTACTTTATATGGCGCTATGGAATTGGCTGACCGAATTAAAACATCGGGAAAAATCCCTTGGGGGATCAATTTTCACGATAGTCCAGAAATGGTGCTGAGAGGAAGTTGTATCGGACTTCAAAAAACGACCTATTTACCAGGGCGAGATGTTTACGAATACCCTTATACTCCAGAAACGTTTCCTTGGTTTTATGATAAAAAATTATGGAAAGAGTATCTTGATATGATGGTGTCTAATCGATTGAATTCTCTTTACTTATGGAACGGACATCCCTTTGCTTCTTTGGTCAAATTAAAAGAATATCCTTTTGCGGTAGAAGTAGATGATGAAACATTTAAAAAGAATGAAGAAATTTATAAGTTCATCACCGATGAAGCGAATAAAAGAGGGATTTGGGTAATTCAAATGTTTTATAATATTATTGTTTCAAAACCTTTTGCAGAACATTACAATATAAAAACGCAAGATCGTCAACGTTCGATTACTCCAGAAATAGCAGACTACACTAAAAAATCGATTGCTGCATTTATTGCAAAATATCCTAATGTAGGCTTGTTAGTTACTTTAGGAGAAGCAATCAATACTGTAGATGATGATGTTGAATGGTTTACTAAGACCATTATTCCTGGGGTTAAAGATGGTTTACAAACAATTGGTAGAACTGATGAACCACCTATTATTTTAAGAGCTCATGATACTGACGCGCCATTGGTGATGAGTAAGTCACTTCCATTGTATAAGAATTTGTATACCATGCATAAATACAATGGGGAGTCGTTAACCACTTATGAACCTAGAGGTCCTTGGTCAGAAATCCATAAAAAGTTGAGTTCGTTAGGTTCTATTCACATTTCTAACGTTCATATTTTGGCTAATCTGGAACCTTTTCGATATGGCTCTCCTGATTTTATACAAAAGAGTGTTCAAGCCATGCACACTGTTCATGGTGCTAATGCCTTGCATTTATACCCACAATCGTCCTACTGGGATTGGCCATATACCGCTGATAAAACAGAGAAACGATTGTTAGAAATGGAACGTGATTGGATTTGGTACAAGGCGTGGTCACGATATGCATGGTCGAGTAAAAGAAATAGAGTAGAGGAAATTGATTTTTGGAGCCAACAATTAGCGGATAAGTTTGGAGTTGATTCCATGGAAGGAAAAAATATTCTTAAAGCTTATGAAGAAACAGGGGAGATTGCACCAAAAACGCTAAGGAAATTTGGTATCACCGAAGGGAATCGACAAACATTATTATTAGGAATGTTTGAAAGTCAGCTAGTGAACCCTGCAAAATGGCGAGTATATCCAGGATTTCATGAATCGTGTGGTCCTTTAGGTGAATTGCTTTTAGAATATGCTAAAAAGGAATGGAATCATCAGGAACATATTGGAGAAACCCCTCTTCAAATTATCACTGAAATTACGCAACATGGTAAGTTAGCCAGAGAAGCAATTGATGAGGTGACTTCTAAAATAACAAAAGATAAAGAAGAATTTCTTCGCCTCAAAAATGATATTTACTGCTATGATGCATTTGCTAATTTTTTCTCAGAAAAGGTAAAAGCGGCAATGTTAATCCTGCGTTATAGTTATTCTAATGATATTAAAGATTTGAATGAGGCGCTACCGCATTTAGAGAAAAGTATCATTTTTTATCAAGAGTTGGTTAATTTAACTCAGGATAGTTATTGGTATGCTAATAGTATGCAAACGGCACAGCGAAGAATACCAATTGGAGGCGATGATGGTTTCAATAAAACGTGGAAAGAATTATTGCCTCACTACGAGCGTGAATTGGCTAATTTTAAAAGAAACTTAGTTTTGTTGCAATCAGCAAAGGAAGGGAAAATTGTACCAAAAGAAGTTAAGGCATGGAAACCAGTCGAAGTGAATTTATTTAGCGAAAACACAGGAAGGTATGTAGTTAAAAATGCAACACAAGTGTATGCTACCCCTGCATCGGAAATTGTGAAATTAGCTCCTGAATTAGTGAATTTAAAAGGAATTGCATTTGACGAAACTATTCAAAACGAAAAGGGGACACAACTTAAATTTAAAACGGATAAAGCGGTAAAATTGATTGTAGGGTATTTTAACACCGATCAAAAACGCTTTTTGTTACCACCTAATTTAGAAACAGATGCTTCGGGTAATTCTAACGGTCAAGCTGAGGTAATTTTAGCCAATGCAATTAATTTGAAAGAATTGCCCAGGGTAAATATTCATACATACACGTTTCCAGTAGGAGAGCATGAGCTTAAGTTAGGAAAAGGAAAAGTATTGCTTCTGGGATTTATCGATGCGAATCAAGCGATTAGTCCAAGGGACGTTGGTTTTATTGGCGCCGAAGATAAAGGAGCGATTGATTGGTTATTTTATTAAAATGAAAAAAGTAGGCTACATATTCGGTGTATTGTTATCGACTTGTTTTGCTTTGGCGCAGAGCAATGGAGCCTTGACGAAATTTCGTAAAGAGATTTCGTTAAATTCAGGTTGGGAAACGGTTTTAAAAGAAACCTCAAATCAAGAAGAAGCCCAATTAAAAATAGAAGGTAATTGGAAAAAAGTAGACGTACCTCACAACTGGGATCAGTACTACGGTTATCGCCGAGCTAAACATGGAAATTTGCATGGTACATCTTGGTATCGTAGAAGTATAGAAGTTGCTGAAAGCGATAAAGGAAAACGGTTGTTTCTTTATTTTGAGGGAGTGGGTTCCTATGCAACCGTTTGGTTAAATGGGAAAAAAATAGGAAGTCACAAAGGAGGCCGAACCACATTTACAATTGATATTACGGATGTTGTTGCATTCAATCAAAAAAATGAATTATTAGTTAAGGCCGAACATCCTGCCTTTATCGCTGATTTACCTTGGGTTTGTGGTGGATGTTCTGGCGAATGGGGGTTTTCTGAGGGCTCACAGCCTATGGGTATTTTTAGGCCTGTCACTTTGGTTATTACAAATGATGTAAGAGTTGAACCTTTTGGTGTTCATGTGTGGAATGATCAATCAACTTCTCGAGAAAAAGCCTTGCTTCACACTGCAACAACGATTAAAAATTATGACAATTCAGATAAAAGCCTAACAGTTGAAACTCTTGTTTTAGATAAAAACGGAATTAAAGTTGGCGCTGTACACAATTCAATACAATTAAGCCCTGGAGAGACTAAGGAATTAGCACAACTGCTTCCTGATATTTTGAATCCGCAACTGTGGTCGCCTACTAATCCCTATTTATATCAAATTGTAACCACAGTATTTGAAGAGGGTAAAAAAGTAGATCAAATTACCACTCCTTATGGAATTCGTTGGGTGAGTTGGCCAATCAATAGCAAAGAAAATAAAGGTCGGTTTTTGATTAATGACGAACCATTTTTTATTAATGGGACATGCGAATATGAGCATATAATAGGGAACAGTCATTCGTTTTCAAATCAACAAATTAAAGCGAGAATAGACCAGATTAAACAAGCTGGTTTTAACGCTTTTAGAGAAGCACATCAACCTCATAATTTGTTGTACCAAGAAGAATTGGATCGAGAAGGAATTTTATTTTGGAGCCAGTTTTCTGCACATATTTGGTATGATACCCCTGAATTCAAAGAAAATTTTAAAACACTTTTGAGAGAGTGGATAAAAGAGCGTAGAAATAGTCCATCGGTTGTTTTATGGGGCTTACAAAATGAAAGTACGATTCCGAAAGATTTTGCGGCAGAATGTACTCAGATTATTAGAGAAATGGATCCTTCTTCGGCTTCGCAGCGATTGGTAACGACTTGTAATGGAGGAGAAGGAACCGATTGGAATGTGGTTCAAAATTGGTCAGGAACCTATGGAGGAAACCCTTTTAACTATGGAACTGAGTTGAGTAGCCAACTTCTAAATGGCGAATATGGTGCTTGGCGTTCAGCTGATTTACACTCTGAAGGAGAATTTGACCAAAAAGGAATACTTAGTGAGAATCGTTTTTCACAATTAATGGAAATAAAAATTCGGGAAGCAGAATCGGTAAAAGATAAAGTGGCAGGACAATTCAATTGGTTGTTTTCGTCACACGAAAATCCAGGGCGCATTCAAGATGGCGAAGGATTTAGGGATATTGACAAAGTAGGACCTGTAAATTACAAAGGTCTTTTTACCGTTTGGGGAGAGCCATTAGATGCGTATTATATGTATCGAGCCAATTATGCATCGAATACAAAAAGTCCAATGGTTTACATTGTTTCTCATTCTTGGCCAAATCGATGGGAAATACCTGGAATTAAAAGTGGGATTGATGTTTATTCCAATTGTGATGAGGTCGAATTATTTAATGACGTCAATCAAAGTTCGTTGGGCAGAATTAAAAATCCAGGTTTAGGAAAACATTTTCAGTGGAACAATATTGCTGTAAATTATAATGTTTTGTATGCCGTTGGCTATGTAAATGGTCAGGCTGTAGCCAAAGATTATATAGTGTTGCCGTCGCTTCCTAAAGCGCCTAATTATGACTTGTTAGATAAAGATTCTGACGAAGTTATTCAACCCAAAAAAGGATACAATTATCTATATAGAGTCAATTGTGGTGGTCCCGAATTGAAAGATCATTTAGGGAATAAATGGCTGGCTGATACTCATAAAAGTTCAGAAAATGATTGGGGGTCTTTGTCGTGGACAGATGGTTTTAAAAACCTTCCAGATTATTACGCAAGTCAGCGTACCTCATATGATCCTATAAAAAAGACCAAAGAGGATCTTTTATTTCAAACGGTTCGATATGGTACTAGTCAATTGAAATATGAATTTCCAGTACCAAATGGAAAGTATTTGGTGGAATTGTATTTTACAGAACCTTGGTATGGTACAGGAGGAGGGTCGAATTGCAAGGGCTGGCGTACATTTGATATCGCAATTAATAACCAAACGGTACTCAAAGATTTTGATATTTGGAACGAATCAGGCCATGATACTGCTTTAAAGAAAGCATTTTGGGTAACAGCTAAGAATGGAAAAATTAGTATTCATTTCCCAAAAGTGAGCGCTGGACAAGCAATAATTTCAGCAATTGCTATTGCTACCCTAAACAAAAGAATATCGGTTAGTCAAAATGCTCCAAGAAATATTCAAAAATTAAGTGTACATTCTCATACCCAAAACGATGGTAAAATTGGAACTTGGTTGGATTTGTATTCAAAACAATACTCAGATTCGGAAGTTGCTTTTACCCAGTTACCGTCAGAATTATTTACTGCCGATTACATTCAATTTTCAGAAAAATATAGAGAGAAAGTTTCAGGCTCTTTCATTTCTAAAGAAGAGGCTAATGTCTATGTTTTATTAGATAACAAAACAGCAACCCATTTGGATTGGCTGTCTAATTACAAAAAAATAGAGGAGACTGCTAAGAACAGTTTAGGAACAGTATTTTCTATTTATTCAAAAAAAGTAAAAAAAGGAGAACAAGTATTTTTTGGAGAAAATTCTGAAAATAGTGCAATGTATTCGATAGTTGTTGTACCTACTTATGTCATGGGAAATGTTAATGATTCGCGTCCAAATGTTCTTCTCGAGGCAGAAAATGCTAAAGTGACAGGGGAAGGTATAGTAAAAGGAAATTTTAAGAAAAGTGATTATTTAGAGTTTACTCAAACTACTTCTAATAGTATTCAGTTTGAAGTAAAACCAGGAGTTGCGGGTATTTATTTGATGCGTTTTAAATATATGAATTTAACGGATAAATCAATAAAATTGAACTTAAAAATGGAGGATGCCAATGGGATTATTCTAAAAAATGATAGCATTGAGTTTTCACCTGCTGCAGATAAGTGGAAAATAGTAAATACGACTTCTGGAGGTTATATTAATGCTGGAACGTATACAATTAGTTTGGAATCTAATGAAATGAAAGGATTACGATTGGATTCTTTTGAGTTCCAATAATAATTCTCAATAAAGTAAAAAATGAAAGTAGTAAAATCAATCTTTGTAGTTTTTCTTTTGTTGTGTACAACAATTGGATTTTCTCAAAAGAATACAGGGCGAATAGTTTCGGATTTTAACACCAATTGGCAATTCAAATTAGGCGATTATCCTGAGGCATTGGCTTCAAGTTTTAATAGTTCAGATTGGAGAAAATTGCAACTGCCTCACGATTGGAGTATCGAAGGAGAATTTAGCAGTAAACATCCTACCAAGGCTTCTCAAGGTGCTTTGCCTGCGGGTAAAGGTTGGTATCGTAAAACATTTTCACTTCCATCGCAATGGACAGATAAATCGATTCTAATCGAATTTGACGGCGTATTTAAAAATAGCGAAGTATGGATCAACGGTCATTTTTTAGGCAAACGACCAAATGGTTATATTTCGTTTAGTTACGATTTGTCAAAATATTTGAATTTTGGAAAACAATCCAATATCATTGCAGTTAAAGTGGATAATGATGCGCAGCCCAATTCTCGGTGGTACACAGGATCAGGGATATATAGAAACGTGCGTTTAGTGGTTCAAAATAAATTGCATGTGGCGCAATGGGGAACTTATATAACCACTCCAAAAGTATCTCAAGATAAAGCTTCGGTGCATTTTCAAACCACTATAAATAATGAATTGCCTATTTCAAAACAAATTAAAGTAGTAACCACTATTGTTGATGCTAATCGTGTTCCTCAAACAAAAGCGACAAGTATTCAAACGATAAAAGCCAATTCGGTTTTGGAATACCAACAAAATTTAGTGTTAAAGCAACCTCGACTTTGGTCGGTTAATTCTCCGTATTTGTACAAGGTTGTAACGCAAGTTTATAATCAATCTCGATTGGTTGATAATTATGAAACCCCTCTTGGAGTTCGCTATTTTAATTTTGATGCTGAGAAAGGATTTTCATTGAATGGAGTGCCAACTAAAATTTTAGGGGTTTGTTTGCATCATGATAATGGTGCTTTGGGAGCGGTAGAAAATAAACATGCGGTAAAGAGAAAGCTTAGATTGTTAAAAAACATGGGAGCTAATGCGATCAGAATGGCACATAATCCACCGTCATTAGAGTTATTACAATTGTGTGACGAAATGGGGTTTATTGTTCAAGATGAAGCTTTTGATGTTTGGAAAAAGAAAAAAGTAGCCAATGATTATCACAAAGATTGGGATGCATGGCATAAAAAAGATTTAGAAGATTTTATAAAAAGAGATCGCAATCATCCTTCTATTATGATGTGGAGTATTGGAAACGAAATTAGAGAGCAATTTGATAGCACCGGAATTAGTATTACTAAAGAATTGGCTCAAATTGTAAAATCGTTAGACACGACTAGACCAGTAACAAGCGCTTTGACAGAAAATGTGCCAGAGAAGAATTTTATTTATCAATCAAAGGCTTTGGACCTTTTGGGATTCAATTATAAGCATAGTGATTATAAAGATTTTCCTAACCGATTTAAAGGGCAAAAAATCATTGCTTCCGAAAGTGTTTCAGCGATTGCAACACGCGGGCATTATGATCAACCTTCAGATGTATTAAAAGCTTGGCCCGTGGCTTACAACCAACCTTTTGATGGAAATAAAGATTTTACAGCTTCGGCTTATGATCAAACCTATGCTTATTGGGGAGCAACTCACGAAGCCACTTGGAAAACCATCAAAAAACAAGATTTCATGTCAGGTTTATTTGTTTGGACAGGTTTTGATTATCTAGGAGAACCAGACCCTTATACCTATCCTGCTCGCAGTTCTTATTTTGGAATTATTGATTTGGCAGGCTTGCCAAAGGATGTGTATTATATGTATCAAAGTGAATGGACTACTCAACCGGTTTTACATATTTTTCCACATTGGAACTGGCAACAAGGACAAGAGGTAGATATTTGGGCTTATTATAACCAAGCCGATGAAGTAGAGCTGTTTTTAAATGGCAAATCTATGGGCAAAAAATCGAAGCAGGAAGACGATTTACATGTTTTTTGGCGATTACAATTTGAACCAGGAGTTTTGAAAGCCGTTTCCAGAAAAAATGGAAAAGTAGTTTTAGAAAAAGAAATACATACTGCAGGTAAGGCAGCTACATTAGAATTAATTTCGGATAAGAAAGTTATAAAGAAAGATGGATATGATTTGACTTACATAACAGTATCAGCCAAAGATATGGATGGAAACCTAGTGCCAGATGCCAATCATTTGATTCAATTTGAAATCAGTGGCGGTGGAAAAATAGTTGGAGTAGACAATGGGTATCAGGCTAATTTAGATTCTTTTAAGGCTAGTTCGTGTACGTTGTATAATGGTAAATGTATTGTTATTGTACAATCGAATACTAAGAAAGAAACAATTAAATTAACCGCTTCATCAGAGAAAGGAATTCAAACCTCCGCAATAGAAATAAAAGTAGAGTAAATAAAATAGATAAAGAATACCAATAATTAAACAATGATAAAGATGAATTATTCAAGAACAATCAATACTTTTTTTAAAGTGAGCCTTACGCTTGTTTTGTTTGTAACAAGTAGTAAAGCAATTTCTCAAACAAATGGAGATAATAAGGTAATTATTTCTAAACAACTCAAATGGTCAGAGCGAATGGCTTTATCAATAATGCATCGTCATCCCGAAGCCTATATGATTGATGATGCGAAACAACCGCATTGGGATTATGTTCATGGACTAGTTTTGACTTCATTGGAAGAATTAAATAAACAAAAGAAAGACGCGAAGTATTTTGACTATATCAAGAAATATGCAGATGATTTGATTGATAAAGATGGAAATATTGCTACTTATAAAGAAGAAGCTTACAACATTGACATGATTGTGGCAGGACGAATTTTGTTCAATTTGTATGCTACAACAAAAGACAATCGCTATTTAGTGGCAATGCAAACTCTGAGAAAACAACTTGATAACCAACCTAGAACTGCAAGTGGAGGCTTTTGGCACAAGAAAATTTATCCAAACCAAATGTGGTTAGACGGATTGTATATGGGAGAACCCTTTTATGCTCAATATACTGTCGCTTACGAAAATGGAGCAAAATTAGATGACATTGCTAAACAATTTGAATTGATTCAATTGCACGCTACAGATAAAAAAACGGGTCTGCTATATCATGCCTGGGACGAAATTAAACAAATGCCTTGGGCTAATAAAGAAACAGGAAATTCACCTAATTTCTGGTCAAGATCGATTGGTTGGTACATGATGGCATTAGTGGATGTTTTAGATTATTTCCCCAAAAACCATCCTAAACAAAAAGAATTGGCGGCCTATCTAAATAATATTGCAACTAGTTTGGTGAAATTTCAAGATCCATCAGGAATTTGGTACCAAGTAACAGACAAAGGTGGTGCACCAGGAAATTATCTAGAATCATCTGGAACTTCTATGTTTGCTTACGCTATGGCAAAAGGAGCGAATAAAGGGTATTTGCCTAAAAAATTCAAAACAATTGCAGCTAAAGCATTCGACGGATTGACATCAAAATTAATCAAAGTAGATCCAAATGGCGCCATTACTATTACCAATGCTTGTGCTGTGGCAGGACTTGGAGGTACGCCTTATAGAGATGGTTCGTATGAATACTACATTAACGAAAGAAAAAAAGATAATGATCCTAAAGCAACAGGCCCATTTATCTTAGCCGCTTTAGAACTTAATAAATAACAAATACAAAAGATGTTTTCATTACAAAATAAAAAGGCAGTAATAACTGGAGGAGGTAGCGGAATAGGTCAAGCAATCGCGACCTTATTTGCAAAACAAGGAGCCGAAGTACATATCATTGATTTGACTATAGAAAGTGCTCAAGAAACATTAGACAAAATACAAAAAGAAGGAGGAATCGCCTATTCACATTCTTGTAATGTTGCCAATCAAAAAGAAGTTGTAGCTACATTTGAAAAAATAGGCAATATTCATATCCTAGTTAATAATGCTGGTATTGCTCATGTGGGAAAGGTGGATACCACTACTGAACTAGATTTTGATAAGGTGGTCGATGTGAATGTGAAAGGAGTATACAATTGCTTATTTGCAGCCATTCCACAATTTCGAAAATCGAATGGAGGTGTTATTGTCAATATGGCCTCTATTGCTGCTTGGGTGGGATTATCAGATCGTTTTGCTTATTCTATGGCCAAAGGAGCTGTGATGGCAATGACTCTATCAGTGGCCAAAGATTATATTAAAGAAAACATTCGTTGTAATTCTATTTCACCTGCAAGGGTACATACTCCTTTTGTGGATGGTTTTATTGCTAAAAATTATCCAGGAAACGAAGCCGAAATGTTTCAAAAATTATCACAATCACAACCGATAGGACGAATGGGTAAACCAGAAGAAATTGCTACACTAGCGTTGTACCTATGTAGTGAAGAAGCAGGTTTTATCACAGGGACAGATTATCCTATAGATGGTGGGTTTATCACATTAAATAGTTAAATAATAAATTACTAAATACAATATACAAATGAAATTAATACGTTTTGGAGCTGCTGGAAAAGAGAAGCCAGGAGTTTTAGTAGGAGAAAAAAGATATGATGTTTCATCAATTGTTTCAGATTATAATGAAGCTTTTTTTGAAGAAAATGGTTTGGAAAAGTTACACAAAGCGTTGGAGTCAAATCTTTCTTTGCCTGAAGTTGATGCACAAGTGCGTTTAGGGTCGCCAGTAGCAAGACCTTCAAAAATAATCTGTATTGGACTTAATTACGTTGACCATTGTAAAGAAACCAATGCGCCGATACCAGAAGAACCGATTATTTTTTTCAAATCGACTACCGCTTTGTGTGGGCCAAATGATGACTTGATTATTCCTAAAAACAGTGAAAAAACAGACTGGGAAATTGAATTGGCTTTTGTTATGGGTAAAAAAGCAAGTTATGTAGAAGAAGCTGATGCTTTAGAGTATGTAGCAGGTTATTGTTTGCATAATGATTATAGTGAGAGAGCTTTTCAATTAGAACGTGGTGGACAGTGGGCAAAAGGGAAAGGTTCTGATACTTTTGCACCTCTTGGACCATTTTTGGCTACTAAAGATGAAATTAAAGACGTGGATAATTTGTCTATGTGGTTAACTGTAAATGGAAAAACATTCCAAAATAGTAATACTTCTAATTTGGTATTTAAAATTCCGTTTTTAGTTCATTATTTGAGTCAGTTTATGACCTTGTTGCCAGGTGACGTAATTAGTACAGGAACGCCTCCTGGAGTAGGTTTAGGAATTAAACCAGAGCCAGTCTATATAAAAGCAGGAGATGTAATTGAATTAGGAATGGAAGGATTAGGCTCAAGCAAACAAGTTGCTAAAGCTTATATTAAATAAGAAAATAACAAACATAAAATGAAATATATTGTTTGTGAGAAACCTCATGAGTTCTTGTTAAAAGAGAAACTTATGCCTGTCCGAAAAGAAGGTGAAGTACTATTGAAGATAAAAAAAATAGGAGTTTGTGGAACCGATATTCATGCTTACGGGGGGACACAGCCGTATTTTGAATATCCTAGAATTTTAGGTCACGAGTTAGCCGCAGAATACATAGAAGGAGATGTTGAAGGATTTAAAATAGGAGATAAAGTAACTTTTATACCCTATTTTCATTGTGGTCAATGTGTGGCTTGTAGAAATGGTTTAACCAATTGTTGTGCCAATATCAAAGTCTTTGGAGTTCATATCGATGGTGGAATGGCCCAATATGTTACCGTTCCTCAGCACTATTTACTACATGGTCAAGGACTGGATTATGATGAATTGGCTCTGGTTGAGCCATTAGCCATTGCTGCTCATGGTGTTAGAAGAGCTGATGTTAAATCCAGTGATACGGTTTTAGTTATGGGGGCAGGTCCTATAGGGATAGGTCTTATTCAATTTGCTAAAATTGCAGGAGCAAGAGTGATTGTAATGGATATAAATGATTATCGATTGGGTTTCTGTAAAAAAGAACTTCAAGCTGACGAAACCATTAATCCATTAAATGAGGATGTGTCTACTAGGTTGAAAAAAATTACTAATGGCGATATGCCAACCGTAGTTATTGATGCAACAGGAAATCGCAATGTGATGAATGACGCATTCAATTATATGGCCCATGGAGGACGATTTGTATTGGTTGGACTCCAAAAAGGAGAGTTGGCTTTTAGTCATCCTGAATTTCACAAGAGAGAATCTACTCTTATGAGTAGTAGGAATGCAACAATTCAAGATTTTGAATACGTTATGAAGTGTTTAAAAGAAGGTAAAATCGACCCTAAAAAATACATCACACACAGGGCTAATTTTACAGAAATGATTGCTGAATTTGAAAAATGGATTGATCCAAAAAATAACGTCATCAAAGCGATGATTGAATTGGATTAAATAACAGAACATAATATGGATTTAAAATTAAAAGGAAAAATTGTAGTAGTATCTGGATCGGCAGGCAAGGCAGGAAGTATTGGAGAGTCTATCGTGAATCGATTGGCAGATGAAGGAGCAATCCCTGTTTTGGTCGATAGAAATAGTAGAGGATTTGACTATGTTGAGGCACTTCAAAAAAAGGGAGTTGATTCTTTGTTTGTCCAAACAGATGTAACTGATCCAGTTCAAATGGAAAATGCAGTACAAAAAATTGCAGAAAAGTACGGAAAGATTGACGCTGTCATTAATAATGTAGGAGTCAATGACGGAGCAGGTTTAGAATCAAGTTACGAGGACTTTATGAATTCCTTGAAGCTGAATGTTGTGAGTTATTTTTTATTGGTAAAATATGCGCTTCCTTACCTTAAAAAGTCAAAAGGTAATATTTTAAATATAGGTTCTAAAGTTGCTTTAACTGGGCAAGGAGGGACTTCGGGTTATGCTGCTGCAAAAGGAGGAGTTTTAGGGCTTACAAGAGAATGGGCAGTAGATTTAATTCAATTTGGAATCCGTTCAAATGCTATTATCATAGCAGAAAGTTTGACGCCAGCGTATCATGATTGGTTAAATACGCTTCCAGATGGTGATGTAGTGTTGAAAAAGATTAACAAAAGTATACCGTTTGAATCAAGAATGACAAGCCCTGATGAGATTGCTGATACGGCACTTTTTATAATTTCAGAGCGTTCCTCTCATACTACGGGTCAGTTTGTCTTTGTAGATGGAGGGTATGTCCATTTGGATCGTGCTCTAATTAATGATGTAGACTAAGTATAGCCATATGAACAGAATCGACGCTCATCAACATTTTTGGATTTTTGACCCAATTAGAGACAATTGGATTGATGATACAATGAAGTCAATTCAAAAAAATTTTTTGCCTGAGGATTTAAATCCGTTACTTGTTGAAAATAACTTTTCAGCTTGTGTTGCTGTTCAGGCAAGTCAAACAGAAGAAGAAACCAACTTTCTGTTAGATTTAGCCGCTAAAAACGAATTTATAAAAGGAGTAGTGGGTTGGGTAGATTTGTTGAATGATACTATTGTAGAACGATTAGATCATTATTCAAAATTCGATAAATTAAAAGGATTTAGACACGTTGTGCAAGGAGAGCCTGATGATTTCATGTTCAGAAATGATTTTCGAAACGGAATCAAAGCGCTAAAACAATTTAATTTTACGTATGACATTCTGATTTTTCATCGTCAATTGCCCGCGGCTATTGATTTAGTAAATACGTTTTCTACTCAAGCATTTGTGTTGGATCATATCGCTAAACCAGATATTAAGTCCGCCGAAAAACGTTCTTGGGAAAAAGGGATTAAGGAATTAGCCAAAGCAGACAATGTAATGTGTAAAATTTCAGGAATGGTCACTGAGGCTGATTGGAATTCATGGAAAGCAGACGATATAAAACCGTATCTCGATATCATTTTTGAAAATTTCACTACCAATAAATTAATGTTTGGGTCTGATTGGCCAGTTTGTAATTTGGCGGCAAGCTACTCACAGGTAGTAGGGGTATTAGAATCTTATATTACTCAATTACCAGCACATGATCAACATCAAATTTGGTATGAAAATGCTAAAACCTTTTATAACCTTAAGGTTTAAAATTAATAATCTAAAATAGAAAAAAATACATGTCAATACATACAGAAAATCAAGTTGTAAAAGGAATTATACCACCAATGGTAACTCCTTTATTGCCAGATAATGTTTCACTAGACATCAATGGAGTCAAAAAATTAGTAGAGCACCTTATCGCAGGCGGAGTCCATGGTATTTTTATACTTGGAACCACAGGCGAATCTACAAGTTTAAGTTATGCCACTAGGAGACAATTAATTATTGAAACGTGTACAGTAGTAAACAATAGAGTGCCTGTTTTTGTAGGGATAACAGATACGGCTATTGAAGAAAGTGTTCAATTGGCTGATGTGGCCAAAGCGAGTGGAGCAGCAGCTGTCGTAGCGGCACCACCTTATTATTATGGTTTGGGACAAGAAGAATTGTTTAAGTATTATTGGAAATTAGCCGATCAATTGAGTTTGCCATTATTCTTATATAATATGCCTTCCCATACTAAAATCAATATTGATGCTAAAACAGTAGTTCGATTATCAGAGCATGATAATATTATTGGTTTAAAAGATAGTTCTGCAAATGCCGTTTATTTTCAGTCATTAATCCATCTGTTGAAATCAAAACCTCAGTTTAGTTTACTGGTAGGTCCTGAAGAAATTACGGCGGAAATTGTTTTGATGGGAGGCCATGGTGGTGTAAATGGAGGAGCAAATATGTTTCCTAAACTGTATGTCGAGTTGTACAATGCAGCGTCAGCAAGAGATTTTGATCGTATAGCTGTATTACAACACCTAGTAATGGAAATAAGTACCAAGATATATACTTTAGGATCTTACGGATCGAGTTATTTGAAGGGAGTTAAAGGTGCTTTGTCTGCTTTAGGTATTATTGAATCCAACTTAGCCATGCCTTTTAATACTTTTGAAGAAAAAGAGATGCTACAGGTTATTACTAATGTCAAAAGTATTCAAGAGTCAATACAAAAAGTGGTATAAAAATTATATCGTATAAAAAAAAGCCCGATTAATCGGGCTTTTTTTATTTTATATCAATAGAATTTATTCAGTCATATTAACTGTTTTTGGACGTAATGTAGCTAATTGTAACACAATAGCTAATACAACAACAATGGTTAGTAGAACAAATATGTGTCCCATTCCTCCATTGTCTTCCGCCTTGCCTAAAAATTCAGTGATTACGGCTCCTGCAGAAATACCTGCTAAGTTCATTAATCCATAACCAGTAGCTCGATAACGAGGTGCTACAAACTGGCATAATATAGGCATATTATTGGTGTCAAAAATTCCAAATCCTAATCCAAATAAAATTCCACCTACTAAAATTGTTTCAATTTCGGTTCCATAGCCCAATAAGAAAAGGGCAGGTAATGTTAGGGTTAGTCCAATAACACTAGTGTAGATTCTCCCTTTAAGAGTTTTAATTACCCATTTATCAGAAAGCAATCCCCCAATTAATACTCCCACAAAAGAGGACATAGCAATAGTAATAGTAGCTATCGGTCCAGCAACAGACATATCTAAATGTAATGTTTCTGAGAATAAGGTAGGCAACCAATTTTTTGCAGCCCAACCAGGTAAACTTGGTGCTGAAAAGTAAAACAGTAATACCCAAAAAGAAATATTCCCAAATAAGATTCCTAAGCCTTTATACATTTGGCTCAATTCGTCTTTTAATGATGCTTTTTTTGAGATGTCTATTTCATAAGCTTTTTTTTCTTTGATAAAAAAAATGAGCACTATACTGTAGAGCATTCCAATTAGACCTACAGAATAGAAAGTAAAGTGCCAAGAAAAGTGTTTGGATAGAGTAGCTCCGAATCCACCTAATGCTTGACCTAAATAGATTCCTGTTGTATGGATAGCTATTGCAAAAGAGCGAGTACTTCCTTGGTGGTAATCGGCAATTAGTGATAAAGCGGCAGGGATATAAAAGGCTTCACTTATTCCCATAATAGCTCGTAATATATATATATGATTGAATGAGGTAGCGTATCCCATAGCCATTGTAACTCCTGACCAGATAAAGAGGCTGCAAACAATTAATCTTTTCCGATTTAATCTGTCAGCAATGATTCCAGATATAGGACTCATAAGTGCATATATCCATAGGAAAACAGCCATTAACCGGCCGAAGTTTTCAGCTTTATCTAGTTCTGGAATATCAAGCATCATGGCAGGTTTCATAGTAGAAAGCATTTGTCGGTCTAAATAGTTTAATAAGGCTACAAACCATAATAAACCAACTACTATCCAAGGATATGATTTTCGTTCACTCCATTTTTCAATCATATTTAAGTTGTAAAAGGCGGACTTATTCATATAATGCTTTGTAGGTACTACAAGCTCTGTAGTCAGATGATTCTAAATCCATTCCAAAAGACGACCAAGCACTAGGTCTGAATATTTTTTCTTCAGGTACATTGTGCATATTCACAGGAATTCGTAGCATTGATGCTAATGTAATTAAATCGGCACCAATATGACCATAAGTAAAAGCACCATGGTTAGCCCCCCAATTTGACATAACACTGTATACGTCTTTGAAAGGACCTTTACCTGTTAAGTTGGGAACAAACCAAGTAGTAGGCCAAGTAGGGTTCGTTCTTTCATTGAGTGTATGGTGGACATCTTCTGGAAGTTCTATTGTTTTTCCTTCAGCAATTTGAAGTACAGGGCCAATACCTTTTACAATGTTAATTCGACACATGGTAACTGGCATTTCTCCCTTTGTTTTAAAAGTAGATGAGAAACCACCTCCTCTAAAATATTCTAACATCCCGGGTCCCCAGCTTGTATTTGATAAACATTTGTCAACTTCTTCTTCGGTAATTTCCCACCAAGGTTTCATAGCAGGTTTACCATTTATGGTTTGTTCACCAGTGCCATCTAAAGCGGAGGCTCCTGAATTGATAAGATGAATGAATCCATTAGCCGCATCTCCTTTTAGTTCATATCCTGTAACTCTTTTTACAGCTTTAGGACTCCAATAGGTTCTAACGTCACTAAAAATTTGAGCAGCCCCAGTTATCAAATGCCCAAATAGCATTGATATTCCGTTTAAACTGTCATTTTCGGTAGCAAACATAAAAGGTTGTCTAATTCCGTTCCAATCAAATGATGAGGTTAGGATAGCTTCCATAAAATCACCATTAGGAAAATGATCAGTCCATTGTCTTTGCCCTTGGAAACCACCTGAAATGGCATTTCTTCCTAAAGCTTCCTCTGCATATCCGAGTTTTTTTAATTTAGGATTGCCAATCATTAAATCCCTTCCGATTAAAGCCATTTTAACTACGAATTCCCAATCCTGGTCTAATTCAGTTCTTGTTTTTTGTTTATTAACAGGGTTATAATCTTTACCTTCTTTACATTTTGCTTTTGTCCAAGCCAACGCTTTTTCATATTCGGCTTTATCGTAGATTTCTTTTTCGATTCTACGAATAAATTCAGACATATCGATACTCTCGCAGCGCATTCCTAAATAGCTCTCGAAAAAATTTGGATCAACAATTGAACCTGCAATTCCCATAGATACACCTCCCATTGCTAGATAAGATTTTCCTTTCATGGTTGCTACGGCTAATCCTGCTTTCCCAAAAAGTAGTAGTTTTTCTTGAACATCTTCAGGTATAGAAGTATCATCACTATCTTGTACATCTCTTCCATATATCCCAAAAGCAGGAATTCCTTTCTGATTATGTCCAGCTAATGCAGCTGCCAAATACACCGCGCCAGGACGTTCCGTTCCATTAAAACCCCAAATGGCTTTTGGAATTGTAGCATCCATATCAATAGTTTCGCTTCCATAACACCAACACGGCGTTACGGTAAGACTCAATCCTACTCCTTCTCTTGCAAATTTATCAGCAGAAGCAGCTGCTTCAGCAACCCCTCCAATACAAGAATCGGAAATTACACATTCTACTTTACTACCATCCGCATGCCTTAAATTTTTTTCTAGAAAATCAGCGGCAATCTTTGCCATGTTCATAGTTGATTCTTCAAGCGATTCTCTTACGCCATCTAGCCTACCATCAATGACAGGTCGTATTCCAATTTTTGGAAGTTGTCCAATTAAAGTTTTATATTTCATTAGTATTTCGTTTTTATTAGTCTGATTTTATTTTGTATTGACAATTGATAAGACTAGTTTCAACTACCAACTTTTAAAAATAAGACTTTTTTTGAAAACGAAATAATAATAAGTGATAATTTCACACTTATTATTAAAAAAGTGTAAAAATGACTAAAAGAGGATTTTAGAGTTTTATAATTTCTACGTTTCTGAAATCAATAGGGAAGCCTTCGTACTGCAGCAGAATTCTACCTTTAGTTACAGAGGAATGAGTTCCTTCATTGACTAATTTACCATTCAATTCTTGAGTAATTGTTCCGTTGTTTGAAGTAACTACGAGGGTATTCCATTCATTTACAGGGTTTTCAGCTTCTTGAAAACATTTAGCTACGACACTTTTTCCAGGTTGCGTTTGAGTTCCTTTAATGGTTAAAGTAACATTCTGAAGTAATACGAAATCACCTGTAGCACCGCCTTCTTTGATTTGAAATTGAATTCCTTTAGGCCACAATTCATCAGGGGTTTCTTTAGGAACAAGGTACATGACCCCGCTATTTCTAACATTTATTTTTCGTTCAAAAGTGGTGTCTGTATTCCATTTGAATTCGACAGTAAGTTTAAAATTTCCAAAAGTTTTTTTTGACATTAAATACCCTGATTTTTTTCCATAGCAACGAATCATTTTGTTCTCAACGGCAAACACATCTAAACCTTGTTTGTGTTTTCCAGTTTCGGGTTCAAAAGCGTACCATCCTCTTAAGTTATTTTTATTAAAAAGCGAGATTGATTTTTGTGCTATTGCATTTTTTGGTACCAATAAAAGCATAAGTAATGCAAAAGAAAAGATTTGTTTCATTAAGTTGAATTAAATGATTTGAATAAAATATAAAAATAGTATAAAAAATAGAATCAGATGTAATGTTTTTGATTTCTCTTTATTTTTAGATTCATTACAGTTTGTTTCATATTAAATGAATTACTGTAGCGATATGTTAATTTTTCAATATTTTATTTAAATCTACTTTGTGCATAAAATTCAATTTTATACATTTGTGCAATCGATTACATATAAATTATTTTCATAAAAGTGGTTTGATAAATGAGTTTTCGTTAATTTTATATCGAAAATTAAATAGGGTAATGAAAGATAATAATAAAACTTTAGGGGAATTTATAATTGAGAATCAGAATGAGTTTCAATACTCTTCTGGCGAATTATCTCGAATTATAAATTCTATTCGATTGGCTGCCAAAGTGGTCAATTATAAAGTAAATAAAGCAGGATTAGTTGACATTGTTGGTGCTGTTGGAGAACAGAATGTTCAGGGAGAAGAACAGCAGAAGTTGGATGTATATGCGAATGAAATATTTATTCAAACCTTAATTAATCGGGAGATTGTTTGCGGAATAGCATCTGAAGAGAACGATGATTTTATTACCATTGAAGGATCTGATAACGGAAATAATAATAAGTATGTGGTCTTGATGGATCCCCTGGATGGGTCTTCAAATATAGATGTTAATGTGTCTGTAGGAACAATTTTTTCGGTGTATAGACGAATTACTCCTATAGGTACTCCGGTAACTTTAGATGATTTTCTTCAACCAGGAGTCAATCAGGTGGCTGCGGGTTATGTTATTTATGGTACCTCGACTATGTTAGTTTATACTACAGGTTTTGGCGTAAATGGATTTACATTAAATCCAGCTATCGGGACGTTCTATTTGTCACATCCCAATATGAAGTTTCCTGTTGATGGTTCAATTTACTCTGTTAATGAAGGGAATTACAGTCAATTTCCGCAAGGAGTTAAGAATTATATTAAATATTGCCAAGAAGAAGAAGGAGACAGACCGTATACTTCAAGATATATTGGCAGTTTGGTTTCGGATATTCATAGAAATATGATTAAAGGAGGTATTTATATCTATCCAACGAGTTCTAAATCGCCAAAAGGAAAATTACGGTTATTGTATGAATGCAATCCTTTGGCTTTTATTGCAGAGCAAGCAGGAGGAAAGGCTTCGGATGGTGTGAATAGAATAATGGAGGTGCAACCTGCAGAATTACATCAACGTATTTCTTTTTTTTGTGGGAGTAAGAATATGGTCGAAAAAGCAGAAGAGTTTATGATAAAGAGTATAGCGCTATAGATTAAAAATACATTTAAATTGACAACAAAAATAGTTTTGGTTTTTATCTTTTTCGCATTAATGGTTTGACGGAATAGAGTTTTAGTTTTAGATATTGTTGTTTTTAGATGATGCCAATGCAAAATGAATGTTTTGTGTTGGCTTTTTTATTTTACTGGAATGAAGATTAAAAATTAGGGAAATTTTTTTTATACAAATCGATTCACCAGTGAAGTTTTCTCATGTAAAATATAAAAAGAGGAAGTCGTAAAAAAATAAAAACCCCTAACACATTCGTATTAGGGGTTTTAGCTTTTGTAGCGAAGACGGGAGTTGAACCCGTGACCTCAGGGTTATGAATCCTGCGCTCTAACCAACTGAGCTACCTCGCCATTTTTATTGTCATGCATCTCTCAATGCGGGTGCAAATATAGAAATAATAATAATGTTTGCAAGTATAAATGGAGAAAAAAATATTTTTAAAAACACTTTTTTTTTGAGTTTATATTCTTATATTTCACAAAAAATATTAAACAGTATTCATGGATTCAAAAATACGTTACGAGATAGAATTTCCTATTAATTCTTCACCTCAATTATTGTATCAATATATTTCAACTCCATCAGGTTTGTCAGAGTGGTTTGCTGATAATGTAAACTCTCGAGGCGAATTTTTCACGTTCATTTGGAATGACTCACAAGAGAAAGCTAGATTGGCCTCTAAAAAATCAGGAGAGAAAGTGAAATTCAAATGGGTGGATGATAATGGGAAAGATACAGAGTATTTTTTTGAGTTACACATCCTTGAAGACGAAATTACTAAAGACGTTTCGTTGTTAGTAATTGATTTTGCGCCCAAAGACGAATTAGATGAAGCCAAACAATTGTGGGAAAATCAAATTTCGGATTTGAAACATCTTATAGGATCGGTATAATAAATTGTATTTTATAACTTATATTTGCCCTGAACAAAATTCAGGGCTTTTTTTATGATCAATTTTAACGGAGATAGTAGCGCACAAGAGAATATGTTAACTCAAAATCGTGCTTTTTTATACGGCGATGCGGTTTTTGAAACGGTAAAAATTGTAAAAGGAAAAATTCTTTTTTTGGAAAATCACTATTTTAGATTGATGGCTTCTATGCGTATTCTTCGAATGGAAATCCCTATGAATTTTACCATGGAATATTTTGAAGAGCAACTACTATCTGTGGTAGAAAATAACGGATTTTCTGATTCGGCTCGTGCCCGAATTACAGTTTATCGTAATGATGGGGGGTATTATTTACCTATTACTAATGATATTTCTTTTTTAATTCATACTAGTTCTTTAGAGAATCAATCTTTTATTTTTGAGACTAAGGAGTGTGAAGTGGATTTGTATAAGGATTTCTATATCATTAAACAATTGCTATCGACTTTAAAAACAACTAATAAGGTTGTTAATGTAACAGCAAGTATTTATGCTAATGAAAACGGCTTAGACAATTGTATTCTACTTAATGAAAATAAAAATGTAGTGGAGGTTCTGCAAGGCAATATTTTTATGTTACAGGGCAATACGTTGATTACACCGCCCATTTCAGAAGGTTGTATTAATGGAGTTATGAGAAAGCAAGTGCTTGCTTTGGCTAAAACAATAGAAGGATTGGAAGTAATTGAAGAAATAATTTCTCCTTTTGACCTTCAAAAAGCAGATGAATTGTTTTTTACTAACGTTATCAAAGGGATTCAGTCAATAACTAAATACAGAAAAAAAGAATTTTCTACTACAACAGCCAATGTGTTAGTGCAAAAGTTGAACGAATTAATTATGAATTAATTCAAATACGGATTTTCGGGAGCATTAGACCAAATGAGGTAATCGCCTCCTAATTCAATAATTTTCTCTTTCCAAAAATGAATGGTGGATTTGCCAATAATTTTGTTTTCATAACTATTTGTTGTGACAATCCAAGAGTTATGTTCCATTTCAGATTCCAATTGATCTTCTTCCCAACCGGTATAACCAAGAAAAAACCGAATATTAGTCTTATTGATTTTTCGTTGGTTAATCAATTCTTTTACGGATTCAAAGTCGCCACCCCAATAAATACCATTGGATATTTCTACACTATTTGGGATTAATTCGGGTACATTGTGAATGAAATACAGATTATCTTGTTCTACAGGACCTCCATTATAGACTTTAAAAGATGCTTTTATGTCTGGAAGTAAATCATTAATGGAATATTTGAGAGGTTTATTAATAATAAACCCGACAGAGCCTTCTTGATTATGATCAGTTAATAAAATTACAGATCTATCGAATGATGCGTCACCAATAATATAAGGATCGGCTATAAGAAGTTGTCCCTTTTTTAATTTTGCTGAAATCATGGCTTCAATTTTTACTAAAATTAACAATAAAAATCGTATGTGCTTAAATTAAATCGATAAAAGGTATAAAAAAACCTTCCAAAAGGAAGGTTTTTGTTATATCAGGAAAACTTTAATTAGTTTACAGCTCCCTCTAATTCAGCACCAGCTTTGAATTTTACTACATTTTTAGCAGCGATTTTGATAGTTTTTCCAGTTTGTGGATTTCTACCATCTCTTGCAGCTCTTTTAGAAACTGACCAAGATCCGAAACCTACTAAAGATACTCTTCCACCTTTTTTCAAAGTACCACCTACATTTCCTAAAAATGATTCTAAAGCTAATTTTGCAGCTGCTTTAGTAATTCCTGCGTCAGCAGCGATAGCGTCGATTAATTCTGATTTGTTCATAATAATTCGTTATTAATTGTTGGTTAAAAAAAATTGTTAAACAAATTTAGCAGGAAATCCTTTCTGTGCAAGGAAAAAATACAATTTAGGGGTATTTTGTTGATAACTTCATTTTTTTGTTTATAAAGTAAGAGGTTTCTCGTCCGAAAACGTGATAAATACTCGCTTTTTTGAGGTTTAATAGGCTTTGGCGTTTTCGGTAAATTGAATTCCATTTAATAATTCGGCAGTAGTCATCTTCTTTTTACCTGGAAATTGTAAACTTAAGATTTGAATAAATCCATCTTGCACGGCAATTTTTAGTTCTTTTTTGGTGCAAACCAATTGGCCAATAGTCAAAGAATGCGCTTCGTAAACAATACTTGCTTCGTATATTTTGATATTCCATTCGTCTCCTTTATCACTAAAGTAACACCACGCAGCTGGATAAGGACTTAGACCTCTTATAAGATTATGAATTTCTGAGGCTGATTTTGTCCAATCAATTTTACAATTCTCTTTATTTAATTTGTAAGCCGTTTTAATATCAGCAGTATCTTGTTGAATGGTCGTAGTTACATTTCCTTTTTCAAGCAATGCTAAAGTTTGGATGACCGTTTCGCTACCCAATTGCATCAATCGGTCGTGCAATTCTCCCGCAGATTCGGTTTTGCTAATGGGAGTTTCGGCATTCAATATCATGGCTCCAGTATCTATTTTATCGTCAATAAAGAAGGTAGTTACACCCGTTTTGGTTTCTCCATTGATAATTGCCCAGTTGATGGGTGCTGCACCTCTATAATTGGGTAGGAGTGAAGCGTGAAGATTGAATGTGCCAAGCGACGGCATTTCCCAGACTACTTTGGGTAGCATTCTAAAAGCAACCACTATTTGTAAATTGGCGTTTAATGCTTTCAATTCGGCTAAAAAACTTTCGTCTTTTAAATTAGTAGGTTGTAGTAAAGGTAGCTCATGTGCCAAAGCATATTCTTTTACGGCTGAATATTTTATCTTTTGTCCGCGTCCAGCAGGTTTGTCCGCCGCTGTGATTACTCCAACCACTTCGTACTTGTTTTGTAAAATAGTGTCTAAAATGCCCACGGCAAATTCGGGAGTACCCATAAAGACGATTCGTAATTTCTCCATTAGTGATGAATTGTATATTTGTTGTTCGCTTTAATGGCGATTTGTTCTTGTTCTAATAAATGTTGAAGCACTTCGATAACGGCATTGGTATCGGTTTGGGTTCTTTCTTGAATTTCTCTCGACGTTAACTCTTCAGTTTGTAATAATGTAAGTATAGAATTAGAAAGAGTTTCGGTAGTATTTGCTACTTTCTTTTTACTAATACAATACGAGCAAATTCCACAATCAGTATCCGATTTTTCGCCAAAATAAGCCAAAATTAATCGGTTTTTACAGGTTTGCTTCTCATTTATATAGTGTACTACTGATTGTAATTGTTCTTTTTTTAATTGATTTTGTCTTTCTAAATATTTTGCTACCCGATTAATGGTTCGTTCGTCTTCGCGAATTTCGTTAAAGAGTATCGAAGCATCATTGTTTTTTGAGTGGTACTCAATAATGTCTTTTTCTTTTAATTTGTTCAAAACAGCCTGAACCTCAATCGATTTATGATTCGATTTTTTTGCAATAAAATCCAAATTAAAAGCGGTTTGCATTTCATAGATGCCAGGGTAGGTTCGTAAAATGGTTAGGATAATTTCCTCGTCATTAGGATTCAAACTGATGTAGCGAATGACTTCTTTAGAAGGAATCAAAAATTGCAAACTTATCTTTTCTGAAAATTCTTGAGATAAACTAATAATACCTTGTCGGTCTAAAAACTGAATAGCATTGTAGGTCTTTAGTGTCGAGAAGTTGTATTTCAAACAAAAATGATTCAGGTTGAAAGCAAATTGTTCATTGATGCCTTCTCCATAAGCAATCTGAAAATAGTTACACAATTTGATGAACACCGAATTCAAAAAAGGCTTGTCGGGTAAATTGGATAAAAACTGATTTTCGGCTTGTAGAACATCCGAAGGGCTTGTTAATAAAACGGCAAAAGCTTTTTCTCCATTACGTCCAGCACGACCTGATTCTTGGTAATAATTTTCGATATTATCAGGTAATTGAATATGGATAACCGTTTTTACATTGGCTTTGTCAATTCCCATTCCAAAAGCATTAGTAGCTACAATTACTTGCGCTTCTTCTTGCATCCACAACGCCATATTCTTGTCTTTTTCTTTTGGCGAAAGCCCACCATGATAGTAAGTCGCTTTGAATCCTAGCGCATGTAATTGATTGGATATATCAATGCACGAGCGTCGGTTACGAACATATATAATAGAAGGTTGCGGATTCTTTTTAAGGATCTGTTCTATTGTATAGAGTTTGTCCTCGGCTTCAATCACCATATAAGCAATATTCTCTCTTGCGAATGATTTTTGAAAAATAGATGGATTTTGCAATCCTGTTTCGGTAATAATGTCTTCTTTGACTCTTGGAGTTGCCGTGGCTGTTAAGGCTAAAAAAGGAACTTTTTGAAAATGTTTTTTTAAGTCGGAAATTTTTAAATAAGCCGGTCTAAAATCGTGTCCCCATTGTGAGACACAATGCGCTTCGTCAATAGCGATAAGATTGATAGGAAGATTTTTAATTCGGTCCAAAATCCAATCCGACTGCAAACGCTCTGGTGATAAATACAGAAATTTGTAATTGCCAAATTGGCAATTGTCTAACAAATCAATCATTTCATCAGAACGAATTCCACCAGTTAAAGCAATAGCTTTGATATTGCGCGCTTGTAAGTTGGCTACTTGGTCTTTCATTAAAGCCACTAAAGGAGAAATGACCAAACAAATACCTTCTTGCATTAGAGCAGGAACTTGAAAGCAAATGGATTTACCACCACCTGTTGGTAGAATAGCCAAGGTATCCTTGCCGCTTACAACAGAATCGATGATTTCGTTTTGTAGCGATCGGAACTGATCGTGTTTCCAATATTTCTGAAGAATAGCTAGTGCTGTTTGCATAGATTTCAGGGCGCTACGTTGGGTTTTCAATGCAAAAGGGAATCACTTTTACATTGTATTGTTTTAGTTTGAAATTTTATCTAAGATAAAAAGAATTCTTTTATCAACACTATCTTTAGGAACCTCAATCAGTTCGTATCCGTATTTTTGATAGGTTTCTACTAAATGATTGTGAATCAATTGGGCTTGTTCAAAGTTTTCATAGCGTTCTTGGTCGCTTACATAAATGTCTTCCCAAGGAGGTAAAATAAATATTTTAGAATAAATATGTTCTTTACAAGCTGCATCAAAAAAAGCAGGATAGCTGTCGCCAATGTAGTGCATATAAGCTAAAACATCAGGAATACCTCTGTCAATAAATACAATGTTGTGAGGTTCTTGGTGCGCGTCACGGAATTGTTTTTTTCTTCCTTCTAACAAGAGTTCGCTAAAAAGCAAAGGTTTCTCCAGGAACAATTGTTCAATCCCTTGTTTTTGTGCTTCGGCGGTAACCTGTCTGGAAATCTCGGGATAACAACAATAACCACTTTGGACTAATCCGTCAATGATCGTCGTTTTTCCTGTTCCGGGTCCGCCAATAATTACAATGATTTCTTTTTGCACTTTTTGTAAATAAGTCGCAAATTTACCTAAAGTAATTGGGATTTTAAAAATTAATCGATTCTATAATTATCATTCGTTTCAAAAAATAACTGGAAATTCTAAAATCTAAAATCAATACCTTATATTTGCGTTTATTTTAAGTTTACGAATGGATCAAGAGAAAGAAAACAAAACAGCTGAATTTTACGAAAGATTGAAGGTAGAGTTGGATATGAGTAATACTTGGCCTGCTTTATATTTATTTAAATTTATCGTTCCTTCGGTTGCTGATAATGTAGAGCGCGTAGAAAATGCTTTTGATTGTATGGGTGCTGTGATTAAAACTACGAAATCTAAAACAGGTAAATTTACTAGCGTGTCGGTAGATGTTCAAATGAAAGACGCGCAAGAAATAATTGATAAATACATCGAAGTTTCGGTAATAGAAGGTATCGTTTCCCTATAAAATATGAATTCAAAATATACCAAAGAAAATGCTAATGATGTGGTACATCACTTGGAATACAATGCGGAAAGATCGCATTTGATTATTCCAGAGTACGGTCGTCATTTGCAAAAACTAATTGATCAGGCTACAGTAATTGAAGATGCTGAGGAGCGAAACAAAGCGGCTAAATACATCATTCAAGTTATGGGTACGCTAAATCCACACTTGCGAGATGTGCCTGATTTTCAACATAAATTATGGGATCAATTGTTTATTATGTCTGATTTTAAGTTGGATGTAGTATCACCTTATCCAATACCTTCTCGAGAAGTATTGCAACTAAAACCAGATGTTTTACAATACCCACAAAACTTTCCTAAATACCGATATTATGGAAACAACATCAAGTATATGATTGATGTGGCTAACAAATGGGACGAAGGAGAAATGAAAAATGCTTTGGTGAAAGTGATTGCTAATCACATGAAAAAATCCTACCTGAGTTGGAATAAAGACACCGTAAAAGATGATGTTATTTTTGAGCATCTTTACGAATTGTCTGATGGTAAATTAAACTTATTACAAAGTACGGAAGAGTTATTAAATACTACCGATTTATTGCGAACTAATAAACGCGTATCGAACAAAATTTCGCCTGCGGGTCAGCCCAAAATTCAGGGCAACAAGAATAATAAACAAGGAAAACCAAAACCGTTTCAAAAAAATAAACAAAAATAAATGGGAATTTTCAAAATCGAAGGTGGCATTCGTCTAAAAGGAGAAATTACACCACAAGGAGCAAAAAACGAGGCTTTACAAATACTGTGTGCTATTTTATTGACCCCAGAAAAAGTAACTATTACTAATGTGCCAGACATTATTGATATCAATAAACTGATTACTTTATTAGGTAATTTAGGCGTTAAAATCCAAAAAAACGGCCCTAATTCGTATACTTTTCAAGCCGATGAGGTAAATGTAAATTACCTTGAAACAGAAGCTTTCAAGAAAGAAGGTGGAGCGCTTCGTGGTTCTATTATGATTGTTGGACCGCTTTTGGCTCGTTTTGGTAAAGGATACATTCCAAAACCAGGTGGAGATAAAATTGGACGTAGAAGATTAGATACGCACTTTGAGGGATTTATTAATTTAGGTGCCAAATTTAGATATAATAAAGAAGACCATTTCTATGGAGTAGAAACTCCTGCTGAAGGCTTACAAGGTGCGCATATGTTATTGGATGAAGCTTCAGTAACGGGTACTGCTAATATTGTTATGGCTGCCGTTTTAGCAAAGGGGATGACTACCATTTACAATGCTGCTTGCGAACCGTATTTACAACAGTTATGTAAAATGTTGAATTCTATGGGAGCTAAAATTACAGGAGTAGGATCGAACTTACTAACTATTGAAGGTGTGGAAAGTTTAGGTGGTTGTAAGCATAGAATTCTTCCTGATATGATTGAAATTGGAAGTTGGATTGGTTTAGCAGCAATGACTAAATCAGAAATTACAATTAAAGATGTAAGTTGGGACAATTTAGGAGTTATTCCTAATGTGTTTAGAAAACTAGGAATCACCTTAGAAAAACGAGGGGACGATATTTATATCCCATCTCATGTGGATGGATATGAAGTTAAAACGGATATTGATGGTTCGATATTAACTATTGCCGATGCTCCTTGGCCAGGATTTACTCCAGATTTATTGAGTATTGTGTTAGTTGTTGCTACTCAGGCTAAAGGAGATGTTTTGATTCATCAAAAAATGTTTGAAAGCCGTTTGTTTTTCGTGGACAAATTGATTGATATGGGTGCCAAAATTATGTTGTGTGATCCGCATAGAGCAGTAGTTATTGGTCATGATTTCAAATCACAATTGAAAGCTACTACGATGTCGTCTCCAGATATTCGTGCGGGAATCTCATTATTGATTGCTGCGCTTTCAGCTAAAGGAACAAGTACGATTCAAAATATCGATCAAATTGACAGAGGGTATGAGCGTATCGATGAACGTTTAAGAGCTATCGGTGCCAAAATTGTTCGTGCTTAAATAATAAATCAATCAAATAGTAAATATCGTTTAGAGTCATTTTTATCGCAAAATCTCTAAACGATATTTTAATTTATAAAACGTCATACAATGCCAAAAGTAGAAGCGGCCATTAAGGCTACTTATTTTAGTATTATTGGGAATACATCTTTAGCTATCATAAAAGGATTAGCTGGTTTTTTTGGGAATTCGTATGCACTTATTGCAGATGCAATCGAATCTACCACCGATATTTTTGCCTCTTTTTTGGTTTTATTTGGAATTAAGTATTCCAATAAGCCCGCCGATGAAAATCATCCTTACGGACATGGAAGAGCCGAACCTTTAATTACCTTCTTAGTAGTTGGTTTCTTAATTACTTCGGCAACCATTATTGCGTACGAAAGTATTCTCAATATCAGTACTCCACACGATCTGCCTAAATCATGGACTTTATATGTTTTAGGAACGATTATCCTTTGGAAAGAATACTCTTTTCAATTGGTTATGAAAAGAAGTAAAGAAACGAACAGCTCTTCTTTAAAAGCCGATGCTTGGCACCATCGAAGTGATGCGATAACTTCAGTTGCTGCTTTTATTGGGATTTCGATTGCGCTATTCTTGGGAAAAGGATACGAATCGGCAGATGATTGGGCTGCGTTATTTGCTTCAGGATTTATTTTGTACAATAGTTATCTCATTTTTAGACCTGCTTTGGGCGAAATCATGGATGAGCATTTATATGATGATTTGATTGAAAATATCAGAATAGTGTCTAGAAGTGTGGACGGAATTATTGATACCGAGAAGTGTTTTATTCGTAAATCAGGTATGAAATACCATGTCGATTTGCACGCCACCGTTAAGGCTACTATTTCAGTAAAAGAAGGTCATGATTTAGCGCATCAATTGAAAGATACGCTACGAGCTGAAATTCCAGAATTAGGACATGTATTAATTCATGTTGAACCGGATGATTCGATATAAAAAGGAAGGCGTTGCATTGCAACGCCTTCCTTTTTATATATTAATCCTTTTTTACAAAAACGATTGTATCGCCAAGTCATAACTTTTAAGACCAAATCCTAAAATCACGCCTATAGCATTTCCTGAAATGTAGGATTGATGTCGGAATTCTTCTCTACCAAAAGTATTCGAAATATGTACTTCTATAACAGGAGTCGTGATTGCTTTGATCGCATCGCCAATACCAATGGAAGTGTGAGTATACGCTCCTGCATTTAGTATAATTCCATCATACGAAAAACCAACTTCTTGAATTTTTCCAATTAACTCTCCTTCAATATTACTTTGAAAATAGTCGAATTCAATAGTAGGGAATTTTGATTTCAAAAGGTCAAAATAATCTTCAAAGGTTTGGTTCCCATACACTTCAGGTTCGCGTTTTCCTAAAAGATTCAAGTTGGGTCCGTTGATGATGCAAATTTTCATAAAATTATATTTTTGTAAAAATAAAAAAACCGTTCCAATAAAAGAACGGTTGTTATAAAATAGTTCTTTTTCTTTTAGAAGAAGAAACCTGCGGATACTTGTAGCACAGAGTTTTTAACTTTAGCTTCAGGTGAAATTTCGCTTAGACCAACCATATATCGTCCTTGTAAAAACAATCCTTTAGTGATATGGATACTTAAACCTCCACCAGCACCAAAATCTATGTTTTTTTGGTCATTTATTGAAACCTCATTCTTTTTACTCATTAGAAATGACGCTTGTGGTCCAAAGTCCAGACTAAAGGTGTTATTTAAATTAATTTTAGCCATTAATGGAATGCTTATGTAACCAACATCATTGGTGAAATCGTTTGCAACTCCTATTGCGTCGTATTTAGCTCCTTGAGTTGAGTATAAAACTTCAGGTTGTATAGAAAATCGTTCTCCTAGTTTCACCTCCGCTAATAGTCCAATGTGGTAATTAGTAATTGCATCCGTTTTGTAATTAGTGCTATTAACGGTAATAGTAGTCCCGTTTTGGTTAGCATAGTTGATACCGCCTTTTAAACCTAGTTTAAAAATTTGTGCTTGAGTAGCAATTGAAGTAGCAATAATAAAGCAGATTGTAATAAGATTTTTTTTCATGATTTTTGTTTTAGTATTGGATTTTAATATAAAACTTTAGTTTGGGATATTTATTATATAGGTACTAAGATATAATTTCTGGGTGTAAATGTAATCATAATTGGTAAATATAGTTGGCTGTTTTTGTTGTTGGTCGTGTTTAAATGATACTCACCGAGTTTATTGATTGAAGGTTATTCAAAAAATATAATTTGGCACATATTAATTTTAAATAATTAAAACCATGAAGAAAATTATTCTAACATTGACAACTATTCTTGCATCAGTTTTCTGTAATGCTCAAAATTCCAAAGGAGCTACCAATGGAAGCCAAACGACTGAAGGCAAATGGTTAATTGAAGCCAATACTAATTTTGGAACTCCTATTGGATCTAATACAAGTTTTAGCTATGCAACGACTAATGGAGATTCTATGTATAATATTGGAGCAGAGGCTGGTTATTTTGTTATTGATGATTTGGCAATAAAGTTAGGTTTAGGTTATGGAGGGGTAAAAACTGATTTGTTTGACACTAACGTTTTTTCCTATAAAATCGGTGCAAAATATTACATAGTTAGCCAATTCCCTATTCAAGTGGACTATTCTGGTGCCTCGATAAAAGATGCTGATGAAAATCCATCGTATTTAGGAATGCAAGCGGGATATGCTTGGTTCTTAGGTGATAATGTGAGTATTGAGCCAGGTCTTCGCTATAATTTGAGTTTGAATCAAAACTATTCTAAAGCAGACACTTTTCAGTTGAATATTGGTTTCGCTTTACATTTTTAAAACGCTCCCCCAATATATTGAAAAACCACGTTGAATAACGTGGTTTTTTTATGTCTAAAAATTACGTTTCTTTGTTAGGTGAATTGGACTACTTTTATAAAAAATTACCAGTCGTATTTGAGAATCGAAAGAGGATTATCAAAAAATACCATCGAAAATTATTCTTTTGATGTGGAGCGATTGTGTCTTTTTTTAGATCAAAATCAAATTCAAGTTTCACCAATAAAAATTACCGAAGAAACGATACAACAATTCATTTACAATGTTTCAAAACAAGTGAACGCCCGTTCACAAGCTCGAATTATTTCAGGTTTAAAAAGCTTTTTTAATTACTTGGTTTTTGAAGATTATCGCAATGATAATCCGTTAGAATTAATTGAAACTCCAAAAACGGGAAGGAAATTACCTGATACGCTTTCGGTAGAAGAAATAGATGCTTTAATTAACGCTATAGATTTGTCTTCTAATGAAGGAGAAAGAAATCGAGCCATTTTGGAAACGTTGTACGGCTGTGGTCTTCGTGTTTCGGAATTGGTGAGTTTAAAAATATCGGATTTATTCTTTGATGAAGGATTCGTAAAAATAACGGGTAAGGGAAATAAACAGCGATTTGTTCCTATTGGAAATCTTACTCAAAAATACATCGAATTGTATAAGGAGTCCGTCCGAAATCATGTGTCAATTAAAAAAGGTTTTGAAGATACGCTCTTTCTTAATCGAAGGGGGAGTCAGCTCACTCGTGCTATGATTTTTACTATTATTAAAGATTTGGCTGCCAAAATCAATTTAAACAAAACGATTAGCCCACATACGTTACGTCATTCCTTTGCAACTCATCTTTTGGAAAATGGAGCCGACTTGCGTTCCATTCAATTAATGTTAGGACACGAATCGATTACGACTACCGAAATATACGTGCATCTCGATAGAAAGTTCTTGACAGAAGTGATGAATACGTACCATCCCAGAAAGGATTAAAAAAAGTCCAAATTTCAATAGTGAAATTTGGACTTTTTATTTATGGAAATAGAGTGAATTATTTAGCGATATTTACCGCTCTAGTTTCTCTAATTACAGTTACTTTAACTTGACCTGGATACGTCATTTCCGTTTGAATTTTTTGTGAAATTTCGAATGATAAGTTCGATGCTTTATCATCTGAAACTTTCTCACTTTCTACAATTACACGTAATTCTCTACCCGCTTGAATTGCGTAAGCACTTTTTACTCCTCCAAATCCGTAAGCTACTTCTTCTAGATCTTTCAAACGTTGGATGTAAGAATCCAATACTTGTCTTCTTGCTCCTGGTCTTGCTCCTGAAATAGCATCACATACTTGGATAATTGGAGACAATAATGATTTCATCTCAATTTCGTCGTGGTGAGCTCCAATAGCGTTGCAAACTTCTTCTTTTTCACCGTATTTCTCAGCCCATTGCATACCTAATAAAGCGTGTGGTAAATCACTTTCTGTATCAGGCACTTTACCAATATCGTGTAATAAACCAGCTCTCTTCGCTAATTTAACATTCAATCCTAATTCGGCAGCCATAATACCACAAAGCTTAGATACTTCACGAGAGTGTTGCAATAAGTTTTGTCCGTAAGATGAACGGTATTTCATTCTACCTACTACTTTAATCAATTCAGGGTGTAATCCGTGGATACCTAAATCAATTACGGTGCGTTTACCAACTTCAATGATTTCATCGTCAATTTGTTTGGCTGTTTTTGCAACCACTTCTTCGATACGTGCTGGGTGAATACGTCCGTCAGTTACTAATTTGTGTAATGACAAACGCGCAATTTCTCTACGTACCGGATCAAAACAAGAAAGGATAATCGCTTCTGGTGTGTCATCTACTATAATTTCTACTCCAGTAGCTGCTTCTAAAGCACGGATGTTACGTCCTTCACGTCCAATGATTCTTCCTTTTACATCATCCGATTCAATGTTGAAAACAGAAACGCAATTCTCTACTGCTTCTTCTGTACCTACTCGTTGAATAGTGTTGATAATGATTTTCTTTGCTTCTTGCTGTGCAGTCAATTTAGCCTCTTCAATAGTATCTTGAATTTGAGACATGGCTTGTGTTTTAGCTTCTGCTTTTAGTCCTTCGATTAATTGCTCTCTAGCTTCGTCAGCAGATAAGCCAGAAATCACTTCCAATTGTTGTAATTGGCTTTTGTGCATTTTTTCAACCTCAGCCTGTTTCTTCTCTAAAACTTCGATTTTAGAAGTGTATTCAACTGTTTTAGCTTCGTAATCGTCGTTTACTTTTTTGGCTTTAGCCAATTCGTTAGAAACTTGAGATTCTTTGTCGCGAACTCTTTTTTCTACTTCAGCTACTTTTTTATCACGAGCTAAAATTACTTGTTCGTGTTCTGATTTTAATTCGATAAATTTTTCTTTTGCTTGAAGAATTTTATCTTTTTTGATGTTTTCGGCTTCAAAATTAGCATCCTTTAAGATAGAAGCGGCTTCTTTTTTTGCGTTTTTGATGAGGTTCGAAATGTTGCTTTTTTCAATGATTTTAGCGATTGTAAAACCAGCTGCAACACCTATAATTCCAGTAATAATGATTGTTACTATGTTGTCCATGTTAATTAAAAATTTATATATAAAAAAAGCCTACATTAGGTGCTTGTATAAACTCGAAAAGACAAGTTTTGAGCTAACTCACTGTTCAAGCTTCCTTACCAAAGTGAGGCGTGCTATAGTAGTGACGATTCGCTCATTCTAAATTGTTAGTGTTGAGTTTACCAAATTGAACTAATGTAGGCAGTATCTTAGTCTATGTTAAGAACGTATTATTTATTGAGATATTGATCTAATATCGAATTGATTTTATTCAATCTTTCGATGGTTTCTACTCCATCAATTGCGTTATCGATTTGTTTTTGTTCTACTTGAGAAGCAAATTGTAAAGCGCACATGGCTAGTACATCTTGCTTGTCACGAACAGCATAATTTTCTTCAAACTGCTTAATCATAGTATCAATTTTTTTAGAAGCACTTCGAAGTCCTTCTTCTTGTGATGGGTCTACCGTTAACGGATACACTCGATCTGCAATTGATATTTTTATTTTAAGCTTTTCGTCCATATTTTTTTAATCTGATAGCTGTGCTATGCAGTAATCAATTTCGCGAATTAATGAATTTATTTTAAGCTTAGTATCTCTTTTGTTTTCTTCACTGCCGAGCAACGAGTTGGCTATTTTTAGAGCTTCATACTCTTTTTTCAAAGTGTCAATCTCACGAGACTGATTGTGTATGATAGTTGTAGTATTGGTCAATTCCGTCTTTAAATCTTGATTGATTTTCTCTAAACTAGCCATTCTAGTGAAAAGTTTTTCAATCTTATTTTCAAGAGTATCAATTATTTCCGCAATTACACTCATTCGTATTCCAATTCATTACTTAATCTTACAAAGTTAGTATTCCTTTTTATTAATACAATATTTTATTTGCTTTTTTATTTAAAATTTAGTAATTTATTATCAAACAAAGGGTTATGGTTTTTCAGTCTAATTCTGATTTTATTTATGCATTTGTTTTTTTATCTTAGCCAAAATCAAATTTTATGAGATTCCTTCTTTTTTATTTGTTGTGTTGTGGTACTCTTATGGCTCAAAATAATTTTCCTAAAGAATATTTCAGCCCTCCTTTGGATATTCCAATGCAATTGTCAGGTAATTTTGGAGAATTGCGCCCCAATCATTTTCATGCAGGTTTTGATTTTAAAACCCAACAAAAAGAAGGTTTGGAAGTGTATGCTGCTGCTGAAGGGTATGTGTCTAGAATTAAAATTTCAACTTTTGGAAATGGGAAAACTATTTACATCACGCATCCTAACGGTTATACTTCGGTCTATGCACATTTGCAAAAAGCAGTAGGGCCAATTCAAGATTTTATAACGAAAACACATTATAAAGAACAGGCTTTTGAAATAGAAATGTACTTAAAGCCGGGAGAAATTCCAATCAAAAAAGGAGAGTGGATTGCCATTTCAGGAAACACAGGTGCTTCAGAAGGACCTCATTTGCACTTTGAAATTCGTGATTCTAAAACAGAGTATATCATCAATCCGATGCTTTTTGGATTTGATTCAGGTTTTAAAGACACTAAAAAACCTTCAATTTCAGGTTTGTATGCGTATCCTTTGACTACAAAAACAACAGTAAATAAATCGCAACGACCTATTTTGTTAAATTATTCGTTACAAAAAGACGGGACTTTTTTGGCCGATAAAGTAGTGGCGAATGGTGAAATTGGCTTCGGAATTATTGCAGATGATTACGATGATGTGTCGTTTAATAAAAATGGAGTGTATAGTGTTCATTCGTTTTTGAATGGCCAACCTCGTTTTGGATATCAGTTTGATACCTATTCGTTTGATGATATGCGTTATGTGAATGCCTTAATTGATTACGCTAAATACAAAAAGACAAAACAAAGAGTTCAAAAGTTATTTATGAAAAATAAATACGGTTTGGCTTTTATTAAGACGGATGAGGCAAAAGGACAAATAACTCCAATTCCTAATTTGGACGAAGTATATCGTATTGAAGTGGCTGATTTTTTTGGCAACAAAACAGCAATTACAGTGCCTGTTCAGTTTGATGCTAGTACAGCTGTAATTCCGGCAGAACCTAAAGTATCGAACTATTTCATTAAGGCGAATAAGGATAATATTTTTGAAAAAGAAAATGCCTCTGTATTTTTCCCTGCAGGAACATTTTATGATGATTTTCCTTTAAATTTTGAGGTAAAAAATAAGGTGCTGTACTTACATGACGATACCGTTCCAGCTCATACTAATTTTACTATTACAATGACAGATAGTAAAATGTCAAAAGAACAACAAGAAAAAACATTCATTGCAAGAGTAGAAGGAGATCAAATAAGTTATAACTCAACCTACAGAAAAGATAGTGTTTTTAGTACCAAAGTGAAGACTTTAGGAAAGTACAAATTAGTTACTGATACCCTAGCGCCTACCGTTATTATCACCAAACCTATTGAAGGAAAATGGATAAGTCAAGATGCAATACAATTGCAAATTTCGGATTCGGGTTCTGGAATTAAAACGTATAATGGGTATTTGAACGGCAAATGGATTTTGTTCGAATATGACAATAAGACCAATACCATTACACATTATTTTAATGATGATTTGGCTCTTAATGGTGCTAATGAGTTAAAAGTAATAGTAACGGATGCTATGGGAAATTCTACTACCTTTGAAACTCGATTTTTTAGAAGTACAAAAAATAAATAGTATCGTTTGAAAAGTATCCAAAAAGTTATTGTTCAGCTTCTTTTTCTCGGAATGGGATTTTCGTCTTTGGCTCAGAATGCCAAGTTGAGAGGAATTATTTTAGACGAAAATAAGCAAGCAGTGGCTCATGTTTCTGTTTCGAATGGTGCAGTTGGAACTCAATCCAATTCGAATGGATTTTACGAACTAACAATTCCTGCCAACCAAAAAACGACCGTAGTTTTTACTCATATTTCGCTAAAATCGGCATCAATTGTTTTGTTCTTGAAACCCAATCAAAATTTTGAATTCAATCCGGTGATGAATACCCGCCAAGAACAAATAGGCGAAGTAGTTGTGACGGCTAAGAATACCAAACGAATTCATGGTATCACGTCAATTACACCCGAAGTATTACGTAAAATTCCAGGTGCCAATGCTGGAGTTGAAAATATCTTAAAAACCTTAGCAGGAGTCAATTCCAATAGTGAATTGAGTACACAATACGCTGTTCGCGGTGGCAATTATGATGAAAATTTGGTTTATGTTAACGAAATTGAAGTCTATCGTCCTTTCTTAATTCGTTCAGGACAGCAAGAAGGATTGAGTTTTACCAATACTGATTTGGTTCAAAATGTTGATTTTTCAGCAGGTGGATTTCAAGCCAAATACGGAGATAAATTGTCGTCGGTTTTGGATATTACCTATCGAAAACCAACTACATTCGGAGCCAATTTCGAAGGAAGTTTTCTGGGGGGCAGTATGGCTTTTGATGCCGTTTCCAAAAACAAAAAATGGTCTGCAATTACAGGGGTGCGCTATAGAAACAATAGTTTGCTGGTAAAAAGCCAAGAAACCCAAACGAATTACACACCCACTTTTGCCGATATTCAAACGAATATTAATTATCAGGCTTCCGCAAAATGGCAATGGAGTTTTTTAGGTAACATTTCGAAAAACAACTACCAATACCAGCCTTTGACCCGCCAAACTAATTTTGGAACGTTAGACCAACCCATGGCACTTTTGGTGTATTATGAAGGGCAAGAAAAAGATCAGTATGCTACTTATTTTGGAGCTATAAAAACCACTTTTAAACCTAACGAGAGTTTTAATTTGAAATTTATTGGCTCACTGTATCATACAACTGAACAAGAGAATTTTGATATTTTGGCGCAATACCGTTTGGGTGAAGTGGATGCTAATGTTGCTTCTGAAACCTACGGAAAAGTAGCATACACGCGTGGCATTGGTTCGCAGTTGAATCACGCGAGAAATAATTTAGATGCTTTAATTGCCAATATCGAATTCAAAGGGTTTCACGATTGGAAGAAAAGTCAATTGGATTGGGGGGGTAAATACACTCGCGAATCTATTCGAGATCGAGTAGTGGAGTGGGAGGTAATCGATTCGGCGGGGTTTTCTATTCCGCCGCCTATTGTCTTACCTCAAAAAAATGAGCCGTATTCGGTTTATACCGGCCCACTTGTTCCGTATCAAAATGTGCGCGCGACTAATTTTACTGACATTAATAGATTGTCAGGATTTGTGCAATGGAATTCAAAAAGTAGTATAGGAGCAACTAAGGTGTGGTACAATGCAGGATTGCGTTTTCATACTTGGGAAGTGTCAGGAACTGACGAATTAGGTAAATCGCAGTTTGTTTGGAGTCCTCGCGCGCAAATTTCCATTCAACCCAATTGGGAAAAAGATATGGTGTTCCGACTTTCAGGCGGAGTGTATTATCAACCTCCTTTTTATAGAGAATTGCGTGGTGCCGATGGTGTAGTACAACCGAATGTCAAAGCGCAACAATCCGTTCATTTGGTCGTGGCAAATGATTACAATTTTAAGATGTGGAATCGACCATTTAAATTGGTTTCTGAACTGTATTACAAATCCATGTCGGATGTGAATACGTATACGATTGACAATGTCCGAATTCGGTATGCGGCTAATAATTTGGCGAAAGCCTATGCTCAGGGATTCGATATTCGCCTGAATGGAGAATTTGTACCCGGAACAGAATCATGGTTTAGTTTTGGCTATTTGAAAACAGAAGAAAATAGCGAAAATAAAGGCTATATCGCTCGACCAACTGATCAATTATTAAAATTTGGATTGCTATTTCAAGATTATATGCCTACTATTCCAAGAATGAAAGTGTATTTGAATTTAGTTTATAATACAGGATTGCCAGGAGGTTCTCCTTCGTATGCCGATCCGTATTTGTACCAAAATAGATTACGGGATTACCGTCGTGCCGATGTCGGTTTTTCTAAAATTTTGATTGACAATAAAAATAATTCAATTAACAAGAATTGGTTGGGGAATTTCAAAGAATTGGCTGTGGGTGTAGAGATATTTAATCTTTTTAATAATCAAAATGCCATTACCAATACTTGGGTTCGCGATGTGTATTCCAAAAATCAATACGCTATTCCCAATTATATGACTACGCGCGTATTTAATATCAAATTGACGGCAAAATTATAATTTCGTCCCTACGGGACTATTTGATACAAAACATTTTTTTTTCTACCGATATTTTGTCCCTAGCGGGACAATTGCGAATAGTTTTTTCCTATATTACTATGTCCCGCTAGGGACAAAATAGAGGTAATTATGTAGCTATGATGATAAGAGTCCCGTAGGGACGAAATTGTTGTAACACCAATATTATCTATATCAGGATATCGCTTTCTAAATCCGATTTTTCTATTTCAATATCAAAACCTAATTTGGAAACCAATTGGATCACTAAGTTTTTATACCAGTTTTCTGATTTAGGGTGAATGTAGATTTTATCAATCAATTGGCTGATATCCACATTGATTTTAATCCCATCATTGATGTTGATTTTAGTATCAGAAGTGTCAGAGATAATACGGACTTCACGTTCGTATTGAAAACTTTTCCGTTTGAATAAAAAGGGGAAAAACATATCGTCAAACGGAATGTATTCTTTTTTGTAATCAATATAATTGACTTGCCCGATGTATTGCTTTAAGTTTTTTTCGGGTTCCAATGCTTTTTGCAATCGTCCAATAGTAGATTGTATCGCTAAACCCTCGCTGTTTTGAGTGAAAATTTGCCACATAGCAAACGATTCGTATTCGTTGATGTGCCAACTGCTGATGGCTACTTTTTCGCGATGGGTTTTGTAGTAATTTAAAAACTCAGGATTGTTAATCGCTAACTTTTTAATCTCTTCAAAAGTAGGTTCACTAAAAGTGCCTTCGTATTGATCTTCAAATTTATCGGAACGCGACATGAATAATTTTCGCGACAGCAGCAAATCCAAGAATTTAGACAAATCCAAGTACTTCCAAACGATAGTATCTGGATCTTCAGGGAGTTTGATATTTGGATTGTTGAGGTACATATTTATTCTAGCGATTGCATACTAACGAGCTTATTGTATGTTCCGTTTAGGGCAATTAATTCTTCGTGCGTGCCTTGTTCTACAATTCTACCTTTTTGCATCACCACAATTTTGTTGGCTTTTTGAATGGTAGAAAGGCGGTGAGCAATCACAATAGAAGTTCGGTTTTGCATCATGTTTTCGAGAGCTACTTGCACCAATTTTTCGCTTTCGGTATCCAATGCCGAAGTGGCTTCATCCAAAATCATAATCGGTGGGTTTTTCAAAACCGCTCGTGCAATCGAAAGACGTTGTTTTTGACCACCGGATAATTTATTTCCGCTATCGCCAATATTGGTATGAATGCCGTTGGGTAACTCTTTTACAAATTCGTAAGCATTGGCAATTTTAAGTGCTTCAACAATTTCTTCATCGGTAGCATCTTCTTTGCCTAAAGCAATATTAGCTCTGATGCTATCATTAAACAAAATACTGTCTTGAGTCACCAATCCGATTAATCCTCGAAGTGATTGTAGGTTTAGTTGTTTAATATCAATTCCGTCAATTTGGATGGTACCTTCGTTTACATCATAAAAACGAGTTAATAAATTAGCAATCGTACTTTTTCCACTACCTGATTGACCTACTAACGCTACGGTTTGTCCTTTGACCACTTCCAATGAAAAGTCTTTTAATACATTTTCGTCTTCGTATTTGAAGTTGATGTTGGCGATTTCAATTTTAGAATCGAAGGTCTCTTTTACAACGGCTTCGTTATGATTGGTAATTGCATTGTCAATTTCCAATACTTCAAAAACACGTTCGGCAGCAGCTAATCCATTTTTTACTGCATAAGACGCTTTGGAAATGTTTTTTGCAGGAGTTAAGATGTTGTAAGAAAGTAGCATGTATACTAAGAACAAAGAACCTTCTAGTGTCTTGTCAACCAACACTAGGTTACCACCATACCATAATAAAGTAGCAATGGTTACAATTCCCATGAACTCACTCATAGGTGAAGCCAAGTTATTTTTGTTACCAATGCTGTTGGAAAGTTGTAGTAATCTATTGATGGAATCGTCAAAACGTTTTTTGAATTGACTCTCGGCATTGTAGCTTTTAACGACTTTCAGTCCGCCTAAACTTTCTTCGACTAACGAAATAAAATAACCGCTTTCTTGTTGCGCACGTGTTGATTTTGATTTTAAACTTTTTCCGATTTTTGAAATGATAAATCCAGAAACTGGAATAAAAACAAAAACAAATAGCGTTAGATTTACGCTAATATTGAGCATGGCAATTATGGTAAACACAATTGTTAAAGGTTCTTTTACAATGAGTTCTAATATAGAAAAAAAGGAGTTTTGTACCTCATTTACATCCCCAAGCATACGTGCCATGATATCACCTTTTCTTTTTTCAGAATAATAGGAGATAGGCAAGTCGATGATTTTATAATACATCTTTTGTCTTAAATCGCGCAACACCCCATTTTTTAGATGAGTGATATGATAAGAAGCGAGATAATTGAAAAGGTTTTTCAATAAAAAGGTTACAATAACCAAAACGACAGCTAGTAATAAGGCAAACTGAGGTCCTTGCTTTTGGTTCAAATCGGATATAGTGAAGAACAACCAATCTTTTCCGAATTGTCCTATGTCTTGAATTCCTGTATAAGTAGGTTCTGTACTAACAGCAGCACTTTTTTTGAACAACACCTCTAACAACGGAAACATCGTTATCATAGAGAGCGTACTAAATAAAGCATACAAAATGTTATAAATCACATTCCAGATGATATGCGATTTATAAGGTTTGGTATAAGGAATTAATTTGGTTAGATTTTGATCCATTTAGTTCAAATGCATTGCTGCGATTATATTTTTAATTTTTTGATCTAGTTCAGCTTCTACTGCTTTGAAATTTTCAACTTTATCCAAAGTGGTATTGACACTAAAGTAGAATTTTATTTTTGGTTCTGTTCCACTTGGACGTGCACAAATTTTAGAGCCGTCTTCTAAATAGTAGATTAACACATTCGATTTTGGAATTGCAATTGGCTCGATTTCGTTAGTGATTCGGTTTAATGAAGTTGAATTTTCATAATCATCGATACCTACTACACGTTGTCCATTGATCTCATCTACAGGATTTTCGCGCAAGTCAATCATCATTTGATTGATTTCGGCTAAACCATCAATTCCTTTTTTGGTTAACGAAATCAAATGCTCTTTGTAGCAACCAAAGTCAACATACAAATTCAATAACTCTTGGTATAATGAACTCCCTGAGGCTTTTGCCAAAGCAGCAATTTCGCAAACTAAAAGTGAAGCGCCCACAGCATCTTTATCACGAACCGCATCGCCTACCATGAATCCGAAACTTTCTTCTCCACCTCCGATGAATTTTTGGTTTGGAAAATCTTTAATCATTTTGGCAATCCATTTGAAACCAGTCAAACCTATTTTGCATTCAATTCCATAAGCGGATGCCAATTCAAGCATCATAGGAGTAGAAACAATAGTCGAACCTACGAATTCAGTTCCAGTAATTTTATCGGCACGTTTCCATTGTTCCAATAAAAAGGCTGTCATGATAATCATTGTTTGATTACCATTTAACAATATCATTTTGCCGTCAGTATCTCTAACAGCTACACCTAATCGATCTGAATCTGGGTCAGTTCCAATTACAATATCTGCCTGAGTAGCCTCTGCTAATTGCATTGCCATTGTCAATGCCTCAGGTTCTTCTGGGTTGGGAGATTTTACGGTTGGGAAATCGCCATTAGGTTCGGCTTGCTCTTTTACAATATTTACTTGAGTGTATCCCGCTTGCTCTAAAACGGTCGGAATCGATTTGATCGAAGTACCGTGCAATGACGTGTACACGATTTTTAAGTTTTCTTTGGCAACAGCAGGTGTTGTTTTAAAACTAGCATTTTCAATAGTCGATTGATGAAAAGCAGCATCGACTTCTTCGCCAATATACTGAATTAAGCTTTGGTTGGCTTCAAATTTAATTTTGTCATAATTCAACGCTTCAATCAACTGAATAATTTCGCCATCTTGTGGTGGTACTAATTGTCCGCCATCTTGCCAATATACTTTGTATCCGTTGTATTCTGGTGGGTTGTGAGAAGCAGTTAACACAATTCCTGCGTGACAATTCAAGTGTTTTACTGTGAATGACAACTCGGGAGTTGTACGCAATTCAGAAAATAGGAAAACTTGAATTCCATTGGCAGAAAATACATCAGCAACTACTTTAGCTAAAGTATCGCTGTTGTGACGGCAATCGTATGCAATCGCCACGCGTAGGTCTTCGCCAGGAAATACTTTTTTCAAATAATTAGACAAACCTTGAGTGTTCTTTCCTAAAGTGTATTGGTTAATACGGTTAGTTCCTACACCCATAACACCCCGCATTCCGCCTGTTCCAAATTCTAAATTCTTATAGAAACTTTCTTCCAACTCCTTTGGAGCTGAGGTCATCATTTCTCGGATTGTGTTTTGAGTTGCTGAGTCAAAATTTGGCGAAAGCCATTCGTTTACTTTATCTAAAATAGTTTGTTTAATTTCCATTTTGTCTATTATTTGGTATAACCAATCTTTTTTCGTTCTTGTTGCATTTGATTTTGTTGCTTGGAATCCATCAAATGATTTAATGCTTTATAAATATCAGGGAATTGTTGTTCAATTTCCGTTACTCTTTTTGTTAATTCTTCATACGTTAGTGCGAATTTTCGAAGTGAAACAAAACTTCGCATGATGGCAATGTTAATCTCAATAGCTCTTTCATTATTCAATACGCTTGAAAGCATAGCGACACCTTGCTCTGTAAAAACGAAGGGTAAATATTTTGAATGTTGGCCTCTTCCGACTTTTAAGGTCACAATTTGTGACCTTAAAGAAATCCATTCTTCTTCGGTTAATTCAAACATAAAATCCTCAGGAAATCTATTGCTATTCCTTCGTACCGCTTGTTTTAAAACTTTAGTACTCGTTTCGTACAATTCAGCTAAATCAAAATCAAATAGTACTTTGTGACCTCTAATTTCGATAATTTTTTGGGTAATGATTTGGGATTTGGGCATTGTTTACTCTTATAAAAAATTCAGTTCGTTTGCGACTTTATACCGTCCTTCATTGCTTTTGGTTCGCAAAATAATTTCGCCTAAAAAGCCAGCAAGGAATAATTGTGTACCAATAATCATAGTAGTCAACGCGATATAAAACAGTGGATTTTCAGTTACCAACATAGGATGAAAACCAGCATACAAACGGTATAATTTGATACCAATGATTAATCCAGTAGACAAAAACCCGATGATGAACATCAATACACCTGCCGCACCAAAAAAGTGCATGGGGCGTTTTCCGTAGCGAGATAAAAACCAAATCGTAATTAAATCCAAGAATCCATTGATGAATCGGCTCATGCCAAATTTAGATTCGCCGTATTTTCTGGCTTGGTGTTGCACTACTTTTTCGCCAATTTTATTGAAGCCTGCATTTTTGGCTAAAACGGGAATATAACGATGCATTTCGCCCGAAACTTCTACATTTTTCACCACTACGTTTTTGTAGGCTTTCAATCCACAATTGAAATCATTCAAATACACGCCTGATGTTTTTCGAGCGGCCCAGTTGAATAATTTGGAAGGTAAATTTTTAGCCATTACCGAATCGTAGCGCTTCTTTTTCCAACCTGAAACCAAATCAAAATTACCATTGGTAATCATATCATACAATCCTGGAATTTCTTCTGGGCTGTCTTGTAAATCAGCATCCATAGTAATGATGACATCGCCTTGGGCTTTGGCAAAACCAGCATGCAAGGCTTGTGATTTACCGAAGTTTTTCATAAAACGAATGCCTTTCACATGTCGATTTTCGTGAGCAAATTGTTCAATACACTGCCAAGAATTATCAGTACTACCATCGTCTAGAAAGATAATTTCGTAGGTGTAATTGTGCGTTTGCATCACTTTGATAATCCAAGTGTACAATTCGTTCAGTGATTCCTCTTCGTTCAGAAGCGGGATAAGTATGGATAGATTCATTTAAAATTATTCTTGAGTTTTGCTTTTGAAAAAAGCTGCCATTATTAAACCTAATATTGAATAGAATACAATTACAAAAGCAGACCCTTTTAAAATTTCAATAGTAGAATAAGGATTGTTTTCTTTCATTTTAGCAATCATTTCATTAATTGTTGAGGCAGGGGTGTTGTATTTTTGCATTGTTTCTACAACACTTTTAATAGTTAATTCTTTAACGGTATCAGAGGCAGAAGGGTCTATAACATTGAATAATAAAATATTGAAAATAGCGCCAATTAGCACTCCTATTACAGCAAAAATAAAATACGTTGTGAAGGCTTCTTTGAAAGTAAAAACACCGTTTAAAGCTTTTTTTGTTTTGGAAAGTAAAATGATTGAAAAAACAATATAAAATAAAACACTTAGTATTCCTAACCACCAAGAGGTGAATAAATTAATATTGATTGCATAGATTGAGGCAGTCGTTAAAGAAGAAATTAGTCCAATGATTATTCCATAAGTTACTCCATTTCTTTTAATAATTTCGTTTATCATGATATAGAAGTTTTAAAATTAATCTACAAATATAGCAATTCCCAATTTATTTGCTGCTAAAAATCGCGATTTAGCGATGGATAAAAAAAGTCATTCAAAGATTTGTTTATTGAAAAATAAGTGTAAATTTGCAAACTCAAAATAATAATGTAAAAACAAAAAGTTATAATTGGTTTATACCTTTTCTGTTAGAAGAAAAGCTTCAAAGCACGATTATAATTGAAACTAATAAAAAAGAATTACGATGAAAAAAGGTGTACACCCAGAAAATTACAGATTAGTTGCTTTTAAAGACATGTCAAATGACGACGTTTTTATTACTAAATCTACTGCAGAAACTAAAGAAACTATCACTGTTGATGGTGTAGAATATCCAGTTGTAAAAATGGAGATTTCTAGAACATCTCACCCTTTTTACACAGGTAAATCTAAATTGATTGATACTGCAGGACGTATCGATAAATTCAAAACTAAATACGCGAAACACGTTAAATAATTTTAATTTGTTTCTTATTTATACCAAGCCTCACAATTAGTGAGGCTTTTTTTATGAAAAAAACTTATTGTTCTCGAGCACATTTTTTTTACTTTTTTGAACATCTAAAATTAGTTGTAAATTTGGCTGTGGGTTTACCAAAACCATAATTTCTTAAAAAGAAACCGCTATGAATTATATCCTTTTTGACGGTCCTGCTCGAAATGCGCTTTTGCCATTTACATTCACGCGCCCAGTGGCCGATATTTTAATTGGAATTTTGACAATCCGTCAAAAATGGGAGGCCTATTTAGGTTCTACAACAACAACTTTGACAGAAGAATACCTTTCGGAAAAATATCCAATGGTCGAAATGGAGTGTAATGTAATGATTAACGCTTCTTTTTTGCCTAATCCCACTTTGGTTGAAATGATTCGGAATTTAGAATCGAATCAAGCTATTTTTAAAGGAGAGGAAGTGATCGCTTTCTTTACCAATGAAGAGCAGGAAGAAGTCAATTTTGATACGTATGAAATACTAGAATATACCAATGAGTGTTTAACGGTTGAGCATACTTGGGATATTTTTTCTAAAAATGGGGAGGCACTTCGTGCTGATTTTGAGTTGGTAACTCAGGAAAGAAAATCACAAGCCATTCCAAAATCAGTAAATGTAATTGCACCCGAAAATATTTTTATTGAAGAAGGAGCAAAATTAGAGTTTGTGACTTTAAATGCTGCTACAGGGCCCATTTATATCGGAAAAAATGCTGAAATTATGGAAGGTTCTGTGATTCGAGGTCCATTTGCTTTGTGCGAAGGGGGTACAGTAAAGATGGCAGCTAAGATATATGGAGCGACTACTGTTGGTCCTTTTTCTCGAGTAGGGGGAGAGATCAATAATTCCGTTTTATTTGCGTATTCTAACAAAGGACATGACGGATTTTTAGGGAATTCCGTTTTAGGAGAATGGTGTAATATTGGCGCAGACAGTAACAATTCCAATCTTAAAAATAATTACGAAGAAGTGAGGTTGTGGAGTTATGAAACCGAAGGCTTTGCTAAAACAGGCTTGCAATTTTGTGGTTTGATGATGGGGGATCATAGTAAGTGCGGTATTAATACCATGTTCAATACAGGAACAGTGGTGGGGGTGAGTTCCAATATTTTTGGTAGTGGTTTTCCTCGCAATTTTGTGCCGAGTTTCTCTTGGGGTGGTGCCGCTGGATTTACAACTTATACAACGAGTAAAGCCTTTGCTACGGCTAAGTTAGTCATGAGTCGCAGGAATGTTGATTTTGACGAAAAAGAACGAGCCATTTTAGAACACGTTTTTGAAGAAACTAAAAAGTGGAGAAAAGAATAACGCACTAGTTTTGTCATGCTGAACTTGTTTATTTCGTCTATTCGCTATCGCTCGAGTCAGCATCTTTTTTCATAATTTTTAATTATTTTTTAGATTCCGAAATAAATTCGGAATGACAAAATCTATGATTATTAAAAACTTTTTATGGTTACTTTACTCTAATAAAATGATCTTTTAATTTGATTTCTTTCATTCGTTTGTCGTTTGGATTTCTTCTGTACAATAGAATTTCATTTTCTTTACATCCAGAAATCAAACTGAGTTTTGTGATTATAGCGTTTAAGGTGTTTTCTCTTCGTTTGGTTGTGCTAGTATAATTTTCGGTCAATTCTTCTTGTTCAAAAAGATTGTTTAATGAGTTAAGTGCGATATAATTCGATTGATTTTGTATTAAATATGAAATGATTTTCAGTTCATTATTATCAAATGAATCAATTACTTTTCCTTTGAATAGTAATTGTTTAGTAGTGTTATCATAAATTAAACTATGATATTCGAAAATTATGTTTTTTATTTTGAATTTGTATACTATTATAAAAAGTAATATTGCAATTATTCCTATTCCAAGTATAATAAGTGAATTGGTATATTGATTCTTGATAAAAGTTTCAGATTGAATAGGATTGTTAATAATACTCTTTAATTTTAATCGGATAATTTTAGTTTCTGCAGAAGTACTTAAGAAATGAAGTACAACCAATTCTTGTGATAGTTCGTCAAAATAAAATGATTTCACATTCATAACGGAAGGCAAAATATATTTATTAATAGTATTAGTGGCAAGATCAATTTCCAATAGTTTATTATCTGCACCTCGACTAAGCATATACATCTTTGACCCATTTTGAAAATTGAAATAATTTTCAATTGAGTTGTATTTGGTATTGTATATTCCTTCTTTACTCCATTCCATAGTTTTAAGGTCCAATTTCCAAACTATATTATCGGTAGGGATTTGTCCAAAATAAAAATCTGCAGGGTTTTCGCATAATCCACCAAAAATATATAGGTTGTTTCCAATTAAAATCCGATTTGCATCACGTCTTAAAGATGGAAATTCACTCCCGAAAGTTTGAACAGCCATCCATTCTCTTGATTTGAAAATGTATTTCGTGAGTATATTTTTAAATGTAAATAACCCGTAACCGCCAAAATAATAAATTTCATCTTGGTATACGAAAGAGGTTGCGCCAAACTGATTTTGATGTAAAAAAGAATTATCAATTCGTATGATTGAATCATTACGCCATTCTAATACAGGGCCGCAACCATTATGTACAAAATAATTCTTACCTTTTATATAAAACGTATTGTAGCGTGAAATTAATTCAGGATACTTAGTGTGTTTTAGTATTTTGAATTTATTGGGAGTATTTACATAGTATAAAGAATCTTGGTCTATTACTATGGCATTTTTGGTTTTGGCATCTTGAAAAAGAAAAGTTTCACCTTTATATTTGTCAATTTGTGCATTTCCATTAATTGCGACATGTAAAAAAAGAATACAGAGAGTAGATAAGACCCGATTCATATGTTGTAGTGTTTCGAAAATTTTCTCTAAAGTACTATTTTATTTACAAATTACAAAATAGTTTCTCTTTTCAATTTTAATTCATTTCGTACTTCATTGATCAGTGTTATGAACTCGTATTTCAATTTTTTAGGAATGCGTTTTTCGATGATGGTATTATTTTTCAAAATAATTTGTAGTCGGTAGGTTTTAAAATCGAGGGTATTCATTACTACAAAATTGATACTGAAAATTAGAACAGATAAAATAGACAACTCTACGTTGAGGTATTGCAAACAAAACAGCGTGAAAATAAAGTACCCAATCAAAAAGCTTTTGAGTGCAAACTGCCGTTGCTGAATACTGATGTGAATTTTAGCCACATCAGTAAATGGAATTTGTTCTTTATTTTTTGATTTTGGATTCAAAACAATACCGTTTTTAACGATACTAATAAAAGTTTTGGTTTCTTTTGAAATCATATTCTGTGGGGTTTGTATCGGTGGTATTTTTAAATCAATTGCACTATTGGTTTAGCTATTGTAAATTTCCGAATTAGTACCTGTCCTTCCTGAAATAATGTACGAAACAATATTTTCTACTATTTTTATATTTTTAATCAACTGATAATCAAATAGTTTTTAAATATGGCTTTTCTTTCTTTTAGTCGGTTTGAGTGTCTGTATTTGTAATTTTATAGACATTTTTTCTGTTTTTATGAGGCTTTGATAGTCAGGTTAGCGGCAAAAGAAAAATAAAAACTTTACCCAATACATTGTAAACAACGAGGGATTTGAATTATATTTGCGCCTTCAAAAACGGGAGGTTGAATGATCGCTTTTCCCAACAAATAAATCCACTACGCAATGATTACAGTTAACGATATTTCTGTGCAATTTGGCGGAACCACACTTTTTAGTGATGTTTCTTTTGCCATTAATGAAAATGATAAAATTGCCCTTATGGGTAAAAATGGAGCGGGAAAATCGACGCTTTTAAAAATAATTGCAGGACACAGTAAACCTTCTACAGGTTCTATTTCGGCCCCCAAAGAAGCGGTAGTAGCTTATTTGCCACAGCATTTATTGACTACGGATGGCGCGACTGTAATGGAAGAAACGTCTAAGGCGTTTGGCGAAGTTTTCAAGATGAAAGCGGAGATTGACGAGATAAATGAGCAATTGACCGTTCGTACGGATTATGAAAGTGATGAGTACATGAAGTTGATTGAGCGTGTTTCGGATTTGAGTGAGAAATACTACGCTATTGAGGAAGTGAATTATGAGGCAGAGGTTGAGAAAATCTTAATTGGTTTAGGGTTTGTTCGCGAAGACTTTACACGTCAAACTTCGGAGTTTTCTGGAGGTTGGAGAATGCGTATCGAATTGGCTAAAATTTTATTACAAAAACCCGATTTGATTTTGCTCGATGAGCCAACGAACCATATGGATATAGAAAGTATTCAATGGTTAGAAGATTTCTTGGTCAACCAAGCCAAAGCGGTGGTAGTGATTTCGCACGATAGGGCTTTTGTAGATAACATTACTAATCGTACTATAGAAGTAACTATGGGCCGTATTTATGATTATAAAGCCAAGTATTCTCATTATTTGGAATTGCGAAAAGACCGCCGTATGCATCAGCAAAAAGCCTACGATGAGCAACAAAAAATGATTGCTGATAATAGAGCGTTTATAGACCGTTTTAAAGGAACGTTTTCTAAAACCGATGCGGTACAATCGCGTGTGAAGATGTTAGAAAAACTAGAAATCGTTCAGGTAGACGAAGTCGATACATCCGCTTTGAAATTGAAATTCCCGCCAGCAGCTCGTTCTGGACAATATCCTGTGATTGTGAAAGAATTGTCTAAATCGTACGGTGATCATGTGGTATTTAAAGAGGCCAATTTGGTTATTGAACGCGGTCAAAAAGTAGCTTTTGTTGGAAAAAATGGAGAAGGTAAATCGACTATGATTAAAGCTATCATGAAAGAAATAGGCATTGATAGCGGTAGTGTCGAAATTGGTCACAATGCCCAAATAGGTTATTTTGCTCAAAACCAAGCGGCTTTGCTAGATGAAAACGCTACTATTTTTGAAACTATTGATGGTATTGCGGTAGGAGAAATTCGTACTCAAATTAAAAATATTTTAGGTGCTTTTATGTTTCATGGTGATGATATTACCAAGAAGGTGAAAGTACTTTCTGGAGGAGAAAAAACGCGTTTGGCGATGATTAAATTGTTGTTAGAGCCTGTTAACTTGTTGATTCTAGATGAGCCTTCGAATCACTTGGATATGAAAACGAAAGACATTATCAAAGATGCCTTAAAAGATTTTGATGGAACTTTGATTTTAGTATCGCACGACCGTGACTTCTTAGACGGATTAGCTACCAAAGTTTTTGAATTTGGAAACAAAAGGGTGGTAGAACACTTTGAGGATGTAGCTGGTTTCTTGGCGCACAAGAAAATGGAAAACCTGAGAGAAATAGAGAAGTAGTTTTTGTTGCAACATTTAGCATTTGTTCTTTTCGAGTCAATACCTAACCCGTTGGGTGTAATTATTAAAAACGTCAATTCGAGTGTTTTTTGTGCAATGAAATGGAACAAAAAATGTATCGAGAAACCTTTAGGTTCAACGTAGTTAATCGTTTTTAATAACATTTCACTTGTTCTCGATATGATTTTCTGACGAAAATCACTCGAACTGACGTGAAATTTTCATCAAAAACTAATTTTACCCAACGGGTTCAATACTTAATAAAAATATCTTTATTTTTACCCTAAAGTAATGGTTTTTTGAACGATGGATAACAAAAAGATTTCGGTTTATTTCATGCCTGGATTGGCGGCTAGTTCGTTGATTTTTGAGCGTATTGTTTTGCCGGATTCGCTTTTTGAAGTGCATCTTTTAGATTGGGAATTGCCCATTGGAGAGGAATCTTTAAAGGATTATGCCAAACGAATGGCTGAAAGAATCACAGCACCAAATCCTGTTTTGATTGGTGTTTCTTTCGGAGGGATTTTGGTGCAAGAAATGGCAGCTTTTTTGAATCCGCTGAAAGTAATTATTATTTCGAGTGTGAAATCGAATGTAGAATTTCCTCGCCGAATGAAAATTGCCAAAACAACGAAAGCGTACAAATTAATTCCAACATCGATTTTTTCGAATATGGAAAAGTTGAGTGCTTTTTCTTTTGGAAAATCCATAGCCCATCGATTGAAATTATATGAAAGGTATCTTTCGGTTCGCGATGTGCATTATTTGGATTGGGCCATAGAACGCATTTTATTGTGGAATAGAACCCAAGTTGATCCGAATGTAATTCATATTCACGGCGATGCCGATGAGGTGTTTCCAATTCAATACATCAATGATTGTATCGAAGTAAAAGGCGGAACACACATTATGATTTTAAGTAAATACAAATGGTTGAATGAAAATTTACCTGCTATAATTTTAGGTACGTTTTCAGAAGCAAAAAAAGAAAAAGTATAAATGAAAAAACAAACAACAACGATTCGTAAATCGGTTCTTTTGATTGGAGTAATGCTCATTAGTGGGTTATTTATTTTTGCTTCTAAATTAGAATTGCCTGCTAATTGGATAGCTCGTTTTAATCCGAACTATTTTCCTGCCCAAATTGATTTTGCAGGAGAAGCAGTACCCTTAAAAATTGCGGATGTACAGGAGCGTTTGGATAGAGAATTGTTGGTGAATAAGCATTTGAACGCTTCGACCTTATTAATTTTAAAAAGAGCGCACCGTGCTTTTGCAGTCATCGAACCGATTTTAAAGAAAAATGGAATTCCAGATGATTTTAAATACGTTGCCGTGATTGAAAGTGGTTTGGTGAATGTAGTTTCTCCAGCTGGTGCTAAAGGAATTTGGCAATTTATGCCTGATACGGCTAAAGAAATTGGTTTAGAAGTGAATGAGAATATTGACGAGCGCTATCACTTGGAAAAAGCGACAGAGGCGGCTTGTGCTTATTTTTTGAAAGCCAAAGAAAAATTTGGAAACTGGACTTTAGTGGCAGCTTCATATAATGCGGGTGGAACTGGAATCAAAAAGCAATTGGATATTCAAAAAGTAGCCAATTACTATGATTTATTGCTAAATGACGAAACCTCTCGTTATGTGTTCCGAATTTTAGCCTTGAAACAAATTATGGAACATCCAGAACAATACGGTTTTCAAATTACAGAGGAGGAACAATACAAAATAGTAGCGACGAAGAAAATTACAATTGATAGTTCGGTAACCGATTTAGCTAATCTAGCAATTCAACAAGGGATTAATTATAAAATATTGAAGATTCATAATCCGTGGCTGCGCACCACTAAAATGGTGAATCCTACGAATAAAAAATACCAATTGGAAATCCCTTTGGAAGGATATTAATTGATTTGAGATTCTGGCCTGAGCGATAGCGAATAGACGAAGCAAACAAGTTCAGAATGAAGGGCGAGAATATGAGTAGGTTATCTGTCAACCTGAACTTGTTTCAGGTTCTGAATCTAATTTAACTATGGCTAATAGAGCATATCATAATTACTGGGTGTATATATTAACAAATAAACCTAATGGGACTCTTTATATTGGAGTTACGGTAGGGATAGATGATAGAATGGAGAGGCATGTGATTGGAGAAGGATCGAAATTTACTGCCAAGTATAAGTTAAAAATAATGGTGTATTGTGAAGAATTTCAATACATTAATGATGCAATTGCAAGGGAAAAGCAATTGAAAAATTGGCACAGAAAATGGAAAATAAATTTAATAGAAGAGTCTAATCCTAATTGGCTTAATTTATGGAAACAGTTAGATTCTGAAACAAGTTCAGAATGACAGACGTACTATATATACTAGATTATCTGTCAACCTGAACTTGTTTCAGGTTCTAGAAAATCTATATTTTCTTCATTTGTTCTTTCATCATGCTGATTTGATCTTTCAGCATGTTTTGCTTGTCCAGTTTCTTGGCTTCATTTAATAGCGATGTAGCTTCTAATTTTCTTCTTCTAGACATCGCGATACCTGCTAGGTTTAATTTGGCTACAGCCAAATCCATATCCATAGACAATCCTAACTCAATTGCTTTTTTGAAAAATTTCTCTGATTGATTGATATTAGTTTGCGAAAGCATAATACCGTGAAGGTAATTGAAGTATCCTTGTTGTTTTTGAACCAAAGCACCTTCTGGGTTTTTGATTTTGTCTAACCATTTTTTAGCGCCTTCAAAATCTTGTTTTCTCAACTTTAAGAACGCTAGTAAGATGAATTCGTTTTTGAAATATAAAAAAACAGGAATTACACTTAGTAATATAAGGAAGATTCCGTTTCCAATGTTACTTTCAGTAAATTGCCAAATGCCTGTAGCGACAATAAGTCCGGCAAGAATAAGTTTGATATTTTTGTGAAACATAATAGGTTTGAATTTATGATTGCAAAGATAGTAAAAGGAATTAAAAATATTTTTATAAAACTACTTGCTAGAAAAAAAAGTCTTTGTATATTTGCACTCGGTTTTCGAATAACGGTTATTCAAAAACTAGAAGACATATAAATAAAGATTTTAAAGATACAAACCAATGAGCAAAAGAACGTTTCAACCATCGAAAAGAAAAAGAAGAAATAAACACGGATTTATGGACAGAATGGCTTCTGCTAATGGAAGAAAAGTTCTTGCAAGAAGAAGAGCTAAAGGAAGACATAAATTGACTGTTTCTAGCGAACCTAGACACAAAAAATAATGGTTATTCTATAATCAATATTAAGCCGTTACTATTTTTTAGTAACGGCTTTTTTTTGAAAATTTAAACTAATTCTATTTAGTTTAGCTCTAAAAAGCTCAGTTTAAAGTGTTTTTACTACTTAAACCGGACAATAATAAAAAACAACATACACACAAATTATACTACAATGCCAAAAGACACATCCATTAAATCCGTTTTGATAATAGGTTCAGGTCCTATTGTAATTGGTCAAGCCTGCGAATTTGATTATGCTGGTTCACAATCAGCACGTTCTATTCGTGAAGAGGGAATCGAAGTGATATTAATCAACTCGAATCCAGCGACGATTATGACTGACCCTTCTATGGCCGATCACGTTTACTTGAAACCATTGACAACTAAGTCGATTATTGAAATCTTGAAAGCACATCCGCAAATTGATGCGGTATTGCCAACAATGGGTGGGCAAACGGCATTGAACTTGTGTTTAGAAGCAGAAGAAAAAGGAATTTGGGAAGATTTTGGAGTAAAATTAATTGGGGTTGATGTGAACGCCATTAATATTACGGAAGATAGAGAACAGTTCAAACAATTACTTGAACGAATTGGAGTTCCTGCTGCACCAGCAAAAACGGCTACTTCATTCTTGCAAGGAAAAGAAATTGCTCAAGAATTTGGCTTTCCGTTAGTAATTCGTCCTTCGTTTACCTTGGGTGGAACGGGAGCTGCTTTTGTGCATAGCAAAGACGAATTTGACGAAAAATTGACTTATGGTTTAGAAATGTCACCTATCCATGAAGTGTTGATTGACAAAGCATTGTTAGGTTGGAAAGAATACGAATTAGAATTGTTGAGAGATAAAAACGACAACGTAGTTATTATCTGTTCTATCGAAAATATGGACCCAATGGGAATTCATACAGGAGATTCGATTACAGTAGCGCCAGCGATGACACTATCTGATACGACTTTCCAAAAAATGCGTGACATGGCGATTTTGATGATGCGAAGCATTGGAAATTTTGCGGGAGGTTGTAACGTACAATTTGCGGTTTCGCCAGACGAAAAAGAAGATATTGTAGCGATTGAAATCAATCCTCGTGTGTCTCGTTCTTCGGCATTGGCATCTAAAGCAACGGGGTATCCAATTGCTAAAATTGCTTCAAAATTAGCCTTAGGATACAACTTAGACGAATTACAAAATCAAATTACAAAATCTACTTCGGCTTTATTTGAGCCAACATTGGATTATGTAATTGTAAAAATACCACGTTGGAACTTCGACAAGTTTGAAGGTGCTGATAAAACATTAGGACTTCAAATGAAATCAGTAGGTGAGGTAATGGGAATTGGACGTTCGTTCCAAGAAGCCTTACATAAAGCGACTCAATCATTGGAAATCAAAAGAAATGGTTTAGGTGCTGACGGAAAAGGATATACCAATTACGAACAAATTATCGAGAAACTGACTCATGCTAGTTGGGATCGTGTTTTTGTGATTTATGATGCCATTGCGATGGGAATTCCATTGAGTCGCATTCATGAAATCACTAAAATCGATATGTGGTTCTTGAAGCAATACGAGCAATTATTTACTTTGGAAAAAGAAATTGCTTCGTATAAAGTAGAGTCTTTACCAAGAGAATTATTGCTTGAAGCCAAACAAAAAGGATTCTCTGACAGACAAATTGCGCACATGATGGGTTGTTTGGAAAGTCAGGTGCATACCTTGCGTATGGATATGAATATCAATCGTGTATTCAAATTAGTAGATACGTGTGCTGCCGAGTTTAAAGCGCAAACACCTTACTATTATTCTACTTTCGAGGCTGAAATTGAAAAGCCAAACGGAGAACGTTATGTTCACAACGAAAGTATTGTTACGGATAAAAAGAAAATCATCGTTTTAGGGTCAGGCCCAAATAGAATTGGACAAGGAATTGAGTTTGATTATTCTTGTGTTCACGGGGTGCTTGCTGCGAAAGAATGTGGTTACGAAACCATTATGATCAACTGTAATCCTGAAACCGTTTCAACTGATTTTGACACAGCTGATAAATTGTATTTTGAGCCTGTTTTCTGGGAGCATATTTATGACATTATCCAACACGAAAAACCAGAAGGTGTTATCGTGCAATTAGGTGGTCAAACGGCTTTGAAATTAGCAGAAAAATTATCGAAATACGGAGTAAAAATCTTAGGAACTAGCTTTGATGCTTTGGATTTAGCCGAAGACAGAGGGCGTTTCTCTGATTTATTAACCGACTTGAATATTCCTTTCCCTAAATTCGGAATTGCAGAAACTGCTGATGAAGCCTCGGCTTTAGCAGATACTTTGGATTTTCCATTGTTGATTCGTCCTTCGTATGTGTTGGGAGGTCAAGGAATGAAAATTGTTATCAACAAACAAGAATTAGAAGAACACGTAATCAATTTATTGAAATCGATTCCAGGAAATAAATTGTTGCTAGACCACTATTTAGATGGTGCTATCGAAGCGGAGGCTGATGCGATTTGCGATGCTGACGGAAACGTGTACATTATCGGAATTATGGAGCATATCGAGCCTTGTGGAGTACACTCGGGAGATAGTAATGCGACTTTGCCACCGTTCAATTTGGGTGAATTTGTGATGCAACAAATTAAAGATCATACGCATAAAATAGCGGTTGCTTTGAAAACCGTTGGTTTAATCAACATTCAATTTGCTATCAAAAACGATATTGTTTATATCATCGAGGCCAATCCAAGAGCGTCTAGAACAGTACCTTTTATCGCTAAAGCTTACGGTGAACCGTATGTGAATTATGCTACTAAAGTGATGTTAGGAGCGAATAAAGTAACTGACTTTACATACAATCCACAATTGAAAGGATATGCAATCAAGCAACCCGTTTTCTCTTTCAGTAAATTCCAAAATGTGAATAAAGCATTAGGACCAGAAATGAAATCGACAGGAGAAAGCATCTTGTTTATTGATGACTTGAAAGACGATCAATTCTACGAATTGTACTCTCGAAGAAAAATGTATTTGAGTAAATAATAATTACTTGATTTAGATATTCAAAAAGCCTCTGAAAAGAGGCTTTTTTTATGGTTTGATTACTAATTAGAAAATTGAATTTTGAAAAACAGATTCCAGTAATTTTTTAAATTAGCTTCGTATCGTTTTTTATTTTACATTTGTTTAATAAAAAATAAAAAAGAATGAACAACGTTAAAAACGTATTCAGTATCAAAGACCTCGAAAATTTATCAGGAATCAAAGCGCATACCATTCGTATTTGGGAAAAAAGATACAATATCTTGGAGCCAATGCGTACGGATACTAATATTAGGTTGTATGATTTAGCAAGTTTACAAAAGTTGCTAAACATTACTTTACTTCATGATTACGGATATAAAATCTCTAAAATAGCGACCTATCCACCAGATAACATTCCTAATTTAGTTCGTGAAATTGTAACCAATAAAACAGCTAAGAGTCACGCATTAAGCGAGTTCAAAATGGCAATGATGCATTTTGATCAGGAATTGTTTTTTAGAACATACAATTGGTTGGTGGCTGAAAAATCTTTTCAAGAAATTTTTCACGAAGTGTTTATTCCTTTGATGCAGGAATTAGGAATGTTGTGGCAAACGGATACCATTTCTCCGGCACACGAGCATTTTATTTCTTTTTTAATCAAACAAAAATTACTCATCCATACAGAACAACTTCAGGTGTTGAAGCCTACAAAAACAGATAAGGTTTTTGTATTGTCGTTGCCAATGAATGAAATTCACGAATTGGGATTGATGTATTTGAACTATGAAATTTTATCCAAAGGCTACAAAACGATTTATTTAGGAGAAAGTATGCCGATAGAAAATTTAAAAGATTTAAAAAAACATTTCGATTCAATTGTCTTTGTGTCTTATCTTACGGTACAGCCAGATAGAGAGTCGGTTAATGACTATGTGAGTCAAATGAAGCATGAATTAGAAGATGAGACAACACAGTTGTGGTATATAGGTAGGATGGTAGAACATATTGATCCTGCTGTTATTTCAAAAAGTATGTCGGTTTTTTATTCAATAGATACTTTAGTAGAAGCGCTTTAGGATTTAATAATTTAAAATAACAATCAGTTAATGAATCAATCAAAAACAATAGCAATAATAGGTTCTGGGTTTTCGTCTTTGGCGGCAGCAAGTTATTTGGCTCAAAGTGGGCATCAAGTAACAGTCTATGAAAAAAATGCCACTATTGGAGGACGCGCCCGTCAGTTAAAAAGTGATGGTTTTACTTTTGATATGGGGCCAAGTTGGTATTGGATGCCGGATGTTTTTGATCGTTTTTTTGCTGATTTTGGCAAAAAAACGACCGATTATTATGAGTTAATCAAGTTGTCGCCAGCCTATAGAGTGTATTTTGGAATCAATGAATTCATTTCTATTGCCGATAATTTGCCTGAAATTATAACGACTTTTGAGTCGGTTGAAAAGGGGAGCGGGGCTGTATTACAACAATTTATGGCTGAGGCGCGCTCGAACTATGATATAGCCATTAAAGATTTAGTATACCGTCCAGGAGTTTCTCCTTTGGAATTGATTACTCTTGAAACCGCTAAAAAAGTAGGTCAGTTTTTTAGTAACATCAGCCGAGATGTTCGCAAGAAATTCAAGAATGAAAAATTGATTCAAATTTTAGAATTTCCTGTTTTATTCTTGGGAGCAAAGCCTTCGGATACGCCTTCTTTTTATAGTTTTATGAATTATGCAGACTTTGGCTTGGGAACTTGGCATCCAAAAACAGGAATGTTTGATGTGGTTCGCGGTATGGAAAGTTTGGCAACCGAATTGGGAGTTCAATTTGTCACTAATGCTGCTATTGAAAAAATTATTGTTGAAAATAAAATCGCCAAAGGAATTGTAGTCAATGGTAAAACTATATATTCAGATGTGGTTTTAAGTGGTGCCGATTACCATCATACAGAAACCTTATTGGAAGAGCAATACCGTGCTTACTCAGAAAAATATTGGGATAGCCGTGTATTTGCACCGTCTTCTTTATTGTTTTATGTTGGATTCAATAAAAAAATAGAAAACATTTCACACCATGCTTTGTTTTTTGACACGGATTTCAATCAACATGCCAAAGATATTTACGATACGCCAAAATGGCCTGCAGAACCTTTGTTTTATGCTAGTTTTCCATCTGTAACTGATCCTTCGACAGCACCAGAAGGAATGGAATCTACTTGTTTTTTGATTCCGTTGGCTCCTGGAATTGAAGATACAGATGCTTTGCGTGAAGAATATTTTCATAAAATTATGGATCGTTTGGAGTCGTTGACACAACAAGAGGTTAGAAAAAACATTATCTTTAAAAAATCGTTTTGTAAAAATGATTTTGTAACCGACTATAATTCGTATAAAGGAAATGCCTACGGTATGGCGAACACTTTGTTACAAACCGCATTTTTAAGACCCAAATTAAAAAGTAAAAAAGTAGAAAACCTCTATTTTACAGGTCAGTTGACCGTACCTGGACCAGGTGTGCCTCCCGCCTTAATTTCCGGAAAACTAGTGTCAGAATTAATTAATAAACAACTTTCAAAAGCATAACATGAAGCAGTTATTTGACGACGTATCTTTTAAATGCAGTAAGCTGGTAACCAAGAATTACAGTACTTCATTTTCTTTAGCAGTCTACATGCTTTCGCCAAGCATTAGAGAGGCTATTTATAGCGTATATGGTTTTGTTCGTTTTGCGGATGAAATTGTAGATTCTTTTCATGGATATGAAAAAGAAACATTGATTAATGATTTTGAAACTGAATATTACAAAGCGTATCATTCAGGAATTAGTTTGAATCCTATTTTGAATTCGTTTCAAATTACGGTAAAACGCTATAATATTTCAGACGATTTGATTCAGGCTTTTTTGAAAAGTATGAAGTTGGATTTGGTGAAAACCGAATACCACAGCAAAGAAGAATACGAGGAATATATTTATGGTTCAGCGGATGTAGTGGGCTTGATGTGTTTGAAAGTATTTGTAGATGGTGATACTGAGAAATATAATTTATTGAAAGACGAAGCCATGCGTTTGGGATCGGCATTCCAAAAAGTAAATTTTCTTAGAGATTTGAAAGATGATAATTTGGTGCTAAACCGTACTTATTTTCCGGGTGTCGATTTGAATTCGTTTGACGAAAAAGCAAAACAGGCTATCATTAGCGAAATTGAAGACGATTTTAAAGTGGCTTTTCAGGGTATTACCAAATTACCAATGGAAGCTAAATTTGGCGTTTATACGGCTTATGTATATTATAAAAAGTTGTTGAATAAATTAGAAAAAACGCCAAGTCATAAAATTGGTACTGCCCGAATCCGAGTTTCTAATTATACCAAAGCAGGTTTGTTAGCACAGTCTTTTGTGACGTATAAATTAAAATTAGTTTAATATATAATTGTAATGACAATGAATGAAATCCAGTTTTTTCTGATTTTCTTAGGTACTTTTTTATTGATGGAATGTGTTACTTGGTGTACGCATAAGTTTGTAATGCACGGCTTTATGTGGTATTTTCACGAAGATCATCACCAACCTAAATATGCGGGTATTTTTGAACGCAATGACGTTTTCTTTGTCATTTTTGCTATTCCAAGTATTACCCTTTTTTATTTTGGGGTTGAAGATGGGTTGAATTATAAATTCTTCATTGGTTTAGGAATTATGTTTTACGGAATGTGTTATTTCTTGATTCACGATGTTTTGATTCACCAACGCTTTAAATGGTTTAAGAATACCAATAATAAATATTTAATTGGTTTACGAAAAGCACATAAAGTGCATCATAAACATTTGGGAAAAGAACACGGAGAATGTTTCGGAATGTTGTTTGTTCCATTCAAATACTATAAAATTTAATCACATGAAAGTTTATACTAAAAAAACAGAGCAGCATGTCAATGCTAGTTTAGAAGAATGTTGGGCTTTCTTTTCTAGCCCAAGGAATTTACAAAAAATTACCCCTGAATCTATGGGTTTTGAAATCAAAGATTTTGATGAAAAAAACATGTACGCAGGACAAATCATCCAATACAAAGTGTCGCCACTTTTTGGAATTAAATTGCCTTGGGTAACCGAAATTACTTTTGTTAAAGACAATAGTTATTTTATTGATGAACAACGTTTTGGCCCTTATACCTTATGGCATCACAAACACTTTTTTGAAGCTACTGAAAACGGTGTTTTAATGATCGATTTGGTGCATTATGCTTTGCCTTTAGGTTTCATCGGACGCATCATGAATACTTTGGTAGTCAAAAATAAATTGAAAACCATTTTCGATTATCGAAAAGTGAAGGTGGACGAATTATTTAATAAGTAAGAATGACAAAACAAAAAGTTTCTTTTTTCTGGTTTCGACGTGATTTACGATTAGAAGATAATGTAGGTTTGTATCAAGCCTTACAATCTCAATATCCAGTAATTCCACTTTTTATTTTTGATGAAACTATTTTGGAGCGTTTACCTAATAATGATCCAAGAGTTGGTTTTATTCATGAATCAATTTCTAAAATAAATACCCAACTGAAAGAATTTGGTAGTTCTCTTTTGGTAAAAAAAGGAAAACCGTTTCAAGTTTGGGAGTCTCTATTGCAAGAATATGCTATTCAAGAAGTATTTTGGAATAAAGATTACGAACCGAATGCCATTCAACGGGATTTGGCTGTTGCCGAGTTGTTGATTTCTAATGAAATACAATCATCGGCATTCAAAGATCAAGTTATTTTTGAAGAAGCCGAGATTGTGAAAGCAGATGGATTACCTTATACCGTATATACTCCTTTTAAAAACAAATGGTTAGAAAAATATAAATCTATCGCACCAGTACCAGAATTTGATGCGGTACCGTATTGTTCTAATTTTTTCAAAAGTGAGTTTGACTTTCCTAGTTTGGAACAAATCGGTTTTACAACCAGTCCGATTAAGGTAAAACCACACAATTTAAAATTGGTTGCTAATTACCACGAAACACGTGATTTTCCAGCCTTAGATAGTACTTCGTATTTGTCTCCTCATTTACGTTTTGGCACTGTTAGTATTCGTAAATTAGTGAATTGGGCAGTAAAGAAGAATGCCGTTTTCTTGAGCGAATTGATTTGGAGAGAATTTTTTATGCAAATTCTCTATCATTTTCCTAAGGTACAAAATAGGAATTTTAAGTCGGCTTATGATGGTGTTGAATGGCGCAATAATGAAGACGATTTCAAACGTTGGTGTGAAGGTAAAACGGGTTACCCAATGGTCGATGCTGGAATGCGTCAGTTGAATGAAACCGGTTATATGCACAATCGAGTGCGTATGGTAGTAGCGAGTTTTCTTTGCAAGCATTTGTTAATTGAATGGCAGTGGGGCGAAGCCTATTTTGCTGAAAAATTATTGGACTATGAAATGGCTGCTAATGTAGGGAATTGGCAATGGGCAGCTGGAACGGGTTGTGATGCAGCTCCTTATTTTAGAGTGTTTAATCCTGATATTCAACAGAAAAAATTTGACGAAAAAGGAATTTACATTCGTCAATGGATTAAAGAATTTGATTTAGGTTATGGTCAGCCCATGGTGGATCACGCTATGGCAAGAGATCGTGCCATTGCCACTTACAAAGCTGGTATTTTAAAATAACTACATAAAAAACTCCCAAAAACTTGACTAGTTTCTCGGGAGTTTCAAACCTAACTTTAACCTAAAAAAACAATTGTTATTTAGCTCAATTTATTTGAAATTAAGCTGATGAATTCTTTACGTGTTTTATCTTTCTCAAAAGCCCCTGTAAACGAAGAAGTAGTCGTTACCGAATTTTGCTTTTGAATACCACGCATTTGCATACACATGTGCTGTGCTTCTATCACAACGGCTACTCCAAGTGGTTCTACTGCCGTTTGAATGCAATCTTTGATTTGGTCTGTCAATCGTTCTTGTACCTGCATTCTACGAGCAAAAGCATCTACAATACGTGGAATTTTACTTAAGCCTACAATTTTACCATTCGGAATATAAGCCACGTGTGCTTTTCCAAAAAAGGGTAACATATGGTGTTCACACATCGAATAGACTTCAATGTCTTTGACCACAATCATTTGCTGATGGTCTTCGGTAAATAAAGCTGATTTTAATATTTCTAAAGGATCTAAGCCGTAACCGTGGGTTAAATATTGCATCGCTTTAGCCACTCTTTCAGGTGTTTTTTCAAGACCTTCACGAGTGACATCTTCTCCTAAATTTTCGATTATGGTTTTGTAATTATCGGATAAAATTTCAGTGACTTGGGTATTGTATTCTTCTTTTTTTTCGTAGTTTTTCATTTAGTATTTTTGAGGAGTTTATTAAATTTTAAAGCTGACAATACCATAATCCATTTCGAATATTTGTCCTGAGATGGATTTTGCTTTTTCAGAAATCAAAAAATCAGCCATATTGGCTACTTCTTCGGGTTGTAAATAGCCTTTCATAGGATGGCGTTCTACCATGTTTTCTTTCATTCGGTCATTTCTCAAAATTCCCGAAGCCAAAGTCGTATCTGTAATAGTAGGTGCAATGGCATTAATGCGAATACTAGAGGCTAATTCAGCACCCAATGATTTCACCAATCCTTCGACACCCGCTTTTGCGGTAGCGATACTCGCGTGAAAAGGCATACCTAATTTGGCTGCTACCGTACTAAACAATAGGATAGAAGGTTGGTTGCCTTTTTTCAAAACGGGCAAGTATTTCTGAATCACTTTTACCGCTCCAATTACATTGATTTCAAAATCATTTCTGAAATCGTCAATGCTCAAACTTCCAATAGGTTTTAACGTAATAGAACCTGGACAATAAATTAGATTATCTAATTCCTCTATCTCAGGAAGTGTATCTTGTAAAACATCTAACGAAAAATGCGTCAGATTGGGATGCGTTATTTCTGGCGCGTTTCTACTTATGGTATATACCGTATTGCTTTCTAATTGTTGGAGTAAAATAGCATTTCCTATTCCTTTACTTCCGCCAATGATTAGTATTTTTTTCATTTGGTATGGTTTAGCGTTTCGCTATTTTGTTGTTGTTAATTTGTCTTTGACGGCTACATTTGAAACGTCCTTCTCTAAAATCACGTAATTTTTCGTGTTTTGTTTTTCGGCCTTGTACTCTGGCACGCCACATTCTGAAACTGGACGGTTTCATTTCAGCACGCATTAGGTCAATTACTTCTTGTTCTTTTAACCCAAATTGCATCAGAATGGCATCAAAGGTGGTTCTATCTTCCCAAGCCATTTCAATGACGCGGTCTTTTTCTATATCGGTTAATTCTCTCTTCATTATTGGTACTTCTGGTAGTTATTGACCACAATATTGGCTTTCAAATCAAACAATAAATTGTATAAACCAAAGAAGGTTCGGTTCATATAAATGAAATGTTTAGAACCCCGGTTACCGTTCATTTTTCTTAAACTAGTGTCATTAGCAAATCGTTCTCCGAGCTGCGCAATATTTTGAAAAAATACCTCGTCTGAAAAATCAAAAGTTTCAGATTGGAAAGGTTGTGTAAACAATGTCAATAAATCATAAAACATTGAGGTGAAATAGGCAACCTCTTCGGGTGTATCATCGGTACGTAAGATTTCAAGTTCGAATAGTTTTTCGCTGAAAAGCGCTTTATTATCAATGATTTCTTTTTTAACCAATTCAAAATAAGGGATGTAAAAGTCGTTCGGAATGGCTTTCATACATCCAAAATCCAAAGCCACTAATTCCTGATTTTCGTTAACTAAGAAATTTCCCGGATGTGGGTCGGCATGTACTTTGCGCAACACATGAATTTGGTACATATAAAAATCCCAAAGCGCTTGCCCCAATTGATTGCCAACTTTAGCATTGGTATTTTCTTTGGTAAACTCAGACAGGTGTAAGCCCGTCATCCAATCCATGGTGATGATTCGTTCCGAAGAATATTCAGGATAGTAATTTGGGAAAACTAAATGGTCTATTTTGGAACAAGCGGCTACCACTTCCTGACTTTGTTTCAGTTCTAACAAATAGTTGGTTTCTTCGATTAACTTGTCTTCAACTTCTTTGAAATATTTGTCTGAATCTTTGCCTTGCAAATTGAACATTCGAATGGCAATTGGTTTCACCAAAGCCAAGTCAGACGAAATGCTATTCGCCACACCAGGATACTGAATTTTCACAGCTAATTTTTTATTGTCTTTTACTGCCAAATGCACTTGTCCAATACTCGCTGCGTTTACCGAATTAGGATTGAATTCGTCAAAGATTTCATAAGGTGTTTTGCCTAAGTTTGATTTGAATGTTTTCAATACCAAAGGGGCTGATAGTGGTGGAACCGAAAATTGCGACAATGAAAATTTTTCTACATAAGCTTGAGGTAAGAAACTTTTGTCCATACTCAACATTTGCGCTACTTTCAAGGCACTTCCTTTTAGGCTTTTAAGTCCGTCATAAATATCTTCGGCATTGTCTTCGTTCAGCTTATCGCGATTTAAAGTTGGGTTGACTACTTTTTCGCCATAATATTTCAAATAATTGACTCCCACTTTGGCACCAGTCTGTACTAATTTGCTAGCACGTTCTATTTTAGAAGTAGGAATATAATCGATAGTTTTCATTTAGTTGTGTTGTATTTTTTCTTTGAATAGGAATTTTCCAAAATCAATTAAGCTTTCTAACGGAGCGGTATTCATTAATTCAAAAGACGCTTTTACCGATTTTTCAATAAAAAGATCCGTTTTTTCAAAAGAGGCAGAGCTATCGTCTAACCAAAATTTCAAGGTCATCAAAAGCTGGAACCAAGCTGATTCCTGTAAGGCTTTTTCTTGAATTTGTTGAAATTTCTCTTGTTTCAATCGGTATTCGTCAGAGATAATTCCACTAACAAAATCTTTGAAACCATTTCTTAAGCCAGATAATTGCATTAATCCTTGTAATGGATTTTTGTTTTCTTTCAAACTTAACACAACATAACTGCGATTAGCGGTTAATATTTCAAAAAAAGTAAAATAAAAACTTAGCATTTTACTTTTCATGTCATAGTATTCATAGTCTTTGTCTTTTTCCAATAATGCCAAAGTTTTTTCTAAAAAGAGATTGAAAATTTCTTTTTCTACTCCTTCAAGCCCGCCAAAGAAGTTGTAAAACTCTGCTTCAGTCAATCCATTTGCTTTGGCAAAATGATATACAGATTTTGGTTTTTCATTGTTTTCAAGCGTGTCTTGCATGAACATTGAAACTATTTTGTCTTTTGTCAAGGTTGATTTTTTAGTAGCCATTTTCAATTCGTTTTCAAATTAGAGTATAAAGATATAAAATGTTTAACAAAATAATAAAAAAGTTAAACAAAATATTTGTTTATATTTGTAATGAAATTAAAATGAATAAAAAATTCGGTTATGAAAAAAAATGTTGTATTGACGGGAGGTACTGGATTTATTGGTAAAAAATTGACACAACTCCTTTTAGAAAACGGTTTTTCGGTATCGGTTTTGAGTCGCTCCGCTAAAAAGAATTCGGATGGTATTTCGTACTTTCAATGGGATGTTGATGCGGGAACAATTGATGAACAAGCCATTTTGAATGCTGATTATGTAATTCATTTAGCAGGGGAAAATATTGGCGCTAAGCGATGGACAACGGCTCGAAAGAAAGCGATTTTGGATAGTCGCGAAAAATCGACTGAGTTATTGTATGCTTGTTTACAAAAAAATAATATGCAACTCGATGCCTTTATTTCGGCCTCTGGTGTTGGGATTTATGGTGCCATAACTGATGAACTGGTTTGTACAGAAACCACTCCAGCAGCTTCAGATTTTTTAGGAACGGTTTGCCAAAAATGGGAATCGGCAACTTTGCCTATTCACAATTTAGGCATTCGAACAGTGCAAATTAGGACAGGATTAGTTTTAGGCAAAGGAGATGGTGTTTTGCAGCAATTGGTTCCTTTATTCAAATATAAATTAGGCAGTGCAATAGGCTCTGGAAAACAATACATGCCTTGGATTCATATTGATGATTTGTGTCGTATTTATTTGGCTGCAATCACGAATTTGGAGATGCAAGGACCATACAATGCTGCTGTAAATGATGGAACAAACAACACTATTTTTTCTACAACATTAGCCAAAGTATTTGGATATATAATATGGTTGCCTAACGTTCCTGCTTTTGTACTACAATTGGTATTGGGTGAAATGGCACAATTGGTCTTACAAGGTAGGAGAGTAGCCTCTGATAAAATAGTGAAAACGGGATTTCAATTTCAATTTACTGATTTAGAAAAAGCACTAAAGGATTGTTTATCGTAACAATTCTATTCTAAAATTAAATCAATATGAGTTTTGACTTTTTTAGAAATTTTAGGTAAAATGATACTTGGAATTTTTATTTTAAAGTCGTCAGTATCTAATTCAAAATCAGCTGTGATCTGAATAGTATTGTCTATTTTTTTAAATTTTCCTTTCAAACTAATTGATTGAGTTACACCATGAATTTTTATGTTCCCATTGATAGGTAAAGTAATTCCTTCTGAAGGAATTTTAGTAAGGTCTAAATTTGTAAAAGTTCCTTTAAAAATAGCTTTTGGATAAGTATCACTTTCCATATAAATTTCATTAAAATGGGTTTCCATCAACTCTCGTTTAAAATGAAAATCTTTAATTTTTAGTACACATACAATAGTTTTGTCTTCTGAATTTAAGACACATTTCACCGAATTATTTATTGCTCTTACTTCTTCAAAAAGTGGAACGGAAGCTTCAAAACTAACGCTTCCTGATTGTGTTGTCCATTTTTCTTGAGCCAACGAAAAACAACTAATGAGCAATAATAATATTGAAGTAAATTTTTTCATAAACCAAAGGAGTTAGTACCTAAAGTTACGAATTTTAATTGTAAACAGGATGGATTTATCTAATTTAATTCAATTGAAACATTGTATTTCTTAAGGCTTTCAATAGTTTCAATAGAACTGTAATCAAAAATTTCTTCGTGTAAATCTCTTTCTTTTTTCAAGGCAATTTGTTTGAGACAATTGCAAAAACGGCGAACTTCCTTTAGATTTGAAATAATCAGTCCAGGAACGGGTACACTATTGCCTTGTTTGTCTTTGGCAACCATTGTAAAATAAGAAGAATTACAGTGTTTGATAACTCCCGTTTGAATATTTTCGGCTTCCACTCGAATCCCAATAATCATCGAGCTTTTACCTACATAATTGACGCTAGCTTTCATAGTAACTAGTTCGCCCACTTCGATAGGTTTTAAAAAGTTGACAGTATCTACTGAGGCGGTAACACAATAATTTCCCGAAAATTTTGAGGCACAAGCAAAAGCAATTTGATCCAATAATGACAAAATATACCCTCCGTGAATTTTTCCGCTAAAATTGGTGTGAGAAGGAAGCATCAGTTCAGAAATGCTGATGTAAGAAGAAGCTACGGTTTTAAAGGTATTGTTCATGGTTTATGATTCTAATTGATTTTCGTCTTTGTCGGCTCGATTGATAATAGTGTCTGGAAGTGCTTTCTTAGCTTTAGCGCCCATTTTTTTCAAACGTTCGACACTGCTAATTAAGTTTCCTTTGCCCTCGACTAATTTATTCATTGCTCCGGCATATTCTACTTTACTTTCGTCGATTTTCTTTCCAATTTTAATTAAATCGGCTACGAAACCTTCGAATTTATCATACAAAGCTCCCGCTTGACGCGCGATTTCTAGTGCATTTTCTTGTTGTTTTTGATTGGTCCACATACTATCAATAGTGCGTAATGTAGCTAATAAAGTAGCTGGAGTTACGATGACGATATTTTTTTCAAAAGCCTTGTTGTACAACGAAGTGTCTTCGTTTAATGCCATGGCAAAAGCAGGTTCGATAGGAATAAATAGCAACACAAAATCAGGACTTTCAATTTGGTACAAGTCTTGGTAATTTTTATTGCCTAATTGTTCTACGTGGCGTTTGATGGAAATAACGTGTTCTTTCAGGTAGCTGGATTTTAGTTCCTCGTCTTCCTCATTGATGTATTTTTCGTAAGCTGTCAACGATACTTTTGAATCGACAATCATTTTTTTGCCATCGGGCAAATTAATAACTACGTCTGGAAACACTCGATTGCCGTCTGCTGTTGTAAAAGCTTGTTGTACTTCATATTCACGACCTTTTTCTAAACCTGATTTTTCTAAAACGCGCTCCAATACTAATTCGCCCCAATTCCCTTGCATTTTGCTATCGCCTTTTAAGGCTTTAGTCAAGTTGATGGTTTCTTTGCTCATTTGAAGATTCATTTCGCGTAAGCCAAGAATTTGTTGGCGCAAAGCCGCGTGGTAATCGATACTTTCTTTGTGTGTGTCTTCGACTTTCTTTTCGAATAATTGAATTTTATCTTGCAATGGTGTCAAGATATTTTGCATATTCTCCTTATTCTGCTCCGTAAATTTATTCGATTTTTCGTCTAATATTTTGTTGGCTAAATTTTCGAATTCTTTGGTGAATTTTTCCTGAAGCTGTTCTACTTCTTGTTTTTTTTCTTTGTTGCGTTCCCAAAGATTCTCAAAATCAACTTCTTTTTTGGATAATTGAATAGCCAAACTGTCTTTTTCATTCCGAATGACTTCCTTTTCGTCTCTTTCTTTTTCTAGCGTTTCTTTGAAATTTTGAATTTGGGCTTGACCCGCTAAAACCTTTTCTTCCAAACTGATTTTTTCGGCTTGCATTTTGGCAGAGAAAATGAGTTTACCAATGTAAATACCAATGGCTAATGCTACAACAAAAGCAAATAAAATAGGAATAATGGCAGTCATAGAAAGGATAAATTTAGTAAGGAGTAAAAGTAGGGAATTCTCTGTATTCGCTGCTTTAAAATAATTATTTTTTCTTCAATAATAATGTACTTTTGCCACAAATTGAAACCACATGGCGCATCAGCATTTTATTATTCATAAACCGTATGGCTATTTGAGTCAGTTTGTTTACGAATTAAAAAGGAAGAAACGACTTTTGGGAGAGTTGTACCCATTTCCCGAAGGAACAATGGCTATTGGTCGGTTGGACGAAGATTCGGAAGGCTTGTTATTGTTGACTACTGACGGTATGATGAGCGAACTCGTTCGCAGTAAGAAAGTGGATAAAGAATACTATGTGCAAGTTGATGGGGTTATTCATCAAGAAGCGGTAGAACAATTGCAAAAAGGAGTTGAAATAGGTTTTAATGGTAAAAAATACATCACTAAGCCTTGCAAAGCTTTTTTGATTCATGAAGTTCCCGCTTTTGGAGCAAGAGGGAAGAAGATTCGAGATGAGCGCCACGGACCCACTTCTTGGCTTTCTATCACCATCAACGAAGGGAAGTTCAGACAGGTTCGTAAAATGACGGCGTATGTAGGTTTTCCTACCTTGCGTTTGGTACGGGTTCGAGTAGGAAATGTACATTTGAATAATTTACAGGCAGGCGAAGTAGTTGAAGTAGCTGATTTTCAAATAGAAAACAAATAAAATATGTTAAACATCGTATTGGTAGAGCCAGAGATACCCAATAATACAGGTAATATTGGTCGTCTGTGTGTGGGAACAGAAAGTAAACTACATTTGATTCATCCCTTTGGATTTGTAATCAATGACAAGAATTTGAAACGTTCGGGTTTGGATTATTGGGTACATTTGGATGTCACTGAATATCAAAATGTAGACGAATGGCTGAGCCAAATTCCAGATCGTTCACGCGTTTTTTTGATGAGTTCTCACGCTTCAAAATCGTATTTAGAAGCCGAATTTCAAGATGGAGATTGGTTAGTGTTTGGTAAAGAAAGTGTGGGTTTAAGTCCTGAAGTTTTGGCGCAGTTTGACAATCATTTAACCATTCCAATGTCGTCCTTGATTCGAAGTTTTAACATTGCCAATTCGGTTGCTTTTGTTGTTGGCGAAGCCAAAAGACAAATTGGATTGAAGTCTTAGTTTTACTACCCTTTGATGACGAATTTTCCTTTTTCGGCGTCAAAAAAAATGTGTTCGTCTTGAAACAAGATGTTGAAATTTCCTTTCATAATTAAATTACAAGGTTGGTCTTGTACCACTGATTCAGGTGTCATAATGATCATTTCGTCACTCAATTGGATAGCCATATCAATATCGTGTGTCGAAAATAAGATGGACTTTCCGGTTTCCTGAGTCAGTTTTTTCAAGAGTTTTAAGAGCGTTACTTTATGCAATAAATCCAGGTGAGTAGTGGGTTCATCTAAAATAATAAGAGGTGTATCTTGTGCCAATGCTCTTGCAATAAGTACAATTTGCAATTGTCCATCGCTAATTTCATCATGCTTTTGATCAGCTAGATGACTAATTTGTGTCAGTTCCAAAGCTTCATTTACTTTGGCAATATCGTCTTCTGTTAGTTTGCCAATCCAATTGGTATACGGTTGTCTTCCTAAAGCAATGAGTTCAAAAACGGTTAGATTACTGGGAGGTAATTTATCGGTTAACACCACACTTAAATGTTGTGCTAAAGTCAAATTATCTAAGGAATGAATGTCTTTTTCTTTTAGGAATACTTTTCCCGAAAGAGGTGATTGAATTCCAATTAAGGTGCGTAAAAGAGTTGATTTTCCAATCCCGTTAGCGCCAATCAAAGCAGTCAGTTTTCCTTTTTCTAAAGAAACAGTAACTTGTGATGCTACAACGGTAGCTTCCTTTTTATTGGAATACCCGATGTTGATGTCTGTTGCTTGTAAAACAATACTTTTCTCCATTAGCTCATCATTTTACGTTTACGAATGAGTAACCAAATTACAATTGGCGCACCCAAAATAGAAGTAATGGCATTGATAGGAATTACAATTGCCGAATTAGGTAATTGAGAAATACTGTCACAAATCAACATAATCATGGCACCAAATAGTACCGTACTCCAAAATAGGATTAAGTGATTACTCGTTTGAAAAACTAATTTAGCAATATGCGGCACAGCCAAACCTACAAAAGCAATGGGTCCAGCAAAAGCAGTGATACTTCCTGCTAAAATGCTGGTGGCTAAGATGATTGTAAAACGGGCTTTAGCATAATTCAATCCTAAACTCTTGGCGTAATTTTCTCCTAAAAGCAAGGTGTTTAAAGGTTTGATACTAATCAAACTTAATAGCAACCCAATCAAAACGCAAACAGATAAAATTGCTATCGAAGTCCAAGATAAATTACCTAAAGTACCTAAAGACCAAAAAGTAAATTTTTGCAATTGTTCAGCAGTACTAAAATAGGTGAGTGTACCTACCAAAGCGTTGGTTAAACTACCAAACATTAAACCTACAATTAGAATAGCCATGGTATCTCGCAATCGTTGGGCAACAGCCAAAACCGCTAATAAAACAGTGAAACTTCCCAAGCTTGATGTGATAACTATTCCGTAGGAAGAGAGCACTAATTCGCTCACAAAATGAGGTAAGAATGCCGACCCTAAAATGACTAATGCCACCCCTAAACTCGCCCCTGAACTCAGTCCGAGAACATAAGGCCCCGCTAATGGATTGCGAAACAAAGTTTGCATTAAGAGTCCGCTAATTGCTAATCCCATACCCACAATAATGGCTACAATCGCTTTGGGTAGACGGTAATCCATAATGATATACTCCCAAGAAGATTTGCTTGCACCAGTACCTATTAAGCTGTTGAATACCTCTTTTAAAGGGATAGCAACGGCACCTAAACTAATATCAATTAGAAATAGAAAAACTAATCCTATGCTTAGGAAAAGAAAGAGTAACGTATTTCGGTTGGTTGTATTCAAATTAATTTAATTTCTCAAAAAAATAGGGACGATGTTGTGGTACTAATTCGGGATGAAAAATGGCAATCAAATCTTTCAGTACCCAATCCGGACGAGTGGAAGACCATTCAAAAAATAAAATTCCACCTTTGGCGCCTTTATGTAATGCGTACGAATATACTTTTTTATTTTTAAACGCGTCAAATTTTGCATAATGCGGATTGCTGTTGTTCATCTCTTTGAGAGAAGAAAAATCACCTGGAGCGATCCAAAATTCGGCTTTTTGTGCTTTTTCGAGAATCGTTTCAAAAGGCAAAGACAAACTTCCTGTTCCAGTAGTTTTGGACCATAAATAATTGGATTGCGCTTCTTTGAGAAATAAAGCCATCCAGCTTTCTCCTTGGGGAACAAACCATTGATCTTGGTACATCGCCCCACTTAAAACGCTCGGTTTTTGTTTTGCTTTTTGGGCCAAAGCCAAAGTAGTTTGAAATTCTTTTTCGATAGTGGAAAAAATCGTTTTTGCTTTGGCATCCAAGCCATACAAAGCACCAAAAAACTTAATCCACTCTGCTTTTCCAAGGGGAGATTGCTCGTTCCAGTCGCCATTTAAAAGGACTTTTAAACCGCTCTTTTGTAAATTATCCAAAGTGGGATTGCTATTGTTCAAACCAAAACTCACAATGACATCTGGAGCCATATCAATCAGTATTTCGGTGTTTAAGGTTTCATTGGTTCCTACTTCTTTTACTTGTCCAGAATCAATTCGTTTTCTGGTTTTTGGAGAGGAAATAAAATCAGTATTGGGAAAACCTACTAGGGTATTCTCAACGCCTAATAATTCTAATGCCGGAATGTGTGTAGTAGAAGTAACCACTACGGATTGAATTGGAACTGAAATTCGAGTATAGTGTTGTAAACTATCGGGAATGATTCCGTTTTTTTCTTGTAAAATATAAGTAAATGGTGTTTTGGCATCAGGCCAAGGATGTGTAATCTTAAGAACAGAATACCCTTGATAGTGGTATATTTCTAATCCTTTGGCGTATTGAATTTCGTTTTTAGCAGTGCTTTTTGTAGCTACTGAATTGGTGCTATTTTGTTTGCATCCGCCAAGTAGCAGTACCGTAAAAAAGAAAATAAATTTTAAAATAAATGATTTCATCGCTTTGATTACAAGAAATGCAAAGGTAGGTGTAAACGGTTTTAAAAATCAAATTTAATTTTTTATCCCAATCTTAGTCTTATATTTGCATCCGTATTGAGGTTGCTTTTTTGTTTTTCAAAATTGCATTAAAAGGGAAGTGAGTGATTGAAGATCGCTGATTAACGATTTTAGATTTTAGATTAACACAACAACATCTGAAATAGAGAATTCTGCAATCAAAATTCAAAAATCTTACGCTGTACCCGCAACTGTAAGCTAAAAAGCTTGTTGTTATCTACAAAGCCATTGTTCGCCTTGCGAATGAGAAGGTAAACAACAAGACGCAAGCCAGGAGACCTGCCCATTACATCGAGTATCAAACTTTCGGGAAAAAAGGTTTGGGTATGGGTAATTCTATGCTTTTCTCCCCATTATTAGTAAAGTAACAGTACAGCTGTTGCAAAATGTTTAATTTAAATGAACAAAAAAATCGTTCGTATTAGCGCATTGTTTGTGCTAGTATCTGCTTGTGCTTTTGCGCAAGAAAAAGAAAATGTAGCTTCTAAACAGGAGCTAGAAGAAGTAGTGGTGTCCGATTCTAAATTTGCTTTGGCAAAAGAAAAATCAGGAAAAGTAATTACAAAAATTACTACCGAAGAGTTAAAGAATAGACCAGGGCAAAGTATTGCGGCTATTTTAAACACCGTGGCAGGAGTTGAAATCAATGGCAATCAAAGTGCTGCGGGTAAAAACTTAGGCTATTACATTCGGGGAGGTAAAAATAGTCAAGTTCTCATCTTGATTGACGGAATTCCAGTTAATGATGCTTCTGGAATTAGTATGGAATACGATTTGCGTTTGCTTCCGGCAGAGCAAGTAGAAAGTATTGAAATTATGAAAGGAGCGGCCAGTACCTTATATGGAACAGGTGCTGCAACAGGAGTGATCAATATCAAACTGAAAAAATCGGGTAAAAAAACAGTGTCAGGAAATGGTTATTTTAGTGTTGGCACCAATGCTACTGCAACCCAACAAAATCAAAAGGCTTCCGATTTTAATCAAGGTTTTTCTGTTAATGGAAGAACAACTAAACTAACCTATTTTGCGGCTTTTAATAGCACAGAAACCAAAGGAATTTCTCAAATTGCCCCGCCTAATTCCAATGTACATTATGAGGAAGATCCCTTTTCTCGCTTGAATTATTTGGCTAAAGTGGGTTATGCAGTAACGGATAAATTGACATTGGATTTCTTTGGGAATTATGATCAAATTAAAAACGCCTATGATGGTGGTTTTGATAATACTGGAACTAGCGATACCAACTTAAATACAACAAGTTCGAAACAGTTTCGTCTTGGATTTTCTCCTAAATTCAAATACTATAAAGGGGAATTCGTTTTAAATTCGAGTTTTAATAAGCTCGTTCGTTCTTATGACGAGTTGGATACCTATTCAAATTCGGTAGGTTTCGCAGAATACGAATCAAGAAGTGTTAATGTAGATGGCTTTAATAAATATGAAGTAGCTCCTTCTTTCTTTTTAGTTTCGGGGTTGCAATACCAATTTCACGATGCTAATAGTGTTACACCTTATGGAAATATCGCCAAAGAAAGCACTAAATTCAATATGATTGATCCGTATGTAACAGGAGTGTATACCTCTAATGTGGGTTTCAATTTGAATGCAGGTGCAAGATGGAATAGTCATAGTGCGTATGGTAATCAATTGGTCTATAATATCAATCCTTCGTTTGATTTTCAATCACTTCCATTAAAAATAATAAGCTCGTACAGTACTGCTTTTGTTACGCCAAGTTTGTACCAATTGTATTCTCAATATGGTAATTCAAAATTGACTCCAGAAAAAAACAGTACGGCTGAGGTGGGTTTTGAAACACAATTAGGGAACAAAAAAATACGATGGAATGTAGTAGGTTTTTACCGAGAGCAAACCAATTTTATCGGGTTTTATTACAACCCAACTACCTATGCTTCCAATTATGTCAATATTGATGGCTTGAATAAAGCTAAAGGGATTGAAACAGAAATCCAATTTGCCTTGAGCGATAAACTAAAATGGAATTCCAATTATACTTTTACTCAAGTTGACGAAGCGCTAAACCGATTGATTCCAAAACATAAAATCAATTCTTCATTGGATTATAAAGTTTCTGACAGCTTCTTTTGGAATGTCAATTATCAATACATAGACGCTAGAAAAGATGCTTTTTTTGACGGAAATACCTATGCCACTACTCAAGTGAAATTGGGATCGTATCAAGTGCTAAATACCTTGGTTCGATACGAAATTAGTAAAAATAAGTTGTCTGTTTTTGGTTCCGTACATAACATTTTTAATGTAGATTTTGTAGAGAATATTGGATATAGCACCTTGGGGCGCAACTTTAAATTGGGGTTGACTATTAATTTGTAATCTAATGTATTCCAATAAAAAAAGGCTTTCTAATTTAGAAAGCCTTTTTAATTGTATATGCGATTAATTGAAAGCGTGTTGCAATCCTTTAGGCGCTTTCTCCAAATACATTTGATTTTGAATGCCATCAATAGATTTCGAATCTTTAAAGAAATCAAATTGTTTGCCAGCGCTTTGCTGAACCGTTTTTGCAGTACCTGTTATTTTTCCAATTGCAGCTTTCAATAACGGTTCGTTTACATCGCCTAAAACGCCAAAAGTACTGATGGTTTCTTTCAACTCATGAGTAGGTGTAAGTCCGTTGAAATAATCGCCAAAACCATCAGAGTTTACAATTTTTAATACAATAGGTTGCATCGCGTATTTGTGCTTTGTGTTTTTATTGTTTGGTCCAAAATCAGGAGAATCATACAAGGTAACCGAACCAACATTTTTCCCAACAGTTACATCACCAATTTGAACTACATTAATATGTGGTTTTAGACCATTTATAATTAGCTCGCTAGCAGAGGCCGTACTTTTGGTAGTTAGAATATAGACTTTTGTCATATTTACACTATTGATAGGAGTAGATCCGATTTTGTCTGTAAAGAAGTTACGCAAACTATTAGGATTGTTAGCTTCAAAATAGGTGTTAATTTTAGTATTCCATTGTTGTTTCGCAAAAACTTTTCCTGTAAATTGTCCCGTAATCATACTGGCAAGATACGTAGCGGTTTGTACAGAACCACCACCATTGTAGCGTAAATCAAGTACAAAATCAGTAATACCTTGTGCTTTCAAATAACCAAAAGCATCATTCAATTGGGTGTCATAAGGAGAATAAAATCCATTGTACATCATATAACCAATTTTTTTGGCACCTACTGTAATGACTTTGTTGACCAAAATAGGATTTTCTGCCAGCACTGTTTTTGTCAAAGCAACAGTCTTGCTGTTAGGAGTTATGGTACCATTGATAATGTCGGCCATGTTGAGGGTGAAGGTATCGTTCGTTCCAAATAATAAACTTTGATAATTACTTACAGTTAAAGGAGTGCCATTGACAGCGGTAAATACATCGCCGCGTTTAATGTCTTTGGTAGCAGCATCAGAACCCGGAATAATATAACGAACAAAGCCAAATATTTCATTTGTTGAACCACTAAAATAACTGAGTCCAAATTCTACGCCCGAATTTTTGGTAGTGCCTTGAAGCTGTTGCTCCAAAACCGTATAATCATCTACCATCCAACTAAAACGGTCAATAGTTGGGCTTACGCGCAAAGCATCAAATAAATCTTTTGGGACTTTATAATTGACCAAGAATGCATCTAGTGCAGTCTGATTTGCAAATCGATTGTCTGCTAAGTTAGGTACATCTGTTTGCCATAAATAGTATTGATTGAGCCCTTTCCAAATAAAATTTTGGACTTCTAAATTGGTTGTTGGGGTTACAATAACATCATCTGCATCTTTTTGACAGCCTTGTAGTGTAAAAATAACAATTAGTAATATTGTTAAAAGGTGAATAATTTTTTTCATAGATTGAAATATTTGATTTGGGTTTAAAACGTAAAAATACAAACTTTTGATATACATATATAAAAATGAGTTCAAGTAATTTTTATTATAAAATCAAGTAATCGAATTGTACTTAATCTTCATGCATCGTAAATCGTATATCGTATATCGTAAATCGTACATCGTACATCTCATATCGTATATCAACAAAAATGGCATTATATTTGAAAACCTGAAACTATTATCAATATATTTATCCAACTAATTCAATAAAAAGAATTCTCAAAATGAAAAAAATAATAATTACTATTCTACTGTTACTAGTGTCAAGTCCCTTCTTCGCACAATCTGTTTTTGACCAATTTGAAGGTATTACAGGAGTAAATACCGTGCTGGTGAATAAGAAAATGTTTGATTTGATGAGTAAGGTGAAATTAGATACTTCTGATAAAGAGACGCAGCAGTACTTAAACTTAATTAAGAAAATAGACAATCTTAAAGTGTACCGAACTCAAAACGATCGCATTGCTATGCAAATGCGTTTAACAGCTGAAAAATATGCGAAAACGGCAGGCTTAGAAGAGTTAATGACTACGAATGAAGGCGGTAAAAAAGTCCAAATTTTGGGCAAACAAGGCGCTGGCGAAACCCAATTAAAAGAATTGTTACTGTTTATTGAGGGTGCTAAGACAGAAGATACTGTTTTGATGTCGATAACGGGTGACTTTGATTTGAACGAAGTTCCTGCTCTAACCGATAAAATGAAAATTCCAGGAAGTGCTGAATTGAGAAAAGCGGGGAAGAAGTAAGATAGAGATGATTCATAAAAAAAGCCGACGTTATGTTGGCTTTTTTTATGAATCAATTTTTCTAAAAGTAATTTGTATTAAATTTTACTGTCTTTAAAAAGGTCAATTACATCCATCTCCAAAGCAGCACAGAATCGCAATAACAAGTCTACAGTCATTCGTTGTTTATTCAAAAAAACTCTTCTTACTGTGGTTTCTGAACAAGTTGAAGCTTTTGCAAATTTTGATTTATTCCCATCGAACTTGATTAAGAATTCTTTATAAATCTTAGTCACTAACTGAGCTTCTATTTGTTCAAAACGATTCTGCATTGAACAAAGAAAATAAAGTAACAAACTAAAAAATCTTCTTTTACTCGACTTATAAGTCGAAATATATTTTACATTTGTAGGATTCTTATTAACTAAAATTTTTTAAAAATGAAACACAAACAATTTTTACCATTTACATTTCCCAACATTTTATCTTTAAGTTCCATAACAATTGATAGAATTGAATTAATTACTAATGAGCAAGAAGTTAACTATAAACAAAAAATTAAAAAGTTGTTATTAGCATTGCTTTTTTTAGCGAGTGTTTATTCAAATGCTCAGGCTTCTATTTCTTATACTGATATTAGTGAGGCAAAGGAAAAACCCTCTTACGATGGAGATATCGTAGAGTATAAAGCGAAAGATGGTTCGGTTTATAAAGTAGGAGATCAAATTACAATTGGTGTTCCTTCAAGTAACAAAACATTTGCTTTTTTATCTACAGGAGACGGTTTGATGACTCCTATGGTTCCATTAGATATAAGCGCGAGTGGTAAAAAAACCGAAATAATTAAATTTAGAATTTCTGGAACTAGAAGATCTGGATTTACTATTTGGTTAAAAACCAAAAGCCCATATGGAATAGGGAATTATAATGTTGATTTTGAAAATGCTATAAATAATGGGGAAATTAAATCGTATGGAATGACAAGTAATGAAGCTTTGGATGAACTCAAAAGGGCTAAGGACAAACTAGAGTTAGGTTTAATATCTAAAGAAGAGTTTGAGTTAAAAAAGAGTGAGTTATCTAAATTTATAAAGTAATTTTATTAGTCGTTTAAAGATTTCTGATACATAGCTTTATTTTCGGAACAAGAAAGATAATTCGGGATTGACTTCGTCTTTCCCTACAAAGCTCCGCTTTGAAAAAAGAAACGCTTACAAAATAATTTCAAGCAAGCTTGATTATTTTGTAAGCGTTTCTTTTTATTCGTGACCATGGAGGGATTTGAACCCTCACGCCCTTGCGAGCACCACCCCCTCAAGATGGCGAGTCTACCGTTTCTCCACATGGCCTTAAAAAAGAAAAGGTCATTCGCATAACGAACAACCTTTTGTGACCCGACTGGGGCTCGAACCCAGGACCCCATCATTAAAAGTGATGTGCTCTACCAACTGAGCTATCGAGTCAATGACTCAAGAAATGAAATGTATTAATAATTTTGTGACCCGACTGGGGCTCGAACCCAGGACCCCATCATTAAAAGTGATGTGCTCTACCAACTGAGCTATCGAGTCATTATCATTTCTTGAATGCGGGTGCAAATATAAGGCCTTATTTTTGATATTTCAAAGCTATTTTATTATAAATTTGTCTTTTTTAAACAAAAGTCCTTAACGCCTTAATTTGTAAGGTTTTATTCCAATGAAAAAAATTATATTATTAGGATATATGGGGTGTGGCAAATCAACAATTGCCGAAAAACTCTCCAGTTTAATCCAAATACCCTTTGTGGATTTAGATAAAAGTATTGAAACTAAAGCTGAAATGACTATCAACCAGATTTTTGAATCGTTTGGCGAAGTCTATTTCCGAAAATTAGAACACGATGTTTTTGTCGAATTATTAGCAGCTCCCGAGAATCAAATCATAGGTTTAGGAGGTGGAACACCTTGTTATGCTAACAATCATGAATTGTTAAAAGGAGAGGGAATTACTTCTATTTATTTGAAGGCTTCGGTTGAAACGCTTTTTAATAGATTGGCTCACAATAAAAGCAAACGTCCTATTGTGGCTAATAAAACGGAGGCCGAATTACAAGAGTTTATCGCTAAACACTTGTTTGACCGAAGTTATTACTACAATCAGGCAGAATACAAAGTAACTGTCGACGGAAAATCGATTGATGAAACAGTTGCGGATATTATGACTATTTTGTCTTAATTTTTTAACCACATAGAGACATAGCCACTTTTATATTGAAAAGATGGAGATAGACGTTTTACTCTTCACATAGCTATGTGAAAAATGGAATCATTTCTATCCTTGTCTTTAGATAGATTTGCAATCTATGTTTCTATGTGGTAAAAAGTCTTTTTGCTAGAATTGACTAGCTTAAATAAGCTGAATTTTGACCGTTTTCGTCAAAAACAACACGCACGTGTTCTAATAAAGAAGTAGATAGTGAAATACCTTTAAAATCAGCTTTTACTGGATATTTTTTGTGATTACGGTCGACTAAAACAGCCGTTTTAAATTTGGTTAAAGGAACATCCAAAAAATGACGAACCGCATAAATTAGGGTAGTTCCTGAATTCAATACGTCATCTACTAAAATTAATCCTTTGTTAGCATAGTCTTCTTTGGATAATGACGTTTGAATAGCCGATTCAGGATGTAATTTGTTAACGTTAACTTCGCACAAAGCAATTTTTAATGTAGCAATGTCTTGTAAAGCATCCGCTATTTTTTGAGCAAAAATAAATCCGTTGTGTGCAATTCCTGCAATTACAATTTCTTCTTCATCCACAAAAGTTTCATAGATTTGATAAGCAATACGTTTGATTTTATGCTCTATTTCTTGATGTGTTAAGATGATATTTTGGCTCATAACTTATTTTTTGTGAAAGGTACAATCTTTTTTTGTTCGTTTTTAATCCTGAGGTTTCAATTTTTACAAAAAGTCTTCTTCCAAGTCTTCGGGAATTTCATTACCGTATTCGTCAATATCTCTTCGGTCTTTTTTAGTAGGTCTTCCAGTTCCTGTTTTTCTGTAATGGTCTTTAGATAATTTTAATAACTCTAAATGTGCATAGGCTTCGTCAGGAGTGTCGTTTCGACGATAGATGTCTACCAATTTAGCACCAACTCGACTTTCAGGAATGTCTAATACGGTAATAATTTGTGTAATTTGGTCTTTTCTAAACGTAATTTTATCCGTTGGAAAAACCTCTCGAGAAGGTTTGGCTATTTGTCCATTTACGGTTACATGATTCTTTTTACAAGCCTCGGTAACCATGTTTCTTGTCTTGTAATACCTCACACACCATAAATATTTGTCTATTCGCATAAATTTTCTAAAATCGAAGTTAAATAGTTTACAAAAATAAATCAATATTGTATCTTGCGCACTTAAAATTCGCCATAATGAACAAATTTAAGTATTATTTTATTGTATTAGTTACAACCCTTTCTTTATTTTCATGTTCAAAAAATGATCCTGTTGCTACAGTGCCACTTAGAGAATACTCGGTTCAATATACTGCTGATTTAGCTACAATTGAAGAATACCTAAAAACAACTTATATTACTGTTACTAATCATGCAGGATTTACAGACGATCAAGATGTTACTTTTACTAAAATTCCTTCAGGTGGTACACAGTCTTCAGTATGGTCGTATTTAAATAGCGCGTCTTTCCCGAAATTATTGACTAGAAATGTTAATTTACACGGAATAACATATAAAGTATACTATTTGGTTCTTAGAGAAGGTACAGGTGAAAAACCAACCAATGTAGATGGGGTTTTAGCATCGTATCGTGGAGATTATTTGACTCAGGTTGCTGCTACAACGACAACAGCAGCGTCTTTGACCGCAACACAATTTGAAGAATCTAAATATCCACAAAGTTTTTTTAGCCTGACCAACACAATTGTAGGTTGGTCAGAAATTTTCCCGCAATTTAAAAAAGGTACTTACACTACTAATGTTGATGGAACAGTGTCATACACTGGATTTGGTGCAGGGGTGATGTTCTTGCCTTCTGGATTAGCGTATTATGCTTCTGGAAGCGGTAGTATTCCTTCATATACTCCTTTAGTATTTAGTTTTAAATTGTATGAAATTCAGCGTTTAGATCAAGATGCAGATGGTATTCCGTCGTATTTAGAAGATTTGAATGCAGATGGTTATGTGTATGACTTTAGAAATACAATTAGTTATCCAACTACACCGACGACTAATGTTGATGATACTGATGGAGATGGTGTTCCTAATTTTTATGATGTAGACGATGATGGAGATAATTACACCACTAAACTTGAAATTAAAAATACTACTACTGGATTAGCTTACCCTTTTGTAAGTATTCCTGATTGCAGTGGAAATACAACTACTACAACTAGAGTTAAAAAGTATTTAGATAAAAACTGTCATTAATAAAAAGACATAAAATAAAAAATCCCGATTTCATTGAAATCGGGATTTTTTTTATGGTAAATAAAAAGTATTATTTTCTTTTAATTACTCTTTCTGCAGCGGCAACAATTGCTTGATTGTTTAGCTTGTATTTTTCCATTAATTGCTCAGGTGTTCCTGATTCTCCAAAACTATCATTCACAGCCACAAATTCTTGTGGAGCAGGGTGGTGTAAGGCTAAAACTCTAGAAACACTTTCTCCTAAACCTCCTAAGATATTATGTTCTTCAGCAGTAACAATACATTTTGTTTTTGCCAATGATTTCAAAATTGCTTCTTCGTCCAATGGTTTGATCGTGTGGATGTTGATTACTTCGGCAGAAATACCTTTAGCTTCTAAAGCCTCAGCAGCAATTAAAGCTTCCCAAACTAAGTGACCTGTTGCTACAATAGTAACATCAGTTCCTTCATTTAAAAGAATGGCTTTACCAATTACGAAAGGTTCGTCAGCTGGCATAAAGTTAGGCACTACTGGACGTCCAAAACGCAAGTAAGCTGGTCCGTGGTGATCAGCAAGAGCGATTGTAGCTGCTTTCGTTTGGTTGTAATCACAAGTATTGATTACTGTCATTCCAGGCAACATTTTCATTAAACCAATATCTTCTAAAATTTGGTGAGTCGCTCCATCTTCTCCAAGAGTCAATCCCGCGTGTGAAGCACAAATTTTCACATTTTTATCAGAATAGGCTACTGATTGACGAATTTGATCGTAAACTCTTCCAGTAGAGAAATTAGCAAAAGTCCCTGTAAAAGGAATTTTACCTCCAATAGTTAATCCCGCTGCAATTCCAATCATGTTTGCTTCAGCAATTCCAATTTGGAAAAAACGTTCTGGGTGATTCTTTTTGAAATCATCAAATTTTAATGAACCAATTAAGTCGGCACAAAGCGCTACTACATTTTCATTTTTTTGACCTAACTCAGTCATTCCCGCTCCAAAACCTGAACGGGTATCTTTACTTCCTGTATTTGTATATTTTTTCATTTTTCTCCCCTAACCCCTTTTTGGGGGAATTCCTATTAGGGTGAATAGGTTTTTAAATAGTCTTAATTTAATATTTTCTTTTTGGTGTAAGTACTAAAAGAAAATTAATAATCTGAGTTGCCTCCGGTATTGTAATTTTGTGCCAAAGCATTCTCTAGTTGCGCATCATTTGGAGCTTTACCATGCCAAGCATGACTGTACATCATGTAATCTACTCCATTCCCCATTTCGGTATGCAATAATACACAAACTGGTTTTCCTTTTCCTGTTCTTGATTTGGCTTCGTTCATTCCAGCTATAATGGCTTCGATATTGTTTCCTTCTGTGATTTCAAGGACATCCCAATCAAAAGCTTCAAATTTAGCTTTGATGCTTCCCATACACAATACTTCGTCAGTAGTACCGTCAATTTGTTTTCCGTTAAGGTCAACCGTTGCAATAAGGTTGTCTACTTTTTTTGCAGAAGCATACATGATCGCTTCCCAGTTTTGACCTTCTTGTAATTCTCCATCACCGTGTAAAGTATACACTAGGTGTTTGTCATTGTTTAATTTTTTGGCTTGAGCCGCACCAATTCCTACAGATAATCCTTGTCCAAGAGAACCAGATGCCATACGTACTCCAGGTAATCCGTCGTGTGTGGTTGGGTGACCTTGTAATCGTGTGTTGATTAAACGAAAAGTTGCTAATTCAGCTACTGGAAAATAACCACTTCGAGCTAAAACGCTATAAAAAACAGGAGAGATGTGTCCGTTAGAAAGGAAGAAAAGATCTTCTCCAATTCCGTCCATATCAAAGCCTTCTTTGCGCTCCATTATGTTTTGGTATAAGGCTACTAAAAATTCAGTACAGCCTAAAGATCCTCCAGGGTGACCTGAATTGACTGCGTGTACCATTCGAAGAATATCTCTTCTAACTTGGATAGTTAAATCGTTTAATTGTTGTGTGTTAGGCTTCATTTGATGTGTAAAAGTTAAACTGTTGCAAATGTAATTTTTATTTAGGGTTACTACAAACGTTTTTTTGAATATTTACCTTTGTTTTATTAAGAAAAGGTGAGAATTATCAACAAAAAACTAAATTCAGTAAAAAAACAAAAAGCCTTCCGATAAGGAAGGCTAATGACAATGAGTTTAAGATGAGTTATAATTTATTTTGTAAGCTTGACCAGCCTCCACCATTATATACATTCTTGTATCCGTGTGATTGTAAAATACTTTTTGCTGAAGCGCTTCGCATACCTGAGGCACAACAAGTAATGATTGTTTTGTCTTTATCTTTTAGTTGTTCTAAATGATTATTTAAAACATTTACTGGAATATTAATAGCTCCTTTGATGTGTCCGCCAGAAAACTCCGCTTTTGAACGTACATCCAATAGTATAGCCCCTTGTTGTGCTAATTCAGAGTAATTAACACTTGGTCCAAAACCAAAAATCTTTTTTAAAGTAGTTATCATGAAATTTATTTTGATTGATAGTAATTTACGTCTAGCCAAGAGCCTCCATTATAACAATCTACTCCATGTTGTGAAAGGAAATGTTGTGCTTGTCCACTTCTGTTTCCTGAAGCGCAGCAAAGGATTAGCGGCATGGTTAAATTTTTTAATTCTTCCATTCTGTCTGAAATTGTTTGTAACGGTATGTTAATAGAACCGGCCACGTGACCGCCCATAAATTCTTCGTGCGATCGAACATCTACAATGGTGCATTTATGGTCTTTGATGATATTTTCTAATGTCATATTGTAAGGTTATAGATTGTTAATTTTTCCTATCATACAACTAGAATAACTTTTTAGTTTTAATAGTAGCCCATTTTTTTCAGTAGCTTCTGGATAACCAAGCTGGTGTAATTTGTCTATTATCCTACTTCTAACTTCGTCTTTGTAAGTTACTGTTACCGAATCGTTGTCGTTATCTACTTTTACTTCGTTAACTCCGTCTAATTCTAAAAGCTCTTTTTTTATAGTGGTAGCACAGCCGCCACATTTAAGATTTGCGATTTTAATTTCTTCTGTTTTCATGAGGATTGAATTTAATTGTTTTCCAAAGACCCAAAAGTAATTTTGGATTTTGTTTTACAAATTTAAACCAATCCAAAGCCGGCTACAGTAACTTTTGTTACATAAGACTTTTTTATACGACAAAAGGTAAAATTTTGTTTAAATCTTACCTTTTTATGCAGTATAATCAATACGAATTATTTTGTCAAAACTTGCTGGATTGCCTTTTCTAACAAAGGTTCCATAGTTTGGTATCCTTTTAAGTTAGGATGTACACCGTCATTAGAAAATTCTTTTGGTAAGCCATTTTTGCTATCAGCCATAGCAGTATGGTAATCAACATAAGGAATATGATGTTGTTTTGCATACGAATGGATTAATTGATTCAAATGAATGATAGTTTCGGCTGCTTTGTCGTTGGGTCTCCAATAAAAATCATTGGCTGGTAAAACAGCACATAAAATTACTTTTATTGCATTGGCTTTTGCCAATTCGACCATAGATTTAATATTGCCAAGAATCTTCTCGGGAGTCGTAGGGCCTGTGTTTCCAGCAACGTCATTTACTCCAGCAAGGATAACGACTACATCTGGGTGTAAATTAATTACATCAGGTCTAAAACGGATGAGCATTTGAGAGGTGGTTTGTCCGCTGATTCCTCGATCTATGTATGGCTTGTCTTTGAAAAACTCGGGGTGGATTTGCAACCAAAATTCAGTAATAGAATCACCCATCAAAATAATTCTTTTTTCGCTTGATTTTTTAGGGGTAAGTAGAGTGTTTTCGTTTTCGTATTTAGCCAAATTAGCCCAGTCTTGAGCCGTAGATTTTTCAGACATACAAATAAAAATTAGGAGAAATAAATATTTAAAAACACACTTTTTCATTTCGAAATATTTTGAAGTTGAAAGTTAATCAAATAAATCAGAAGATAAATAACGATCACCACGATCGCAAATAATAGCAACTACAACTCCAGATTCTAATTGGTTGGCTATTTTTATAGCTGTAGCCACAGATCCTCCGCTGCTCATTCCTGCAAAAATTCCTTCTTCTTTGGCTAATCGTTTGGTCATTTCTCGAGCTTCTTGTTCGCTAACTTCCATCACAACATCTACTTTTGAAGCATCAAATATTTTGGGAAGGTATTCTTGAGGCCATTTTCTGATTCCTGGAATTTGAGAACCATCGCTTGGCTGAGCGCCAATAATTTGAATATTTTTATTTTGTTCTTTTAAGTAAGTCGAAGTACCAATGATAGTTCCCGTAGTTCCCATCGCCGAAACAAAATGAGTTACAGTCCCTTTAGTATCGTTCCAAATTTCTGGGCCTGTCGTTTTGTAATGCGCTTTCCAGTTGTCTTCATTGGCAAATTGATTTAGCATTACATAACCTCCTTCGGTCATTTTTTTATCGGCATAATCGCGTGAGCCTATAATTCCTGTACTCGCGGGGGTTTGTGTGACCTTGGCGCCATAGGCTAGCATGGTTTGTGTGCGTTCTTTGGTAGAATCTTCGGGTAAAACTAGTTCGATTTCAATATCAAATAACTGCGCAATCATGGCTAAGGCGATTCCGGTGTTACCACTCGTTGCTTCAATTAATTTGTCTCCTTTTTTAATATCACCACGTGCTATTGCAGAAGCAATCATATTGTAAGCCGCACGGTCTTTAACGCTTCCTCCGGGATTATTGCCTTCAAGTTTTAATAACAGTTTTACGTTAGGATTTTGAACTAAATTACGGCTAATTACTAAAGGCGTATTGCCAATTAATTCAATTAATTTTTTAGGTTCCATGTTATTTTTTCTCTTTTACTTTGACTTCGGTAGTTGTGGTGTTGGTTACAATAGAATTGGCTGGAATGGATTTGGTTACCCAAGAGTTTCCGCCAACAATACTGCCTTTTCCAATGATAGTGGTGCCGCCTAAAATGGTTGCATTAGCATAAATGCACACCTCTTCTTCAACCGTAGGATGTCTTTTGGAGTTTTTCATCTCTTTGGTAATGCTGAGTGCTCCAAGAGTTACTCCTTGATATATTTTTACGTTTTTCTCAATAACAGTAGTTTCGCCAATCACTATTCCTGTGGCATGATCTACAAAAAAGGGTGATGCAATAGTGGCTCCTGCATGAATATCGGTACCTGTGATGCGATGCGCGTATTCGCTCATCAAGCGAGAAAACAACAATAAATCCAAAAGGTATAATTCATGACTTAGGCGATAAATTGCAATGGCATAAAAACCGGGATAAGCCAAATACACTTCTTCAATGCTGTTAGAAGCGGGGTCGTTTTCTAGAATATAGACTGCATCTTGATTTAGTTTTTCAAGAACAGAAGGTAATTGGGCTAGGTATTTGTCCCAAATCGAATCGCATAAGTCAGTTGATTTTTTACAGGCAATAGATGAAATTTCTTTGAATAGTAGTTCAAGTTCGTCAATACTATCGTCTAAAGTAGCATTTCCGTCAAACAAAGTGTAGAATAATTTTTCGGTAAAAACTTCTGTTTTTGTTTTGATGCTATAATTCATTGAAAAATTACTTTTCAACGAATTGATATTTTGGATAATCTGATTTTTTGTCACGATTATAAAATTGATTCGGTTAAATGAGCTGTAAAAGTAGGTGTTTTTTAGAAAAGCGCCGAATAATTTTCTGGCATTTATTTTCTAATTTGTGAATTAACTTTAGGTGTTGTAGACTTGTTATTAATTCTAGTTATAAATGCGTAAATTAGCTAGTCAATTAATTTAATAGAAATGAATACAAAAACTAAAGTGTTCAATAAACTGAATCGGTTTTGGAAACTACTCGGGCCGGGGTTAATTACAGGTGCAAGTGACGACGATCCCTCTGGAATAGCGACTTATTCTCAGGCGGGTGCTGCTTACGGATTATCTACCTTGTGGACTGGTCTTTTGGCTTTTCCTTTGATGGCAGCGATTCAACAAATGTGTGCTAAGATTGGCCTAGTTACTTCTTTAGGGTTAACAGGGGCGTTGAAAAAAAACTACCCAAGACCTGTTCTATATTTGATGTTGTTATTTAGTTTTCCTGCTATTGTAATGAATATTGGTGCTGATATTGCAGGAATGGGAGCGGTTGGTAATTTATTGTTTCCTTCGATTGACGCTACTTTTTTCAGTGTTTTTTTTACAGTACTGCTATTGATTTTGATTGTTTATCTGCCGTATTTGAAAATTGCAGCTATTTTGAAATACCTCTGTGTTGTGCTTTTGGTGTATTTAGTAGTTCCATTCTTATACGACCAAGATTGGGAGTTAATAGTGAAAAATACATTTGTTCCAAATTTAGAATTTAACAAAGAGTTTGTTGGAATACTAGTTGGAATACTAGGAACAACGATTTCACCCTATCTATTCTTTTGGCAGGCTACTATGGAAGTGGAAGAGATGAAGCATAAGGGAAATCATTTAGTAGTTGATAAAAAAATTATTAGCGACATGAAGCAGGATGTTGATTTTGGGATGACTTTTTCGGGATTAGTAATGTATTTTATTATTTTGACTACAGGAACGGTTTTGTATAATGGTGGGATTCATCAAATTGATACAGTTGAACAAGCTGCAATTGCTTTAAAACCACTGGCGGGAAATTTAGCTTATTTACTTTTTGCTATTGGAGTTATTGGCACGGGATTATTGGCTATACCTGTTTTGAGTGGTTCGCTCTCGTATATTATTACTGAGACATTTGGTTGGGAACAAGGGTTAGACAAGAAATTTCACGAAGCTAAGGCTTTCTATGCGGTAATTGCTATTTCGTTAGTTTTAGGCTTGTCTCTAAACTACATAGGAATTTCTCCAATTAAGGCTTTAATTTACACAGCAATTTTGTATGGGTTGACTGCGCCAGTACTGATTGCTATTATTCTGCATATTTGTAATAATAAAAAGGTAATGGGACAATTTACGAATAGTAAAAAGTCTAATATTCTTGGTTTCTCGGCATTGATCATAATGACGATTGCGGCGGTTGCTTTACTGTATTTGCAATTTGTTGTTTAATTGGAACTACAAAAAGTGTTTGTAATAGTATCCGCCAATCATAATAATGCCATTTAGGATAGCTAAAACGGTTAGTGATTTTTTATAATTTCGCTTCGAATCAACAAAGTGTAATCCTATAAAAAGCATAAAAATAAGACAAGAATAAATAGCAGGATACAGCTTAAAAGCAGCTTCAAAATTGCCTTGCAAAACGAGTATAAAAGCACGTTGAAAACCACAACCCAAACACTCTATTCCGAAGAGGGTTTTGCTGATGCATGGGAACATGTGTTTTTCTAAATTCAAAGCAGTTTTGTTTTTACAATTTTACGAAAAAATACCAAACCTTTTTAAGAATAAATTTGATGCTATTTTAAATTGTTTACTTTTGAAAAACCAAATTTAGAATGATGAAAAAAATTATGATTCCGATGATGCTTGTCGCTTTTTTGATTGCTTTTTATGAACAACAAAAAGCGAATAGTAATGTCTATATCACGGTGGGAGCAATTGCAATTTTCATGTATGGAATGATGCGATTGAGTGCTAAAACGCCAAGTAAAAATCAAGATAAAAACGAAGATGATGTTCAGTAAAGGAGATGAGGTTTCGGTTTTAGATGAAGCTGTAAATGGAGTGGTTTTGTCTGTCAAAGGAGAGCAGGTTACGATTGAATCTACGGATGGATTTGTGATGACATTTATTGTCAATGAATTAATTAAGATAAACGATTCCAGTAACTTAATGAATTCTATTAGAAGTTTTAATTCAGGTGAAATAAAAAAAGAAAAAGAGATTCCAAAACCAAGAAGTTTTGTCAAAGAGCGTAAAGAAAAACGCGAAGTTGGCGTACCAGAATTTGATTTACACATCGAAAAATTGGTTCCTAATAAACGCGGAATGTCTAATTATGATATCTTAACGTTACAATCGGAAACAGCAAAAAGGCATCTTGATTTTGCTATCCGAAATCGGATACCAAAGATTGTTTTTATCCATGGAGTTGGCGAAGGAGTTTTGAAAGCCGAATTGGATTTTTTGTTAGGACGTTATGATAACATTTCGTTTCAAGATGCCAATTATCAAAAATACGGTTTGGGTGCAACCGAAGTTTATATTAAACAAAATAGCAAGTAAAAATCATTTGTTTAAGTGGTGATTTTGAATAAAAAAAACGTAAGTATTTCGATTGAAAAATACTGACGTTTTTATGTTTTTTTAGTAGCTGAAAATCTGCTACAAAAAGGGTTTAATTTGTCGTGATTAAATCACCTAAAACATAGCTGTCTCCTAGAGTAAAATTATTATTTCCTTTAACGAAAGTCACCTTCTTTAAAACAATGTGATGGGTGTAGGTATTTAGTACATTTGTAGTGGTCACTTCTATTGTACCTTTTACGTTAGCAACTCCTGCCTCAGCAATCCATTCTTGACTAATTGCCGGAGTGGTTGGAATAGTAGTATTGCAAAAATAACTAGGGGTCACAATTCCGTTGGTAAACAAACGATACACTAATTTATTAGCTGTTGTTCCAATTAGTGCTGTTCTGGGCGTATTTAAAGGGGTAATTTGATTCTGAATTAAGTTAGTGTCTATGTTGTCAAGTGTTACTGCTTCACTACTATTGTAATTATAAATTTGTTTTGATGTAGGGCATTGTTCCAAGGTTTCGTCAAATCCAAAAACCAAAGGGGTAATAGTTCGGCTATAATCTCCAAAAGCAAAAGTCTCATAAACCTGAGTTCCGTTTTGTTTAGCAAAAGTGATGTTTTTAAACACTATGTTATGGTTGTATCCTGTAATAGAGGTTTTGCCTGTAGTTGCGTTAGTTGTTTTAATGGCTGTGGTCGTAATTTGAATTTTTCCAGCAGTGGCAATCCATTCATCAGTAACGGTAGGAGAGGAAGGCGGAATAGTTTCGCAAAACATACTGCTAGATATAGTACCATTATAAAAACGATACACTACCCGATTGGTACTATTAATGTCAATAATTGTTGGACTGCCAACAGTGGTTGGCTCATTCGTAAATGAGCTGGAAGGAATTTGAATTAGTAATGCTTCCTGTCCTTTAATTTTATAAATAATATTGTTAGTACTACAACTCTGAGTGGTTGCCGTATCAAAACTAATTACTTCTTGGGTTAAATTTCCGTCGTCACAGCTATTGAATACTATTGCTATAATTAGGCCGTATAATGCTCTTTTCATTATTCATATATTTGGTTCAAAAATAGTCAAAAAATCGATAATTAATTAGTAGTATTGGACTATTTGTGAAGATATTTTATAAATTTGCCTCCCATGAAGAAAGTATATTTAGATAACGCATCGACCACTGCAATTCGTCCAGAAGTGATTCAAGAAATCACTCGATTAATGACAGAAGATTATGGAAATCCTTCCTCAACGCATAGCTTTGGCCGAAACGCCAAGAGTGTTTTGGAACTTTCACGAAAATCAATTGCCAAGCAGTTGAATGTAGTGGGGTCTGAAATCTTTTTTACTTCTTCAGGGACAGAAGCGAATAACTGGATTTTGCGTTCAGCAGTTCGAGATTTGGGGGTAAAACGTATTGTTACTACTAAAGTAGAACATCATGCAGTATTGTATCCTGCTTTGGCTTTGCAAAAAGAATTTGGCATCCAAGTTGATTTTGTCGCTATACAACCAGACGGAAGTATTGATGTGACGCATTTAGCTGAATTATTATCGCAAGACGTGACCACCTTAGTGAGTTTGATGCATGTGAATAATGAGGTAGGAGTGGTATTGGATTTAGAGCGAATAGCGATTATTTGCAAAGAACACAACGCTCTTTTTCATTCCGATACGGTACAATCTGTTGGTAAGACCGAAATTGATTTGAAGGCATTGCCAATTGATTTTATTTCGGCAAGCGCTCATAAATTTCATGGACCAAAAGGAATTGGTTTTGCTTTCATTCGTAAAAATTCAGGACTACAACCTCTGCTATTGGGTGGAGAACAAGAAAAAGGAATGCGAGGCGGCACCGAGTCCATCTATCAAGTAGCAGGAATGGCAAAAGCGTTAGAAATGGCTTATGCTAATCTAGACTCAGAAAGAGCGTATATTTCAGATTTAAAAAAATACTGCATTGGTCAATTGGCTCAAGCATTTCCAAATTCAAAAGTAATTGGTTCGGAAAATGGTTTTTATAATATTATCAATGTTATTCTTCCACTTTCAGACGAAAAAGCAGGAATGTTGTTATTTCATTTAGACATCAAAGGTATTGCCGTTTCAAGAGGGAGTGCTTGCCAATCGGGCAGCAGTAATCCATCACACGTTTTGGCCGAAATCCTTTCTCCTGATGAGTTGACTAAACCAAGTTTGCGCATTTCATTCAGTCATTACAATACGAAAGAAGATATTGACTATCTAATTGAAGTTTTAAAAACGGCTTAGTTCTTCTTTTAAAATTGGAAAACTATTCATTAAATTATATTCAGAGTATTTCTCCATAATTAATCGGGCTTTGAAAAAACATAATGTAGATTCAGCACCTTGGTTGATATTCACATGCGTATCTTCTAATCCGTCGTAAGAAGCGCCATTTTCAGGGTTATACATGATTTGCTTTAAGTGGTTGTTGCCTAAAAACCAAACAAAAGCCAATTGGAGTTGGTCTTTGTACTTTTTATTTTGTGTGATTTCATAAAATAAATCCAACGCGATAATTGTAGTGGCTACTTCAATAGGTTGTTCTCCGTAAAAGATTCTTTCATTTTCTTTTTTGAACCAACCACGGTTAGAAATGACTTTCAATTGCCCTTTCATAAAATAGTGAGACAATAAGAAATCAAAAGTAATTAGTGCAATTTTTTTGTACTTCAAATCGCCTGTTATCAGATAGCTGTACATCATAGCTTCGGGCAGCACATTGTTAGCATAGGTCATATAATCTTCGTACCAACACCAATTTTCTTCGGAGTGAATATCGTAATGGCGTAATAATTCATCGGCTAATTTTTCTATAGACAGCTTTATGTCTTCATTTTTGTAAGCCAAATAGTAATGGTACAAGCCTTTTATGGCGTAAGCAATAGCTCTAGGTGATTTTATGTTGTCAATTTTTTCAATGGCTTTGTCCCAACATTGTACTGCACGTGAAATCATTTCTAAGGGAAGTGTGTCTCGATGTGAAATAACAATTCCTAAACTCCAAAGCGCTCTTCCGTTAGCATCTTCCAGATTGACTTCTCTATTCTGCGGAGTTAATTGGCCTTCAAAATCTTTGTAATTATTAAACCAGCCATCTTCTTCTTGAATTCCTTCAATAAAATTAAGATACGTACTAGCTAATTCTAAGCAGTTCTCATTGGGATAGACTTTATTGTATAATACCATATTAATCAAAGCTCTTGCATTATCATCCAAGGTATAGCCTGAATCCGGATCAGGTTGACTGAATTTTGAGAATTGTAGAATTCCATAGTCAGTGGTCAATTTTTCAATATGGTCTAACTTTATTGGTGGAAAATTAAATTTCAAATCGTCTTCTCGATTAGTCAATTGGTCAAATAACAATCGGTATTGAATAGCTATATTTTTCCAAGAGGTTGCACTGGATGCTGCAAAGGCATTTTTGCCCATTGTAGTACGCGTTTCGTTATCTTTTATCAAACGAAATATGGCATCTTGAAATTCGTCTGATTGGTCAAATCCATTTAATAGAATTCCATTTTCGCTGTGTAATGATTCTTTGGCATGTGGAATAGGAGTAGAAATTACAGCACAACCACAGCTCATAGCATACGCAAAGGTACCACTTACGGCTTGGTTAGGATCTTTGGATGAAAATAAATAGATTTCAGAAAGTGTTAAATAATCTAGTAATTCTTTTAATTCCAAATACTCGTTGACAAAGATTACATTGTTTTCAAGGTTTTGTTTTTTGACAATTTCAATTAGAGAATCACGGTATTTTTCTCCTTCTCGGCGAAGAATTTCTGGATGTGTTTTACCAATAACTAAATATACCACTTCGGGATAGCAACTCACAATTTCTGGAAGGGCGTATAGAACGGTTTCAATCCCTTTGTTTTCGCTGATTAATCCAAAGGTGGACATTACAATTCTATCCGAAAAATTGAATTCGTTTTTTAATTTTTCCTTTTGTTCCCAGAGTACAGTATGATTTCCATGCGGAATTACAACTGTTTTAGCCGATACTACTTCATAATCCTGAATCAATATATTTTGTGAATTTTTGGTAAGTACAACTATTCTGTCAGATAGGTCAGCAATGGCATGAACAACTTTTTTTCGTTTGTCATCTGGGGTAGGTAATACGGTATGAAATACAGTAATAATTGGTTTGTTTAGCGCTAGGATAAATGACAATATATAGTCGCCATATTCTCCTCCAAATAGTCCAAATTCGTGTTGAATACAAACCAATCCAATATCGTTTCGTTCGTTGATTTTCTCGGCAACCAATCGGTAATCGTCAATTTTTGAGGTTGACAAAGTGTATTTTACTTCTTCGCTGTATTCAAAATTCTGCCCTTCATTTTCTAAGGCACAAACTTCAATAGGTAAAGTATCCCCAAAAACATTGGCAACGGCCTCTACAATATCGTTCGAAAAAGTAGCTAATCCACACTCACGAGACGGATAAGAACTCACTAATAGCATTTTTATTCCTGTATCAAATTTCATAATCAGCGTATATTTAGGATTGTTTTCTTAATTCAGTAAGTAATTCGTTAAGGTTACATTTTGCAACGGCAACGTGTCTGTCGGCAACACCGTAATAGATATAAAGGTCGTCTCCAAATACCGCATGCCCTGTCGGGAAAACGACATTATTTACAACCCCTTCGATTTCCCAAGATTTAGACGGTGAGAAGAGTGGGTAGGGTAGCCTAGCCAATTCAATTTCGGGTTTGTCTAATTGAAGCAAGGCTGCTTTGGCATGGTATATTTTTCCTGTAACAGTTTCTTGGACACCATGATAAATAAGTAACCACCCAAATTCAGTTTCTATAGGAGGTCCACCCGCACCAATATAATCTACCTCAAATGGATCATTTGGATCAAGTACAATATAATCGTTTAAATTTTTAAGATAATCTTCCCAAAATGGTTCAGTTAATTCCTTCCAATCTTCAAATTGTACGATTTGTATTCCTGGCCAAATGCGGTGTAGTAGTACAAATTTGCCATTTACTTTTCTTGGAAACAACACAATATCTTTATCTCTAAGTAAACGAAACTCGTCCTCTACTAATCCTATTTGTGCAAAAAGATTGTAATATTGATGGTACTTGGGATTTAGTTTTTCACCCCCGCAACAATTTACATAATCTTCGTATTCTTGATAATTAACATGCGGTGTAATGATACCGTGCTTTTCAAAATGGATTAAATCTTTTGACGTAGCTAATGCTCCCATCGCATTTACTCCATCGTAAGCGGTGTAAGTGATGTAATAGGTATCTTCAATTTTTACAATTCTTGGATCTTCAACCCCGTGTTTTTCATAGTCGAAATCACGTTGAATTAGCGGTTTTTCATTTCGTTCAATAATGTTAAGAGGACCTTCCGTTTTGGCATAGCCAATGGTAGAGAAGTTGCCGTGTTCAACTGCTCGGTATAAAATATGAAGTATTTCGCCTTCTTGATAAATTCCTGCATTGAAAACACCATTATTTTCAAAATCAAGGTTGGTAGGACTTAGTAGAATGCCTAATTTTTCTATTGTTATCATGATGTTTTAGTATTTTTTATCTTTTTCTATTGAAGTCTCTGTTGCTTTTTTATTTTTAAGTTTTGCTTTTTCTTGTTTTTTAAAATATCCTCTAAAGAAGAAATTATGTTGTAAAGCTTCTAAATCCTCGCTTAGACGAAAGCTTGCTGTAGTTATATTGGTCATTGTCGAATCTATTTTCCGAACTAATTTTGGGTCATTCGATAAGTAATTAAGCGCGCCTTTGCCTTCTTTTATATTTAAAACAGTTTTATCTAGATTATAAGTTATAGTGTTGATTTGAGTGCTCGATTGGTCAATCTTGGTAATAATGTTTTTAATTTTGCGAGCTACCGCAGTATCTCTTAAAATACCAATCAGATTGTTTTTCTGATCTAAATCCATCACAATTTGATTTAATTCATGAATCAATTGTGTAGTTCCTTTACTCGTTGATCTTAGGTGTAGAACAATTTCTTTTATGTTTTTTGCTGTTTCAGCGTCTTTAATTAACAAACCAATTGTTCCTTCTCCATTGTTAATTTGATGCGTAATTTTAAGTAAATCCGAAGTGAGTAAAGCCGCGTTTTTATTAGTAATATCTAAAGTGTTTAGCATATCGTCTGTATTGACTTTGTTGATTGATTTAATTGCCTCTCCAGCTTGAACGGAAGGCGAATCCCCTTTTCTAGGTAGGATATTGATAATTCGATTACCTACTAATCCATCGGAGCCAATTGTGGCTATAGCGTTTTTTTTGATGTAGCTAAAAATACGTTTGTCAATAATCATATCTACTTTTATAACAGTGTCGCTAATCATTTCAATGGAGCGAACAGTTCCTACATTGACTCCAGAATACCGAACATTATTCCCTAATTGTAATCCGTTGACATTATTGAATACACAGGTTAAGTGATTTGTTTTTCCAAACATTTTTTGCTTATCGCCAATAAAATAAACTGCTAAAACAAAAAGTAATAAGCCTATAATGACAAATAGTCCTAACTGTATTTTTTGTCCTGTTGTTTTTTCCATTTTTTGTTTTTATTTAAAAAAGGCTTGTATTTTAGTATCGCTTGACTCGGATAACTCCTCAAAGGTTCCTTCGGCATAATTAATTCCATCAACCAATAATATCATTCTGTTCGAAATTACTCTAGCACAATCCACATCGTGTGTAATGATAATGGCTGAGGTATTGTATTTTTCTTGAATGGATTTCATTAATAATAAAATTTCTTTAGCTGTAATAGGGTCTAATCCTGTTGTGGGTTCGTCATAAAGAATAATTTTGGGCTGTAGAATTAATGTTCTTGCCAAGGCTACTCTTCGTTTCATTCCTCCTGATAATTCTTCGGGCATTAAATCTATTGTATGGCCTAATCCTACATTGTTCAAAGCCTCCATAACTAGTGGGCTTGTGTTCTTAATGTATCCAAATTTTTTAGTGTGACGCCTCAAAGGGAATTCTAAATTTTCTCTAACAGTCATCGAATCATACAAAGCACTTCCTTGAAAAAGAAAACCAACTTCGGTTCTTAGTTCGTCTAATTTTTCTTGGGTTAGTTTGCTTATTTCCTGTCCCATTATAGTAATCGTTCCACTATCGGCTTCTTCCAATCCAATCAAGCATTTTATCATTACGGATTTCCCTGAGCCAGATTTTCCCATTATGACTAAATTTTCTCCCTCGTTCAAAATCATATTAAAGTCGTTCAAAACGCAATTTGAACCATAACTTTTTTTCAAGTTTTTAATTTCGATGATAGGATTGGTATTGGTCATAATTTATAAATCATAAAAAATATCAGTAACAAAAACAGCTACAAAATCAATTACAAATAGTAACATCGAAGTAAAAACTACTGCTGAATTGGCAGCGAGACCTACACCTGCGGTTCCTTTTTTACAATAATATCCTTTAAAACAACCTACTAATCCTATGGCAAAGCCAAAAAAAAATGTTTTTATAGTAGCAGGAATCAAATCGCTAAATTCTAACGAATCGAAAACCTGATTGTAATACAGTAAAAAAGAAACATTTCCTTTTATATTTTCCACTAAATAAGAACCATAAATAGCAATTGCATCTCCAAAGATTACTAGAATGGGTAACATAAAAATAGTAGCCATAATTCTCGTAACCACTAGATATTTGAAAGGGTTAGTCCCTGAGACTTCCATCGCATCAATTTGTTCAGTTACACGCATCGAACCTAATTCAGCACCAATCCCAGAGCCAATTCGACCTGCACAAATTAATGCTGTAATGATGGGGCCAATCTCTCTAATTATTGATATGCTCACCATAGACGGCATCCAAGAGACCGCTCCAAATTCTTGTAATGTTGGTCTTGATTGTAGCGTAAAAACTAAACCAATAATAAAGCCTGTTACTGCCACTAATAATAAAGAACGATTACCCATGTAAAAACACTGTTTTATAAATTCTTTGAATTCAAATGGGCGCTTGAAACTCTCTTTAAAGAAACGCCATCCAAAAAAAGAGAGTTCGCCAATCTCAATTAATAAAATAGTGATAAGATCTAGTATTTTAGAAAGGGTCTTCATACATCAATGAATTAATTTTAGTAAGAAATGACTTCTCAAATATACAATTATTAATTATTGATTATCAGCAAGTTAGATTATTTTGTATCGGATTTTTAGGTAGTTTGTCGAAAAAATATAATAGTTAAGAATGATTGAACCTTTTGTAAGGAAGATAGGTTACAATAATTTCGATACCTCTTGTTATATAATAGGATAGAGCATTACTGATTTTAGAACTAATCGTATTTCTCGTTTGAAATGATTCAGAGGTTATTTTTTGGCATTGCAAAAGAATCTGTTGCAATTCTTCTTCAAAAAGGGTGGCAAATGCAGGAGATTCAATTCCAACATTCATTTCAATGCTAGCATAAGAACTTAAGTTGTTGAGATTAAAAGAACCAATTGTAGACCAAGAACCATCAACTACCATCGCTTTTCCGTGTAAGACCGATTGGTTCCATTCGTACAATTCAATGTTGTGTTCCAATAATTTGGAATACAGATAGCAACTAGCCCTGCGGGTCATTGGCAAATCAGAAACCCCTGAAAGAATTAATTGGATTTTTACCTTGCTTTTTGAAGCTTCTAATAATGCATTGGTTAATTTTCGACCAGGAAGAAAATAACTTCCTACTATAATCACTTTTTCTTTAGCTTCACTAACTGCTTGAATGTAGGCTTCTGAAATTTCACTCTTTCTATTCAACCAATCATTTTGAAGAATTTGTATCATTACTTTTTCTTCGGCTTCAAAGGTGGGTAGTATTGTTTTGCGTAAGGCACTTTTCTTTTTGCTGTAATTCGCTTTGCAATGGGATTGAATATCTTTTGCAATCGAGCTGTTGATTTCGATAGCAAAATCCAACCACGGTTTTGTGTTTGAAGTGCCGTGATATCGGTTAGCAATATTAATTCCGCCTATTAGAGCTACTTTGCCATCAGCTACCACTACTTTTTTATGCAGTCTCCTTCCGATGTAAAAAGAGCTGGCAGAAAATAAGGGAGAAAAAAAACGGATATGTCCTCCAGCTTGTCGGAATTCCTTGCTAATTTCATTTGGAAAAGAAAGGGAGCCAAAGCCATCCAATAAAAGATACACTTTAACTTGCCGCTTTAGTGCCTCTTTTAAAGCCAAAAGAATGCGTTTGCCTGTTGCATCATTGTCAAAAATATACGTCTGGATATGGATTTCGGTAACGGCATCATTAATAATTCGTTCTAATCTAGAAAAATAATCGTCCCCACTATGCACGAGTTGGACCGACTTGAAAGGGAGATTATTTTTTTCGGATTCAAACATGTATTTGGATTGACAGTTATAAAACTTAAAATTACATAATTTTATTGAGCCACAAAACCACCATCAATAACCATTGGATGTCCTGTTACAAATGAAGCTTCGTCTGAACACATCCAAATTACTGCATTGGCAATTTCTTCGGGAGAACCAAATCTCCCTACAGGTTCCATTTTTGCAAATTGTTTTTCGGTTTCTTTGTTGTTTTTGGTTACTCGGTCAATCATTGGTGTATCAATAATTCCAGGGCAAACGGCATTTATTCTAATGCCTTCTTTGGCATATTCTAAAGCAGCCGTTTTGGTTAAGCCAATTACGCCGTGTTTAGAAGCTACATAAGCAGGAGAACCATAAAATCCCACTAATCCAGCGACAGAAGCACAATTAATAATTACTCCTTTATGGTGTTTTAGCATTTCGGGAATTTCGTATTTCATACAAAGCCAAATTCCTTTTAAGTTGATATTTAATGTATTGTCCCAGTTTTCTTCAGAACAAGCTGCGGTAATGGCTACTCGGCCTTCAATGCCTGCGTTGTTAAAAGCATAGTCCAGCCGTCCAAATGTGGCAATTGTTTTTTCAATCATTAATTTGACTTCTGTCGAATTGGAAACATCACATTGAATAAATAGCATTTTTTCTGCTATTTTTTTGATGGCAGATAGAGCTTCCAAATTTTCGTTTTTATCTACAACCACCACTTTTGCCCCTTTTTTCGCAAAAGCAATTGCAGTTGCTTTACCAATTCCAGAAGTTCCGCCTGTTATAAGTGCTACTTTGTTTTTGAATGGTGTTTCCATAATTTAGATAGTTTTAGATGTGATTTTTTTTAATTTTTTCTCTGCTTCCAAAATATTTTCAATGCCTTTTACTAATGCGTCTGGAGTAAATGAAATACTATCAATACCTTTTGCAACCAAAAATTGAGCAAAGTGGGGGAGGTCACTCGGTGCTTGACCGCATAAACCAACTTTTATTTCAAATCGCTTAGCTACCCGAATCGTTTCTTTAATTAAGGATTGTACCGCGGGGTTTTCTTCGTCAAATAAATAACTCACTAGGGAAGAATCTCGGTCTAGCCCTAATGTGAGTTGCGTTAGATCGTTGGAACCAATTGAAAATCCATCAAAGAGTTTCGCAAATTCATCTGCCAAAAGGACATTGCTGGGTATTTCAATCATAACATATACTTGTAATCCATTGACGCCTTGAACTAATCCATTTTTAGCCATTTCAGTAAGGACATTTTCTCCTTCTTCAACAGTTCGGCAAAACGGAATCATTAACTTCACATTAGTAAGTCCCATTTCATCCCGTACTTTTTTCATGGCTTGACTTTCTAACGCAAAACCTTTTCGGTAAAAATTACTGTAATATCGAGAAGCTCCTCTAAAGCCAATCATCGGATTTTCTTCGTCAGGCTCAAAATAGCTGCCTCCGATGAGGTTGGCATATTCATTACTTTTAAAATCACTCATTCGTACAATTACCTCCTTTGGATAAAAGGCACAGGCTACAGTAGCTACAGCTTCGGCTAGTTGTGTTACAAAATAGTCTTTTGGGTCAGCGTAGCCTTTGGTTAGTGCTGCTATTTGAGCAATCGTATCTTGATTAGTAATTTTTTCTGGTTCGCATAAAGCCAGCGGATGTATCTTTATGGTATTCGAAATAACAAACTCCATTCGCATCAAACCCACGCCTTGATTTGGATAACGGCTTAATTCAAAGGCTTTTTCAGGATCTGCTAGAATGAGCATGGGGGCTGTTTCAGGTAATTTCAACCGACTAAAGTCTTGTTCCGTCGTTTTCCAACGCAATGTGCCGTTATAAATGACTCCTTCTTTTCCTTCGGCACAGGATACTGTAATTTCTTGTCCGTTTTTTATTGTAGCTGTGGCATCTCCACAACCCACAACGGCTACTATGTCTAATTCTCTTGCGACAATTGCGGCATGGCTAGTGCGTCCTCCTTTATTGGTCACTATAGCAGCTGCTTTTTTCATAATTGGATCCCAATCGGGATTGGTTAAATCAGTTACAATGATTTCTCCTTCTTGTACCAAGTAGCCTTCTTGAGCATTGTTTATAATACGTGCCTTACCCGAGGTGATTTTATCTCCTAGAGCAATTCCTTTGCATAAAACACTCCCTTTTTCAAGTAAGGTGTACATTTTTCTAACCTGTGTATTGGGTTTGTTATGGATTGTCTCTGGGCGTGCTTGTACAATATAGAGTTGGTTGTTGGTGCCGTCTTTTGCCCACTCAATGTCCATCGCTTTTTTGTAATGCTTCTCAATGGAGTAGCACCAACGAGCGAGCTGAATGACTTCAGTGTCACTCAATGAAAACTGATTTTGATTTTCTAAAGAGGTGGTTGTGTTGATAATAGTATTGGTGGCTGAAATTTCTTTTTCATTGTAAATCATAGTAAACTCTTTTTTACCACAATGTTTTTTTAGGATAGGATTCCATTTTTCGTTTTCCAATGTAGGTTTGAAAACCATCCACTCGTCTGGTGTAACAGTGCCTTGGACAATGTTTTCGCCGAGTCCCCAAATTCCATTTATAATAATAGTATTCTCAAACCCAGTATCAGGGTCAATAGTAAAAGCAACTCCCGAAGCCGATTGGTCGCTTCGCACCATTTGTTGTACTCCCACAGAAATGGCAATATCCAAATCCTGAAATCCCATATCATAACGGTATTTAATAGCGCGATCTGTAAACAAAGACACAAAACAATGATGTACGGCATCAATCAATTGCTCTTCTCCAGAAATATTCAAAAAAGATTGCATTTGTCCTGCAAAACTAGCTGAGGGTAAATCTTCCGATGTAGCGCTACTCCTCACAGCTACATTAAGCGAAGTAAATCCGCATTGTTGGCTCAAAGCGCGATATGCTTTCTTGATTTCGGATTCAATAATCTGAGGTATTCGGGCAGAAAGAATTCGTTCCCGTGCAGTTGTTCCTATATAGGACAGGTTAGCAAAATGCTCCGTATCTAAAGATTGAAATAAATCATTCAGTACCTTTTCTAACTGATTTTCTTTTCGAAATAGCCGATATCCTTCAGCGGTAATCGCAAATCCATTCGGAATTTGAATCCCAATAGGATTGAGTTGGTTGTACATTTCACCAAGCGAAGCATTTTTTCCGCCTACTTCACTAATAGCGCTTATTCCGATTTCATTAAAGAATAGAATGTATTTGTAATTCCCCATTTTTCACCATTTAAAATTAAAAACAATAACTTAAAAGCTTATTGCTATTGCAATCTGCTTTTTCAATTGAAAAATTTTCGGCTTGGGGATTAAATGAAGAGAGTAGGAGTCTCTGGTAATTGATGAATATAAATATATAAAATAAATATCTGATTTACAACGTATTGTAGAATAAATAATTCAAAGGGATATGATTTTATGGCGTTTCCTGTTGGCTTCGTGACCTCGCCAAGACAGGTCGGGCTATTCGCTACAAGTCCTCGCTGTTGCGCTATGCTTCACATGCTGTGGGCTTTTCGCTGCTATCCCTAACGCGGGTTC
>NZ_JAHEBT010000002.1 GCF_024642105.1 Flavobacterium sp.
CAATTAAGCAATTTTGAAAATATTTTCGGATAAATTTTACGGTTTTTTAAAAATTTCTTTACGGTTCTAATAGAAATTATTAGCGAAAATTTAAATCGTACGAACTAGGTTTTGAAAGAGGGTAATTTTTCATAGGTATAAAAAGTTGGGTGGAATAAGAACGATTTGGGTACTCCTGAAACACATGATGTTTTCTGATTTATCTCACATTTTAAAACTGAAATAAATACCTCGTATGTACATGCTTTACAAATTTCAAAAACAAAAAATTAATATCCAATTCACATTAAAGCTAAATAATTCCAAATAAGACTAAATGAAAATGAATTAGGTTTTAATTCTATTTTTTTTATAAAATTGTACCCCCCTCAATGAAACTGATGATAACTAATTTGTAATAAAGCAGGGTACCAAACGTCTTAAAATCAATTCGATTAGCAAGAATCGAAAGAAACCACACTCAGGAATTTATTGCCACAAGATTAAACTTAACTCAAAGTTATTATGCTAAAATTGAACGTGGCAATGCTAAACTAACCTTAGATGTATTTTTCCAATTACTCGACATTTTAGAACTCAATTATCTTGATTTTTTCAAATAGATTAAAAGACAAAATCAAACACATTGTCATTGTTCTTGCCACAAAAACAAAACCGTAATATAAATCTTAAAAAAACCGTAAAATTTATCCGAAAATTAATTTCAAATTTGGAAAAGTAAATTATTATAAAATAAAGCATTAGTGATAAACACGATGTATCCATACTTTCAATCTTAGATTGACGCAATGCGTATATTTGGATGTTAACTACCTATTTTAAACCAACATTAATATGAAATTAGTCAGTATCAAACTTCGAAATTTTCGAATTTACAAAGATGAAATAAACATCATTCTTGGAGACCTCAATTGTGTAATTGGTAAAAACGACATTGGTAAATCTACTATTCTTGAGGCATTGAACATTTTCTTCAATGATGGTATTGAAAAAACAGATTTATCGGTTAATGCTGAAGATGATGTTATAGAAATGACATGTTTATTTGATGATTTCAAGGAAAAAATAATACTTGACTCAAGCGTTGAGACATCCCTACAAGAAGAGTCATTATTAAATCAAAACGGATTACTCGAGATAAAAAAGGGTTTTAAAATTGGAGGTACAATTACTAAATCAACGTTTATAATTGCTAACCACGAAACTCATGAAAAACTAGTCAATATATTGACTTTAAAAAACTCACCGCTCAAGTCTTTGGCAACAGAACTAAATGTTGATTTAGCTGGCATAAACAAAACAAAAAATCCACCAATAAGAAAAGCAATTAAACTTCATTTAGGAAGTCCAAAAGGATTAATAGAGCTAAAAGTGGAAGGGAGTTTAGACACAGAGAATAATTTAAAAGCAGTCTGGTCTAAACTAAAAGATTTTCTCCCAATTTTTACTTTATTCAAAGTAGACAAAACTATTAATGACAAAGACAAAGATGTTCAGGATCCTATGAATCAGGCAATAAAAGAAACGCTTGCTATTCCCGAAATCAAAACGTTATTAGATAAAATAGAAGAGGAAATTAAAGCAAAATCAACAATCGTCGCTGAGCAAACACTTGAAAAACTTAAAAAAATTGACGTAAGTCTCGCGGAAAAAATGAAGTCTGATTTTAGTAAACTTCCGAGCTGGGACAAAATTTTTGATTTAACACTTTTAAATGAAAATAATGTTCCATTAAATAAAAGAGGTAGTGGAGTTAAAAGACTCGTTCTTCTAAGTTTCTTTCAAGCTCAAGCAGAAAAAAAGAAATTTGAGAATTCCGCACCCTCAATTATTTATGCTATTGAGGAACCAGAAACAGCCCAACATCCAAATCATCAAAAAATATTAATCAATTCTTTAATAAATCTTAGTGAGAGAGCAAACATTCAAGTAATGTTTACTACTCATAGCGCCAATCTTGTGCGAGAAATCCCAATAGAATCTTTAATATACATTCATAAAGAAGAAGAAAAGGTGAATACTATTGAGTACGGAATTAATTTTGAAAATCAGAAATTAAACGAGGAAACAATTAATCGAGTTATCGAAACACTTGGTGTACTTCCAAATCCAGCAGATAAAATTTTAAAACTTCTTTTTGTTGAAGGAAATCATGATGTCAATGCTTTAAAAAGGTATAGTAAAATATTGAATGCGCATAATAACAATATTATACCTCTAGACGAGAGACAAGACATTGCAATTGTGATTTCAGGTGGTTCTTGTCTTAAGTTCTACATAGATAATAAATATCTTGATGGTTTAGGTAAACCTGAAATACATATCTACGATAATGACATTCCTGAGTATCGAGAATATGTAGGTAAAATTAATCAACAACAGAATAAAAAAGGATTTAATACAACAAAAACAGAACTCGAAAATTACTTGACAAAAGAAGCTATTGAGGAATCTTACGCATTAAATGGTTTAATAATTACTTTGCCTGAAATTACGGATGAAATGGACGTTCCTAAAATTGTAGCTCAAACGCTTCAAGCTACTAGTAATGGTAGACAATGGGAAGAATTATCTGACGAGGAACAAAAGAAAAAGGAATCAAAGTGTAAAAAGCATCTAAATACAATAGCGGTAGAAAAAATGTCCATTGAGAGACTAAAATATAGAAATGGTTTGGAAGAAATTTGTGATTGGTTTCTACACTTAAACTAAAAACAACAGTTAACAGCGGTTTCGCAAGATTTGATACACGAGGACTGATAAAAAGCCATTTTAGAAGATTTAAGAGATATTAAATATACAAAAGGAGAGACATACAGCCTCTCCTTTTGTAAAAAAATTTTACTTAAGTATTGATTATCAAAATAATAGCTTAATCATTTTAAGCCATCACTAATATTGATAAATTACCCATTACCATAAATTGGAAATCGTTTTATATCGAACCTGTAATCATCATAAAATCAACAAGTTGTATTTATTTTAAATCTATAGCGCTCACAAGTTGAACCAATGACCTTAAATTCAGTTTTAAGGTCATTTTTTATTTTATATCGAACCCATAACCTTCAGAAAATCAATAAGTTGGTTCGATTTTAAATCTATATTGCCCACAGTCGTACCAATGACCTTAAATTCAGTTTTAAGGTCATTTTTTATTTTATATCGAACCCATAACCTTCAGAAAATCAATAAGTTGGTTCGATTTTAAATCTATATTGCCCACAACACTAAAACTCCTTAAGAAATTAAGGAGTTTTTTTTTATGTTTTTTAAAAACAAGATATTTATTTTACTCTAAGACTATCTAATTATAAAAAAAACCTGTAATCATAATTACAGGTTTTTTATTAAATACATTTTAAAATACAATCCTCAATTTCTATTCTGACGCCTCTGCTCCTATAGGGTAATAAGTCAAAGGAGGCAACGAATCTTTCCATTTTTTGTAATTATTAAACAATTCGTTAGCTTTATCTAAATGAATAGAATATACGTTTTTTTCTTCCCCAATATCATTTTTCACATTATACAACTCTGGTGTTTTATTTGGCAAGCAAACTAACTTCCAATCTCCGCTTCGAATAGCTCCTTTATCCTTAGCAAGACACCAATACAAGGTTCTATTATCAACTGTTTTATCAGAGATACTTAATATGTCCATTATATTCTGTCCTTGTAATTGTTGGTTTTTTCTAAAATTACCCCCAGCCGCATCAATAAAAGTAGGTACGAAATCCAACGTACTAACAATTCGATTACAAACAGAGTTGGGTTTAATTTGTCCCTTCCATCTTATAGCCATAGGAACTCTTATTCCTCCTTCATAAGCATCACTTTTCATTCCTCTTAAAGGAAAATTATCGGCATGAATATGCGATTTTTCACCCCCATTATCATTTGTAAAAATGACAATGGTATTATCTGCTAGATGTAACTTTTCTAACTTATCCAGAATTTTTCCAACATTTTCGTCTAACGAATTTGTCATTGCCGCATTCAACACTCTTATTTTATCGTCAAACTTGCCCTTAAATTTGTCCATGTCTTTAGGTTTAGCCTCTTGAGGGACATGAACCGCATTAAACGAAACATACAAAAAGAATGGATTGTTTTTGTTGGATTCAATAAACGCTTGAGCTTTATCAGCTATCGCATCTGTCATATAAGGAATGCTATCTGCTGGGACAGGCTTGCCGTTTTCTTGTACTTCATTGGCCTGACCAGAAAAATATTTGCTACTACCCCAGAGAAATCCCCAAAAATAATCGAACCCTCTTTTGTTAGGCAGAAACGGTCCTGAAAATCCTTCATGCCACTTCCCTACTATTCCACTTTTATATCCCAGAGGAGCCAAGTATTCTCCTACTAGTTTTACATTTTCTGGAATTCCGTATTCTGTTTCTTTTATACTGTATTTTCTATTTTTAATAAAATTATACACATTCCCAAAACAAGCTTGATTTATCCCTGTTAGCATTCCTGCTCTAGAAGGAGCGCAAACAGATCCTGTAACATAGGCATTTGTAAATTTCACCCCTTCATTTGCTATTCTATCAATATTGGGAGTTGGAATTAAACGATTACTTTGAAAACTAAAATCAGCATATCCAGCATCGTCTGATAAAATAATTATTATGTTAGGCTGTTGCTTTATTTTTTGTTGTGCAATCATACCAATACTACAAAGAAGAAAAAATAGTACAAAATAACACTTCAATTTAGGTTGCATACAAATTAATTTAGATGAGACAATTTGATTATTACTGTATTTTATTAAGAGAATTCAAACGAGACCCTTTTTACGAAACTTCCATCGTTAAATTTGAGCGCAAACTTGAAGTGCTATCGCTTTGGCTTTTTCATACGTTTTAGCCTCAGAATATATTCTTAAAATAGGTTCTGTATTTGAAGCTCTTAAATGTACCCAACAATCCTCTTCCATTTCAATTTTTATACCGTCAATCGTGATAATAGTAGATTGAGAATACAACTGCTTCATTTTTTCTAAAATAGCTGTCAAGGTCATTTTGGGACTTAATTCTATTTTATGCTTGTACATATAATATTGAGGATAATTGCTTTTTAAAGCAGATAACGTTGTTTTATTTACTGCCAAACTGCTTAGCATTAATGCAATTCCCACCAATGCATCTCTTCCATAATGTAAATCTGGATAAATTATACCCCCATTTCCTTCACCACCAATTACTGCATTCACTTCTTTCATTTTTTCTACAACATTCACCTCACCAACAGCAGAAGCATAATAATTTCCTCCTTTTGATTGAGCAACATCTTTAAGTGCTTTAGTAGAAGATAAGTTAGACACTGTATTTCCAATAGTGTTTGACAAAATGTAGTCAGCAACAGCTACAAGAGTATATTCTTCATTAAAAGGTGTTCCATTTTCACACATTAATACTAACCTATCCACATCAGGGTCAACTGCAATCCCAATATCAAATTTTTGTTCGAGCATCATTCCCTGTAATTCCGTTAAATTTTCTGTTAGCGGTTCCGGATTATGAGCAAATTTTCCGTCAGGAGTACAATTTAAAAGCGCTATGGTTTCAACTCCTAAACTTTTAAGAAGCATTGGCACGGCAATTCCACCTGTTGAATTTACGGCATCTACAGCAACTTTAAACTTTCTTTCTCTTATTGCTTCAGTATTTACTAATGGCAATGCTTTAATTTGATCGATATGATACGTGATGTAATCATTTTTCACCGAATAATTTCCTAACTCATCTACTCCAACATATTCATACTTCCCATTATCAGCCCAATCTAAAATCTCGGCAACATCATTTCCGTTGACAAACTCGCCTTTGTAATTTAATAATTTTAATGCATTCCATTCTTTAGGATTATGGCTTGCTGTTAGAATAATTCCTCCTAAAGCATTTTCTGCAACTACCGCCATTTCTACAGTAGGAGTTGTGGATAATTCTAAATCGACAACATCTAACCCTAATGATTGTAATGTAGCACTTACTATTTTAGAGACTATTTCACCTGAGAGTCTTGCATCTCTTCCTATTACAATCTTTTTTTTATGTGCATCTCTTTTTTTTAGCCAATAACCAAATGCAGCTACAAATTTTACAATATCATTAGGTGTAAAAGAGTCTTCTACTGCTCCCCCAATTGTACCTCTTATTCCAGATATCGATTTAATTAAAGTCATTCTAAATTTTTATTTTTATTCTGTGTTATAATTGTTTTTATCTATCAACTTTAGTTCCGTCACCAATAGTAATAATATACGCTATACCTCCTTCTTTCTCAATAGCTTCAGCAACCAATTCAGGATTTTTTGGAGCATACGCAAACATGCATCCGCCACCTCCAGAACCATTTATTTTTGCGCCTAATGCACCTGCCTTTAATGAGGCGTCAATCATTCTATTAATTTTAGGTGTAGACACTTTTTTAGCGTCTCTCAAACTATTTTGATGAATTGTTAACAACTCTCCAAATCTCACATCATCAATTGCTCCTTTTTCGAACATTTCTTTTGCTTCAAGAAGAACATCTCGATCAGAGAGGTTTCCTGCTAATAAGAGTAGTTCGTCATCGGTCAATAGTGAGACATAGTTTTGTACAGAGTCTTTTGGAGATGTTTTTAAATCAAATTCTGGGTCAAAATCGCCGATTTTCTTTAATATATCCAACATGCCAAACTTTACATGTTTTAAAATATTGATAGTATCTTTAGGCTCTTTCGAATCTCCCAACACAAAAGTTCCTAAAGCAGGACTATACGAATTAATACTTATTTGAGGCTCTGATTCCATATAAATAATATTCCCTAAAGCTGTAGAATATTGGTCCATCATCCCTCCAGGCTCTCCAAATTCCAATACCTCAGCTTGATACGCCAATTCGCCTATAATTTGTTGCGATACAGGCTGATAGTTATCTGCCATTTGAATTAGAAAATTCACCCAAGTAACTATTAAAGCAGAAGAACTTGATGTTCCTGAGTTAATAGGAATATCTCCTTTAATAGTCAAGTCAAATCCTGACGAAAAACGGTATCCTTCACGTTGCAATACATTGACAACACTCCTGAAGTAGTCACGAGGTTTAACATATTTGATCTCATCTGTAATTTCAAACGTATCTTTATCATCAATATCCGGCATATAAATAGTGACTAGTTTGTCATCTCTTCTCGCTCCTGTAATGGTAACTCTACGAGAAATACCCGCAGCGATAATTGGAAGCCCTAAATAATCTTGGTGCTCTCCAAATAAACAAATCCTCCCCGGAGTAGAAACTTTCAAATTGTTATTTTCTGTAATCATATTAATTTATTTTCTTCTTTATATTCTAATTCATAACCACTGTTACTCTGGTTATTTAACATCCTATCAACTAATCACAAACCCTTTTTATTGATTCCAATAAATCAGTTGTTGTTTACAATTTTATAATTGAACCAAGGAAAAATTATGAAATAATTGACACAAAAATCGGTCATAAAATCTAATAAATCAGAGCTTTAAAATCGATTTTTGATCACAACTACAATCTAATTTTTTCACAATAGTAGCCATTAAATTAATACAAAACAAGAAAAAACAAGAAAAATGTGCTCGAACACATTTTTAAAAGAAAAACCAATTATAAAAAATTAAATTCTGTTTTAATTGATTTTTAAAGTCTCGGCTTTAACCGATACAATTGTACTAATTACACAAGACTACAATCGTACAAAAAACATCATTGCAAACGATGATGAGATGCATCGCAGCATAACTAATTCCGATTCTATAAGGTGAACTATAAATTTAAGATTAATTATTCTCTAAGTCAGGTAATAATTAGCATTTTCAGTATTAATTATTTCAATAGGCAAAAGAGTAGCATTTGGAATTTCTTTATTAAAAAGAAAATATTCAACCAAACACGTTATCCCTATATAGGCTTGATTTTTAGGATTCTGATGAATCAGAAAGTCAATTACACCTTCATTCAAATAGGATACATTCTTATCAATTAAGTCATATCCTATAACCCCTATTTTTTTACTTGATTGTGTTTCTTTAATCATTTTTGCCACTTGATAGGCTTTTGAGGTAGTCACAAAAATACCGGACAGATTTGGATTGCCTTTTATGAAATTAAAAAAATTAGCTTCATAATTAGGATTCTTTAAATTCAAGGTGACAATTTCATAATCACATTCCTTTTTTTCAGAAAAGTAATTTCGAAATCCTGACTCTTTTTCTTGCATGTGAGTCGCATTCTTGTACGATTCATCAATATGCACAATCGCAATTTGTCCTTTGCCATACAATAAGTCAAATAGTTTTGCAACTACTCTACCACTCTTAAACAAATCTTGACTCACGAAATTTTTAATAAATTCAGATTGCACTTGATTATTAATCGTACTTACAAGGACTCCCAAATCGTTATATTCCTTAACTACATTTAAAGTTTCTTTATAAAACAATGGCGCCAAAAGAATTGCATCAGGAGAACTCTTTATGACTTCTTTATTAACACTTAAAAAAGAAGATTTACTTTCAGGATTGAAATAAAATATTTTTATTGAGACACTAAATGCTCTAAACTCCTTTATGGCTTGTTCTAATCCGCTAACACAAGGTTGCCAATACGGGTCAATACTAGGATCTGGAATTATTGCAACAATGCGATAAATTTTATTGTTCTTCAAATTTCTAGCGATAAGATTTGGCTCATAATCAATCTTATCCAATACCTCATTCACTTTATCTAAAGCTTTCTGAGAAACCTTTCCTCTGTTATGCAAAACCCTATCAACAGTACCTTTAGAAACTCCTGCAAGCTTAGCAATATCTTTAATTGTATATTTTTCAGTCATAACGACAAATGTATAAAAACTTTTATAATAGCAAATTTTGGTACTTTGACTTGATGCACAATGTTAATTATTCATCACACACCCTCTATTTAATACCGCTTTATTTTTCAAATATAACAATAAATTTATTATTTTATGTGCTCGAGCACATTTTTTTTAATTTTCCTTGTTTAATTAAAATTAAATATATAGTTTCGCAACCATAAAATCATTCTTTTTACAAAAAAACATTTACAAGTGATTGATTTTTAACATTTAGCAATCTACAAATAGATTGAACAGATTGACTCACAATAAAACAATAATTGTTTTTTTAATTAACGATTCCATCATACACAACAACCTAAATTAGGTGTTTTAAACAGGTCAAATACCTACAATAAATTTTAATTATGCACAACAATTTAATTATTTTAGCAGGAGGAGCTTCTTCCAGAATGAAGAAAGAAGTTTTAACAAATAATCTAACCAAAGAAGAAATTGCTCAAGCTAATGAAAGAAGTAAAGGATTAATTGGTGTTGGTCCAAACGGCAGACCTTTATTAGATTATCTTTTATTAAATGCTAAGAAAGCGGGTTATAAAAATATATATATCATTATTGGAGAACAAGGAGAATTATTCAAAGAGTTCTACGGCGATAAAAATTCCGACAATAACTTTCACGGCCTTACCATTTCTTTTGCTACTCAATATATTCCAGAAGGTAGAGTTAAGCCATTTGGAACTGCTGATGCATTATTTCAAGCTGTAGAGCAATATCCTGAACTTCAACACCAATTATATTCTGTTTGCAATAGCGACAATTTATATTCTGTTAGTGCGCTATCTGCTCTTAGAGAGACCAGTAGCCCAAATGCCTTTATAAGTTACAACAGGGATGCTATGGAATTTCCTGCAGAACGAATTTCTAGGTTCGCCATTGCTCGATTGGATACTAACAATCAATTACTTGATATTTTAGAGAAACCATCGGCTGATAGTATTGAAGATTATAAAGATGCTGAAGGAAAATTAAGAGTTAGTATGAATGCTTTCAAATTTGACGGAGCTTTATTGTACCCTTATTTAAAAAATTGCCCTGTTCATCCAGAAAGAGATGAAAAAGAATTACCTACTGTACTCTTAAATGCAATTCAAGAGAATCCAAATTGCACCATCGGAATTCCATTTTCTGAACATGTTCCAGATTTAACTGCAAAAGAAGATATCCTTGAAGTAAAAGCCTATCTAAAAAAACATTACCCAGTTTTAAATTGGGATGAAAACTAATTCCAAAAGTGACACTAAACTTAAGAAATGAAGCTATGAATAAATATGTGATTACTGGAGGAGCTGGTTTTATTGGAAGCCATATTGCAGAATACCTGTCTGGAGAAGGACATGAAGTAATTGTCTTAGATAGTCTAAGAACTGGATTTGAAAACAACCTTAAAGGATTGAATGTACAATTTGAGAAAGGTGATATTAGAGACAAGGACTTGGTTGAAAGCCTAGTAAAAAATGCAACTGCTGTTTTTAATTTAGCAGCATTAGTTAGCGTACCTGAATCTTTACTTCAAATACAAGAGTGTATCGAAATTAATAGTATTGGGACAATAAACATCTTGGAGGCCGCAAGAAAAAACAATGGTTGCAAAGTGGTGTTATCCTCTTCTGCAGCTAATTATGGTAACAATCCTATCTTGCCAAAGGTAGAGACTATGACTCCTGAACCAATGACTCCGTATGCAATTACTAAACTAGATGGCGAATTTTATTTAAAAATGTACCACGATCAGTGGAATATCCCCACTACTTCTTTACGCTATTTTAATGTTTTTGGACCGCGCCAAAACCCACAATCAGCTTATGCAGCTGCAGTACCTATATTTATTAATAAAGCACTTCAAAACGAACCCATAGTTATTTATGGAGATGGTTCTCAAACAAGAGATTTCATCTACGTTAAAGATGTAGTACAAGCAAATATTTTGGCTTCAAAAACAGGTAGTGAAGTATATAATGTGGCCTTGGGACATAGCACCTCTATTCTGGAATTAGCCACAAAGATTATAGACATAACCAACTCTAAATCTAAAATCCAATTTTTAGAAGAAAGACCTGGAGACATTAAACATTCAATTGCCAATCCTTCTAAATTTAACCAATTAGGATTTCAACCAAAATACACCATTGAAAAAGCTCTCGAAGAAACTATTAGTTTCTATGAAAATGAATTAGTAATGATAAAATAATTAAATTACCATAAAAAAAACGCTTACACTAAACCACAAACTACAACACAACTAAAAAATTATGAAAAAAATGAAAGGTTCCCTTAAAAATGAGCAAAGTAGCACTTTGATTCCAATGGCTATTCTGACCTGTATGTTTTTTATTTTTGGATTCGTAACTTGGTTAAACGGACCCCTAATTCCTTTTTTTAAATTAGCTTGTGAGCTTACTGAATCTCAAGCTTATTTTGTAACCTTTGCTTTTTATATTGCTTATTTTGTAATGGCAATTCCTTCTTCTTGGTTAATTGAAAAAGTAGGGTATAAAAATGGTTTATCACTAGGTCTAATCGTAATTTCATTAGGCGCATTTCTATTTTATCCTGCTGCGGGGACAAGAACTTTTGGTTTATTTTTAGGTGCCCTATTCATTATGGGAACAGGCTTAGCCATTTTACAAACTGCTGCTAACCCTTATGTAGTAGTGATTGGACCACGTGAAAGTGCAGCGGCACGCATCAGTATTTTAGGCTTAGCAAATAAGTTTGCTGGATTCATTGCGCCAATAGCATTAACCGCGTTGGTTCTGTCAAATATGGCTGACTATACTGCCGAAAAAATTGCAATTCTTGATAGTGCTGCTAAATCAGCTGCGTTGGATTCGTTAGCCTTACAATTGCAAACTCCCTATATTTATATGGGTTTAATCATACTTATTTTGGCGGTCTTGGTAAAATTTTCACCTCTTCCTGAAATTAATTTAGATGAAGACAATGATATATCACATTTAAGTATATTTCAACAAATTAAAAATGTAGCTCAACGTCCACAATTAGTTTTAGGTGTAATTACTTTGATGTTGTACATGGCCGCTGAAGTGATAGCTGGAGATTCTATCGGTAGTTTCGGAAAAAAACTAGGGGTTTATGGAGAAAATGGAGACTTCTATTTAAAACTGACCTCTTTTACCATGACTGCGATGGTAATTGGTTACATTCTTGGAATCACATTAATCCCTAAATATATCTCGCAAGTTTTAGCCTTAAAAATCTCTGGACTGCTAGGAATGATATTGATTCTGTTTATCGTGTTTATTTCTCCAAATATAATCGTATCTCTTCCTGGAATACCTCCCCTACCCGTTGTATTGCTTTTAGTAGCACTATTGGGTCTTGCAAATGCACTATGCTGGCCTGCCATTTGGCCAATGTCATTACAAGATTTAGGAGGTTATACCAAAATTGGTGGTGCAATGCTTATTATGGCAATTGTGGGAGGTGCGGTTTTTCCATTGATTTATGGCGCTTTGGCAGATGCTATTAATATGACTAGCCAAGCACATACTACTTTTGAAAAGACTAGAAGTGGAAATCAAATTGCTTATTTAGTGTTACTCCCTGCTTATTGTATGATTCTTTTTTATGCAATAAAGGGACATAAGTACAGAAGTTGGTCAAAAAATTAAAAATAAAACAAATAAAGTAATAAGATATGTTAAAGAGTACTATCGATAAATCGACAGGATTTGAAAAACGATTTGAAAATATTAATACTGTTGTCTTTGAAAATTCAACTTCGGCATCCATCGCTGTTGCAAAAGAAATAGCAGCGCTTATTAAACTAAAACAAGAAAAAAATGAGCCTTGCATTTTAGGTTTAGCTACTGGATCTTCTCCAAAAGGACTTTACAGCGAATTAGTTCGTATGCATAAAGAAGAAGGTTTAAGTTTTAAAAATGTAATTACATTTAACTTGGATGAATATTATCCAATGCAACCTGATTCTATAAATAGCTACGTGCGATTTATGAAAGAATTATTACTAGACCAAGTAGATATTTTACCTGAGAACTACCATATTCCTGACGGAACGTTGTCAAAAGAAGAAATAGCGGATTATTGTGCTAATTATGAAGCTAAAATTGAAGCTTTAGGAGGTATTGATTTACAAATTTTAGGAATTGGTGGGAATGGTCATATCGGATTCAATGAGTCGGGCTCTTTACAAAACTCTAAAACAAGATTAGTCGCTTTAGACCATATTACAAGAGTGGCTGCAAGTAGTGATTTTTCAGGATTGAGTAATACTCCTAGAACCGCAATTACTTTAGGAGTTAAAAAAATAATGGAAGCCAAACAAGTTATCTTAATGGCATGGGGTGAAAGCAAATCAAATATCATTAAAACTTCGGTTGAAGGACCTGTAACCAATTTAGTACCTGCTTCCTTTTTGCAAGAACACAATAACGCTGTTTTTGTTTTAGATAAAGAAGCTTCGTCTAAATTAACCCGTATTAATACTCCTTGGCTAGTTGAAAAAGTAGTTTGGACAGACCAACTGATACGAAAAGCGGTGTTAGGATTAGCCCTTCATCTCAAAAAACCGGTATTAATGCTTACAGATGCCGATTATATTGAGAATGGAATGAGTGATTTATTAGCCCATTCAGGACCTGCCTATGACATTAATATAAAAATATTCAATCAATTACAAAATACAATTACCGGATGGCCTGGAGGGAAACCGAATGCAGACGATTCTAAAAGACCTGAAAGAGCTGAACCTGCCAAAAAAAGAGTGCTTATTTTTAGTCCGCATCCTGATGATGATATTATCAGTATGGGAGGTACTTTTATGAGGTTACAAAACCAAGGGCATGAGGTACATGTAGCATATCAAACCTCTGGAAATATCGCGGTAGCTGATGACGAAGCATTGCGTTTTGCAAAATTTGTTTGTGACTACAATCAAAAATTTGGAATCAAAAATAATGAGGCCAATGAAATTTATGAAAAAACTGCAGCCTTTCTTAAAAACAAAAAAAATAGCGAAGTAGATATTCCTGAAGTTCGATACACAAAAGGACTAATTCGAAAAGGAGAAGCAAGAGCAACTAGTTATTTCGTTGGTTTGCCAGATGAGCAAATTCATTTTATGGAACTTCCTTTCTATGAAACAGGAACTATAGAGAAAAAACCTTTAGGAGAAGTAGATATTCAATTAACAATCGATCTTATTGAAAAAATAAAACCGCATCAAATATACGCCGCAGGTGATTTAGCTGACCCACACGGAACTCATAAAGTTTGTTTGGATGCTATTTTTGAAGCAGTTAAGAGATTGAAATCAAAAGATTTCATGAAAGATTGTTGGGTTTGGTTGTATAGAGGTGCTTGGCAAGAATGGGGAATTGATGAAATTGAAATGGCTGTCCCAATGAGCCCTGACCAAGTATTGGAAAAAAGACATGGGATTTTCAAACACCAATCTCAAAAAGATGGAGTAGTATTCCAAGGTTCGGATGCGCGTGAGTTTTGGCAAAGAGCAGAAGACAGAAACAAAGAAACAGCAATGCTTTACAAACAATTAGGGCTTTCTACTTATGCAGCAATGGAAGCTTTTGTAAGATGGAAATATTAATAATAAGTACATAGTTTTAAATATTTTAGTAGTTTTTTATTGAATTTGTACGTAAAAGAATGAGGGCTTAAAATCTCATTCTTTTTTTAGTTTGGTACTAATTTTAAATCAAAATTTCAATCCATAATTTATTAGCTGAAAATAAAAATCAAAAAAAAAAACATTTTCATGTCAAACAAATATTACTTAATAATCGTAATTCTATTTTTAGGTTTGCAATTCAATGCCTACTCACAAGATGAATCTTTTGAAGCTGCAGTTCCTACTTATTGGACAACAACTAATGGCACTTTAAGTACCTCAACAGATCATTACAAACACGGAAATCAATCTCTAAAATGGGAATGGAATAGTAATGCGGTAATCACTGTTGATCATCTTCAAAGTAATGGACTAACTCCTTCTCAAATTGTAAATAATGCCTATCATTTTTTCAGAATGTGGGTGTATAATGCTTCAAAAGTTCCTACTGGAGAATTACAAATTGAATTGTATGACAATACTGGTAAAAAACAGTATTACTACTCTTTTGGTTTAAACTTTACAGGTTGGAGAGCAGCAAGTGCAGACTATAAAAATGAAATGTCTGGAAATAAAACCTCCAAAAATATCACTAGCTTAAAAATAAAAGCGCCTGCTACTGGAAGTGGTACGTTATTTTTTGATTTTATCGATTTCACAGCAGAGCGAATGAATCGACGTGCTAAGGATTATCAATTGCCTTTTATTACAAATTCCGAGGACTCTCATTGGTTAGAAATGATGCATTATCAATCACTTCCTAAAACGGTTAAAGCGACTACTCCAACTGCTGCTGAATTAGCGGACTTAGCTGTAGTAAAACAAAAATATGACATTATGATTAAAGGGAATGTTCCCAATAAAAAAGATGTAAAAGAAGCGATTGCACAATACAATGCTGCAAAAATCACCTATACTAATCGTATTATAAAAGGAAAACCGCTGTTTGGTAAAGACAATCCTGCTACTGAAAATATTCAAGTTGTCGAAAATTACATTCTTACCTTTGCTCGTGATTATAAACACAACGCAACTGCAAGTAGTAAAGACTATTTTCTTAACTCCATTCGCTATTTGCTTGACCAAGGTTATGCAGACGGAAGCTTGGTAGAATCAGCACATCATATTGGATATACTTTTAGGAACGTTCCCTCTGCTATTCATTTAATGCAAGCTGAATTGATTACGGCTGGGCTATGGGATCAAGCTCAAAAAATGGTAGAATGGTATTGTGCTATAGATGGGATTTGGTCTCCAAACGCTTCAAATAGCAATATGGACGATGGAAATACTAGGGCTCTCCCTAGATTAGGAGCATGCCTATACAAAAATACAGCTGCTGAAAGAGTACAGTATTTAAAAGGCTTCAAACAATATATCGAGACCTTTTTTACCTTAAATTCAAAAGAGGAAGAAGGAATGAAAATTGATTTTACTGGTTTTCATCATAACACTTACTTTCCTGGTTATAGCTTTCCAGCTTATAGTAATTTGGCTCAAGCTGTTGAATACATTTCTGGAGGAACTTTCGCAATTACTACTAATGCCCGCACTATCTTAAAAAAAGCACTTTTACTAGCCCGAGTAATTACCGAAGGAGGAGCTATTCCTAATTCTCTTTCAGGCAGAAATCCTTATGTAAATCCGAAATTTGACTATGGATTAAAATATTTAGGACTTACAAATCCAATTGATTCAAGTGTATTAAAGGCATACAACTATAGTTTTTCAGGAGACAAGCAGACCTCTTCTTACGGAGATGAAACACCTCCAACAGGATTTTGGCAGGTTAACTTTGCTAATTTGGGAACTTACAGACAATCCAATTGGGTAGCTGACATTAAAGGATTCAACAAATACTTTTGGGGAACTGAAATTTACAAATCTGACAATAGGTATGGAAGATACCAAAGTTATGGAGCTATTGAAATTCTTTATCCAGGGGGACACGCTAATTCGCTACTGAATATAAATGGTTGGGATTGGAATAAAACACCTGGAGCAACAACCAAACATTTGTCCGATACTGATTTAGTGGCTACAAAAGACCGACAAGACGAGAAAACCGATTCCAATTTTGCGGCCAGTTTACGCTTTGGAACCAAAAAATCCTATTACATTGATTCAAAAATAGAAGGCAATTATGGTGTATTTGGAATGGATTTCACTCAAGCGAATTTATCCCCTACTCATGACACTAGTTTCAAATTCAAAAAATCCGTTTTTTGCTTTGACGGAAAAATCATTTGTTTAGGTAGTACCATCAATAGTGATAACGGATTGATTGCAACTAATTTGTTCCAAAATCAGCTAAACACTACTTCATCTACTATTACTATTGACGACACAGTTGTAGCTACTTTTCCTTATACGAATACCTTGAGTGCTACTGCTAATCATTGGATAATTGACGCTGCAGGTACCGGTTATTTTATTAAAAGTGGAAATTCAATACTAATTGACAGAAAAAGTCAAACTTCGCAAAATGAAAAAGGCAAAGGGACTAGTACCAACGGTAATTTTGCCTCTGCTTATATCAGTCATGGTACCGCTCCTATAAATGCGGGCTACGAATATGTAATCATCCCACAAACAACTACTGCTGACATGACTACTTTGAGTACCAATATGTCGAATGCATCGAACGCTTTCTATCAAGTCATCCAAAAAGATGCCACCGCACACATTGTAAAATACAACACGATGTACGGTTATTCGCTTTTCAGTGCTGGAGATTATGGAACTTCAACTGTTATTAAAAACAATAGTGCTCCTTGTTTAGTGATGACCAAACAAACTGGTGACAATTTAGACTTATCTTTTGTAAATCCAGATTTAAATTTTGCCGCTAATAATGGGGTTAGCCAAACTACTCCAATCCTATTAACGCTCAATGGAATATGGACTATTGCTTCTTTTAGTGGCGGTACAGCAACAGCAACAAATGCTAATGGAGTTACAACACTTACCATTGGAAGCAAAGACGGATTACCTGTAGATATACAATTAACGTCAGGTTACAGCAACCTACCAAAATCTAAATAAAAGTAAGATTTAAGCGTCTTACTTTATTTATTGAAAAAAAGAGAATAGGAATTAAACCTCATTCTCTTTTTTTGTTTACATAACACCTATTTCATTATTGAATATACAACGTATTAGCAAAATAGTTTTTTATAGCACAAAAATAACCTCTCAAAATTCTACAAAAAACAAAAAAATCCTACAAATAAATTACTATTTATAATTTTTTTTACAAAAAAGTGTGCACGAACACATTTTTTTTATATTTTCACAGCGTTAAATAAATGTGCTCGAGCACTTTTTGTCAATTTAACAGCGTTAAATAAGTATTCAACTTGTTTATACACGTTAATAACAATCAAAAAATAATCGCATTGAAAAATTATTTTGCATTTTTAATTGTACTACTAGGTGTACCTCTTACATCCTACTCACAAGATGAATCTTTTGAGACTACAGTTCCGTCCTACTGGTCAACAACTAATGGAACTTTGAGTACCTCAACTGATCACTATAAACATGGGAATCAATCGCTCAAATGGGATTGGTCTGCTAATGCCGTAATCACTATAAGTAATTTACAGAGTCACGGGTTGACTACTTCTGAAGTATTGGGATATTACTTCCACTTTTTTAGAATGTGGGTGTACAATAACGCAGCAATACCTGGAGGGCAATTACAAATTGAGTTTTATGACAATAGCAACAAACAATTTTATTATTCTTTCGGAGTAAATTATACGGGTTGGAGAGCTGCAACTGCTGACTATGATGCCGAAATGTCTACTACTAGTACCTCCCCATCAACGAATATTACCACTATAAAAATAAAAGCGCCAACAACAGGTAGTGGTACTTTCTTTTTTGATTTTATTGATTTTACCTTTGATCGTATTGAAGATCGCGCCAAGGATTATCAATTACCGTTTATTACTAATTCTACCGGGGATTTGCATTGGATGGAAATGATGAAGTACCAAGCCTTGCCCAAAACAATTGCAGCAACTACTCCAACCACGACTGAATTATCCGATTTGGCTGCTGTAAAATTACAATACGATACTATGATTAAAGGGAGTGCACCTAACGCTACTGCTTTAACCACAGCTACTAATCAATATACTACGGCAAACATTTCCTATACTAATGGAATTGTAAAAGGACAACCTTTGTTTGGCAAAGACAACCCTGATACCGAAAACTTACAAGTAGTGGAAAATTTTATACTTGTATTTGCTCGTGATTATAAATATACGTCAAGTGCAACTAGCAAAGATTATTTTCTGAACTCCGTTCGCTACTTATTGGACCAAGGCTATGCTGATGGAAGTTTAATGGAAACATTACACCACGTGGGTTATTCTTTCCGAAACATTCCCTACTCTATTCATTTAATGCAAGCCGAATTAACTGCCGCTGGATTATGGGATCAAGCCCAAAAAATGGTAGAATGGTATAGCGCTGTTGATGGGATTTGGTCACCAAATGCTTCCAACAGCAATATGGACGACGGAAATACAAGAACTGTCATTCGATTAGGTGCCTGTCTGTACAAAACTACAGATACTGAAAAAGTGCAATATTTAAAAGGCTTCAAACAATACATCGAAAATTTTTTGACGCTCTATTCTGAAGAAGGAGAAGGAATGAAAGTTGATTTTACTGGTTTCCATCACAACATTAATTATCCAGGGTATTCTTTTCCTTCTTTTAACAGCTTAGCACAAGCAATAGGCTACATAGCTCAAGGTCAAGGAACATTTGCTATCAATACAACTGCACGCACTATCTTAAAAAAATCGATTTTATTAGCTAGAGTAGTTTCTGAAGGAGGACATATTCCGAATTCATTATCAGGGCGAAATCCTTTTGTAAATCCTTCTTTTAAAAATGCTTTAACCAACTTGGGACTAACTAATCCCCCAGATGCCGATTTGTTAAAAGCAAGCAATTACGTGTACGGTACCAACTATTCTTATGGGACTGAAACACCACCAACAGGGTTTTGGCAAGTTAATTTTACCAATTTAGGCACTTACAGACAGTCGGACTGGGTAGCCGATATTAAGGGATTCAACAAATACTTTTACGGGACCGAAATTTATAGTTCTAATAACCGTTTTGGACGTTACCAAAGTTATGGAGCCGTAGAAATACTCTATCCCGGTGGTCATACCAATTCAGGGCTAGATATCGATGGTTGGGACTGGAACAAAACACCAGGCGCAACGACTAAACATTTATCAGATGCTAATTTAGAAGCTGCTGTTGCAAGACAAGACGAAACAACACTTTCCAATTTTGCAGCAAGCTTGCGCTTTGGAACAAAAGGAACGTACTATATTGACCAAAAAATAGAAGGAAATTACGGTGTGTTTGGGATGGATTTCACTCAAGCGGCTTTATCTTCTACCCACGACACTAGTTTCAAATTCAAAAAATCGGTGTTTTGTTTTGATGGAAAACTCATTTGTTTAGGAAGTAACATTAAGAGTGCCAACGGTTTGATTGCTACCAATTTGTTCCAAAATAGTTTGGCAAGCACTACCATTTCAATCAATGTGGACAATGCAGCCGTAACGACATTTCCTTACAGCAATACCTCTTTAAGCAACGCTTCTAACCATTGGATGATTGATGCGGTAGGTACGGGTTATTTTATTAAAAGTGGCAATTCAATCGTAATTGACCGAAAATCTCAGACTTCAGCAAACCAAAACGGTGGTGTAACTACTACCACTGGAAACTTTGCTTCGGCTTACATCAGTCATGGTACTGCCCCTACAAGTGGTAATTATGAATACGTAATTATTCCAAAAACTACTCCCACAGATATGGTCACTTTTAGCAATACTATGGCCAATAGTGGAACCGCATTTTATCAAGTAATTCAAAAAGATGCTACCGCACATATTGTAAAATACAATACGATGTATGGGTATTCTCTTTTTGCTGCTGGAACTTATGGAACCACTACTCCTATTCAGAGTAACAATGTTCCTTGCCTAATCATGACCAATCAAACAGGAAATCTTTTAGCACTATCTGTTGTCAATCCTGATTTGAATTTTGCAGCCAATTATGGCCCTAGCCAGGCCACCTCAATTATTCTAACAGTTAATGGAAAATGGAATGTGAATACTTCTAGCGGAGGCTCAGTATCTGCAGCTGTGGGTACCTCGACAACTACTTTAACAATTGCAGCCAAAGACGGATTGCCTGTTGACATTGTTCTTACCCCTACCACCACCACTTGGAACGGTAGCGCTTGGTCTAATGGAATTCCTTACACTACTACAGATGCTATTATTGCTGGAAATTACAGTGAAAACACTGCTATTGCCGCCAATAATTTGACTGTAAACAGCAATGCCATTGTTAGTATTCCCTCAGGGAATAATGTAACCTTAGCAGGTGCTCTAACGGTGAGTTCAGGAAGCTTCACCTTGGAAAATAATGCCAAATTAATTCAAACTTCTGATGTTGCTAACACCGGAGCAATCACTGTAAAACGAAATTCGGCTCCAATGGTACGTTTAGACTATACTTTATGGTCTTCGCCCGTAGCAGCACAAAATTTGTTTAGCTTTTCTCCTACTACGGTAACCACTCGATTCTATAATTACGTAACATCAAGTAATAATTATTCCAATACTGGCTTTACAAGCGCTTCTACTTTCACTAACGGAAAAGGCTATGCCGTGCGTGCTCCTAATAACTACACTTCAACTCCAACTATTTATACTGGACAATTTACGGGAGTGCCTAACAATGGGCCTATTAGTATTCCTTTAGTAGCTACTAGTCCTGGGTTCAATTTAGTAGGAAATCCGTATCCTTCTCCAATAGATGCAACTGCTTTTGTAACAGCCAATACATCACTTATTGATGGTACTTTATATTTATTTAGCCACAATGCTAAAAGCAATGGAACTACATATGAAACTAGCTCTGGAGGTAGTGGTATACAATATGCTACTTGGAATAGTACAGGTGCTACTGCTGCTGCTTTGGGTGTATCAGGAATTGGCCAAAATACAAATACTCCAAACGGAACCATTCAAGTAGGGCAAGGGTTTATTGTAAAAGCAACAACTGCGGGAAATTTATCTTTTACTAATAGTATGCGAACTGTTACTGGAACAGCTGCCAATGCTGACCAATTCTTTAAAGTAGTTAATACTAAAAGTGCTACTACTCTTGAAAAACATAGACTTTGGTTGGATTTAACCAATGCAAATGGAGAGGGTCTAAGTCAATTGTTAGTAGGGTATGTAGATGGTGCTACTAATGAAGTCGACAATTTGTATGATGGAGAAGAATTTGGTACTCCTTCAACCAGTTTAACCTCTTTATTGAACGATAAAAATTACACTATTCAAGGGCGTGCTTTGCCTTTTACGGATGCAGACACTGTTCCATTAGCTTTCAAAGCCGCAACTGACGGAACGTACACTATTGCCCTTGCCAAAACTGACGGAATATTTGCTACTGATCAAGAGGTATTGTTAAAAGACAATGCAACAGGTACCCTTACCAATTTAAAAACAGGAGGCTATACTTTTACGGCTACTGCTGGAACAGCAAACTCTCGTTTTGAGTTGGCTTATGCTACATCAGCTAGTAATACCATTGGATTAGAAGCAGCAATAACCGCAGTAAAAAAACAAGGAGTGTTTCAAGTAAGCACTAATGGCGCTATTCTAAAAGATATAGCGGTATATGATCTGCAAGGACGCTTACTAATGAAACAACAAAACATCAACAGCACAACCAGTTCCTTAACAGGATTGCCTCCAACAAGAGGAGTATTGATCCTTAAAGTAACTACAGATGCCAATCAAACACAAACCATTAAAATTATTAACTAAACCTTAAATACTATAATTATGACTAAATTTTATCTGTATTTTATCTTCAACTTCGTCTGTTTTTGTGTCTCGGCACAAACCACATTCTTTTATGAAGATTTCAGGTACAACGGCGGTAAACGAGGTTTTACCGGACAGGTGGTACAACAAGGAGGACAAGTCCTGACGGAACTCAACAAAATAGTTTCGGATATTCCTGATGCCTCAGACAGTAGCTTTGGAGAAGCCGATAGCAGACCGGCTAACCGAATTCCTCAAAACGAAGGGCGTGATCAAAGGGCTATTATTACTTCGGGAACCAATGCCATTACGAGTACTAATTTTCCCATTGATGTCTATACTGTTTTTACAACGGTAGATTTGACTGAGTCTAACCCTTTAATTCCTGCGGGAGATGCCTATAGGTATGCTTCTTTTTGGACACAACGCAAATACGGCGAAGGCGATTTGGCCACCATTACTATACTAGTTTCAACCGATTACAAAGGAGATGCAAGCACAGCTAAATGGACAGTGATCCCATTACTTTCTGGAAAATTAGCCACTACTGCTGATAAAGCCAAGTTTGTAAAAGCTATTGTGGACCTCAGCAGCTATGCCAAAAGCCCTAACGGAAAAACCGTAACCTTAGCCTTGCATTACCAAGGGAGCGATGCTCCTTACAGTGGATCCAAACGCAATGGTACTTTTAGTATCTCTGATGTGCAATTTATTTCGCAACCCAAAAAAATGAAACCATAAAAAACAATTACCTAACTAAACTGAATAACAATGAAAAAAATTACTTTATTAATTATCTCATTCTTAAGTTTGACCATAGCGACTCAGGCTCAAACTAATAACTATCTTAACATTTCTACAACTGGATCTCGTCTTAAAATCACAAATAGTTCAGCAATTAATGTTACAGCATCTCAATCTAAAACTATTACATTTAGGATTAAAATTCCTTCAGGAAATAACACTAATTTTAGTAAAATTATGCTAAAAAACGACTCTAGTTCTGCTGGAAATGGACAATATGGAATTACTTTTGGAAGCAGCACTACATTACCTCATACGGATATAAGACTATTATCATCTAGCACCACACCAGCTGCATATGGTAATTCAAATAACAATTCTCTTGCTTCCACTATAAATGATGGTAATTGGCATCATTTTGCTTTAGTATTAAACGATATTGATGGAAAAACCAGATTATATTATGATGGTTTTGTATTAATTTCCTCAACAGCACCAGGAGCTATCGATATGACTAATACCTCTGATCTTTATTTTGGAGCTTCAAGTACAGGAGGAACACCAGTTTTAATGTCTATTGATGATATTCACATTTGGGATACTGCTTTAACGCCGTACCAAATAATAAACGATATTAATACAAGTATTAATGCAACAACAGCACCAACTACAACTGGTTTATTAGCGGCTTATGATTTTGAATCTGCAACTTTATCTGCCATTCCAGATATTACAGCAAAAACAACTTCAGCTACTGTGATGCAAGCAGCTTCATCTACAGATGCAATTTTGACGAATCCATCGAATATAAATTTTACTACTTCAACATTCTGGAACGGAAGTTCTTGGTCTAATGGAGCACCAACTAGCTCCTTAGACGCATTTATTTCAGGTAATTACAACGAAGCTACAAATATTACTGCTAAATCCTTAACAGTAGATAACAATGCAATAGTAACTATTCCGTCTAATACCAAGATATCATTAACTGGAATATTGTATGTAGGAAATGGAAGTAATTTTACACTAGAAAATAATGCTAATTTAATACAAACCACAACTAGTTATAATGTTGGTAATATTACTGTTAAAAGAAACTCAGCTCCGATGGTACTGTACGACTATACCTTATGGTCATCCCCTGTGACATCTCAAAAATTATATACTTTTTCTCCATTGACGGCCACAACTCCAACAATTAGATTCTATAGTTACAATACTGGCACTGATAGCTACGATAATACAGGGTTATCAAGCTCTTCTAATTTCGCAAGATGCAAAGGGTATGCTATTCGTGCTCCCTATAATTACACATCTAGTCCCCAGACTTTTAATGGGCAATTTACAGGGGTTCCAAATAATGGTACTTTTACAATTGCGTCTGACTTTAGTGGTTCTGGATACAATTTAATTGGAAATCCCTATCCTTCTCCTATCGATGCAACTACTTTTGTAACAACTAACACTGCTGTGATTGAAGGTACACTCTATTTTTTAAGCCACAATATTAAAAGCGATGGTACAAGTTATGAAAGTACAAGTATGCAATATGCTACTTGGAACTCAACAGGCAGTGTTGGTGCTCCTGCTGCTTTGGGTAGTTCAACAATAACTGGAATGAATAATACAAGTACTCCAAATGGAATTATTCAAGTAGGTCAAGGATTTATTGTTAAAGCTAAGAATACTGCTGCTGCCAACATCACCTTTAACAATGGGATGCGAACTGTTACTGGAACAGCTGCCAATGCAGACCAATTCTTTAAAATGGCTACTACCAAAAGTGCTAATTCTACTATTGCAACTGAAAAACATAGACTTTGGTTGGATTTAACTAATGCAAATGGAGAGGGTCTAAGCCAATTATTAGTAGGATATGTAGATGGTGCTACTAATGAGGCAGACAATTTATATGACGGAGAAGAATTTGGGAATCCAAAAACTAGTTTAACGTCTTTATTAAATGGTAAAAACTATACTATTCAAGGTCGTGCCTTACCTTTTGCTGATACTGATACTGTTCCTCTAGCTTTCAAAGCGGCAACTAAAGGGACCTACACTATTGCTCTTAACAAAACGGATGGAGTATTTGCTACTGATCAAGAAGTATTGTTAAAAGACAATGCTACGGGTACCCTTACCAATTTAAAAACAGGGGGCTATACTTTTACGGCTACTGCTGGAACGACTAATTCACGTTTTGAGTTGGCGTATGCTAAATCAGCTATTAATACTATGGGATTAGAGGCTCCTATAACTGCAGTAAAAAAACAAGGAGTATTTCACATTAATACTAATGGCGCTATCTTGAAAGATGTAGCGGTATATGATCTGCAAGGACATGAAATATTGAAACAACAAAATATCAATAGTACTACTAGTTCATTAACAGGATTACCATCTACTAGAGGGGTACTGATTATTAAAGTAACTACCGATACTAACCAAACACAAACTATAAAAATTATTAACTAATTAAGTCTAAAATCATGAATAAATACAACTTGTTTTTCGCCACACTATTATTTGTATTAGTAAGTACTACCACCTATGCACAAGCTAATCCACCCGCAGATGGAACTGGAGATGGTGTTCCTGTAGATGGTGGGTTAACTGCTCTTTTAGTGGGAGGCGCTATCTATGGTGCCAAAAAATTAAAAGAAAGAAAAAAATAAAAGGAAGTACCGAGATACGATAGACGATATACGATTTGTGATTTGCGATATACGATATACGATATACGAAGTATGAAGTTGGAAAACGCGAGACGTCTGTCATGCTGAACTAGTTTGCTTCGACTGTTCGCATTCGTTCGAGTCAGCCTCTATATACGAGGTTAGGAATCAGACCCTGAAATGACTTCAGGGTGACAGATGTATCGTTATGTACGTTTTATTGCTTAGAACTTATATGACTTTATGTGCCTTATATGGTTTAATTTATGAAGTCTATTAAGTTAAAAAACAACTCGTCTGTCATGCTGAACTTGGTTGCTTCGCCTGTTCGCTATCGCTCGAGTCAGCATCTATTCAATAACGAATGTTGAACAAAGAATGTTGAACAAAAAATTTTAAAAATGAAAAATAGTATTGTACACTATTACCATTCTTTTATAAATGAAACCCCTGCAACAATCAGAGCATTTCTTAGAAATGCTTTGGTTGTTTTTGCAGTGTGGAAAGTGGTGTATTTAGTTTTTTTATTTGATAATAGATTCCTGGATAAACCTCTTACCGATCATGTTGGGGAAGGTACAGCTTGGGCATTAAACCTATTCACTACTGAAAAAGGGTTTAGCTCAACCTCAGAAATAAAAGAATCCATCTTTGAAGGACAAATACAAATTTTGGAAGTGGCACAGGTAAGACAACACGGAAAGCCTATTATTCTAATTGCAGATCCTTGTAATGGACTCGAATTAATCGTGTTGTATATTGGATTTATAGTGTGTTTTCCTGCTTCTTATTTAAAAAAAGGAGTCTACATTGTCTTGGGCACTTTAATTATTTATTGGGCAAACATTATTCGCTGTAGTGGTTTAATATATATAAAATTGCATTATCATTACGATCTGTTCCAATTTGCACATCACTATGGTTTTAAAATAACACTGTACGGAATCATTTTTATGATTTGGATGCTATTTACTAAAAATATAAAATTGAAGAATGTCGTTATATAAAACAGAGCGCCGCCGTTTTGTAATGGGATTGGTTATCATTGTATTGATTTACTCCGCCTATTACATCTATTTTGCCGATACTCCTGATGCTATTCTTATTCCAAGAAAAATACGGCATTTGATAAAATTTGGCACCACAATTCTTGTTTATGTTGTAGGCTCTTTTCATCTGGGTACACTTCAACAAAAATGGATGGGAATGTTGTGGCATTGCATTCATATTTCGCTCTTAGTTACCATTACCTCTATCGGCTTGTACGATTGGACTTTTGGAATGGTATCACAACCCACTAAAGATCTTGCTCAGTCCATGCAAGAGTTTTTAATCTCTCCTGTTTTGTATGTAGGAATGGGGATTTTGAATAGACAATTCAAAAAACAATAGACAAAAAAACCAACACAAAATTACTTCTGTATTGGTTTTAACAAAACTAAAAACTACTAATTTACACAGTACTTCTCGGTTATTTCACAATTTCTGCAAAAATACGATTAGCCTCTGTTGTACTTATTGTTTCGATAGTACACTCGTCATCTTCATCCGTTTTGGACATCAATAGCAGTACTCCAAAAGAATCTGAAATATGAAAATTTGGTGAATTTGTATTTGGATTTATCCAAGTAATCCAAGTAGGTTCATACCCATTCTTTCCTTCTTTTTTACTATATTTTGCTCTAAAAATACCCGTTTCAATTCTTCCATTTTGTACCAAATCTAACTCTTTTAAAGAGTCAATACTAATAGCTCCTTCTACCGTGAAATAATCATCACTAATAAACGATTGTACTTCCAAACCATTTTCTGGCCAATTCCAATTAAAATCAAATTCTTTATTCGGATGTGCCTTAAAATCCATAATCCTAGCAGACGCATCGATTTCTAAACAATAATAAGGGTTTAAATTTTCATTCTTTCTAAAAAAAAGTTCTACCCTATCTGATTCATTGATACTATATACCGTATCGTCTTTTTTATTAATATGCACTAACGAATCAAAGACTGTAAAGCAGAAAAAAAGTGTAGTGCCATCCCATAACGATCTGAATTTAATTTCTGGTATAGTTTCGCTATTCCATGGAGAAACAAATTGATCTAATATTTCGGCATTATCCCAAAGAGGAGAATCTCCCTTCCCTGATATAACTAATGTTTTGTTCTTTATAAACTTAACTTTATATTTATTCGATATTGATTGCATTTCTACTAATTATTTTTCAGCAGTAATTTTTGTATCAAAACTACTAGCACTTAATTCTATTATTTTACATCCGCTACACACCTAAAACCTGTGTGTTCTAAACCTGTATCTGGTGATGATTTCATCCTTGCGGTTACTCTATATCCTTTACAATAAGAAGCATTACAAAGGAAAGAGCCTCCTCTTACTACTCTTTTAGGAACAGTTGGTTCCATAGGGTCATAGCTTGTATTGGGTCCTTTAGGAGCAACTGCAACGCTATTTTTTACATTGGAGTAATAGTTTGGATCGTACCAATCGCTACACCATTCCCAAACGTTTCCAGCCATATCGTATAATTTATACCCATTTGGCACAAACGATTTTACAGGCGCTAGTCCCTTAAATTTATCCGATGAAATATTTAAATAAGGAAACTTTCCTTGCCAAATATTGGCTTTTGGTTTTCCTTGCTCAGGGGCTTCATTCCCCCAAAAATATTTTTTATTCACTAAACCGCCTCGGGCAGCAAATTCCCATTCAGCTTCTGTTGGCAATCTTTTTCCAGACCATTTTGCATACGCATTGGCATCATCCCAAGAGACATGTACCACTGGAAAATTATCTTTTCCTTCTATAGTACTATTGGGTCCTTGTGGATGTCTCCAGTTAGCTCCTTTTGTCCAACTCCACCATTGTGAAGCATCATTCAAGTCAACCTCCGTTGTTGTTGGCTTAAAAACCAATGAAGCCGCCACTAAAACACTCTCGTCTGGTTTTGGTGTATTGGGAGGCAGTTGTTTCTTGATTTCTTCCCAATCGGGTTTTATTTCGGCAGTAGTGACATACCCTGTTGCTGCTACAAATTTTTTAAATTGAGCATTCGTAACTTCCGTTTCATCCATCCAAAATGGACTCACTTTAACTTTATGTTGAGGGTATTCATCAGGTCTTCCCTCATTATCAGCGGCACCCATACTAAATTCTCCTTCAGGTATTTGCACCATCCCGTCATAGGAAAGTGCTATAGATGTAGCTACAGTACCTTCTTTTGTCCCCATCGAATAACGAGAGGGCAATGACGATTCGCAACTTTTAGCATTTTCGTTTACTTTAGATTGTACCTCTTCCGTTTTTTTATTACAGGCCAAAATTACCAATGCTAAAAAACTCGTGATTACTTGCTTATACCTCATTTTATCTTTTTATACAATTAAATCCTCTTAAAAACCACAACCCATTTGATTAGTTTTTAGCTTTTATCTTTTGCAAGATATCCGCTAATCTTTTTAATTCTTTGGGATGAGTTTTAGCAAGATTTACTTTCTCTGAAATGTCTGTACTTAAATTATACAATTGTGGCTGTTGATTGTTACCTAATTCGGTATTAGTCAAAACATCCATTGTAGGTGCATTGTTAGGTTCTATGTATTTCCAATTGTCTTGAATAATTGCAATTGAGTTGATCCCTTGCTCTACCAAAGTGGTTCTCCCTTTGGTTGATTTTCCAAGCATAACATCCCACATATCTTGTCCATCTAAAATTTCATTCTCTTGTAACTTTATATTTACCATTTTAGAAAATGAATGAATCAAATCAACCTGACAAACTAAAGCATCTGAAACCATTGACTTAGTTTTTCCTGGCCAACTCACAATAAAAGGCACTCGAGTACCTGCTTCAAAGGCGCTATATTTACCTCCTCGCAATACTCCAGAAGGTGTGTGTCCATTTAATTTTGTCACCGCTTCATCCTGATAACCATCGTCAAGTACAGGGCCGTTATCACTACTAAATACTATAATTGTGTTTTCGGCAATATTCAGATAATTCAATTGTTTCATAATTTCGCCCACTGTCCAATCTAATTGCAAGATGGCATCACCTCGATACCCCAATTCACTTTTGCCTTTAAACATAGTAGAAGGCATTCTTGGAACATGGGGCTCTGTCAATGCATAGTATAAAAAGAATGGATTGCTCTTATTGGTCTCTATGTACTCTTTTGCTTTTGACAAAAAAGTGAGAGGCATTTCTTCATCAGTCCATCTCGCTTTATTACCTCCACTCATATAACCAATTCTTCCAATACCGTTTACAATGGTATTGTTATGTCCTTGACCAGGAGAAGACTGCATTTTTAATAATTCAGGATGGTCTTTACCAGTTGGATCCGTTCCAACATTTTGTTTATAATCTACCTTGATTGGGTCGGTAGCATCTAAAGCAACTACTCTATGATTTTCAACGAATACTGAAGGTACACGATCTGCAGTTGCTGGAAAAATAAAGGAATAATCAAACCCTACTTCATTAGGACCTGGTTTTAGTTCTCCATTCCATTCCTTTTCTAGACTATCTCCCAATCCTAAATGCCATTTGCCTACTATTCCTGTTTTGTAGCCCGCTTTTTTAAACAAAGAGGGTAAGGTAAGTTGGTCTGTTGGAACTATCAGTGCAGCATCTCCAGGTAAAATACCTGTCCCTTTTTTGCGCCAAGGATATTGTCCAGTCATTATTGCGTAACGAGAAGGAGTACATGTAGCAGAAGTGGCATGTGCATTCGAGAATTGAACCCCTTGTTTTGCTAATTTATCTAAATTAGGAGTATGTATTTTTGTAGCTCCGTAACAACTTAAATCTCCATAACCTAAATCATCTACCAAGATAAAAATTACATTAGGATTCTGCTGCGAAAATATTTTTCCAGCAAGTAAGCACATCAATAGTACAAGTTTTATTTTACTCATATCTTAATCTCAATTTATTGGTAATACTATGATTTAGTTGTTACGGCAGTGTTTTTTATACGTTAAAGAATTAATCTTCGTTTGAAGGTTTACCTATTGTTGCTAAGATTCCTCCATCAACATATAGTATATGGCCATTTACAAAATCACTAGCTTTAGAACTCAAAAATATAGCAGCTCCTTGTAAATCCTCTGGGTCTCCCCAACGAGCAGCTGGTGTTCTACTGATTATAAATTCATTAAATGGGTGTCCATCAACTCTAATCGGAGCTGTTTGACTTGTTGCAAAATATCCCGGTCCGATTCCGTTTGTTTGGATGTTGAACTTAGCCCATTCTGTAGCCATGTTTTTAGTCAACATTTTCAAACCTCCTTTAGCAGCAGCATAAGCACTTACAGAATCTCTTCCTAGTTCGCTCATCATGGAACAAATATTGATAATCTTTCCTCCACCTCGTTGAATCATTCCTTTTACTACTGTTTTTGATACAATGAAAGGACTAATTAAATCCACCGTGATTACTGCAGTAAAATCTTCTACTTCCATTTCAATAATTGGAGTTCTTTTAATAATTCCTGCATTATTGATTAAAATATCGATAGGTCCAACTTCTGATTCAATTTGTTTTACACTAGCAATTACAGATTTCTCATCGGTAACGTTAAACACATATCCATAAGCCTCAATTCCAACAGATTTATATTCTGCAATCGCCTTATCTAATGCTTCTTGTGAAAGATCGTTAACAACAATTTTTGCCCCTGCATGACCTAATCCTTTAGCCATTGCCATTCCTAGACCATGTACACCTCCTGTTATAAGTGCTGTTTTTCCCGTTAAATCAAAAAGGTTTATTGACATAATTTTCTTTTTTAAATAGTTATTATTTATCTTGATTTATTTCACATTTACAATTAATGGTGCTTTTAATTCATTGAAGAAAACATCTAAATAATTAAACCATGCCTTAGCATTAGTTATATCTCCTTCTTTGTCCCAAGCACCTCCAGTATAATAAACAACTGGTTCATTATTTTTCACAAAAGTCTTTGCTAATAATTGAGTCGTATCTACCCACATAGTGTTTACAGGAGTTAATAAAATAGACCCCACGGCAGTTGTACCATCAACCCCGTGTGTAGGCTCCCAATATCCTAGTATTCCTTGTTGTTCATTCAAAGAAATTATCCCTGTTTCAGGTCTTTTAATAATTCCTACAACAACAGGTAGAGGTTGACCTCCTTCATACGAATAGACATTTTCTATGCGATTCAAACGAGACCCTGCATCTAATGAGATTGTTTTTGTCGCTTTCACTTTTATACCTCCTGCATTCCAAGTATCATAACTCAACTTGAATGAAGTACGTAACGGACCATTATCTAACACTTTCCATTGATAATAATTTCCTGAATAACGAATAGTATCCTTGACAAATGGTGCCATATTGCCTGCGCCTAACGAATGACCAACATGGTAGTAGTCCATTCCGTTACCGTGATCAACATGATAATCTCCTAATTTATATCGTTCGTTGACAATCATCTTTTTAGTTCTTTTAACCCAAATGTCAATCCCATACGCATCTTCTTTTGTGTTTTCAATAGCTTTACCGTAGGTACGAAAAGCGATGTGGTCATTTTCCCAAGCAAAATCATCTTTTCGTTCCGGTACAAAACGAGCATAGGTTTTGGTTTCAAAAATTTCAGGCTTTCCTTTTTGTATCGAAAGTGAAAGTGTCGATGTCGCATTTACATCAACTTGAACTAACAGATTTTGTATTTTTTTAAGCCCCTGATGTTCTAACTGAAAAGGAAGTTGCTTTTTTGTTTTTGGATTAATTACAATAAAATTGGTTGTATCTATTTGTGGGTATTTCGATAAAATAGTTCCCCATTTAATAGACACAACAGCTTCTTTTCTAGTAAGAGCCGAGTTATTTTGAATGGTAATGGTTGCTATATTTTGAGCCCAAAAAAAGGTTGGAAAAATAAAAGCGAAACACAATAAAAATTTAAATGATTTCATACCGTTTTATTTTAAATCTGTAATTGCACAATGATCCATATCGCCATAGTCTAAATTTTCTCCTGCCATTCCCCAAATAAAGGTATAGTTTGAAGTCCCTGATCCAGAATGAATCGACCAATTTGGCGATATTACAGCCTGCTCATTTTGCATCCAAATATGCCTTGTTTCTTGTGGTTGTCCCATAAAATGGCAAACACTTTGATTTTCTGGAATTCCAAAATAGAAATAGGCTTCCATACGTCTGTCATGAGTATGCGCTGGCATTGTATTCCACACACTACCTGTCTTTAATTCGGTCATTCCCATTTGAACTTGACAAGTAGACACTACGCTATTAACAATCAGCTTATTTATTGTACGATGATTCGCTGTTTCTAAAGAACCTAACTCTACTATTTCGGCTTCTGCTTTAGTTATCTTTTTTGACGGATAAGTTTGATGAGCTGGAGCGGAATTGATATAAAATTTAGCCGGATTATTGCTATCCACCGATTCAAAAACAACATCTTTAGTTCCTCTTCCAATATAAAGAGCTTCTTTAAAATCAATTTCAAATCGGACTCCATCAGCAAGAACAATCCCTTTTCCACCAATATTAATTATACCTATTTCTCTTCTTTCTAAGAAATACTGTGCTTTTAAATCACTGGGATTCGTTAATTCTATTTTTTTTGTTACGGGCATTACCCCACCAATAATAAATCTATCATAATGCGATAAGGTAAGTCTAATCTCATCCGAACCGAAAATGGTTTCAATTAAAAAATTATCACGCAATTCTTGAGTATTCATTTGTTGCGCTTCTCTCGGACTTACTGCAAAACGAGCTTCAAAATTTGATTTCATAAATATGTTTTTAAGAACATCATCTGTTCTTAGTTATTGTCTCTCTATAATTAACCCTCTCAATTTTATTGCAGGAATACCTGCTAACATCGATTTAAATACAAGAGGTTTCGTTTTTTACTCTTCTTCTATTGTAAATCCATCATTGGTTTTTTGAAGCCAATGCTTTAAAACAGGTTTTAATTTCTTAACAATTGTATTGTTTGGATTATAAATATTTTTCATCTCAAAAGGATCTGCATTCAAATCGTATAATTCAAAAGCACCTTTGTTTTTCTTTTTGACATACGCTAACTTGTAATCTTTGGTACGAACACCTCTAAATCCAGTATTAATTTTAGCATTGTTACTTATAATCGCTCCCAAAATAAATTGTTCTGAAGGTGTATTCCCTTTTCCATTTAAGAAATATTGAGCATAGCTTGTACCGTCTAAATCTTTTGGAATGGCATTTTTAAGCCCCATCAAGTCTAAAATTGTTGGGTAAACATCTGGAATACTTCCCAAAAACTGATTGTCTTTTCGAGCCATGATATGACCTTTCCAATAAATGATAAATGGAATTCTTAAGGATTCTTCAAAAATATTATTCTTAGACACCTCATCGTGTTTCCCTAAACAATTGCCATGATCAGCCATTATAATTACAATCGTATTGTCATCTAATTTTTGATCTTTCAATCCTTGAATAATTCGGCCTATTTGTTCATCAACTCCAGTAATATTGGCATAATAATAACGAATATCTTTTCTATACTGGTCGCCATTCTCTGTTCCTACTGGTGGAATATTAGCATCCTTAACCAAAGAACTTAAGGGTACGTCTTTGTAAATATTATAATAATTTTCAGGAACTGTTTCATACTGTGAATGAGGCGGATTCATGGAAACTACTAATGAAAAAGGTGCATCCGATTTACGCAATTTCCCTCCTTCATTTTTCATAAATTCTATCGCCTTATCAGCTTCGTGTATAGGTCCCCACTGATTTACATAATGAAAATTATCACGAGTAGCATTGGTATCCCAATACATCGGTTTATTATGCACATCATAAGTTCCATAACCGTACCAATAGTCAAAACCATGTCGTCTATCAGGAGCTGTCCATTCATTCCAAGCTACTTTTCCAATATTGTTAGATGTAGGAATATAAGGCTCATAAGGTGAATCCAAATGCCATTTTCCGATATATCCATTGGAATATCCATTGGATTTTAAAACATCCGACCAACAAACAGCCTCTTTTTGTAATTCAATTCCAAATGGTGCTGACGAAGAATTGACATTGCTGTACACACGATTTTTAATTGGAAATTGTCCTGTCATCAACATCGCTCTGGCAGGTGAACAAACGGGATAGTTACTCACCATTTGTTGTAATACTAAACTTTCTTTAGCAAATTTATCAAGATAAGGTGTCTTAACTGGTTCTTTTCCTTCAAATCCAAGGGCTTGACCTCTCCATTGATCAGCAAGAATAATTAACAAATTCGGTTTGGTAGTACTCTTAGTACTATTTTGAGCAGTACCAACTAATCCAATCAATAGTATTGGAAAAACCAAAAAAATTCTTTTAACTCTATTTATTGTTAGACTACTTTTCATCATTTATTCCTTTTTAAGAATACTCAACCATTCTGGTGTTTTTTTCAGTCTTAATTCTAATTGTGCTTCATAAAGAGAAGCTGGTACTACTTCCTTGTCTAAAGATTCTGAATAAGAAAGTTGATTTAAGTTAAATGTAGTACCTGAACTTTTGTATCCAACAATCATAGGACTTGGAATTTTCCAATATTTTTCGGTTTTAGGCCAAAATTCAAAATTATCCGCTTTTTCATTCGTCTGGCTGTAATTCCACATCACTAAACCTTGCATATGATTGGGCATGTTTTGCATTGCACCTCCTGCTCTACTACGCATCAGTCCTCCAGATACATTATCTAAAAGCGTATTTCTTGGCTGACTTGCATGAGATTCAAAACAGGTAGTAGCAGGATACGTACACTTCCATATAACCGTATTCATCGATCCATGCGAAGATCCAAATGAGTGCCATTGCGAAGCTTCATCGATACACTTAGCGATTAATACATTCGTTGAGCCATTAGAAGTAATTGCTTCGTGTCCTCCGTTTCCTGTAACTTTACAATTAAGTACCGAAACATTGGCACTTTGTGCTACAATTGCAGCCACACTACAATCTGTGAATCGGCATTTTTTAATCCAAGAATTTGTGATTCGAGAAAAATTTAACATCGTATATCCGCTATCGTCTTGCCAAGAGCGATGGTGTACAAATTTTTCTTTCCAATTACCCACAAAAGCAATATTTTCAATACCTACCTCCTCGCTATTAGCAAATTTATAGACTTCCCAATTGTATTTAGAATCGATATCATAAGAAATTGGAGCCGCAAGTGTAATTGTATTAGAAGAAATTGATTTGATTTGATAGAATACTTTAACATCAATACCCTTATTTATTAAATAAGTCCATTCAGAACTAACCTCATTTTCTCCTAGTTCTTTTTTAATGAGTTCTGGATTGTTATCTAATAATTTAAGAATTATCCAATCTCCAGGTTGTAAACCTTCAGTAGTGCTCACTTTCAAATCAAGGCTGCCTATCTTTTGAGAGGTTGTAACTGTTCCTATTTTTTGGTCAGCCCCGCCAGAAGTAAAAAGAAACAACGGTGGTACAGTCCACATTTTTGAAGGATCTGCAGGTGGCAATGTATTCTTCATGTATAGTTCAGTTCCTCCTTGCTCTGAACCACTTCCTCTAAAAATAATCTTACTACCTTTTGATATTATTTTATTAGGTTCATCCTTATTCTCATTTACCAAAAACCTTCCTTTAGGAAAAAAAACAATTCCTGAGCCGTTTTTATTAGCCGCAGTTATAGCTTTTTGAATGGCTTTTTTATCTGATATCGTATCATCAGGAATAGCACCAAAAGTTGTTACATCAAATACTTTATAATTATTGACATTAGGAGTAGCGATTTCTCCATGGTGATAACCAGCATAAGAGAATTCAGGCAATACACTTCTGTCTTTCTTAAAATTTGTAAATATGGTAGCCTCTTTTTGTGCAAAAGCGACAAAATTGATCAGAAAAAATAAAAAACTAAATTTTACAAAATTTTTACTGAATTTGGTATGGATTGTATTGTCTCTCATTTTGTGTTTTTGTTTGAATTACTTTTAGTAAATACTATTACAAGTACCACTTTTTATATCTTAGTAATGCCTCCAAAAAGTAGTAATCAGCATAGGTTAAAGGAGTATCAACTTCACTTTTATGAGGAATTGATCCCACGCTATGCATCAATAGAAATCCTCCATTTTTGCCTAATTCAGCTCTGTATTTTGGACTAGATAATACTTTAAGAATAGTTTCGGCTACCTCTAGATATTCCTTTTTTTCTTTACCTGAAGTGTACTGTGCTAGTTCCAATAATGCAGAAGCATTTATCGAAGCCGAAGATACATCTCTAAGTGCATTAGGAATGTCAGGTGCATTAAAATCCCAATACGGTACTTTATCTTCGGGTAAATTAGGATTAGTAAGTATAAATTGAGCAACACCTCTAGCTTGTTTTAAATAATCTGGATTTTTAGTAAAACGATACATCATTGTATAGCCATACAAAGCCCAACTTTGTCCTCTACTCCACGCACTAGAATCAGCGGCACCCTGGGCTGTAACTTTTTTACGAACCTCTCCAGTATTCAAATCATAATCCAATACATGATAACTGCTATAATCCGGTCTAAAATGATTTTTTATGGTTGTATTTGCATGGTTTTCAGCAATAGAAGCAAAACTTTTATCTGCACTATTTTGACTTGCCCATTCTAACATCTCAATATTCATCATGTTATCGATAATAACCGGTCCCACGAAACCTTTTTGTCTTAGTCCCCCATCTGTAATCTCCCATGACTGAATTACTTTAGCATTAGGACGATAACGTGTGGCTAACGATTTAGCCGACTGTAGTATTACTTTTTTGTAATACTCATTTTTAGTTAGTCGGTAGGCATTTCCAAAACTACAAAACATCATAAACCCTAAATCGTGGTTTTTTGTAAAGTATTTTACAGTGTCTAAAACGGCTAATTTCTTATTTGCTTCAGCTAGAATTTTTGGATTTTTAGTGTATTCGTAAATATAGAACAACGTGCCTGGATAAAACCCACTACACCACCAATACGCATCTGTGTTAATGTTTTTATTATTTCGAAATGTTCTTGGCAAAGAATCTGAAGGTGTATTGCTAATTAAAAATTGATATTGTTTTGCCGCAAAATCAAAATTAGACGCAATCAGTTTTTGCATCAATTGTTGGTCTTTGTTCTTTTGGGCTAGTGACACCAACCCAAAAAAACATACAACCACTAAAATATAATTATTTAATTTCATTTCTATGAACTAATTACCACCCTTCGTTTTGAGTCATATTTTTATTTACAGATAATTCTTTTAACGGAATTGGATAAAGTAAGTTTCTTGTAGTTACATTTCTACCTCCTAATCCACCATACGAATCTCCAGTCCCCCCATTTGCAGTAATTTCAGCTCCAACAGAGTTCATTGTACTTACATATTTATTCCAACGAATTAAATCCATGTGACGTGTTCCCTCAAAGCACAGCTCTAACATACGTTCATTTTCAACAGCTAATTGGAAATTATCTTTAGATAAACCTGCAGCCAAATCGGAAGTTGTACTCGTTGTACTGATACTTAAACCAAAGCCTCTTCGTCTTACTTGATTCACAGCGTTGTAAGCAGCCGTTGTAGGTCCGTTCACTTGATTTTCCGCCTCGGCAAACATCAACAAAACATCGGCATAACGCAATACTGGGAAGTTAATTGGAGTGTTATTTTTATGTTTTGGCGAAGATAATTCAAATTCTCTTCTCCATTTAGCACTATCTCTTCCATAACCTGTAGTTGTAGTAATGTTCGTTTTAGCTCCTGTTGTACCATTGTACTTAAATGGCGCCAATACCCAATCACGGCGTAAATCACCCGTTTTATAGGCTTTGTAAAGTCGAGCAGTCCCTCTAATAAATCCATAACTGTATCCAATTGTAGGATAAGCTGAACCCGTAATTGTGATTCCGTTGGTGTTTCCTAAACGTCCTGTTTCTGAATACCCATCTGTACTATTTCCTTTAAATTCAATTTCCCACATACTTTCCTTAACATCATAGATGTCTTGTGCTTGATTGATGAAAATCTGACTGTAAGCATTGTTTCCAGATATAGCAGTATTATAAGTGGTTCTTAAAGCATGTTCTCCTGAATCGATTACTTTTTTAGTCCATGACAAAGCCTCACTATACTTGCTTGTGTCATTCAAAGGATAACCCGCCATTTGCAAACATACTCTTGCTAAAATTCCTTGCACTACGGTTTTAGACACACGACTTGAATAACCATAAGAAGTTGATGTAGCTACTTTAGCTTCAGCTGAAGTCATATCTTTCAAAATTTGCGCATAGATCTCGCTCATTGGAGTTGCTTTAGCATAAACATCATTCGGAGTCGTTGTTGGCTCTAATTTCATAGGTACATTCCCGAAATTAGTGACCAATAAAAAGTGATAATACCCTCTTAAAAATAACGCTTCACCCAGAATAACTTGACGTTTGGTTTCGTCCATTGGTGCTAAATTAATATTGGCAATCAAATCATTGGCACGATTTAATCCAACATAACACGCAGCCCACAATCCTGTAATTTCAGCATTAGAAGGATCAATTACATTAACCGAAAGATATTGAAGATCATTCGTCTGTGTAGTACGCGCTAAATAACCTTCATCGGTGCAAGCATTATACCCATTAAATACGTTATTTCCATACAAACTAGCCGATCCTAAGACATCATAGACTCCAACCAAAGCACTGGTTAAACCTTTTTCATCTGTATAATATTGTTTGATTGAAATTTTGTCAATTGGTTCTGTATCTAAATAATGGTCACAAGAAGTAACCCCAAACACAATAACTGCTACTAAATAATATATCTTTTTCATCTCTTTATTTTTATTTATTTAAAAATTGATGTTAGTTCCAAAAGTAAAGGTACGCGCTCTAGGATAAGCCGAAAAATCGAATCCAGAAGTCAATGCTGTATTGTACACATTTACCTCAGGGTCTGGTCCAGAATACTTGGTCCAAGTAAATAAATTTTGTCCAGAAACATACAAACGTATCGATTTAATATTCATTTTTTGAACCCATTTGGAATCAAAATTATATCCTAAAGAAATAGTTTTCAAACGCAAGAAAGAACCGTCTTCGACGTATCGTGACGAATAACCTCCTGTATAAAATCCTTTAGTACGGAAAACATCTGAAGTAGGATTTGTCGGTGACCAACGATTTTCATAGCTTGAAAATTGGTTCAATAACATATTGTTTACAGAGTTTCCGTCAAACAAAATTCGATTTGCATTTAAAATATCATTCCCATAAGACCATTGAAAGAACACATTCAAATCAAATCCTTTGTAGGTAAAATTATTAGTAAATCCTCCAATATGTTTTGGCAAACCACGCCCTATTACAGTATAATCACTTGAATTTACAAAAAGATCTCCATTCTGATCTTTATATTTAATATCTCCCGGTTTAATATTAGCCCTTATATTTCCATTAGTAGCTACATCTGCTTTTAACACAAAATTATAACTAGCATATTGAGCAGGATCAACAGCAGTAGGATCAACAATAGAACCATCGGCAATTCTAGTAATATTGAAATCTGCATATTTATAAGTCCCCAACGACTCGTATCCATACATCAAACCTAGAGGCTGTCCTATTTTTGTAATATAGGCTGGCGTACTAGACCATTTATTATCCCAGTTGATAGAACTTTGAATATCTTCTTGATTATCTGCCAATGCAACTACTTTACTTTGATTGAAAGCAATGTTAAATGAAGTTGACCAGCTGAAATCTTTGGTTTGGATATTTTTAGTATTTACCGTTAACTCCAATCCTCTATTTTGGATAGCTCCAACATTCTTTAAAGCCGTACTAAACCCTGAAGACAATGGTAAATCAGCTCTTAACAATAAGTCTTTTGTCGTTTTTCTATATACATCCGCCTCCAATGTGATGCGTTGTTTGAAAAATCCTAAATCCAACCCTAAGTCTACTTGCTCTGTAGTTTCCCATTTCAATTTTGAGTTTCCTAGAGTCAATGGCACTACTCCCTCTACATATTGATTGTTGAAAACATAACTATTCCCTATCGGATTATAATAAGTCGTTAAATAATCAAAATCACCTACTCTATTATTTCCGGTTTGTCCATAACTAGCACGTATTTTACCGTCTGAAAGTATTTTACTTGATTTAAGTAATTTTTCATTTTTGAATTTCCAAGACAATGCTCCCGAAGGGAAATATCCCCAATGGTTCTCTGAAGGAAACTTAGAGGAACCATCTGCTCTCATAGAAGCGGTAAGGAAATATTTGGAGTTAAAATTATAGTTGACTCTGCTTAAGAAAGATGCCATAGTCCATACAGACTGAAAGGTATCTACTCGTAATGCCACACCCTTATCTAAACTAGCAATTCCCAAACTTTCATATTCAACAGGAATTTGATTAGCTGAACTTCCATACGATTTGCTAGTTTGTTTTTGAATGGTAAATCCACCCAAAACATCTAAAGTATGTTTTTTGCTTAATTTTGGTTTCCAAGTCAAGGTATTTTCATTCAACCAGTTACTCGATTGTGAGTAAGAAACAGATCCATTGATCCCATTATTATTTCCTGGTCTTCCATAATACGTATTTGTATTATTGAAAGATTCACTTTTAACTCTATTTTCAATAATTCCATTAGAAACACGAAGTTTTAAACTTGGAACTATTGTGTATTCTAAATAGGCATTTGTATTTAAACTCTGCGTTTCAGTAAAACGATACAAATTATTCAAGTTAAGGAGTGGATTTACACGATAATCATTAGCCGGATCGATATCCAAATCTATAAGAGAATCTTCATTTGATGTTGAACCATTTACTGGTTTGTATCCCCAAACAGAAACCATAATATTAGTTGTGGCACTTCCTGTAGATGCAGCAGGACTAATCCCTGTTCTTTCTAATTGACTAAAATTAGTATTTACCCCAATTTTTAAATTGTCTGTGATATTGTGATCCAAAACTAATCGTCCTTGGTATCTTTTGTAATCCGAATTAATTAAAATTCCGTCTTGATCAATGAAGGAAGTAGAAAATGCATATTTCGTAGCTTTATTACCTCCTCGAACAGAAAAATCAACATTTTTCATTGCTGCAGTACGAGTTACTTTGTCCTGCCAATCAATTGACTGTGCATCTTTATAGTAGTCTAAAGTTTTTCCGTCCGTTAAAAAAATTTGTGCCGGCGATTTAAATCCAGTGCTTGACACCAAAGTTGGATCTAACTCCAATTGGTATTTCACGAACTCATACGGACTCATCAAATCCATTTTACTAATTGTTTGCTGAAAACCATAAGAAGTATCAAAACTATAAACTGGAGCACCAGTTTTCCCTTTTTTAGTAGTAATCACAATTACACCGTTTGCCCCTCTAGCACCGTAAATTGCTGTTGCCGAAGCATCTTTCAAAACATCTATTGACTCAATATCTTTTGGATTAATAATCCCATTGTTTGGATTTTCCATTAAAAAACCATCCACTACATATAATGGAGAATTCCCTTGAGTTACTGAATTATTTCCTCGAATAACGATATTAATTCCTGCACCTGGTTGCCCATCTGAAGATGTCACTTGCACGCCCGAAACACGACCAGCCAATGCTTCATCAAAAGATCTTACTGGAGCTCTCAACATATCCTTAACTGATATTTTACCTACCGACCCAGTTACATCGCTCTTCTTTTGAGTACCGTATCCAACTACTACAACTTCTTCAAGACTAGTAGTCAAAGATTGCATTACAACATTGATTACTTTTTTATTATTCACAGCAATTGATTTATCTTCGAATCCAATATAAGAAAAGACAAGAGAGTTAGTAGGATTTGCTTGTATTACAAACTTCCCTTCTTTATCCGTTAAAGTTCCCACTTTTAATCCTTTTACTTTAACAGTTACACCTACAAGAGGAATTGAACTTTCATCTGTAACTACACCGTTTATAGTTTTATTTTGGTTCTGAGCAGATACTGAGATTCCAAATAAAAGTATACTAACGAGTAAATATTTATTTACAAAGCCTAGTTTTTTAAACTTAATTTTTCTTTCTGCATGCATAATTTTAATAGTTATAGGTTAAATTATTAAGACAATATTATGTAAACGTTATCATATAAACAAGCTAAAATCCAAAAAAATGTGCTCGAGCACATAAATTAATTTAATTTGTAAGTTAATAATTACAAATTGTTATTTACATTCATTTTGAAAATCAAGAACTTATGAAATACTATCTTTAATTTACTGTCTCTATTAAAAAAAAACACTTTAAAACTAAAAAAGCGAAACATTAAAAATGTTTCGCTTTCTGTTCTTAATTTTAAGATCTATTTTTCTTTGGTAGTACTTCTAAAATATTCATTCACATTGTACTTTGAAAAAGGAGATAATGCTGCTTGATTTTTAGGAATATGTTTTTTTAATCGCTCGATTTCTCTCTTGTATTTTTTATCTGCTGATAGATTATTCCATTCGTTCGGGTCTGCAAATAAATCATAAAATTCCGTCGAATTATCTTCGTATTGAATCAATCGATATCGAGAATCAGTTACTGCAACATTACCTTTACCATATGCTGTAATCGCAACGTATGGCCATTTATAGTCTACTGGATTTTGAATAAGAGGAAGTAAAGTGTGTCCCTCATTTGTTTTATTTTTAGGTAATTTACATAAATCAGTAAGTGTAGGATAAATATCTAAAAGTTGAACTGGTTTATCACATTTAGTATTTTCTTTTGCCTGAGGTGATTTAAAAATAAGCACTGATCTTGTGTCTCGTTGCCATAATGCTGCTTTGGCAAACCTATTCTTTTCTCCTAAATGATAGCCATGATCAGACCAAAGTACAACAATTGTATTTTTAGCATACTGGCTTTTCTCCAAGGCGTCTAGCACTTTCCCAACCTGTTCATCTACAAAATTGATACAAGCTAAATAAGACTGTACCGCATTTTTCCATTGGTTAGTTTCAATCAACCAATCTGTTGTTGGCATCATCGGCACTTCAGCTACCATTTGTCCTAGTTTTGGAACATCATCCATATCAGATTTTAGATAAGGTGGGGTTTGAATCTTATCTAACGGAAATCTATCCATATATTTTTGAGGAACATACCAAGGCACATGAGGACGAACAAAACCAACTGCTAAGAAAAATGGTTTTTGATGGGCTGATTGCAATTTTTCAACTGCCCAAGCCGCTGATTTAAAATCAGGCATTTCACTCTCGTCTTCAGGGAAAGCTCCCCAATCAGTATCTGTTCCTTTTGGTTTTCCAAACCATTCTGGATTATAATTAATTCGTTTCGGAGGGAATGGCCCGTATAAATTATTAGAAACCGTTTTATATTCATCGAAAACATGGTCATTGTCACCAAGATGAAACAATTTTCCAACTCCCATAGTTGTATATCCATATTGTTCAAAATAATCTGGAAGATAAATTGATTTTTGAACCGCATCATTAGACTTTTTAATATTTAAATCGTCTAACTGAAGATAATTACCCGATGTAGTTGGCAAAAGTCCTGTCATCACAGCAGCTCTCGAAGGACCACAAATTGGTGCTGGACAACTAGCATTGGTAAAAAGAATCCCTTTAGATGCTAATCTATCAATATTAGGAGTCACCGTTTGCGGATGACCTTTAAGACATCCAACCCAGTCGTTTAAATCATCAACGGCAATAAAAACAACATTGGGAGATTGTTGAGCACTAATCCTAATTCCAAATAGTACGATAAATAACGTAAGATAGAATTTAGATGTCTTAATACCATAAATTTTATTATTCATGTTTTTTTATTTAATTAGTTAACACTTTTATATTTCTCTTTGAAAAAACTAAAATCTTATTTTTTCTGGATAAGCAACACTTCTCTAGTCATACCTTCTCTACATACAAACTCAATTATTGTAGTTGTCGCAGTAGTTTTTACTATAGAAACGTTTGATGTTGTTGAATTGATATCCCATATTCCTGCAAGTTCAACTTGTAATTTTGATTCTTTAGATTCATTATCAATCCAATCTCTACTATAAATACTACGTTCAATACTTTTTCCATTTGAATCAAATTTTTCATCTGCAGCACCTTCATAAAAACGCAAATCAGGATCGGCAACACTTAATCTAAGTAGTTTACCTTCTCTACGAGTCATTAATAACGAAGGTAATGAAGTTTTCAAAATTTCCGTTTTCACATTAGCATTACCTGCTTCAAAAAAAGCATAACCAGTGGTGTTGGCTATTTTATCATTCACAATATGTACTTGATTATCGCATCGCAAAACACTATACGATTGTTTTTTTGTAAAAGAACTCACTTCTGTTGGAGTTGGTTGAACCAAAACAGCATATTCATACCTTCCATCAATAGGAGCAAATCCATGTGATATAACTGCAGTTGTAAAATCCCCTTTTGTTGGTTTTGAATTCTTTTGGTGAAACGAATGTTGTTCTTTTCGCTCTACCCTTACCTCTCCATTTTTCACAAAATAAACATTGCCATGTGCATCTCCCAGTATTGTTTTCCCCATAAATTGATTTCCATAAGGAAACTCTGAAATTTGATTTCCATTAACCATGGTAGCGTCTGTTTTACTTACAATTTCTTCTTGAAAAAGTGTTGTTTCAACAGGAAATTCTTTGCTTTCATTTCTAATATTTGATCCTAAAGCGATAATTCGATTATCAAACATAAACCAAGACTTATTCGCTTTCAATTTCCCATTGTATTTGTCGTGATCGTGAAGTTTCATCGCAAAAACACCTTGTTCATTAGCCAAGGAAACACCTCCTGCATAGGACTCGTCTGAAAGTAACATCTCTTCCACTCCTGAAAAAGCATCTACATTTAACACATTTCCTTTCAATTGTTCTATAGGCAAAACCATAGCTGTAGTTCCCCACCAGTGATTCCAATCCCAACCTTCTTGTCTAAACCCTGAGGCTGAATTAGTAATGGGGTCACCAGATGCCATTATCTGCATATTCCCAAAATTAAGATAACGACCATATAGATTTGCCGATTCGTATATTTCGCTATTCCAAAGATAGCGACTAAACCCTTTAAAAGAGACCATCCAATTCCCACGACGATGAATAGACAAACAAGAATATGGAAAAGTTTTATTCCCTACAGGAGACAACTCCGCTTGTAAACCTTCCGTTTTAAAAATAGTATTAAAGCGATCTTTCTTAGTCTGCGTAAGACGCATATAAGCAGAGGCTAGATCTTTGTCTATTTTTTCGGTTCGGTCAGGTGAACCAGCCAATGCCAGTTGAGAAAAATGCTCTGGTATTAACTTCCCTTTTCCTTCTGGATGGCGCCCAGAAAGTGATAAAGGCCATTCGGTAAGATTACAGTAAAAACGAAAAGCCAATAACGCATTTTTTAAATTTTCATGACTTTCTTGCGAAATTGCAAATGGTGTTCTAGACAAAAGTGACACTGCTCCTACCGCTCCTTCTGTACCTCCAATAGCGTAAGCTGGATAATGATTTCTGTGATGAAAAATTGTACTATCTGATTTGATTGCTGGCGCCAATCCTGGAGCTATCTTTAATCCATTATCTGCCCAACGACTGAATGATGTAAGATAGGTTATTTTTTCAGGAGAATCTTTAAGCATCAAAATACTTGACAATCTTCCTATTAGCGAAGTGTTGAATGAATCTACGTCTATCCCTAAAGCAGTAGGTTTAAGCTTCACTTCACCAGCGCCTGAGAACCATTCCATAGATTGCTGTATCGATTGGTCTAAATTTGCTTTTACTAAAACCTCTTTCATTAAAAACATCGCAGGATAATAATTCCTCATATTGTAGCCTAAGTGATGTAATGTCCCCATGGCACTACCTGCTGCAAATCCTTGATCAGTCATGTGCTTGGTAAGAAGAACAAACATAGACGCAATTTCTTCTTTACTTTGGCTATCACTCTCGTTATGATACGCATTGGCTAAATCTAACAATAAATCATTAGCCTCTTTTAGCGACTGACCAATGGAGTCAAAAATAGTTGTATTTCTAATTCCACCAAGACTGTAATACGTTTCAGCATAACGTTCAAAATAAATTGGTTTTCCAACTATACTGCCATCTGCATTTGAGCTAATAGCGTAGTTTTGAAATCGTTTCTTTAATCGTTCTACCTTTATCCCTTTTTTAGTCAGCAACTGTTTTTTAAGATTCTCTTCTACGCTTCTAAGACCTTTCAACTCCTCTTCACTCACACTACTTTTTACTGGAAATTCAAATGAATTGCCCCATGATTTATTCAAAATTAACCAATGGCTATCTGTTTCCTTATTGATATAAGGAGCTTGAAAATCAGCTGTATGATGTCGAACATCTTGATACGAAGAAAGAATCACATGATCCAACAACAATTCTCCTGTGCTTACATTAGGGGCTATAATTCGTAATTCGTCCATTCCATCTTCGGGAGTACCCTGCATATCTCTATCAAAAGCAACCCACGCTCCTCTCCATCCAGTAAAGTTCAAACCATAATCAAACCAACAGCAAACTTTTTTATTTTTCAAAAACTCAAAACGTATTGACTTCCCTTCTAATGCCTTTTTACCATAGATCCAAAAAACAAAAGTAGATAACGAGGTATCTTTAGGGTCTGGATTATTTTTCAAATACCCAATAGATTGATTTATATTAATTGAAGCAGAAGGTTTTACCCATTTCCAACTTAACGAACGATTCCCATGTTTAAAATGCTCATTAGTTGTTTTTAACAATGATGAAGAATTTGCCTTAAAAGGATTAGTGTTCTCTTCAAATGAGAAAAGATTGGGATGATTAAATTCTTGGGCTTTTATTGTTCCAAAGCTGAAGAAAAGACAAATACTTAAAATCAGTAACCTCATTCCCGTTGATTCATTTTGGGATTTCCAATTGGTATTGTGATTCGATAGAAGGTAATTTTTCATATATTTTTATTTGAAAAACAGTTAATTTGTATTGCAATGTTATAAAAACAGTTGCACATAACAAAGATAAATATAAAAAAATGTGCTCGAACACATAAAATTTGTATTTTCGTTTTTTTGAAACATTTACTAACCGCCAAAAAAACATCTTTTGATGCCTGAAAAAGTTACCATTTATGATATTGCCAAAAAACTTGACATAACAGCTGCAACTGTTTCAAGAGCATTCAATAGTAATTCCAAAATTAGTATGGCAACGAGGTCCTTGGTTTTGGATACCGCTAACAAAATGAATTACAAACAAAACAAGCTGGCCCAAGCACTACGCAATGGAAAAAGTAATTATGTTGGAGTAATTGTTCCTAGGATTGACAGTAATTTTTTCGCTTTAGTGATTCGTGGTATCGAAGAAGAACTACAATCCAAAGGCTATCAAATCATTATTTGCCAAACTCATGAAGATGAAAAAAGAGAAATTGAAAATATTACGACACTTTTAAACGCACAAGTGGATGGCATACTAATCTCAGTTTCAAATGCTACAAAAGAAACGGAATCTATAATACAACAAGTTAGTAGCAATACTATTCCTCTGATATTTTTTGACCGACAGTTACATCTTGAAGGCATCAGTTCAGTTACTATTAATGATTTTGAGGGAGGATATCTTGCCACAGAACATTTAATTAAAGAAGGTTGCACTAAGATTGCCCACTTAGCCGGCGACCAATCTTTAGCTATTTTTAAATCCCGATTAAACGGCTACAAAAAAGCCCTTAGCGACAATAAAATTGAATATCGTGAGGAATATGTAGTCCATACAAAAAGTAATGTAGAAGCGGGAAAACAAGCAACTGAAAAATTACTAGGCCTACACAATCCACCAGATGCCATCTTTTCTTCTAGCGATTTTGCTGCGCTAGGTGCTATCCAAGAATTAAAAGAAAAAAACATTGCAATTCCTGAAGATTTTTGTGTAGTAGGTTTTGGAAATGAACCATTTACTAAATTCATGGAATTGTCTATTTCCTCTGTAAATCAATCCCCAAAAGAGATGGGAGAAATGGCTGCGAAAGTTTTTCTGGAACAAATCAACATAAATACTAATTTAAAGATGGAAAAGAAAGTAGTTCTTGTCCCTGAACTACTAATCAGAAAATCTTCCAATAGGCAAAATAATTAAACCAGTTGCTCAAAGGCTACTGAATTTAAGCAAATATTGTAAAATAAAACTATCCCTAATCATCGTTTGCTGGACTTTGAACTATGAAAAAAGTAAAAATCACTTCTTTTAGTTCGCATTTTTTATTAGTAACTTTGGCAAAAAATCAAGCGGGCTCGAATATATTCTCGTCTAAAAATTAAATACCAAAACTACACACAACAAACTATACTAAATAATGTCAGCAATCACACCAAAAAAAAGCATTCCTAACGGGGTTATGTTGAACGCCTATCCCGATAGCATTGGACACAATCTAAAGGACATTGTCAATATGCTACAACTGCCCGAGTTCAAGAATACTTTTTCTCTTTTTTATGTATTACCTACCTTTTTCAATAGTGACTTAGACAGAGGTTTCTCTATTATCAATTACGACATCAACGAGGAATTAGTATCCAAACAAGATATTGCAGCCTTAAAAGAATTGAATATCCAATTGAAATTTGACATCGTTTTAAATCACTTGTCGGTAGCCTCTCCTCAATTTAAAGATTTGATTGCCAATGGAGATCAATCGAAATACAAAGACTTTTTTATTGATTGGAACGAATTCTGGAAAGGCAACGGAACGCTTGGAGAAGATGGCATCATTGTTCCTAATAAAGAATATTTAGACAAACTGTTTATGCGAAAATCAGGTTTGCCTATTTTAAAAATAGTATTCCCTGACGGACAAGAAAGACCGTACTGGAACACTTTTTACCAAAAAATAACGTTTCAAAAAATAACTGTTTCCGATTTACAATCACTTAATATCACTCCTGAAGAAGCCAATGCTATTTGCGAAAAAATAAATCGTGCTATTGACGAAAACCAAGATATTCAAAGCCTTGATTTAGGTAGCAATGCGCAACTCCATACCGAAGTTCTGAAAATCGTCAACAACAAACGCGAGTATTTAGGCCAAATGGATGTAAACGCTCAATCGCCTTTAGTTTGGGAGTTTTACGAAGACGTATTGGCTAAAGTAGCGAGTTACGGCGGACAAATTCTACGTCTAGACGCCTTTGCTTATTTGCACAAAGCTATTGGCGAAAGCAATTTCTTCAACAAACCTGGGACTTGGGAGTATTTGGCACGAATCAACGATATTGCCAAAAGAAATAACTTGGAATTATTACCCGAAATTCATGCCGAATACGGTTTGCATTTGCACGAAGAAGTAGCCAAAGAAGGTTATGCCATTTACGACTTCTTCCTGCCAGGATTGTGCATTCACGCTATTGAAAAAGGAACCAACAAAGCGATTCTAACTTGGGCAAAAGAAATTGTTGCCAAAGGATTGAAAACGGTAAACATGCTGGGTTGTCACGACGGAATCCCTGTTTTGGACTTGAAAGGAAAAGAAGTGAATGGAGTATACCAAAAAGGATTGTTAGAAGACAACGAAATTGAAGAGTTGATGAACCTCATCATTGAACGCGGTGGTTTGGTAAAGAACTTATACGGTGCCGACGGTAAAAAAATCTCGTATTACCAAGTTAACGCCACCTACTTTAGCGCTTTGGGCGAAAACGAACAAAAATTAGCTTTAGCTAGAGCCATCCAACTCTTTATGCCGGGAATTCCACAGATTTGGTATCTGGATATTTTTGCGGGAGCCAATGATTACGCAGGAGTTGAAAAAGCAGGTAAAGACGGTCACAAAGAAATCAACCGAACTACATTGAGCCTAGAAAATATTCAAAAAGGACTGAAAAAAGAAGTGGTACTCAAACAATTGGACATGCTACGTCTGCGCAATACCTCTAAAGCATTCTCAGGAACTTTAGAATTTGGAGTGGCTGCTGAAAATGAATTGAATCTAATTTGGAGAAACGAAGAGGAATTCGCACAATTGAATGCCAATTTGACCACTCACGAATTCTCAATTCAATACAGCGATTCAGGAGAAGTGAAAACTTTATAATTTACTTTCCCCTTTAAATTGAACCATAAAAAACTCCTTAAGAAATTAAGGAGTTTTTTATTTAGAGTTATGCCTTCAACCACAACACATCATACGCACTTATGAAAGTGCTTTGATGAATTGCTACTCGACTATCTGTAATTAAGTCATGAAGTTCCGTATAATCGTTTGTTCCAAAAATATCTTTTTCAAAAACCGTATCAAATTCAGAGAAGTTCGCAATTACATACACTATTCCGCCTTGTTGATCTGCTTTTTTGTACACTAGCAAATGACTGTTGGCACAGTCTAAAAATTGCAAATCGTTATCGTCTGAAAAAGCTGGAGTTTGTTTCCGAATCGCAATTAATTTTTTCAACTGATTGTATACCTGAGTCGGCACAAAATTAGAAGAAGACAATCCCGCAACTACTTCCCAATTCATTGGCGAACGGTGTAACCAACGGTTGTCGTACTTTTTACTTTTATCTTCTAAATAAGCATAATTATTAGGCGTTGCAATTTCGTCACCGCTGTAAATCATTGGCAAACCACCCAAAGATAAAATAATAGCGTGTTGCAGATTAATTCGTTTTACAGCCAAATAAATTTCATTGCCATTGTTTTCGCTTACTGCTTTTTCTAGTCCGCACAACGCAGCCAACGAGCCTGAAATTCGCGCTTTACCCGTTTCTGGTTCGGTCATAAAACGTTGTCCTAAAGCGGCACTTCCATTGAATCCATCGCAAAAATATTGTAAAATATACAAGCGATGCGCTAAGCTATCCAATCCTAATTCTTTCACTAATGCATCATCAAATCCTAACCCAATATCGTCGTGACAACGTGCATAGTTAATCCAAGTGGTATTACGAGGTTTGACTGGCACTGCTTTCATTGATTTTTTAATCAATTCGGTACTTCGAGTAGCCATTGCCTCCCAACTCAATGCCATAAAATTAGCATTATAAGCAATATCGCATTCGTCTCCAGCAGCAATTCCCTCACCAAAATATTTGATAATTTCTTCGGGTTGCACAATCGCTTCGGCAATATACGCTACTCCTGGCGCTACAATTTGGCCACACAATTTAAACAGTTGTAATAGAATATGAACTTCGGGTAAATTCTGGTTGTATTTCCCAATTTCTTTCCACATAAAAGCTACTGCATCCAAACGAAAAACATCTATTCCTTTATTAGACCAATACAACATCGTATCAATCATTTCGACTAAAACCATTGGGTTTTTATAATTTAAATCCCATTGATAGCCATAAAATAAGGTCATCACCCATTGATTACTTTGAGGTAAATAACTAAAATTTCCAGGTGCTGTGTCTGGAAAAATCTCATTCATTGTTTTCTCGTATTCGTCAGGTAAAGTGCGGTCTGGAAAGAAATAAAAAAAATCTTTGTATTTAGGATGTCCCTTGCTCCCTTCCACGGCCCATTCGTGTTCGGAGGCACAATGATTCAAGACAAAATCCATCACCAAATTCATGTCATTCTTTTGAAATTCGGCTACCAAAGATTCAAAATCTTCCATGGTTCCAAATTTTGGATTTACTTTTCTATAATCACGTACAGCATAACCTCCGTCATTTTCAAATTCAGGCACATCCAAAAAGGGCATCAAGTGAATGGTATTGATTCCTAAATCTTTGAAATAGGGAATTTTTTCTTTCAATCCATTGAAATCCTGATTAAAAAGATCCACATACAACATCATCCCCACTATCTTCTCACTCGAATACCAATTAGGATGAGCCACGCGATCTAAATCACGTTCTTTTTGATACGAAGAACGTTCCTCAAAATGCTTGACCAAAGCAACTAACAAGTCCTGAAAAGCTTGTGCTCCATAAGGACTATCAGCATATAGTTGTTGGAACAAATCGGTTATAATAGGAAAATTAGCTCCCATTCGCAATTGGAAATTGGAATCCGTTATTTTATGCTCGTCCAAGAACTTTTTCAATTTTGATAACTTTTCTGCTTGTTGCATCCCCTTAAACTTTTGATTAACCTTTATTATATATAAATCGAATTGAAATATAATAAAAAAAGCATTTCCTATATAAAAACATTTAAAAAAATATTGATTCCAAAATAATTAAGTTAAATTAATTAGCAATCAAATCAAAAAAGGGCTGTCTTTTCAGACAACCCTTTTCAAATTATTAATTAATGTGGTATTACCAACCTTGGTGCAAACCAATTTTCAATACTTCTTCGTATCGTTCTTTATCAAACGAATATAAATTAGGTGCTTTGTGAGCTACATTACTTTTCTTCTCATCTAACTTAGCTAAAATACCTATCGAAGTGATTTTCCGAAGAAAATTACGACGATCTAATTTTCTACCCAAAATAGTTTCATACAATCGTTGCAACTCTGGAATAGTAAATTTTTCAGGCAATAAATTATAACCAACAGGCATCAAATTCAGCTCCATTCGCAGCGTTTCAAGTGCTTTGTCAAAGATTTCTTTATGATCCAAAATCAATTCTGGCACAGCGTTATAATCAATCCACTCTACTATTTCGTTATTCCCTTCTGGCTGTGGAACAGCTTGCAAAAAATCAACTAAGGCATAATAGCCAATAGTTACAAAACGGCTCAAATACCATTGCGCTTCTTCTAAAGGGATTCCGAAAAAATTCAAAACCTTTTGACTGGTCTCAGCTGGATTTCTATTAGCTTGTCCAAAAGTGGCAAATTGTCTCAAGAAAATGCCTTTTAAACCAGTACGGCCTTGCAGAACATTTACTGCAGCATCATCTATACTTTCATCAATACGAACAAAACCTCCAGGCAATGCCCATTGTTCACTGTATTTTGTTTTGATTAATAGCACTTTCAGTTGATTGTCATGAAAGCCAAAAATCACACAATCAATCGACAACCCTGGCTGTAAATTTTCTTTATTGGCTAAAACCCCTTTTAACATTTAATCAATTTTATTACTCCTCTGTTTTTATTTATTTCGAACTCGACGAATATACTATTTAAAATCTTACTTGGCAAAATTCGTTAAAAATACAATCCAAAATATGGATTTGAAAACAAAAAATATGTACATTGCGTCAAAATTACGCATTTTATTTTTATATTTAAAATACTAGAATTTAAGTTCATTATTGTTGGAAAAAGTATTGAAAAGGAAATAAAAAGAGGCTGCTTAAGACAACCTCTAATTTAATTCTCTCTTTTTCAATTTAGATTCCCTGATAGGTCATAACTACAAGCTTATTGGGAAAATGATTTAGAGTCAATACTTTTTATTTTTTTACTATAGAATTTGAATTTCTAAGTAAGCAAATAAAAAGAATGAACCAAATATATTCATTTTGAATTAAAAAAGAGAGCTATTACATTTTTTATTTGATTAGTTCAAATGTCGCTCTCAATCGAATATCGGATGATGAGGAGCCAATCATTAAATCAAAATCTCCAGGTTCAGTGCCACATACTAATTGTTGATTATAAAACGACAACTTCTCTTTATCAATTTGAAATTGAATCGTTTTTGTTTCTCCAGCATTCAAATGAATCTTTTGAAAATCTTTCAATTCAATAATTGGACGAACCACAGATCCTACCTTATCTCTCAAATACAATTGAACTACTTCATTCCCTTCAAATTTTCCAGAATTGGTCAAATTGAAACTCACCTCAATCGTTTCAGCATCGTTGATTTTATTTTTAGATAATTTCAAATCAGTATAATCAAATGTGGTATAACTTAATCCAAATCCGAACGGAAATTTAGGACTATTCTTCAAATCGGTATAAGCCGAAACGTAATTGAAAGCCGTTTCATTTGGCGCAGGCCTTCCGGTATTGAAATGATTGTAATAAATAGGTAATTGTCCTTCTTCTCTTGGAAATGTCATCGGCAATTTCCCTGACGGATTATAATCGCCAAACAATACATCTGCAATAGCATTACCCGCTTCAGTTCCTAACCACCAAGTATATAAAATAGCGGGAGCAGTATCGGCAGTCTGATTAAAAATAAGGGGGCGTCCTGCATTAATTAAAACTACCACTGGTTTTCCAGTTGCCTGAAGTACTTTTACCAACTCTTCTTGTACTCCCGGAATGTGAATATTACTTCTACTTTTGGCTTCGCCACTCATATTGCCTCGTTCACCAATACTCACAATCACTACATCAGCTTGATTGGCAACGGCAACAGCTTCGGCAAAACCGTCTTTATTATTTCCTTCTATTTCACATCCTTTAGCATATAACAATTGAGCAGTTTTACCTACTTTATTTTGTAATCCTTCCCATTGTGAAACCACATGTTTATTGTAATCTAACTCAGGTAGCTCTACTGCCCAAAATCCCATGTTCTCTTTGTGTTCTTTGACTAATGGACCAATAAACGCAATCTTTTTAATGTCTTTAGATAAAGGCAAAAGTTGTTTTTCATTTTTCAACAAAACAATACTTTTAACTGCCATATCACGCGCTATTTTTCGATGCAACGGATTGTTTAATTCTTTTGCTTCTCGTTTTGGATTGGAATACTTGTAAGGATCTTCAAATAAACCTAACTCCATTTTCTTACGCAAAATACGCTTTACAGCATCATCAATCAAAGTGACATCAACTTTACCTTCTTGGACTAATTGCGCCAAGTTATAACGATACGCATTGCTTTCCATATCCATATCACTTCCAGCCGTAATAGCTAATTGAGCCGCTTCTTTATTATCTTTCACATTACCGTGATTGACCATTTCTCCAATAGAACCCCAATCAGAAACTACAAATCCTTGGAAATTCCATTTCCCTTTTAGAATGTCTCTTTGTAAAAATCTATTTCCTGTCGCTGGCACACCGTTCAAATCGTTGAACGAATTCATAAAAGTTGCCGCACCTGCATCCAAAGCTGCTTTGAAAGGAGGCAAATACGTTTCCCATAACATTCTATCGCTCATATCCACCGAATTGTAATCACGGCCACCCACAGCAGCACCGTAGCCTACAAAGTGTTTGACACAAGCCATTACCGAATTAATATCGCCCAAGTTCCCTTGAAAACCTTTTACTCTGGCAATTGCAATTTTAGACCCCAAATAGGTATCTTCTCCTGCTCCTTCCATTACACGCCCCCAACGTGGGTCACGAGCAATATCTACCATAGGGGCAAATGTCCAATGAATACCGCTGGCCGAAGCTTCAACAGCTGCAATTCGTGCACCTAAAGCAATGGCATCTAAATCCCAACTCGCCGCTTCTGCTAACGGAATTGGGAAAGTCGTTTTATAACCATGAATCACGTCTTGGCCAAACAACAACGGAATCTTCAATCGGGATTGCATCGCTAATTCTTGGTATTGTCGGGTGTATTTTGTGCCAATAACATTTAGCATCGAACCTATCAAACCACCCTTAATTTCCGCTTCTTTATTCGGATTAATCGTGATGGGCCCCGTTGCTTGATTATTACCAGTGTATTGATTTAATTGACCTATTTTTTCTTCTAAAGTCATTTGTTTGAGCAAAGCCTCTACTCTTTGATCAATTGTTTTTTGTTGCGAAAAACCTAAAAAAGAAACCAATAGTAGTCCAAGAATACTCGTTTTTTTCATGAAATATTTATTTTAATAAATTAATAAACCAAAGTTTGAATTGCGTGTGGCAGGATCGTAACTACCGATTTTTCATTACCTACAACTAAATTATAAGTTATTTTTTTTGACGATTGGTTCATTACAATAGTAACCATTTTTCCATCAGTATTCACAAAAGAAGTGCTTAATAGATTACTTCTACTAGAAGCTGTGCTTACCCGCTTTGCATTCGGACGAATAAATTTAGAAAAATGCCCGATATAATAATAACTTGGTGTGTAAATTAATTCCCCTGTTTTAGAATCAGCATGAATCGGAGCAAAACAAAAGTTACCTTTATGATTAGGCCCTCCGTTTTCGTCTAACAAAATATTCCAATCTGTCCAACCCACTGTTCCATTATTAAAATCATTGATCATCGAAATTCCGTAACGTTCTGCATTACCCCAAAACTGGTATTTTTTAGCATCAAACCGTTCTACACAGCCTTCGGTAAACAATAGATTTTTAGTCGGATAAGCTTCGCGTACTTTTCTAACGTTATCAAACATAGGCTGTTCTCCTGCCCAAGTTTCGTACCAATGAAATCCCATCCCCCAGGCATACTTTGAAGCTTCAGGGTCATCAAAAATCACATTCGCTCTTTGGTTCATCAAATCACGATTATGATCCCAAACCACAATTTTTTTCGACCCCAAACCTCCTTTTTGCATCGTTGGTCCTAAATATTTTTTCAGAAAATCTCTTTCAGTAGCAGCTGTGAATAAACAAGATTCCCATTTTTGAGTAGCCATAGGTTCGTTTTGAATGGTAATTCCCCAAATAGGCATTCCTTCTTTTTCGTATGCTTTAACAAATTTTACATAATAATTTGCCCACGCTTGATAAAACTGAGGTAGTAAAGTTCCGCCTTGAAGCATCGTGCCATTACTTTTCATAAAAGAAGGTGGGCTCCAAGGCGAAGCATACAACAATAATTTACCCCCAGCAATTTGAATGGCGCGTTTAATCATGGGGATTCTAAATTGTTGGTCGTGAGCAATTGAAAAAGTTTTTAATTCCTTATCACCTTCGGCAATGTAGGTATAACTTCCTGATGAAAAATCAGAACTGTGAATAGATGTTCTAAGTAGGCTATAGCCAATTCCGTTGTCTTTATTGTAGTAAGCCGTAAGTAGTTCAGCCTGTTTCGCTGGACTTAATTTGGCAAAAACCTCAGCCGAGGCATCAGTAATTGCCCCTCCAATTCCCATAAAAGTTTGAAAGGTTTTTTGGGGCGCTACAAAAACAGAAATTTCCGTTTCTACAGGTTGTTCAGCAGCCGTAAAATACAGTTTATCTGTAAGTGTTAGTCGCAAATTTGTACTGTCTGCTGTAGTATAAACGCTGATTTCTTTAGTTTTTGGGACAATTGTTTTCTTTTGTTGCGCCACCATAGTTAAGGCTACAAAACTAAAAAAGGCAACCGCAAATTTTACTGTTTTGTGTTTCATTTTTTATTTTTTACCAAGAAAAAGTAGCTACTGCTCCTGCTTCTAAAGCAGTTATAACCCCTCTTCCGTTGAATTTAATATTAAATAATTCAGTAGTATTTCCGTCATTTTCAACAAGCAAAACCTTTTTTCCTAAAGGGGTTTTAAAAGCCACGGTATTCAAGTTTTCCCTCTGAGTAGACCCAATACGAACCGAACCAGCAGGAACAAATTTAGAAGCATGCGCAATAATATAATAGCCAACATTTCGCTCAAAATTATCAGCACCTTTAATAGTTAAAGCTCCTTTACAGGTTGAACAACCACCAGGAGTGTACGGTCTAAAATTAGCATCGTTGGCTAAATTCCATTCCAAAGCTACCTTACTCCAATTGCGCATCGAACCGATAATTACATTTTTCAAATGCCATTTTAAATCACCGGCAAAAGTGCCAGATGTACCCGTATATTGTTCAGTGAAATAGAGGTTTTTATTTGGATAGGCATTATGCACTGTAGATAATGCACTAATATCACCTTCGTACAAATGAAAAGCAGAACCATCAACATACGGATTTGCACCTGCATCATTTAATATTGTCAAAGGGTATTCTGGTTTATTGCAGTTGTGATCGTAAATAATAATCTTGGTAGTCAAATTAGCATTGGCAAAAGCAGGCCCCAAATGATTCTTAATAAAATTCGCTTGTTGCAAAGCCGTCATATACATACTCGGATTATTCCCTGGATGCAAGGGCTCGTTTTGAGGAGTAATAGCGGTTATTGCGATTCCTTCCTCTTTCATTTTTTGTATGTACTTTACAAAATAATTGGCATAAACACCATAATATTCTGGTTTTAGACTACCGCCAATAAAGGCATTATTGTCTTTCATCCAAGTGGGTGCTGACCAAGGCGTTGCTATAATTTTGATTTGCGGGTTGATGGCTACAATTTCTTTTAGCATTGGTATCACATCATTTTTATCAGGATTTAAACTGAATTGAGATAATGTAACGTCCGTTTGACCAGAAGGTAAATCATCATAAGTAAAAGGTGTCGCATTCAAATCAGACGCTCCAATACTGATACGGAGATAACTTATCGAAATAGAATTGTCTTTTTTTCCAAATAATTCTTGAAGCAATTCTTGACGTTTTTGCGTATTCAATGTATTGATGCTTTGCGCACTTCCTCCAGTCAAAGTAAATCCAAAACCATCAATAGTTTGATACGTTTGCAATTCATCAACTTCAACTGTTGGATAAATAGTAGCTGTAGCTCCGAATATTAAAATTTCTTTTTGTTTTTGCAAGTAGATATTCTTGTTACTATTGGTCAACCAAAAATCAACATTATTTATTGTTGTTGATAATTCTGGAACTGACTTGTATGAAGAACAACAAGATAACAATAACGATATGAATAGTAATAAAACAGTTTTCATAAATTCTCTCTTATTTTTAATTGGCCTCAAAAACAAGTTCAACATAAACAGGCAAATGATCTGAAGGGTATTTCAAGTCTTTTGAATCCGTTAGAACAGCATACTTTTTCACTTTTAATTTTGAGTTCTTAGAAACAAAAATATAATCTATTCGTTTTGTAACTGGTGTATTAAATTCAAAATTATTAAATGTACCAATAGCACCAAAAGGTGCTTCAACAGCTATCTCACGCGTATCATCCATCCTCATTTTGAGATTGCTTATTAATAATGATTGTGGCTCTGAATTAAAATCACCCATGAAAATTACCGGATAATTTAGCGTATTTAATTGGTTTATTTGGGCAAGAATTAATTCTACCCCTTTTGTTCTAGCTTGTTCTCCAATATGATCCAAATGGGTATTAAACACCCAAAAAAGTTGGTTTGTTTTCGCTTCTTGAAAAAGAGCATAGGTACATACTCTATGGCAGGCTGCATCCCAACCCATTGAAATAGATTCGGGAGTTTCAGAAAGCCAAAAAGTATTAGTTTGTATAATTGTAAACTTATCTTTTTTGTAAAAAATATTCGAAGATTCCCCTTTACCTACTCCTTCTCTACCAATTCCTACTTGATTGTACTGCGGGAGTAATTGTTCTAAATCAACTACCTGATGCGGCATCGCTTCCTGAACACCTAAAATATCAGGTTCATAAAATCGAACTTGTGCAGCAAAAAAATCTTTGCGAAACGGCCAGGCATTATTACCATCAGAAGCAACATCCAAACGAATATTATAAGTCATTGCTTTTAATGACTGAGCTTGAATCACTATTCCAAGTAAAGTTGCGACAATTACAGATATAATTTTGAAAGAGTTTTTCATAAATATTAAAATTATTCTTCAATAAAGCTTTTATCCAACTTACAAATAAAAGCTTTTTTTGAAGAACTTTTTTAGGCTACAAACCATTTAATTGAAAACTCTAATATAATCCACTTCATAAGTGGAAGAAACAAAATTAGGATCTATTGTTCCTCCAAAATTGCCTCCTATTGCACAATTAATAATCAAGAAAAAGTTTTGATTAAATGGCAGTGCAGAGGTATTTGTAAATGTATGAAACAAAGTACCATCAACATAAAACTTGATACTATCAGCTCTCCAGTCTAAAGAGTAAATATGAAACTCTGTAGTGGCATTTGTAATATTAGTCGTTCTAGACACTGCATTTCCTCCTGAAAAATTAGGATAATGCAACGTTCCATAGATTTTATTTAATTGATTGCCAAGATGTTCCATAATATCAATTTCTCCACAAGCTGGCCATCCAGCCGAAGTAATATTATCTCCTAACATCCATAAAGCAGGCCAGGTACCTCCACCAGAAGGCAGCTTAGCTTTTATCTCAACTCTTCCGTATTTAAAAGAAAATTTACCTTGTGTTTTAATTCTGGCCGAAGTATAATTACTCCCATTATAATTTTCTTTTATAGTTGTAATTTTTAATACCCCATTTTGAACTTTAACATTATCCGTCCTACTAGTGTAATATTGAGCTTCATTATTACCCCAACCCCAGTCTCCTGTTCCTAAATCGTAAACCCATTTAGTAGCATCTGGCGCTCCATCAACATTAAACTCATCGGCCCAAATTGCCTTTGGCGCAACATAAAGAGTTAATGAAACCGAACTACTTACAAATTGTGAGCCGTTATAAGCAGAGACATAGATAGTATATGTATTAGTGCCAGCGGCATTATAAGTATAAGTTAAGGAGCCTGTAGTTGTTTCTTTAGTTTCCCCATCTCCTAAAGCTATTTTGTAGGATGTTGCGTTAGTTGCAGTGAAGGTAAAACTAACCGTTCCACTTCCATCTCCATTAGGATTTTGAGTTGAAACACCTGTTGGAGTAGCCACAACTACTAAGTTAGATGGTTTTACTACCGCTTCTCCACCACTTGTAGTAGTGTCTCCGCTACATGAAAAAAACAAGAAAGCAGATAGGAAAACACTTAGCATAAGCTTAGATTTATTGAAATTATTGAATTGTTTCTTCATTATTTGAAATCAATTGAATTTATAATAATTAAAATAAACTCAGGACATAAGCCCTGAGTTTATTTATACAAGTTATTTATGGAGTTGGTTTTAATTTCAAATACCAAGCATTCCCAGTTTCTGTACCTTGGACTCTTAAATACATATAGTTTGCATTAATTACCATAATTTCGTATTCTTTCTTTAGAGATCCGTAACCAATAAAAGTATCAACTCCAGAAAGCAAAATACTAGTTTGTGTAGATGGAGTTGCCGCTGAAATTCCAGTACTTGAAGGCACAAAACTAAATGCTCCTGTAGCTCCACCATAAGAATAGCATCCTTCATCTCCTGAAGCAGGAATTCCTGGTAAAGTTGTCAAACTGCCCGTTTTAGTAAAAGCTCCATCAGGACAAGTTACTTTTAAAGTATAAGCCGTTGAAGATACTTTGGCAAAAGTAAAAGTTGAAGTATAGAAACAGTTAGCTGTCGCTACTTTCTCATTCACGTTAGCAGACCACCATTCAGGAGTTAAAGATCCTGTCCATGGTCCCACTCCAAAATGTCCTGCTACACTTTTATCTACTACCCAAGTTTTTGAAGCATTATTGGTCAATGCAGTTACAATTGCAGAATCAGGCGTGAAATTACTTCGAACTGTTACGTCAGCTGTAATAGTTGTAGAAGTGCCTCCTGGTCCATAAGCAATAACAGTTACAGTATAAGTATTCAAGCCTAAAGTAGTATACTTTTTGGTAATTTTACCTCCATCTACTAAAACCAAATCAACTGCATCATTAGCATTAAAATCAATTTTAGAAGCCAAAATATTATCTCCAGAAATGGTAAACGTAACATCTCCAGACCCATCTCCATTAGGATTAGCTGTCGTTTTTCCTGCAACACTAATTGCAACAGCTACATTAGAAGGTGCTTTTAACTCCCCTAATTGGTATTTTTCTTCTGTACAATTTGTAAAAACAATTCCAATTAAAAGAAATGTCAAAATATATTTTATGTTTTTCATTTTTATATTTTTTTAGTTAAACTCTAACAAGTTTGAAATACCAATAACCTCCACCAAAATTGATTAATACTTCCATAGTATTATTCCCATTTGAAAGTTGTACAGAATATACTCTAGAACTTGGAACTATTGAATTTGAGGCTAATTCCCCTGTATTTGTTGCTTTTGGTAAACCTAGATAAGCTCCTACTCCATTTAAAGTAATAGTTTGTGCTACTGAATTATAGGCATATGTAGCACTTGCAGAGTTATTATGAGGGGCAACCGGATTTCCACAAGCGTCAGAAGTCCCTTGCCAACTTTCTAACCAAGTTGAAGAACCAAGAACATTACTAAAAGTGCCATTTGATCCAAACACGTATGTATCATCAAACAAACAGGCTCGAGTTGTTACATCCGATGCTGAACTTTGCCACCAACTTAAATCTGTTGCAGACGGACCAACTTTTAAAGCCCCTGCTTCTGGCGCCAATTTCCAAGTCCCTTGAACACCTGAAGCAGGTGTTGGATTTTTGTAGAAATACAAATTGTCAATAAAAACAGTACCACCAGATGAAGCAAATAACATTTGAGTTATTGCAGATCTATTTGTTGTAAAATCAGTCAAAGGGATATCTACACTCACCCAATTATTAAGTGTAATAGAAGGTAAATCAACTTGAGATTCTTTAGTAGGACCACTTGAAATAGATGTATTTACAATTTTAAACCCTAAGCTAGTAGCATTCGGTGTCCAATAATCAAAATGAACATACTGCATAGAAGACAAATTAGTTGCATTCCCATAGTCAGTAACAATTCCTGTATAATTAAGTAAACTATATTTCAACATTACATTTGATCCAATGGTAGGATTAGTTAAAATTGTTGATTGACCCCAACCTGGATTCCATTCACTTACTCCAATGTTAGTATACGAATCACTAAATATAGAGACAACATCTGCTACCTGTCTATTTGGTGGTGTCGGAGCTGAAGTTGTAGGTGCTAAAATTGCAGTCACAACGAAATTTTCTTGATAATTAGTGGTTCTAATAGCACCACTTTTAGAAACAATTTTAATAGTGTAAGTTCCTGCTGCTGCGTATGTATGAGAAATAGACTCCCCATTATTAACTTGTACTGGAACCTCATTAGAAACATCTCCAAAGTAAACTTCATAAAACAAAGCGAAATCAGCTGTAGCTCGAACATTTACCTTTTTTGAAACAGCTCTGTCATTTTCAATAGTCACTACTAAATTTTCAGGTGCCCTAAATGAAACTGTAATATCTTGTTCTGCTACTATTTTTTTTCCAGAAATACTTATACCAGTTATTTTAACTTTATAAGCTCCTTCTCTGTAAATATGAGTTACACTACCCCCTGCAGTTACTTTAGCTACGGTAGTAGTACCATCACCAAATTCGATTTCAAAATTAGTCACTCCCTCCCCTCTTGGAATCAAAGTTACCTTACCAGAATTATCTTGTGTAATTATAGCTAAAGCAGAAACTGCTGAAGGATCTTTAATTGAACTCACAAAACTTGTATCCGAATCAATCCCATCAGGAATCGAACAGCCTATAGCCAAGAATACGATTAATATTAGACTATATAAATTTTTTATATTTTTCATAAGTACCATTTTTATTGATTATAACCAGGATTCTGAACTAATTTAGTGTTTAGCAATTCTTTATACGGAATAGGAAAAACTTCATTTTTACCAGCTCTAAATCCTCTTGATGCTAATTTAGAAGCCGCATCTCCCCAACGTACTAGATCAAAGAAACGGTGTCCTTCACCAGCTAATTCTGCTCTTCTTTCAGCTTTAATAGCAGCTAATGAAACTGGAGTACTGGCAAGTCCTACTCTAGCTCTTACAGCATCCAATAATGCTTGAGCTCTAGTTCCTGTTCCCCCTAAAGCTTCGGCCTCCATCAAATAGGAATCGGCCAAACGAATTACATACGAATTTTGTCTGTAATTCAATACTGGCTCTCCAGTTCCTGTAGTAATATCAGAACGTCTTGGAATAAATTTATTCAAGAAATAACCCGTATCTTGGTAACCACCAATATAATCAGCTTTCCCGGCTGCTTTTAGTGTTTTTAAGTCTAATACTGTAGCTGAAAACCTCGGATTTGTCTTTATAAAATCATAAAAATCCTGTGTAAAAACATTAAAACTCCAACCGGAAGGCAAATCAGGAGCATCAGATGTAAGTTTAGAATAGGTTCTTGGACCACACATTACATTTGTAGAGTTTCCTTCATCTATTCCATTACCCCAATTTTCCCAACCAATACTAGATGCATTTGTATGAGCTACTTCTAAAATAGATTCGGTATTAAATTTATTATTTACTGTCCACAAATCTCCAAAATTAGCTAATAATCTATAGCCATATTGACTTGTCCCTCCTGGAGTACCATTAACTGCAGCCAATTCTGTAGCAGCTTGCGCATTTTTATTTTGATACAAATACACTTTTCCTAATAAAGCACGCGCAGCACCTTTTGTAAAACGAGCTGATTCTGCAGTTGAAACAGTAGCAGGCAAATTGGGACTTGCTATAGCCTCTGTTAAATCTTTTTCAATTTGAGCATATACCGCTGCAGGTGTTGCCTGAGTAACTGTATAAAACTCTGAAGAGGTCATTGGCACTGTAATTAAGGGAATGTTTTTAAACATCCTAACTAAATTAAAATAGTAATTAGCGCGCAATGCTTTAGTTTCAGCAGTATAACGATCTATTAACGCAGCATCCATTGGCACAGAAGCTAATTTAGTTAACAAATAATTAGCCCTAAAAATTCCTTGATAGTGATCACTCCAAAAACTTTGAGGCATGATATTCGCGTTAATCGTATAATTAGAAAAACCTTGAATCCCAGCGCCATCAGTAGCGCCTCCACCACCCGCAAAATGATCATCTGAACCTGCATTCATCATGGTAATCATGTTTTCAAAACCTCCAGAGTTTTTTCTCATAATATCATATACCGAAACCAAACCTGCAAACGCCTGCTCCTGATTTTGGTAATAATTACTTTCTAAACTGGTTCCTTTAGGTTCTACCTCTAAAAATTCGTTAGAACAAGACCCCATAACAATAACTGTCGCAATAGCAAAAGGTATTAATTTAAAATTTATTGTTTTCATAATTTAATTTGTATTAAAACTGAACATTAGCACCAAACATAAATGTACGAGCTTGAGGATAGTACCCTCTATCAACTCCCATAATATTTCCCCCTATCTCAGGGTCAAATCCAGTATATTTCGTGAGTGTCAACAAATTTTCGCCAGTAACATAAAAACGAACTTTTTGTGCCCCTACTTTATTCACAAAACTTGATGGCAAAGTATAGCCTAATTGAACTACTTTAAGCCTTACATAATCCCCTTTCTCTAAATAGAAATCAGATGAGTTTCCAAAGTTTCCGTTGGTGTCATTATTAGTCAATCTAGGATAAGTAGTAGAAGTACCTGGACCTGTCCATCTTGACAAAGCTTCTGTTTGATAATTAGCATTTAAAATGTCCAAACGTCTAATCCCTTGAAAAATATGATTCCCTACTGCTCCTGTTGCAAAAGCCATTAAATCAAATCCTTTGTAATCTAAATTTAAAGTCAAACCAAATGTAAATTTTGGCAGTGGACTACCAAGAAATTGCTTGTCGTCATTCGTAATAGTTCCATCCCCATTAGTATCTGTCCATCGGAAATCTCCAGGACGAGCATTGGGTTGAATCAAGCCTCCAGATGTGTTTTTGTAGGCATTAATTTCATCTTGTGTTTGGAAAATACCTGCTGTTTTGAAGCCATAAAAAGAATTGTACGATTGTCCAACTTGTGTTCTTGTAATTTCTCCCATTGATTGGAAACCAGCTACACCGTTAGTAATAAACTCTTTTCCTTGTCCTAAGAAAGTAACTTCATTTTTAAGATATGAAACGTTTCCATTTGCAGAAAAATTGAATTCTCCCATTTTTTTACGATATCCAAGCTCTACTTCAATACCTTTATTTTCCATATCAGCAACATTTCCAAGGGGACTTCCAGTTGCACCTACGTAACCAGGCAATTCAACATATTGAAGAATTCCAATTGTTTTTTTGTTATAATACTCAACCGTTAAATTCAAATCAGAAAATAATTTAGTATCAAAACCAATATTAAACTGAGAAGTTTCCTCCCATTTCAAATCGGGATTAGAAGGAGCGCTCGGGCTATTTCCTGAAGAAATAGTAGAACCTGCACTGCCAAAAGTATAGTTACGTCCTCCATCTATCAAAGCCAAGTAACCATTTGCAGCAATCGCATCATTTCCTACGACTCCATAACCTCCTCTAATTTTAAGTGAATTAATTACTTTATTTTCTTTCCAAAATCCTTCTTTAGAAACTACCCATCCAGTCGAGAAGGAGGGAAAAATACCAAATTTATTATTTGGTCCAAAATTAGAGGACCCGTCTCTACGAATGATACCTGTGAACAAGTACTTTTCATTGAAAGAGTAATTGATACGAGAAAATAATGAAGTCACTCGATGTTCTTGAGAAGTATAAGATGCTCCTACGCGTTGTGCAGTAGGCAAAGGAAAATTAAATGATGCTTCTCTATAATCATTAACAGGTAAATTAGTGTGCGCTACATAAGAACCTCTTGTATTGTTATCGATATAAACCCCTTGTCCTAATAATACTGTAAAATCATGTACTCCAATATTTTTAGTATATGAAGCTGTATTTTCAATATTCCAAGCAAATGTTTGATTGGTAGCACGAGTTAAACTATTTTGAGAAGACAACACTGTTGGGCTTAAATAAAATTTAGGAGTAAAAGCTTCATCACCCCAATACGCAATTTTACCTCCCATAGAAGATCTAATCTTAAGATTATCAATTGGTTTGATTTCGGCAAAAACATTACCAATAAAATCATCTGACCAATTGTAGTTCCCTAATCGAGTATTAACATACGCAACAGGATTTGACATTTCTTGCCCAACAATAGACGAAATTCCATAAGGATTTCCATTAGTATCTCTAAAAACAGGATTACTAGTATAAATTGACGAATTAGCAACGATGGGATCTGTAACCACTACAGGAGTAATCGGATCCAGATTTAAAGCAGAACTTAATGGGCCTCCAAATTCACTATTTGTATTTCCTAAACCAATTCCTTTTTGATGGGTATACCCAAGTGTTTGACCAATCTGAATTTTTTTACTCAAATTATGAGTTGAGTTCAAACGAATACTTTTCTTATTGAAATTTGAAATTGGTTTTGATACAATTCCTTGTTGATCTTGAACACTAAAAGAAGCAAAAAATGTAGAAACATCATTTCCACCACTAAAACTGACTTCATGGTTTGAACGCTGTGCATCATTACTAAAAATTTGTTTTTGCCAATCTGTTCCTGTTCCTAATACGGATAAATTAGGGAATAAAACTGGGCCTCCAGCAGCAACTGATTTTTCATTCATTAAAGCTCCATATTGAGAAGCATTTAATAATTTTAAAGTTTTTTCAGGAGAAGAAATCCCTGTAAATCCAGTATAATTAACACTAATTTTCCCTGATTTTCCTTTTTTAGTAGTCACTAATATTACTCCTGAGGCAGCTCTTGCACCATAAATAGCTAACGACGCAGCATCTTTAAGCACTTCAATTGACTCAATATCTGATTGATTTACAAAACCAATTCCTCCTGAATCTACAATTACGCCATCAACCACCCATAATGGATTATTACCTCCATAGGTGTCAAATGTAGTTAAACCTCTAACACGAACTGTAGAAGCTGCTCCAGGCTGACCAGACTGTGCAGCTATAGTAACCCCAGAAACTCTTCCCTGTAATGTTTGCTCAATACGGCCATTAGGTACTTTTTCCAAATCTTTAGCTTTTACACTTGAAATTGCTCCAGTTACAACACTCTTCTTTTGAGTCCCATAACCAACAACTACAACTTCATTCAAGTCCTGCGATTGTGATTTTAATTTGACTGTAAAATTAGTTCTTCCATTTACAGGCTCCTGAACAGTTGAATAACCGATAAAGCTGATGGTCAACACCCCATTTTTTGGCGCTTTAATTTCAAAAACACCATCAAAATCTGAAGTAGTTGCTTTTGAAGTACCTTTAATTAAAATGGTCGCTCCGGGAATAGAAAGACCATTTTCGTCATAGACTTTTCCTCTTACAACAAGCTCTTGTGCTTGTGCGTAAATTGAAAAAAATAATGACAAAAAACAAAAAATAAATAATTTCGTTAATTTCATTTTTCTAAAAATTTTGGTTAATTAATTAGTAATTTGATACAATATTAATAATATAAAAATGAAAATCCTACTTTAATATCCTTACAAAAACACATCAAAAGTATTTTTATATCTATACAAAAACACATCAAAAAAAATATAAAATTTTGATTATTAATTATTTAAAAAAATAAAAATGTTATAATTAGTAAATATGAAAATAAAAAAACCACTACAAATACTAAAAAGGACTAAATTAGCTCGAGATTAGTTGTAAGCACGACTTAAAACAAGAAAAAATGATTTTAGCATTAAAAAAAAAGTACAGGCTCACATTACTATTTGGATTAATCCCGTTACTATTTTTAGGACAAGTAAAAAATATTGGACTACCCGAAATTAGAAATTATAAAAGATCGGATTACAAAGGAGGAACTCAAAACTGGAATATAGACCAAGATTCCAACGACAATATTTATTTTGCTAATAATGATGGGCTTTTTCAATTTGATGGAACTGTATGGACAAAATATGAGCTGCCTAATAAATCGGTTGTTCGTTCACTAAAAACTTCTAAATCTGGGAAAATTTATGTTGGGGGATATAATGAGTTTGGTTTCTTCAAACCTAACGAAAAAGGACAACTCATTTATTTCTCTTTATCCAAATTTTTAAATAAAAAAGAAATAAATTCAATTGATATTATTTGGAAAATACACTTATTAAATAACGAAGTAATTTTTCAATGCTTTGATAAAGCATATATATATAAGAACAATTCAATCAAGATAATTAAGCCCCCAACTCGATTTCAATTTTCGTTTTTAGCCGAAAACAAACTCTATTTTCAAGACATAACTAAAGGACTTTTAGAATATAAAAAAGGAAAATTAATCCCACTTGTAAATACCGATTTTTTAAATGCTACAGAAGTTTGGGGTGTTTTTAATTTATCCCAAAAAAAATTATTAATCACTACTCTTGATAAGGGTATTTTTATTTATGAAAACAATAAATTAAGCCCTTGGAATACAGACGCAAACAGTTTTATCAAAAAAAATAGCGGCCTAGGGGGTGTCAAAATGAAAAACAATTATATAGTCCTTAATTCCGTGTTGAATGGGATGATTGTATGCAACCAATCAGGAAAAATTGTACAACATATCAATCGAAAAAAAGGATTACAAAATAACACTGTATTGACATCGTATATAGATAAAAAAAACAATTTATGGCTTGGTCTTGACAACGGAATCACTTTTATAAATGAAAACTCACCATTTACGTTTTTTGGATTCAGCTATAATCTAAGTACCGTTTATGCAACTGCAATTCACAAGGGGTACATATATGTTGCTACCAATCAAGGCGTTTTTTATCATTCTTGGAGTTTCCCTTTCAAAGAAGACAACTTTGAATTAATCGAAGGTACAACTGGTCAAGCTTGGAATATTCAAGTCATAGATGACCAACTACTCTGTTCACACAATAGAGGAGCACTCGTTATAGATAGAAATAAATTGAAAAAGTCATTAGACAATGTTGGCTATTGGAGTTTCAAAAAAGCACCCTCTAATCCGGATTTTATGATTGGATCAAATTATAAAGGTTTTTCGTTACTAAAAAAAGAGAATCGAGAATGGAAATTTGTACAACATATAGAAGGATTTTCTAAGTCTGTTGGAGAATTTGAAATTGACAATAAGAACATTTGGGTTAAAAAAGACGAGCTAATTTATCAAATGAACTTAAGTTCTGATTTAAAGAAATTCAATTTCATAAAAACTTTCGAAAAACTTTCGAAAACTGATAATGGAATAACTAGTATTCAGCGTATACAGAATACTATCTACTTTCAAAAAGATAGTCAATTTTATACTTATTCAGAAAAGAAAAAAACATTCGAAAAAGAAGATAAGATTACTAATATTTTTAAAAAAATTCCAAAAACAAATACGATACACGAAGATCAATATGGAAATATCTGGTATGTAATTAAAGAGTCATTAGGTGTATTATTGAAAAATAATGATGGAAGTTATACTAATACAATAGCTCCCTTTTTAAATCTCACACAAGATCTAGTATACAATAACTTATCTATAAATACAGTCGACCCGAAGAATATTTTTATCGGATTAACCGATGGATTAGTACACTATGACTCTAAACTTTATAATGATTTTGGCATAAAGCCAAGGGTTTACATCCGAAATTTTTCAAGCACAGTCGGATCTATTATTTCAGGAAATGGACAAACAAGTAGTTTAATTACTACCATTCCTTATCAATCAAATTATGTTAAATTTAGATTTTCAACTCCAACTTATGAAAACATAGAGAATATTAAATACTCATACAAATTAGATGGGTTTGATGAGAACTGGAGTAACTGGTCTCCCTCCACAACAAAAGAATACACTAATCTCAGGGAAGGGAATTATAAAATGAAAGTGAGAGTAAAGAATAGTTTTGGAATCATTTCCGATGAAGCTATCACACAATTTACAGTTTTACCTCCTTGGTATAGACACTCAATTGCGTATTTATTCTATCTCATACTAATTGGCACTAGCATTCGAATTATTCGAGATCGGATAAAAATTAAAATTCGAAAAAACAAATATTATGAGACTATAGAACAACGTAGACTCTATTTAGAAAAAGAAACTAGAATTCGCCAAGAACAATACAAACTTGAAAAGGAAATTGAAAAATTAAAAAACGACAAACTTCAAATAAAAATTTTAGCAAAAGATAAAGAACTAGTTACGAATTCACTTCAGGTGGTGAAAAAAAACAAAATTCTTAATGGAATTATACAAAAACTAAAAGACATTAATACTGCTTCTTTTGACGACGAAACCAAATTTCAATTTGACAAATTAAGAAAAAGCATTCTTAAAGAAGTAAACTCAGATAAAAGTTGGAAAGATTTAGAAAAACACATTAAAAATGTTCATTTTGATTTTCTAAAACGATTAAAAGAAAAGCATCCTACTATTTCACCTAGAGAACTAGATTTAGCAACTTATTTACTTATGAATATGTCAACAAAAGAAATAGCTGAAATCATGAACATTTCTGGAGGTGGGGTAGAACTCGCTCGTTACCGATTAAGAAAAAAATTGGATCTCAACAAGAAGGAGAATCTGATTGGTTACCTGATGAGTATTTAAACACAAAAGCGCTAATAAATCCGTTATTAGCGCTTTTTATTATGTTCATTTTAAATTACAAGACTTCCAAAGTTCGCTCTAAAGCCATGCCTCTAGAACCCTTTATCAAGATTGTACTATGCTCAATCGGTTGTTTTTTTATATATGTTGCTAAATCATTGAAACTTGCATAAAAATGAAAGTTTTCATTGTCTACACTATTGGCAAAAAAATCAGCACCAACAAAATGACAAACAATATCCTTTTGATTGAATAAAGAATCCACTATCTGTTGATGCTCTTGAAGACTTTCTTCTCCCAATTCAAACATATCGCCTAAAATTGCAATTTTGTTTGAGTTGTCCAATTGCTTAAAATTTTCAATTGCCACCGCCATGCTACTCGGATTGGCGTTGTAAGCATCCAAGATAATTTGATTGGTTCCTTTGGTAATCAATTGCGATCGATTATTTTCTGGAATATATCCTTCTAAAGCGGACTTAATAGCCTCTTTAGAAACTTTAAAGTAATTTCCTATAGCAATGGCAGCATTGATATTATTTGCATTATACAAGCCTATTAAATGCGACTTAATTTTTAAACCTTCAAATACTACAGATACAAACGGATTGGCTGTTACTGTTGTCACAGAAATATTGGCGTTTAATTTATCAACTCCAAATGTGTAATTAGGTAAAGATTTTGTTTTTTCTACCTGAATAGCATCTTCTAAATTAACAAAAACTAATTTCTCATTATCAGAAAGATAAGTATACATCTCACTTTTACCTTCAATCACCCCTAAAACACCCCCAAAACCTTCCAAATGAGCCTTACCAAAATTAGTGATATAGCCATAATCTGGCTGAGCCAATTCACACAGAAATTCAATTTCTTTCTTATGATTAGCCCCCATTTCTACTATTCCAATTTCTGTTTCTGAGGTAAAAGAAAGTAACGTCAAAGGAACCCCAATATGGTTATTTAAATTCCCAACAGTAGCTTTGGTTCTATATTTTTCCGAAAGAACTGCATGAATCAATTCTTTAGTGGTTGTCTTCCCATTACTCCCTGTAAGAGCTATAATTGGCAGTTTCAAGTAATTTCGGTGGTACTGCGCTAATTCCTGAAGTGCTTTAAGGCTATCGCGTACCAAAATAGTTCTTTGGTCAATAAAATAATCTGAATTGTCAATTATCACATACGAAGCGCCCTTTTCTAACGCTTCTTTAGCAAAAGTATTGGCGTCAAAATTCTCTCCTTTTATAGCTACAAAAAAGGAATTAGGTTGAATCTTTCGGGTATCAATTGAAACCGATGAACATTCTAAAAATAAGGCATGAATTGAAGCAATATCCATATAACTGAAAATTTTAAAAACAAAAAGCCCTAAAAAGGGCTTTTTATTGTAATACTATAAAAACTAGTTTCTAGGTCTTTTCTTGTTTTGTGATTTAGAACCTACTCTTGACATAGCACATCTAAAACCGATGTAATCTGTTGCCATATCTTGAGGAAAATATCTTCTTTGGGCTGGATCCAACCAATACGCTCTATCTCTCCAAGACCCTCCTTTATATACTCTGACATTATCGTTAATCAAAGTCGTTCTTTTGTTAGATTTATCGTATTTTCTTACCATTTTACCTAAACTATCTACAGTAACATTGTGTTTAGGTGAATTGTACATGCTTTTTGCCTCTTTAGTAGACTCTGAAGAACCAAATTTAAAATCTTTGGTAGATTGTTGATCTCCATCTCTAAAATTCAAGTTGTTACTTCTATCAAAGTTTTGTCTCAAATAGGTTTCATTTTCATCCACTGGAACTTGAGCCAATTGACCTGGAAATGTTCTTGCAATAACTTTACCGTTACTTAAAGTGTCATACTTCATAGTCTCTTTAGTAATGATTTCTGCTTTACCATCTTTACCGATCTTGTTTTTGGTATATTGATTTCCTCTGAAATAATTAAAATCATTGAATTCATTGTCTACAATAGGTCTATATACATCCGCAACCCATTCCGCCACGTTACCCGCCATATCGTACAAACCAAAATCATTAGCTGGGTATTTTTTTACTTCATTAGTAATATCAGCTCCGTCATCAGACCATCCTGCTATACCACCATAATCTCCATTCCCTTGTTTAAAGTTAGCCAATTGATCTCCTTTTGTCTGACGTTTACCTGAACGTGTATATTGACCTGACCAAGGATATTTTTTCTGTCCTTTATATACATTATATTCTCTTTGTCCTATATCTGCAGCCGCGGCATATTCCCACTCTGCTTCAGTTGGCAATCTATATTCCGGCAATAACAATCCTGAAGAACGTTGCACATAAATATTTTTAGGCTCAATAACTTTTCCGTCTTTTCCTGTTTTTGTTCCTTTAGCTGCCGATCCTTTTCTTCCTTTCAAAACAATTTTATCATCGCCTCCGTAAGTTGATATTGGAGAATTAAAATAAGTCTCTGTACTAAATGAATTTTCAGCAGTTACATCTAAAGTTTTAGCATCTTTTTTCAAGTAGCCATTTTTTTCTAATAAGGCCTCATTCACACGATCTGTTCTCCATTTACTGAATTCATTCGCTTGAATCCAATTCACACCAACAACGGGATAACTTGCATAAGCAGGGTGTCTTAAATAATTATTAGTCATAGTTTCACTATATCCTAATCTATTTCTCCAGACCAAAGTATCAGGCAAAGCGCCTTCGTAAATATGTTTGTAGTTTTCTTCTGTTGGAGGGAATACATTTTTCAACCACTGTAAGTATTCTAAATACATAAAATTAGTCACCTCTGTTTCATCCATATAGAAGGATTGAACGTGTTGTTGGTTAGGAGTGTTATTCCAATCATGCATTACATCATCTTGCACTTTTCCCATAGTAAAAGTTCCTCCTTCAACAAAAACTAAACCAGGTCCAGCTTCTTGATCTCCTTCTTTCTTAAACCCTCCTTTTTTGTTATTTACATTCCAGCCCGTTGCTCTAGAAGATCCTTTACCCGAACTAGATGATTTTTTACTACAACTTGACACTCCTATGATTAACAACATAGACATCATCAATTGCAAGGCCTTAATTTTGTTTACTTTCATACTATTTTTTATAGGTAATTTTCGTATTGCAATATAATGATTACCAATTAACCGCTCTACTATTTTTTCTTTATAAATTTAAAAATCAACTTTTATGAGCAACCCCACAAAAACAAAAACGCAAATTTATAATTTTTATTATAACAATTACACTAATATACTACATTTTTACTTACAAAACCAACATAACCTCCCACTTCTTCAAGACAACCCAATTAATCCATAAGATTAAAACAAACTAAACATTCTACATAACTAATAAATAAATCACATACAATAATATCGAAAAAATGAAGTTATACAGAAATAGATTTCTGAGGTTAAACGAAAACTTCTTTTTTTTAACCCAGAATAAAATGTAGAAAAATTCAAAATTGGTAATACTATAAAAAATAGTACATTTGTTTAATCAATTACGTTTAAAAATGAAAAAAACAACCTTATTTCTGATATGCCTTATAATTATTTCTTCAGCAAAAGCACAAGAAAGAGTAATTACTACTGGTGTACCCTTTTTAATGGTTTCAGCAGATGCTAGAGCTGCAGGTATGGCTGATATTGGTATTGCTACTTCAACTGATGCTTTTGCTCAACAATGGAATCCTGCAAAGTATGCTTTTGCTGAACACAAACAAGGTTTTTCTGTGAGTTACACTCCTTACCTCACCGACTTGGTAAACGACATATCATTAGGACAAATAACTTATTTCAATAAAATCAACGAAAGAAGTGCTTGGGCAAGTAGTCTACGTTATTTTGGACTAGGGAATATTGAATTACGAAATGATGCTAATGACCAACCTAGAGTAGTCTCTCCAAACGAATTAGCTCTTGACGGTTCTTATTCATTAAAACTTAGCAATACCTTTTCAATGGCTGTCGCTGGAAGATATATTCGTTCTAATCTCAAAGTAGCCACTGATAATACCGATGCATCTGCAGCGAATACCTTTGCAGTAGATGTTGCCGGATTCTATCAGTCAGAAGAAAAAGCATACAATCATTTTAATGGTATTTGGCGTGCCGGTTTTAACATTCAGAACTTAGGCCCTAAAATCAGTTATGATAACGACGAATTCAATACTAATTTCTTACCCGCTAATTTAAAAATCGGAACAGGCTTTGACTTTATTTTTGACGAAGACAACAAGCTTACCGTCAACCTTGAACTGAACAAATTATTAGTTCCTACGCCTCAAAATCCAGATTTGAATGGAGACGGGACAACAACTCCAGAAGAATACGCTCAAAATTATAATGAGTACCGAAAAATTGGATGGGTTTCTGGTATATTTAAATCATTTGGCGATGCCCCAAATGGATTTAGTGAAGAAATCAACGAAGTCACCTATGCTTTAGGTTCAGAATATGTATACAAAGATGCATTTGCAATGCGCGCGGGTTATTTTCACGAAAGCCCTACGAAAGGAGCCAGACAATATTTTTCTTTAGGGGCAGGATTTAAATACACTACCGCAAAAATTGATGTATCGTATTTATTCTCAACTTCCAAAATAAGAAACCCTTTAGAAAACACACTCCGTTTCTCGTTAACCTTTAACTTTGGTGATAATTACGGACTAAATTAACATATAATAACTCATCTCACTACTAAATCCAAATTTCAATTGAAATTTGGATTTTTTTTCCGAAACAAAAATGAATAAAATAACGATAACTACTAATTTTGATGTTTTTGAATCTATTCAAGAATTACCTACCGACATTCAAAATTTAATGCAAGATGCTGTAGCAATTCGCAAAACAGCCTATGCTCCCTACTCCAATTTTAAAGTAGGAGCAGCTATTTTATTAGACAATGGAAAAATCATTTTAGGTTCCAACCAAGAAAATGCCGCCTACCCTTCTGGACTTTGCGCCGAAAGAGTAGCCGTTTTCCAAGCTGGGGCTATTTTTCCTGAAGCTAAAATTTTAAAAATGGCGATTTCAGCTGCATCGGGAAGTTCAACTACCGATGCACCAATACCTCCTTGCGGCTCTTGCAGACAGTCTATTGCTGAATACGAAATAAAACAAAATACCCCTATCGAAATTTACTTTATGGGAGAAATTGGCTCGATTTACAAATCAGACTCCCTAAAAAACTTACTACCGCTTCTTTTTGATAAAAAGTTCTTATAAAAAAACTCAAAAAATAGCATATTAATTTTAGTGCTAAGTTGGAATGTGTTATTTTTGCACTTCGCAAATTTGTGTGAGGAAACTATTTTGCGTTATTAGGTACAATTGATAACACAACATTATTCAAATGAAAGAAGTTACAAAAGAAGTTTATTTAAAGTGGTACGAAGACATGCTGCTTTGGAGAAAGTTTGAAGACAAACTTGCAGCATTATACATTCAACAAAAGGTAAGAGGATTTCTCCACTTATACAATGGTCAAGAAGCCGTTTTAGCAGGCGCTTTGCATGCTATGGATTTGACTAAAGACAAAATGATTACCGCATACAGAAACCACGTTCAACCTATTGGAATGGGAGTTGACCCAAGAGCTGTAATGGCTGAACTATTAGGAAAAGTAACCGGTACTTCAAAAGGAATGGGTGGTTCAATGCACATTTTCTCAAAAGAACATCGTTTTTACGGAGGTCACGGAATTGTTGGTGGCCAAATTCCTGTAGGAGCGGGATTAGCATTTGCAGATAAATATTTTGAAACTGGTGGTGTTACTATGACCTATTTTGGTGATGGAGCTGCTCGTCAAGGTTCTCTACACGAAGCGTTCAATATGGCTATGCTATGGAAATTACCTGTAGTATTTATCGTTGAAAACAACGGTTATGCCATGGGAACATCTGTGGAAAGAACAGCTAACCATACTGACATTTGGAAATTAGGATTAGGATATGAAATGCCTTGCGGACCTGTTGACGGAATGAATCCAGTGAAAGTGGCCGAAGCAATGACAGAAGCTATTGAAAGAGCGCGTCGTGGAGACGGACCTACTTTCCTTGAAATGAAAACGTACCGATACAGAGGACACTCAATGTCTGATGCACAACTATACCGTTCAAAAGAAGAGATAGAAGAATACAAAAAAATTGACCCAATTACACAAGTATTAGATGTAATCAAGGATCAAAAATATGCTACTAACGAAGAAATCGAAGCGATTGATCAAAGAGTTAAAGATTTAGTAGAAGAATGTGCAAAATTTGCAGAAGAATCTCCTTATCCAGAAATTCAACAATTATACGACGTAGTATACGAACAAGAAGACTATCCATTTTTACCTCATAAATTATAATCAGTTATGGCTACAATAGTAACAATGCCTCGTTTGAGCGATACAATGACAGAAGGAACGGTGGCTACTTGGCTTAAAAAAGTCGGTGATAAAGTAAGCGAAGGAGATATCTTAGCCGAAATCGAAACAGATAAAGCCACTATGGAATTTGAATCTTTCAATGAAGGAACACTTTTACATATTGGTATACAAGCAGGAGAAACTGCTCCGGTAGATTCATTATTAGCAATTATAGGAAATGAAGGAGAAGATATTTCAGCTTTATTAGCCGGAAGTACTGCAGCAGCTCCAGTAACTGAAACTCCTGTAGCAACTGAAACCAAACAAGAATCACCTGCAACTACACCAGCAGCAGCACTTCCAGAAGGAGTAATTGTAGTAACAATGCCTCGTTTGAGTGACACGATGACTGAAGGAACCGTAGCGACTTGGTTGAAAAAAGTAGGCGATACTGTTGCAGAAGGAGACATCCTTGCAGAAATCGAAACAGACAAAGCTACTATGGAGTTTGAGTCATTCAATGCTGGAACTTTATTATATATTGGAATTCAAGAAGGAAGCACGGCACCAGTTGATAGTTTATTAGCGATCATAGGGCCTGCTGGAACAGATATTAGTGGCGTAGCTGACAATTTTAAAGTTGGCGGTTCAAATGCTACTGTTGCAAAAGAAGAAACTAAAGCAGCGCCTGCTGAAAAGGCATCGCCAATCACTCAAGAAGCAGCCGCTGACGGACAACGTATTTTGGCTTCGCCTTTAGCTAAGAAAATTGCTAATGACAAAGGAATCCAATTATCACAAGTAAAAGGTTCTGGAGAAAATGGACGTATCGTAAAAAGTGATATCGAAAACTTTACTCCATCTGCAAGCAGCACTACAGCCGCTGCAACACAACCACAAGAAACAGCTAAAGTAGCAGCTCCAAAAGTATTCGTTCCTGCTGGAGAAGTTTTCACAGAAGAAATTAAAAATTCGCAAATGCGTAAAATCATTGCGAAACGTTTAGCTGAATCTTTATTCACAGCACCTCACTATAACTTATCTATTGAAGTTTCAATGGATGAAGCAATGAAATCAAGAGCCGTAATTAACAGTGTTCCTGACACCAAAGTTTCTTTCAATGACATGGTAATTAAGGCCTGTGCAACAGCCTTGAAAAAACACCCAATTATCAATTCGCAATGGAGAGAAGATGCTATTATCATCAATCACCACGTAAATATTGGTGTAGCAGTAGCTGTTGAAGACGGATTAGTAGTTCCTGTACTGCGATTTACAGATGCTATGAGTTTATCTCAAATTGGTGCAAGCGTAAGAGATTTAGCAGGAAGAGCTAAAAACAAAAAATTACTTCCTAACGAAATGGAAGGAAGTACATTTACAGTTTCTAACCTTGGAATGTTTGGTATCACTGAGTTCAACTCTATCATTAACCAACCTAACTCTGCTATCCTTTCTGTAGGAGCTATTGTAGAGAAACCAGTAGTTAAAAACGGACAAATTGTAGTAGGTAATACTATGATGCTTTCTTTAGCTTGTGACCACCGTACCATTGATGGTGCGACAGGAGCACAGTTTTTACAAACATTAAAACAATACATTGAGAACCCAGTAACAATGCTTGCATAATTACTCGTTTTCTTAAACTATAGAATCCCGTCTTGTTTTACTTGGCGGGATTTTTTTATTTCTTATTTTTTTCTTCAATCCAACGAGACATATATTTGGTACTCTGCATTGTATGGTGGTACAACATTTGACCCAAGAAATTATTTTGCCTGTGCTTCTTTAAATTCATTTGTAATTCAGCTATTGTATTCATAAATTCATCTTCAAACAGCTCTTTCAAATAGAGTTGCTTAATAATTTCAAATCCATTTTGCTGACTTTGTTTCCAAATAATTTCATCTTGATACAATTGAACTGACGCATCTGCAAATTGTTGCGGATTATCTTCGATACTACCATTCCAATCTAAAGCACCACGCATCGACTCAGCACCAATAGAAGAAGTAACTGATGGAGTTCCATATTCCATTGCTTCCAATAATTTCCCTTTAATTCCGGCACCAAAACGAAGCGGTGCCAACAATACCCGAGCATTTGAAATCACATCTTTAGCATTGTCAGCTCTACCTTTTATTACAAATCCTTCCTTCTCATTATGCAATTGAAAAACCTTCTGCGAAGGATAGGCCCCATAAATTTCCAACACTGCTGTAGGAAGTTGTTTTCTAATTAAAGGCCAAATTATTTCTTTTAAATACTGAACGGCATTCCAATTGGGTTCATGAAGAAAATTACCTATAAATACAAAATGTTGCCTTTGATTATATGGCAAAGTATTCCTATCAACCGAATCAACCACTAAAGGCAAGTAATACAAAAGCGATTGATCTATTTTAAAAACAGACTGTAATACCTCCATTTCGTATTCAGAAACCATCAAAGATACATCTGAACGCAAAATACTAGCAATTTCTCTTTTGGCTACATCTTCTTGTAGTAAATCCAAAATCTCAAATTTCCGATTCGCTTTAAAGGCATTAAAGCGAGCCAAACGCAAACAATGCAAATCTTCGGTGTCTAAAATCCGAACAGTATCAGGACAATTTTCCGCAACACGCCAACCAAATTGCTCTTCAATCATAAAACGATCAAACAAAACCACATTAGGCTGCAATTCCTTCAAAAACAAATCAAAACTAGAATCATTCAACTCAATAGCCACTTTATCAACACCAAAATCGGCAAGCGAAATCATAAAGTCACTATCCTGAGCGGGACTTGCAAAAGTAATGGCAAAACCCTGTTTCTTAAACAAGGAGATTAACTGCATCATTCTTCCACCAGCGGCAGAAGAATTAGGTTCAGGCCAAACAAAACCGATAATTAATAGTCGTTTATTCGTATTCATATTTACGTAATAGTGAAGTACAAAATAATGGTAATTAAACGGGAATTCCATCCTATTTCCTAAAAATTGAACATAAAAAGAGTAATTTTGCAACTCTAAATTAATAATTCATGTTAGGACTTAAATTAGCTACCGATCCCAGATGGGTCAATATCGTGGAATCCAATATTGAAGAAATCTTAACCGACCATGCGTGGTGCGAGCAAAAAGCAGCTACTAATGCCATTTACATCATCGTCAACAATTCAGAAAAAGAAGAATTGGTTACCGAAATGACCCGAATTGCTTTAGAAGAAATGGAACATTTTCAAATGGTACACAATATCATTAAAGAAAAAGGTTTAGTATTAGGTAGGGAAAGAAAAGACAATTATGTGAACGATCTGGTCAAATTTGCTAAAAAAGACGGCAGCCGAAACGATGCTTTGGTCGAACGACTACTTTTTGCAGCCATGATTGAAGCTCGAAGTTGCGAACGCTTCAAAGTCCTATCCGAAAATATTCAAGACCCTGAATTAGCGCAATTTTATAGAAATCTTATGATTTCTGAAGCAGGACATTATACTACTTTCCTAGGCTTTGCCAAACAATACCAAGAAAATACCAACGTAGATACCCGTTGGAAAGAATGGATTGCCTACGAATCCTCCATAATAACCAAATACGGCAAACAAGAAACCGTTCACGGATAAAAAGCAGTGGGTCTACTCATTTGTCATTCCGAACTCGTTTCGGAATCTATAAATTACACCTTTTATTTAGGTAATATTTGCAGCACCCGTTTTACTCCCTGAACACGACTTGTCCCGCTATCCGCGCTACGGGGTAGCTTGCTGCTATCGGGGCTATAAAAGTCGTTTAATAGTTCAAACATTTACCAAAATATAACTCCTAGCGGAGTA
>NZ_JAHEBT010000018.1 GCF_024642105.1 Flavobacterium sp.
ATTCATCTTGATATGTATAAACAGAATCATCTGGATTGCTTGGAGTAGAATCTATTTGATGATGTATATATGGTATTTTTATTCTTAAAACATTTGAAGATGTAGCTGGTATTATTGTAAATGGTTTATATTTATCAGAATAATCAGCAACATCATTAGATGGCTCTACATTACTTAAATCATAATTTTTAAAGTTATTATTAGCAACTACATTTAAAAATTTTAAAAATTCAGTAGAAACAGATAATTCATAAGCCGTATTATAACTTTTTTCTAAATAATATGATAAATCAGCTGAATAATTTCCAAAATAAGGGGTATCACTACTAGCTCTAAAAGATATGTTTATTATATTTCCTTGTATTAAATCTTTTTTATTGAGTTCTATATTTAAAACGTTATTTGAAGATGTAGCGCTTGATAATGTAAAGTTTAATGCGTTCTTATTTAAGTCCTCTGATGTAAATGAAGTTATAAAATCTATATGTATTTCATTTCCATCACCATCAACTAAATCTCTTCCCTCTACGTAATTTCCAAACAATAATCTGTTACCTATAAATTCCTGTGATTTTGCTTTTAAAGGAATATTATCATATAATCTATTAACCTCATCTTCTGGTAGTATAGAATATATTTTATTATTTGAGAATAAAAATGATTTTTTAGAGTCATTTCCATACCCTTCTTTATTTTTATTAAAATTTTCTATTACATAAATTGTATTACTATTACTTTCTTTGAAAAGCAATTGAATATCAGTTACATTTTTATCTCCAGTATTAAATTTTATGTTAACCGCATTAAACGAGTTAATCATACCATTATTTTCTTGAGTAGCAAAATTAAAAGAAAAATCTGAAGGATAGAATTGAGGGTTTGTAAATGCAGATGTAGCACTATACTCCCCATCTAAATATTTATATCTATATCCAAAAGATAAAAACCTTTCTTTTATGTTATTTTCAGTTCCGTCACCAAAATTAGTAGGATTGCATTTAGGAGCCTCATAAGGAGACTTTTTGTATAAAGATATATCTTTACTTGTAAAACCATTTATCGTGTAGGATTTGGCTCTATTTACGTTTATACAGCGTATAGAGTTTAAATCGTCAGTCCATATTAATAGTTTTTCTTTATTAAAGGAATTATACACAACGTTTGCTCCAGTTATTTTATGTTTTTTATCAAAGTTTAAAACATTATTTGAACCAGTTCTTGTATCTGATAAAACCACACTAAGCGATTCATTATCTAAAACATTGTATTCATATATGAAATTACCAGTAGAAGATGTTACAAACCAATACAGACATTCATTTCCTTCGTCTGTAGCTGTACCTATCGTTTCTGCATCAGAAGGTAAATTTATATTTGTTAATTTGTCTAGTCCATTTGATTTCTGAACTAAACCTATACTAGAGCCCTCTGAATTGTCAACTAGTACATTTTCAGCGTCAATATACTCCCCATCAGGTATTAAACGAGGATCAAAATCCTTGTTCATTAACCCTCCAACAAAAGTTTCTTTTAACTCCATATTATTTTATCCAGTTACTTCCACCTCTCATAGATTGTAGTATTTCGTCATAACGAACACCCATCATCCTAATCTTTGTGTTGTTTCTAATTGCTCTAAATTCTGTTTTAGCTCTTTGAACTATATATTCTTGAATACCAAATTTATTAGTTAATATCTCATATTTTATAAAATGATATAAAAACTTCTCTGCTAATTTATTTACTTTAGTTTCATTTTCAGATAAATCAGATAATCCATCAGAAACATATTCTATAACTATTGTTCTACCAATTAAATCAGAGCTAAATCTCATAACTCCTAAATTTTTATTTATAATAAAAGTTCCGTTTTGATTAGCTGTTTTACCATCAATACCAAATCTACTTCCATATTGATATGCAGAACCATCATCATTTAAACTAGTTGATTTTGGATTCTTACTATTAATTTCTGTTGTAGAAGTACCTTCTAATGCTTCTCCATTATTATCAAAAAGTATATTGTACTGATTATCTTGTAAATATGCAGTTACAATACCAGATTGATTATTTTGCATTATAGGTCTAAACTTACCATCTTCATCAACCCAACTAATTCTTACGTAATTAACATAATCTTTTGGTATTGGTAATTGTAAATTATCTGGTAAATCTAACTCTAAAGCTTTTATTTCTTTAGCTACGTCATAGTTTAATTCTTGCAAACCTCTTTTTGCATGAAATATAACTTCATATCTTTTGCAGTCATTTATGACTTTATCATCACCAACATACATCATATAAAAGTTATTTATAATATCCTTTAATAATACGTATTGGTAATTACCCCAATTATCATCTTTTGGTGATACACCACTATTTTCATAGTATTCAAAATCTGTCATGTGTTATTGGCTTTTTTGGTCTGCGTGATCTTGGTTTTCAAATGCTACTGCTGCTTGAACTATTTCAGTCTCTCTAATATTGAGACCAGCATATTTTAATATTTTAGCTATTATTTCAAACTTATCATCATAACCTATTTCTAAATCTTGAAATCCTTGTTTAGATGGATTAAATATTGCATTACCTCCTATCATTTCATAAGTCCAATTAGGGTCTTTAGGATTTCTAAAGTAAACTACTTTTACATTACTTATTATTGTCTCAGGGAATACCTTATAATTCTCATCGTATTTAACATAACCAGGATAAAATACACTTGGACCAGCAACGGAATTAGTTAAAAAATAACTTAATTTATCTCTTTGTAGTTCTTCTATTTCGCTACCGTTATATGTTAGACTTATAGTAGTATATAAATCTGATGGAGAAACAAAAAGACCAGTTGTATTATTATATGTTAAATTAGTTGGAGGTACTATAAATACATCCATGTTTTCTTTAGTCTTCTTTAAAATATCTTTATAACTAATCCTAGAGTTTCTTCCTACGATAGCTTTATTATAATCATAAAAGTAATCATCAACAATTTCTTGTTGCGCTTGTTTAGCAAACGTGTTAAATTGCAAGGGAGTTATATACCCACGGCTTTCTTTGTTTAAAACAAAGTCAACCATGTTTCTTACATCGTTAATCATCATAATTAGTTATTTTGTGCAAAGTTAATAAAAAAAAAGCACCCCCTTTCGAGAGTGCTTTACATATAGTCAAACAACTATATGGGGGCGTTATACTTACAATTTATTTGAAATATCAGATAATACATCCATTCCTTGGTCAGTTAAAAAGAATGCTGCTAATGCAGAATACGCATTTTCTCCAAATGGTACAGTTATAATTCTACCACCATCTTTACCACTCCAATTAACAGTTCTTCCATCAGAACTTACATTGATAATATCCATTTGTACAGCTCTAATAGCAATGTTTCTAAACTTGATAGAATCATCATTTACTAAAGAAGTAAATTCTTGTGGATTTTTACTAGCGAAAATTAACATATCTCTTCTTAATTCAGAAGAAGTCATTAATTCTACCTTACCTTTTAATAAAACTCTAGCAATAGCTTCTAAGTCTTCAATAGGCATTTCTCTAACTGTATTTTGAGCATCTAACTTAGCAGTTAATTCATCATACTCTTCAGAAGCTTTTTCTTCAGCATCAAACTCGTAATAAGCATTATTATTATCTGGATGATAAATAGATAAAAACTTTTGTAATTCTACTTGTTCTTTCTTTACATATAAAGAACCATTCTCAAAAATAATAGGGGTAGCTATAGCATATCCATCTTGTTCATCAATGAAAGGAGATGTTTGATTATCACTCCATCTTAATGCGCGATTTACTTTAAACTCTTGGTCAAAATAAAGAAGTGGTTTGTTTGCAGAATGCTTAGAACGAAGCATATAAGAAATTGGTGTTGAATTTCCTTTTAAAAGATAAACTCTATCCTTAAATTCAAATTCTTTTTTAGAAGCAATAGCTTCTTTTTTAATTGGTCTTGCCATGATTAAATTATATTAAAATTAAAGACGCAAAATTACAAATTAATTTTTTAACATAAAAAAACCACTAAAAACTTAAAAAAGAAATTAGTGGTTAAAAAAAATGAGAGAAATTAAAAATTTACTATGCAAATATAAAACAAAAAAGGTAAACCGAAGTCTACCTTTAATGATATTAATAAGAAACTTATTAACTACTATTTTAACAACATAAAGTTGTTAGCACCTAAAACAACCAAAGCTCTTTCAGATAAGAAGTTAACTTGCATCGCATCTAATTCAGAGTTAGAAGCACCACCAGCAGATCCAACGATCCATGATTTATATTTTCTATCTTCTGTTTCAGATTTTCTATAACGTGTGTGTAAGAATGGACGTTTAGCATTTTTACCAAGAACTTGGTCGTAAACTGTCAATGTTCCAGCAGGAACTAATACACCATCGATGTCAGAGATAGAACCTCTAGTTGTAGCATCGTTTAAGTATTTCCAATCAGTTTTGTAGAAATCATAACCTAAGTTAAATCCTTTAAAACCAAGATTCAATGCCATGTCTTGCTCATTGTCGAACAAACCGTAAGAAGCTCCACTTGAACCGAAGTTATTTTGAGCAGCCAATACAGTATCAATCTCGAAAGATGTTTTTCTGTTTACGAACAATACGTTTTCTTGAATAGCACCTTCTTTATCCAACACTTTGATAATGTTTTCTAAGTCAGCTCTTTCAGTGATAGCACCAGTTCCAACGTTACCTCTATTAGCGATTTCGTAGAAAAGACCTTTAGTACCTTTATATCCAGCAGCAGCAACAGCTGAACCAACAGCAGCAGGTTCGCCTTCTACCATAGACATTTCTAGGTAATCTTCAAAACGTAAACGAGTTTCGTGCTCTGATTTCAAATACCAAAGGTATCCAGATGCACCATTTTCAGTTGTAACTTCAATCCAACCAACTTGAGCCATATCAGAACCATTAACCTCGTACTTATCTTTGATGATAATTGGGTTAGTTTCTAAGATATCAGATTTAGCTTCCAAAGAACCAGACATACCGTTAGTTCCTTTTTTGAATTCAGAACCGTAAACGAATACTTTTAAAGCACTAGCAGTAGTACTTAAAGCAGCTAAGTTAGCAGCGCTATAAGGAGCAACAGTAACAGTAACACCATCTACATCGATACCAGTAACTAATGCTTTAATAGTAACTCCGTTAGAAGTATCATTAATAACAACAGTTTGATTCAAACGTACATTGTGAGCCGCTGTGAAAGTAATAGTAGATGAAGTTGCTTTAGTAGCAGTTCCAAATACGTGAAGACGACCTTGCTCACTCCATTTGATTAAATCAGAAGTAGAAGGCATTTCAGCACCTACTAAACGTAAGAAAGATGCGATAGAACGATTACCAAATCTCTCGAATTCTTTTTCGTAAAGGTCTGGTAATTCATGTGACAAAAAGTCAAATGTACCTACGTAGTTAGTAGATAATGTTGCTTTAACTGGAGCTGGAGTCAATTGAGCACCACCAGTAATAGCATTAGTTGAAAAATTTACAGCTTGAGCCATGTTTTGTGTTTGTGTTTAATTATTATTTTCTTTTTCTAATTTTAACACCACCTTCATAATCATCACTTGCAATTACTCTCATTTTAGGAGCATCTCCTTTTTCTGTTACATCTTTGTTATCTCTTATAGACATACTAATATTTTTAGCGTCTTTAATAACAGTGTTAGTAGCATCTGATTTTCCTTGTTCATAAAAGAACTTTGCAAAACCATCAGGGTCTCTAAACATAGCCAAAGCCTTATGATACTGGTGTTCATCTTTTAAGAAACCATTTGAATCCAAATGATTTGAAATAACATTACCAATATCAGATTGAGCATTTTTAGTTTCTAGTACATCACTAGGTTTAAAAACCTGTTTCTTATCTCCTAGATTAAATTCAAAACCTTTGAATTCACTATTAAATAATCTATTGGTTTTATCTAAAAATACCTCTGACCTTTTTTGAGCAATCTCAGCTTCTTTTTTTGAAGTCTCGGTATATTCTTGATAGAAATTAAAAGCTTTTTTATAATCATCAGTAACTTCAGCTGAATTAGACCCTAAATCAACTTTATATTGTTCCTTCAAATCATTCAAATAGCCTTTAGCTCTAAACAATTCTTCTTTTAACGCAACCTTTTTCTTTTTAATATCTCTTTCGTCATCAATATCTTCATCAAAAGAATACTCTTCTTCTAATAAATAATCAATATCTTCATCGTCAAGATGAGGTTTTGTTTGTTTGTAATATTCTTTAAGAACATTAACGTCACTCTCTGAGTTCCAATCCTTATTTATTTTAAGGTAATTGTCAACACCAAACTCCATAAGTTTCCTTACATCTTCTGGTAACTCAGCTTTTTCTTTTTGTGTAAGAACTTCATCTAAAGAATCGTATTCTTTTTGATACCTTTCTTTTAAATAACTTAATACTCTTGCATCATCAATATCTTGAGGCTGAGTATTATCTGTTAACGTATCATCAACTTCTGATTCTTGCTCTACAGTATCACCTATAGTAGTGTTATCTGAATTGTCAATTACAATCGTATCATCTACAATTGTTTCATCTACGTTGTTTTGTACTTCACTATCGTCATCTAAGACTTTAAAAGTAAATCCTTCCATTATATTAAATATTAAATTAAATTTTTTGCAAAGTTATGGATAATTTTTATTCCATTTTGAATAGATCATCAAACTCGCTAGTATCCTCATCTTGACCAAAATCAATAGGACTTCCTTTTTGATCTCTTTGATTAATTAGTTTAGATTGTTGAGATGCTTGAATTTTTGTTCTTTTATCTTTTCTATCTTCTCTATCCTGTTCTCTTTGTTTTAATATCTCTAAATCTTGTTGTTTAGAATCTCCTTTAAAACCAAGTTCCATTTGAAGTAGTTGTGATTTGTATTCAAAATCAAGTTGCATTTTTTCTTTATCCATCTCATGTTTCATTTTTTCTAACTCAGATTCAGTTTGAAATTCTGTTTGAGTTACTTGCATTTTTGCTTGAGATGTAGCTTGTGCTAATTGAGCTTGTGAAGCAGCTTGAGAATCATAATTTTTCTTTTGTAATTCTTGGTCTCTCTCTTCTTTTCTTTTCTTTTTAAGTTTTAATAATTGAGAAGCTATTTTAATGTTTTTTACATTTCTAATATCTATCGCATCATCAATTTCAATTTTACCAGAAGCTAAAGCAGCTTGTATATTTTGATTTAACATTTGAGTTTCTTCCTCATCTGGTAATAAATCAATAAATATTCCAAAATTATATAAATGTAATTCTTTTATATTATTTAAAACATCTATAGAACCACTTCCAATCATTGTAGCAAAATCTTCTTTAATATCAGAGTATTCTAACACATCAGACATTCTATAACAAATACATTCAGCTATTCTTTTAGTCATGAATAAACCACTTTGTAGTACATGTTTTGTAGCTGTATTTGAATTTAAAGCTGCTAATTTTTGAATACCAACTAAACTATTTTCGTCTGGCATACTACCGTCTCTAGCTTCATTTAATCCAGTTACAGACCTAATCATACCTAGATATTGATTATACATGTTAACTAATGATTGTATTTTAGCATTTGCCCCAGAAGCTGTTAATTCTTGAACTGGTATTTTACCATTGTTAAATTCCCCATCTTCAGTAAAACTTCTACCTACTACACTACCTGTTTGGAAATATAAATTTAAAGCTTCCTCTGGAGTATAAGAATTACCATTACCTAAATTTATAGAACTTAAACCATCAATATCAATATACACACCATCTGGTTTCATACTTGATATTACTTGTTGTAATTTTAAATGTGTTAATTGTATTTGATCTGCAAAAGGAATCATTCTTTTAACTAAAGAATCAATTGAACCTCTATACATTCTAGGTGCTGATACCACATAAGGAGGGTATACTTTAGATATAGAAGATTTAGGTCTAACCATATTCTTCATTACCTCCCATTTTAATATATAATTAGTACCTAATACTAATACTCCTTCAAACCAAACATCTATTCTTTTAGATATTTTTTCAAATTGAGCATCTTCTGTTTTAGGTGATTTAAAAGAATCATCTCTTTTAATTACTTTATCACCACCATTAATATTCTTTTTCTTTTTATAAACAATATTCATATCTGTTTTAAAAGCAAAGAACAATAATGTAGCACTATTATTATTTAGGTTTCCACCAAGAGTATTACCACCTTGTATATTTTGATAAGCATCCCATTTAGATGCCAATTTTGATATTTCTTTTATATCTTTTTGTGATAAACTTGGATTTATTTTTTTTAATTCTGTAATATTTACATTTTTAACTTCTCCGTAATAATAACAGTCTTGAAATGTAGGGTCTTCTGTTGGAGACCAAACCATATTAGCTGGATCACAATATTCAATTTTAATACCATTATGAGTATCGAAAGAATGTTTAGCAGCAGATACACCCAATACAGTAGCGTCTTCGTCTAATCTTCTTTTTGTTAATTCGTAATTATTAATTTTAAGTACATTCTCTATAGATTTTTCCTCAGCTATTTCTATCTCGTCTTTATAGAATTCCATGTGAAGATCTAACTCCTGTTTGTTTTGAGGCATTTCATCTTCTGGTATTGGAAATAAATCCATTCCAAATAAATTCTTAGCATCTTGCAAAATAGGTTTAGCAACCATTGCTTTTTCAAGCTCAAACTTATATCTAGTTTTTTTATCTGAAGATATACTATCTATAGCATCTGCTCTAATTTCAAATAATCTATTAGACATTCCATTAACAACGATGTCAACAAATTTAGGAATAATAGGTACTGGAGTCCAGTCTAAGTTTAAATATGATATGTCTCCATTGACACTCATTTCTTTTTTATACTTTTGAACTGGTTGTTCTCCTCTTGCGTATAATCTTAATTTATGAAAATGATCTCTATTGGTATAAAACCTAGAACCATTTAAAGAAGTTTTTCTAAACCATTCTCCTTGAATTGCATGTCCTACGCTTCTACCGTATTCTTCGCTTAATTTAGTAGCATCGTCAGCTAATTGGTCTGGAAAATATACATTAGGTACTGAAAATTCTTGACTCATATTTATTTTAGTAATTCGCTTTGTAATCCTTTATTGGAATATCTTGCAAAATTAAACATTATTTTTTTATTATCTCTAATGGGTTTAGATACATACGTTTGATTAGCCATTATAGCAAAACCACTACTAATAGTAGCATCAAATTTAGTTCTATTAGTTATATCATAATTAGCCCAATCAAGTAAAGTTCTATTGAAAAACATACTACCCATTTTTCCAGCTTCTCTAAACTGACCACTATAATCTATTCCTACATACTGATCTATATAGGCTTCTAATGCATTTGCGTGTAATTCAATTACTTGAGTAGATGAAGGTATTCCTCCCAATTCTTTCTCAGAACTACTTAAATCATTTTTGTGTTTATCTGGTCTTCTTAAACAAAAACCAGTATATCCTCTATTATAAAAATATCTTAATTGACCAACTTTATTATTCTCTATAAGTATTGGCATACCATAAAAAACACAAGCCATTAAGCAATCTTCATAAAACTCCTCAGATGTTCTTGGTCTTGCTATATATTCTAAAAAGAAAAAGTTACTTGGAGCATCATCCATATTAAACTTTGTAAGTCCATGTAAAGACCCTTTTGAACCACCACCACCTACAACACCAGATATATCATACGTATCACATCCAAATGCACCAACATGTACATTTCCTGGATATTTCTTACCGTTTTTTATCTCTATTTTGTTAATCATATCTTTATTTGGAAACCAAGTAACCTTAAAATTACCATCCCTACTAGGAATCCAAACAACTTCTGTATCTTTAACTCCATTCTTCCAAGCAAACTTACCAGTATTTACAACTTGATTTATTTCTAATCCATCATTATAATCTATTTGCTCATATATTTTAGCTAAATCATATAGTGAATTTTTAGCCTCATCTCTAAATGCGTGACTCTCTGTTCTGGGAAATTGTCTATAGAATTCATTTAAAGCGTCAGAATTGCTTTTTAAGGCACTAACTTCGTTCTCCCAGTAATCTATAACACCTGTATAAATAAAACCTCCCTGAATGTCTCTAATTGGCTTATCAGGCGTTCTAAATACTGGATGACCATATACATCTATATAACCTTCAAAATTCCATTCCATAGGGATAAACAAAGCGTATAATCCACTAAGTGTTTGTCCATTTGCATTTCTTTTTTTAACATCTGAATCGTTATATAAAGATTTGTAATTTCCACCACCTTTTGCTATTGAATTTGATGTAGAACCCATCATACATTTCCCTATGATTCTTCTACCTAAACGCAAACATGTTTTAGTTACCCTCCAATTATTAAGAATATTGTTAGGAACTTCCCATTTTCCACTTTCGTCATGTACAAGTCTAAGTAATTTTTCCCCATCATAACTATTGTCAGCTGTATTTTTCCAGTCAATAGTAGTATCTAATCCATCAACATCATCCTTTAAAGATGACATATTATTTTTTGTTATTTTAGATGCTGGTACACGATAAGCTAATTCAGTCTTAGGCTTGTCCATACCATCCATAATTGGTTTAAAAAAGAATGGGTAATTACCAGATATAGGAACTACTTTATCTGTAAACATCTTTTTAGCATCATTACCAGTTTTTGACAATATACCTAAACGACTATCTCTTGCAAGTGTAGCTGTGTTTACTAATTCAGCAGATGACATAAATGAAAAACCAGAACGTCTATTTTTTAAATAACACATCCCATAACTTCTTTCATCTGCTATACATGCTTCCCAAAATAAAAAGAATACTCTATTTGCCTCTCTAAATTCAGCATGTCCAACATCTATTTTTGTCCACTGCAAATACATGTAATGAGTACCACTTATATAAGTAGGGATTCCATTGTTATAAAACCAGAAACCTTCTTCTCTTCTGTCGAATTCACCCTCTATGTAAGCTACGTATTTATTTTTAAATTCATTAGGATATTCATTCCATTGGAATACAGAGTTTATTTTTTGTAACTCTTTAGGATATTCAAATGATTCCCAATATTGCTCCTCTTTTTTTCTATCCCTCTTATATATATTTTTTGGTGTAGATGGGAGTGCTACATGTAATCCTTGTATCTCATAAACTTCTCCAATAGTACCATCTTTAGATATAACAACAACATCAAATTCTGGATTGTATCCGTAATTCCATGATTTTTTTTTGTTTAATCTATCTATATCTTTAGAATCTATTTTATCTATTATCCTAAATAGACTATTATCTTCCTTTACTTCTTTTTTCTGCGAATGATTGGAATTTGACTTCATCTACCTCTTCTTTTTGATTACCTTCAAGCATATTTTTTTCAGTCTCTATCTTTGATAAAATATAAAATGCATCATCTAAAGCAGTTTTCTTTGCTAAAACAGCATTCCTCATCTTATCAGCAGATATATCATCTAATGTATCATCAGATATGATTTCATCAGCAAGAACCTTTATAAGTTCTATAACAGACTTATAAGCTGCCTCTATAATCATTTCTTTTAATTGTGCGTGATCGTGTTTCATAATTCACTTAATTCTATTACAACATCTCTATCATACATTCTATAAATTTTTTCACCATCTATTTCAAACTCATATTCACTATTTTTTGTAAATGCAACAAGACTACCACTTTTTAATTTTAAATTTTCTTCTTGATGTTTACTTGGATATACAATAACGCCAATATGCTTCTCTTCTTTTTCTACAGAATTCAATAATTGATCTTGTATTTTTGCAATTGGTCTTACAAAACAATAGTTTAAATGAGACTTCCATACTCCATTGGATTTATAAAGATATATCCTATTAGGATCAACTATGTATAATTCATCTCTAAAGAATTCTGGAGATTTAGTTTGTCTTCCTTTCATATCGTGATATGTTCTAAATATGTTATGATGAATAACAACAATATCACCTACGCTTATATCTCCTTTGTAAAATGTTGGTAATTCAATTACTACAGCAACTCTATTAACATACTTAGCTAAATCAAGAGATGTGTTAAAAGTAAACTCTACACCTCCAATATTTTTTGTATTAGAGTATTGTTCTCCTACTGGAGATATTATAAAATTATATGGCGCTTTCATTAGAAATTAATATTAAATTCTAATACCATTGGTGTGTTGTTATTTATTTGCTTCCAACAAAGAATCTCTTTGTTTTTTTCAATCCATATAACAATACCATCTTCTATTTTTTGTATTGCGTGTATTACATAGTCTCCAAATATTGATTGACCAACTACATAATGCATAGAGTTTTTGTAGTCATTTCCTATGCTGACTTTTCTTATTTCTTGCATTTTATTAAATTTTAAAAGCCACCTGTTAAGATGGCTTATTTTTTATTCTCCTTTAGTTTCCTTATGAGTGTAAACTCCAGTAGATACATCAATATCTATTTCTCCATACTGATCTTTTAAATCTGCTCTGAATTTAGAATACTCTTCATCTATTTTAGCTATTTGAGAAAGCAAAGATGATTTTTGAAATTCATATTGAAGTGATAGTCCACCAAAAAAATTTTTTCCTTTTTCTAGATTTTCTTCAAAACCTTGAATCTTAGATAATTGATGTTCTGTGATACGGTTTTCAACCATATCAATGATTTTTCTTTCTTTTGTCATTTTGATTTAATTTAATTTATTGTGCAAATATAATTATTTTATTTAAAGTAATTTAAAAATGGAAATATAATTTTTCCGTATTTTTCTAATAACCATATAATTACAATTGGTATTAAAAACCAAAGATACATCCAATAATTAGTTTCTTTTTTTATATGTTTATCAAAAGAATCTTTTTTATCTTCTCTTTTTACATTTAACTTTTTTACAGAAGAAATTTTAGTTGTACTTTTTGTTTTATCTACACTTGTTTTTTTAATCTTTTTACTTTTTATTATAACATTTTTAAACGTTTTACCGCAAACCTCCATAGGTTTTAAACTATTAATAGGTGTATATTCTATCTCGTCAATTGATTCATTTACAAATACATTATTATCTTTAACATACGTACCATCTGTTTTAATTACAATACTGCTATCTGTTTTTGTATTTGAAGAAGATTTTGAAAAATCAACTTTTCTAGCTCCACAAGAAAGTAATGCTGTTAATATTAATATTCCAATTATTTTATTTATCATTTTGTAAAATATAAAGCAGATTCTTTTATTCTTCTATTAGTTAAACCATCAATAACTTTTCCATCTTGTTTATTCCATCTTAAAAATTGTTTTGCTATGTTAGCATCATTAGGATTTATATTAACAAGTTTTAATATAGTTGAAGTTTCAAATTGATGTATTCCTATATTATATGCTAAACTAACTAATGCATTAAATTGATTAGTGCTTAATTCTTTTCTTATTAACTTAGATACTTTTAAAGAAAATTTATCTGCTAATTGTTCTAAATAAGTTATAGCTGTATCTCTCGTTATTTTTTTATCATCTATAGAAACTTTTTTTCCATTTGGATAAAATGTCATTCCAAAACCAATTGTTGCTATACCTTTTTCTTTTTCATCTTTAGTAGCATAATAAGGTCTGTCACTAAATCCTTCAAATTCAGCTATTAAATTTACTCCTTTATCGTTTAATCTCATTGCGTTATTTCGTTTATATCAGATTTAATTTCTTTTGCTCTATTAAATGTTGATTTCAATAAACTCCATACATCTATTTTATAAGATTCCTCTATGTTTTCCTTTATTGATACTAACTCTGTAAAGATAAGAAGAATTGCGCATATTTTAGTAAACATAAAATCAAATCCAAATGCGTGTTTAACAAATTCATTCAAGACAAATTTATCAATTAGAAACAAAAAAACTATACATATTTCGTATAGTGCCATTTTTGATATTACATTGGATAGTGGTCGGCTTCTGATAGATTTCCACCCATTTAATTTTACTGATTTGAAAATACCTGTAAAGGTATCTAAGAATATCGCACTACCTACAGCTATTAATAAGCCGTAGATAGGTACGAATAATAGAATTAATGAAGCAAATATGTAATTCAAATACTTCATTACTTAAATAGAGGCAGAATTTGAGCTTTTAATAAAACTGTAAATCCTTCGTGTTGTTTAATGAAACTTTTTAATACCTCAGCATCAGATAAATCAATATCTAATACTTTACCATTATTTAACTTTGTAGCCCAATCCCAGTACTTTAAAGCATCTCCTTTAGTTTCAGCAACTAATGTATTTGCAAGTAATTTTCCTACATTAGCATTTGGAATTACTTTTCCATCTAAATCTTTTAAATCAAAATTAAAATCTAATTTCATAATTTTTGTTTATTTATGGTTTGAACTACAAATGTAGTAAAAATTTAGTTATTAAGTAAACTTAATTGTACCATTATAGGGTTATTTATTAAATAAATAGCCTCTTCAATTTGTTTCTCCATTGCTGAAATATCTAAAACTGAACCTAACCAACCTAAAACAATCTCTTGATTTAGATCTTCAAAAGGAATAAACCCTTCTTCAGATGGTTTTGGAAAGCTCTGCGCTCCATATAGTTCACTTGAGATATTATTTTCATCAGTACCTATCAATCTCCAGTGAACTGTTTGAATAATCTTAGTCATTCCATCCTCAGCAATTATACATTCGCAGGGGTCTGTAATCCATTTGTAAGTAATCATTTTTTATATTTTTTCGTTATACAATTGTGGGGCATTCTATATCGAAATGGGATTTTTATTTATTTTTTAAAGTTTCAATTTCCAATTTTAATTCTTTTATTGCTTGTACTAAAATAGGTACTAATTTAGAGTAATCAACTTGTTGCATATTTTTACCGTCTTTTTCTCCAGTAACAACTGAAGGGACTATGTCTTGTAATTCGTGAGCCAATACTCCATAAGACCTATCGTTATATCCTTTCCATTTATAATCATAAATATTTATTTTAGATATTAAATCAATACCGTTAATAGGTTTTAAATCTTCTTTTAATCTATAATCAGAAGTAACATTGTAAGAAACAGTTGAACCTGTATTTTGCGTAATAGAACCAATTTCAGAACCTCCAGAATTCACAAAACTTATAAGTCTTGAACCAGTTGAAGCATAAAGGGTTCTTAATTGCAAAATATCTTGTACTGAACCATCGGCATCAATTCTCATTTTTCCAGTTCCTGATGTAGTACCAATTAAAACGTTACCACCTGAAGTAATACGCATACGTTCGGTAGCATTTGTTCCAAAAGTCAAAGGAAAAGAACCATCATTTGTAATATTGAAACCGCCAGAAGGATAATAAGAATTAAAACCATACCTTGAATAAGTATTATTTGCAGAATTATAAGACAAAAAATCTGAATTTACGTTTCTTATATCCCCTGCAACGTCTAATTTAACACTTGGACTTGTTGTTCCTATACCTACGCTGCCACTTGAAGTAATATACATTCTATCAATACCGCCAGTTGTTAAAGCTAATGGAGTATAAGAACCTAAATTTCCATAATTTGATGAAATTCTTGCAATAGAACCAGTATGAGCTAATGCTATAAAATTATTATTTGTAGATGCTAAAACAGAAATACCCTCATAATCTAAAGCAGTAGTTTGTTTTACTAAAAAATTAACGTTTCCTAATCCTAAAGTAGTTGTTGAACCTAAAAGTACGTTTGTACCATTATCATAAATCAAACTATTACCTAAAGCATTAGCTCCAGTAAATTTAGGTATGTAGTTAGTTGTTCCTGTTCCACTTACTAAAATACCATTTGAATTAGAAGCGATACCAGCATCGTTAATAAGAAAAACATTTACACCATTCTTTTGAATTGTAATCGGAGAAGTTGTTACTCCAGTATCATTATTTATAAGTAAACCGTATAATGAACCAGCAGAGTTATTAATTCTTAAGGCACGACCTCCAGTATTTGCAATTTCTATTGCACTAATAGCAGTTGAAACATTAAATGTTTTTGTTCCACTAATACTTTCATTTCCAGTAGTATGAACAACTCCAGAATTTAAAGCATAAGTATTTGAATCAACTGAACCATCAGCTTTTAAAAATTGAGAAGATGTACCGCCTGATTTATAAAATGAATTTCCTGTAATAGTTCCTGTAAAAGTTCCATTTCCTGCAGCACTTAAAGAAAATAAAGTAGAACCTCCACCATAATTAAAAATTAAATTATTTGAAGAATTTGTTAATAAATTAAAATATTGAGTATTGCCTGAATTATATAGTCTAACTGGGTAAGAACTTAATGAATCAAAACCACTATTTCCAACTATTACATTCGTAAATGTTTTATTTCCTGAAATAGTTTCATTTCCAGTTAAGTGTACTACATTTGAATCATTAGCTGGAGTAAATCCTAACCAACCTGCAATAGTTTTGTTTACCCATAATGTTCCATTATACCCTAGTAAATGCCCATTGATAGGTGTAGTAGTATGTAAATCTACATCATGTAATTCATCAAGTTCAAATCCATTTTGTACCTTAACAAATATTTCTCCATTGTTAGAATTAACTCTTGTTACAATACCAATAAATACTAAGTGTGATGGAGCATAAGGTTTATTAGCTAATCCATATATTAGATTCCCATTAGTGCCTAACCATACTGGATTACCAATTGTGGCTGTAGAAGTATCTAATCCAGCAAGTAACCCTTCTGTAATAACATTAGCAAATCCATTAGTTGACACTGTATTATCAAGTAATCCCATTGTTTTAGATGAGGTTGCTTCAGCACTATTAGAAGCTAACCCAACAACCATATCAGTTCCATTTGCATCAGTTACATAAACTGCCTGACCTTTATTTATAGCAACTCCTGCTTTTACTTGGTGCTGTAATTTTGTCGCTGTATCTAAAGTAATTCCTAAATCAGAAATTAATTGAGTACCAGTTCTATGTTTTACAACACCACCATCAGATACTAAAAATTTATCAGTATCTACAGTAGCATTAGGTATTTGTGAAGCACTTAACGAGCCGTCTATCTCAACGGAAGTTTTTATTTTTTGGCTCATATTGAATTATTTTATTAACCCACTTTGCTTATCAATACTCTTATTGATGCAGCAGAAGGGGCTGTTGTAAATGAAATTGTAACTACACTTGTTGAAGTTCTTACGATATCTGAATAAACTGTTTCAGATGTAGATACATCGTACAATTCAACTCTTACATCTTTAGTTCCTAAATTATGAGTTACATCTATTGAGGTTGCTCCTCCTATGTATGTTGCATAGTGCGAATCAGATCCAACAGGTATTACATTATAATTAGTACCATCATTAGTAAATTCCCATCTATCCGTAGTTTCGTTCCATCTAATATATACATTTGCTAAGTCTCCTCGTTCGATTTCTATTCCTGCGTTTTCAGTAGGTGTACCGGTTGCATTACTATTAAGTGTTATAATATTGTCTGCAAGTAATATTGTTTCTGTATTTACCGTCGTAACACTACCATTAACAGTAAGATTACCACCTACTGTCAAATCATTAGTAATGTTTACATCATCAGGTAACCCTATGTTTATTTGATCACCACTTTCAGTGACTTGTATCTCATTATTAGTTCCAGATATTGTAACACTATCCGTAGATGAATCAGAACCTGTTAAAACAATTGTAGAAGAGTTTGCTCCACCAGCACCTACAGATACAGTATATGTTTTGCCTTCTGTTGTTTCTGTAGCTGATGTAATTCCAATTATGTGACCAAAAGCATCTAGAGTAATGTCTTGTATATATGTTCTTCCAGAGTTATCTACAGATGTAGCTGGATTAGTTGATGGGTGAGCTGTTAAATATCTACCATCTAAACTAACTGTTAAATCAGATAAAGAACCACTTCTACCTAAAGTTAATGTTCCAGTAGCCGTAGAGAATGCCAATTCATCAACATAATTGTCTGTATCCTGTATAGCAACCCATTGAGTACCGTTATAGAAATACAACTTTTTATCTCCAGTTGTGGAATCAAAATATATTTGACCCTCTTTTGGTCCAGAAGGAGGAGTCCCAAGAGGTTGTATTACAGCGTTCTGTAACTCATTACCAGTTAAATCTAAATTGCTTAAGTGTTTCATTATTTGTTAATTAGTTAAAATATGCCTTTCCAGAGAAAGAAGAATTAAAAGTTAGTCTTACTTCGTTTAAAGATATATACTTTATATCACCAACAACTAAATTATTTCCAGAATCAATTATTGATACAGAAGGATATTTATTTAATCCATGAGTAACATTCCATGTATTAGAAGCTAAACTTTGTATATGTATATAGTTTTTATCCTTTGATTCTCCATATGCTAAAGATGTAAATCCGTATATTTTTAAATCTTCTAAATTGCCATTTCCATCTATAAATTCTAAAGACAAAAAATAAAAACCTTCATCGTCTAAATCTTCCTCTATAGCTGTTAACTTAAATATACCAAATGAATTTGGATCTGACATATCAGAAATCATTATAGTGTCATTTAGAAATGTATCTAACATATTCACTATAAACTTCAAACCGCTATTTTTCTGACTAACCTTTATACTTGTTAATGAAGAAAATAATGGATCTTGTTGTAAAGTAGTCAAAGATCCCTCTGGCCTGCTACCTATAAATGTTTTATAATACTTAAAAGTGATTTGATTAGCAATACCTAATAAACCAGATTCATTAAAGAAATTAGCTATTTTTTGAGGTGTAAAGTTTTTTGTTACCCCACCACTAAAATCAGTTCCTATCCATTTATCATTTATAGTAACCTCTTGGTCTATATTGTAAGTGCTTATTCTAGCCATTTATTATTTTTTATTTTTCGTATTGTTGACTTTAGCACTAACAACTCTTAAGTTTGACTTATCGTTGCTACCTCCTTTTGCTAATGGTTTTTTATGGTCAACAACATATCCTTCTGGTATGTTTTTAAATTTAGAACGTGCTTCAACTCTAGATTTTTGTTTAGCTTTTTCTGACGGAGTGGAATTTTTCGCCTTTTTATAAGACTTTCCATCTTCAGATTGATTCCATTTTTTAGATGTAATCTGATGCTTTTTTCTAGCCTCTGGATTTTCTCTATAGTATTTAGCAGTTCTACCTAATCCCATTATTTACCTATTTTTTTAGCTATAATAGCAGCATCTTTATTTTTAAATGAATGCTCTGA
>NZ_JAHEBT010000046.1 GCF_024642105.1 Flavobacterium sp.
TTTCTGTTGTTTGTTTTTTTCTTCTTGGTGTTTCCATAATTAAATTTAAACATTAATAATTGAAAACTCCTTCTAGCAATATACATTCAATCGGTCCACTTTATGCTGACGATTTACAGTGGGATTTTTAAATTGGTGAGTATGCTAGAGGTAAAAATGCTCATGCAGTCACAGTCAACACCCGTAGCTCTTTCAGCCCATGATCTGGCTGGTCTTCTGAGCTGTTCTAATCCACGCTGATCTAGCTTGTACTGAATAAAGTTGTGAATGAACTCCCAGATAGCCTTGCAGGTCTCGAGGGTGGAAGGCCGCATGAGCAATGGAGCGATTCGCTTGGTGTCGTCAAGGTATTTCCAAACGACTTTCTCCATTAACTCAACAGTATCCGTTACTTCTCCATCCTTGATAATGACACGGTCACGCTCATCAGGTGGTGGGAAATACGTATTGTAGCGGCTTCCATCCTTGATGGCACGATAACCACTTGTAACAGTTTTGCTTGGTATATGTGCGAGTGCCCTCATTAGATAATTTTGCTAGGTTCAGATTCATAAAACAGTCCATTTACATAGGTAGAAAAGGACATGGTAATCGGAATTCCGAGTTGGTCGATCAAGTTCTTTTTGTTCCCTGATTTAAATGCGGTAATCACCGCTGGAACCTTTGTAACGATGTTAGAAATAAGCCCTGAAAGGGTCATCCAATTAATTTGAAGCTCTATGGTATCAATCTGAGTAACACTGAGCGGTTTGATGATAATTTCTTTGTTTTCCGCATTGGATTGAGACAACAATTTCCCTTTACTTTTTACACTTACAACGGGCTTCGTAATTTTTACCGAATCCTTCGATGGGTTATTGATCGCCACTTCCGTGCGGAACGACAATCCACCTAAATTGACAGCATGAACACGAGGATTCACCATTGTGATATTGGTTTGATCACCTACGTTTTGCATTTTCAGTAACCTGATTATGCCATAAACCGCAGCTGCGCCTAGTGTTATGCCAACCAATTTATTCATTGTCGTCAGCAGATTTTTCGTTAAAAAATTGATTGAGTTTGCGAGAAGCCGCGTCTAAGAGCTTCTTAACCACATATCCAGCAACAGCTGATGCAGAAGCATAAATTATAACCGTAGTTAAACCAGGAAGGGTAATAGCCAGTAATAAAGGCTTAGCGGAAATCGCTTTGCCAACGCCACCGACAACACCCGAAACGGTGGTAAACAATGCAGTATGTGTGTGATGTTGCATGAAGTCTTGTATCGATTAGGATACAAACTTCAGGATAAGTTATTTGTTGAAAGGACCTGTGATGGTTTGTGTAGTTCTAAAGCGGTGTGTGTAGATATATTAGGGTATTTTTTATTAACTTTGAATTTTGTGAATTTATTTCAATATTTTTTGAAATAAATAATGAGATAAAAACCTTCACTAATCTACCCAAATTTGGGGTGATAAACGAATGCTTTTAGAACCCATATACTAGTTATGCGTCATTCTAAAAAAATAGAAAACAACAAATGATTGAGATAAAAAGATACTTCGAAAAAATTGTTGACATTTCTGAAAAAGACTGGGACGTTTTTTCCTCAAAGTTAGTTAAGCGTGAATTTAAAAAGAAATCAGTAATACTGAAAGTTGGCGAGAAAGAAAACTACTTGTCTTTCATAGAAAGAGGAATTATTAGAAAATGTATCCCAAAAGAGTTTGACGATTTAACTTTTGAGTTTGGCTTCGCAGGAAATTTTATAACCGCCTATGATTATTTTTTGACACAACAACCTACTTCTTATCAAATAGAAGCTATCACAGATAGCATACTTTGGAGTATATCATATGCTGATTTGCAAATTATTTATAATTGTACAAATATTGGTAATACAATTGGAAGATTGGCAACAGAAGGTCAATTCATTATAAAAGCTAAACGAGAACTATCATTACTGAATCAATCTGCTGAAGAACGGTATTTGAATTTATTTACCGAACAACCACAACTATTACAACTTATTCCATTAAAATATATTGCATCCTATATCGGAATTACGCCACAAGCTTTAAGTAGAATAAGAAAACGTATTTCTTAACTTAGGTTCATTGTTTAAATTTTAGCGGAGTATTAATTTTACAACTCACTAAAATTAAAAAAATGAATAAATTGTTTTGTATTTCGTTATTCGTATTTGCTGTTGCAGTTAGTACGGTAAATGCTCAAGACTTGAATCCTTATCACCTTATACTAAAAGGTAAAATTAGAAAATCCTTCGATTTAGTAAATCAACATCAATATGATGAACTATTAAAAGGAGTGTCAGACAAAACATTAGAGCATTCATTTGCGGGAGACCATTCATTAGGAGGGAAACGACATGATAAAGAAAGTCTAAAAAGATGGTTTATAAGATTAGGTATAGTACTGCCAGACCTTAAAATAGAAATTACAGATATTCAAGTAAAAGGAAATATTTTTAAAACGATTGCTATTGTGCGTTGGACAGCTACCTGTACCTTACTTAACGGGGAATCCTATGTAAATAAAGGTGTTCATTTTATAACTTTAAAATTGGGTAAAGCAGTTAAGTTTGATGTCTTTGAAGACACTAAAACTGTATCTCATGGTTTGGATGTACAATTTGAATCAGGTATAAAGGAAGCTAAAGCTCCCAAAATTGAAAGCTAAAATGAAAAATACAGCATTAATTACAGTTTGATACAAACCTCGGACGGATTAAGTTGCCGTGCTCATCGACTTTATCGATATTAAAGTTTGGATTGGGTTGGTCTTTATAAGCTTCATCCTTCCATGCGTGGTGTTGTTCTACTAGTTTCTTTCTGGTGCTGGTGGTTTTGAATTCACTGTTTTCTTCTAATTCATTCACAAACGCACTAGCATCCTCTAAAACCTCTTTCTCTACTAAACTGTCCATAGAAGCATTGGCTTTGATAAAGACACTATCCCCAGCTTGGCGTTTGCCTCGAACCATACCCTTTTCTACACACAATTTCAATATGGATTTAAACAAACTTAGAAACACTTCTTCTCCATAGAGTTGCCGTGTTCTACTAATGGTGCTATGCCATGGCATGGGTTCATGAACATCGTAACCTAAAAATAACCGAATCGAGAGACTATCACTACAATAGGCTATCAATTGCCTGTCGCTACTAATATTGTTGAGATAGCCGACCAACAAAATCTTGAAGAAAACCGTGCTTCGAAATCGCCACCTTCGGATAGCTGCAAAACATTAAAATAAAAAAATAAATCACGGCTCCCCAAACTCATCAATTATAACCCTCACATGAGCTGGAGTAAATAATCTAATACCTGATTTATAGCCAAGTTTTTTAAGTCTTGGTAAAGCGGTTTCGCTTTCGGTTATCCATCTGCGTAATTGAGCACTGGCACTTTTCTTTGATATGTTCGGGAAATACATCTGCGCAAGCTCCCCGTAACCGTATGATTTTATTTTAAATTTCTCTTCCATTTTCTAAACAGGTCTAATTGAGTATAAAAAAAGCCCTGGGGTTTCCAGGGCTTTGAGTTTAAAACGACATTGCTAATCGACTTCCTATTTTGGAGGATAGTCGCTCCATATCTTCACCTACTTTTTTATCTACGATTCGGGCATAGTGCTGGGTGCTTGTAATGTTTTTGTGTCCTAGCATTTTGCTAACGCTTTCAATTGGTACGCCGTTCATCATCGTCAGCGTAGTTGCAAACGTGTGGCGAGCGATGTGATAGGATAACTTTTTAGTGATGCCACAGAAGTCTGCCAACTCTTTGAGGTAGGCATTCATCTTTTGATTGCTTAAAATGGGCAAAATAAGGTCATCTGCTTCGAGCAAATCCAATTGAACATACTTGGCAATGATTTGCATCGGAACATCCAATAATGGCACGTTTGCACGTCCGCCTGTTTTTTGCCTTTTGGTT
>NZ_JAHEBT010000039.1 GCF_024642105.1 Flavobacterium sp.
TTCTGTTGTTTGTTTTTTTCTTCTTGGTGTTTCCATAATTAAATTTAAACATTAATAATTGAAAACTCCTTCTAGCAATATACATTCAATCGGTCCACTTTATGCTGACGATTTACAGTTTCCGAGGTAAACATGTCTTCCTTGTTCCTTATTCCAGCCAAATTGAATGAGCGGTACATCGAGGGGTGATCCATCTCGGACTTTCAGCGCCTTGACAACACTGCAATTGCTATTTGCTTCTTTTTCTACAAGAAGAATACCGGCTGCTTTTCTTTGTACTTCTGATCCGAGGTGACCTCTAAGCTTCATGCCTGATGGCGCCATGTGCACAACACAAAGAATGCACGTGTTGTAAATTGCTGCCATTCTAAACAACTCTTCAATGAGTTTTACGGAGCTTTCTTCGTCATTGACACCGTTGAGCAAATCGGCAATTCCATCTATAACCACCATGTGAATTCCGCCGTGCTCGTAATACAAACGGTCCATAGATTCAAGAATGAGGTTCATGCGTTCATTTCTTGAAATACCTACCAAGCCAAAAGCTTTGAACCATTGAGGTGGCTTTTCTCTTTTGGAGCGGTCTATGATGTAAGAAATGTTCTTATACAACTGAAATTCAGATTGCTCAGTGTCATAGAGAAGAATTGCTTTGTTTCCTTCATTTGATTGTACAAAAGTACCTAAGGTGTCTACTACTGTGTTTTCAGGTTTTAAAGCACCTGAGAGCATGCCCCCTAAAAAATTGGTTTTACCACTTCCTTCAGAACCAGCTATGCAAAGTAAGTTTCCCGGAGTTCCGATCGTGACATCGTTGATTGTAATTAGGGGTTCGGGAGCCTTTGGTGGATTTTTAAAATCAATTTCACAGCTTCTCATCACCGAAAGCGTGTCTTCATACATAGAATCAAGCATTTCCATAAAAAGCATCATGAGGTCCTCAGCAGAATGTTTGAGTTTGAAAAAGTCTGAAACGTCCTTCTCCTGTTTGGTGCCAGATAGGGGTAAGAGAAGACTCTTGACTTTGTAGTTTTTGTATTCTTTACACAGTCTCTCCATTGATGTTTTACCTGTATCATCAACATCGTAAAGTAGGGTGATATGTTTGAAACGGTAGTTGAGCCCGCGCAGTAAGTTCTTCGGAATATGTGCCGTTTCGCTATTCAAGCAAATGGCATTTAGGCCATGAGCTGCTAAACTCAAGACATCTTTTTCTCCTCCGGTAATAAACAGAATGTCTCCTCTTACAGGAAGTTGTTCAAAGCCGAAAACATAATTCTCCGTGATTTCACCGGTATAAAGAAATCTGAGTTTCGAAAATGGGCGGTAGAGTTTTGTAAACCGGCGTCCTTGATAGCCAAAAATAGGTTGTTCCGGACTGCTTGTAAGTAAGAATTCCCGACCTTCTTTGCTTATACCATTGTAGCTTTCAATTGAATGCACATTGTATTTTTGTAGCACCTCTATTTTGATCCCGTATTTGTTCCAAAACTCAAGTTCTTTAAGAGAAAACTCCTTGTACTGAATGGGTAGTTTGTTCTTGGCAGTCTCAAAACCATCATGAATAGATTTAATCTTGGAGGCTACATTAATTGTTCCCTGATGTTTGTCCAGGAGGTTTTGAATTTTAAGCGATTGCTCACTAAGACCTAAACTGAGTTCGGTATCGATGATTTCTAAGATTTTTAGAAAATCAGTGCGGTCTTCGCAGCTATAACCGAAAATTTTACCGACAAAAAAGAAACAATCTCCGCTGTATTCTGCATCACCAAAGTCTTTGAATTTGTAGAGATTGGATTTCTTATCCAGGTAAATGTAGCAAGAGGCCTTATTGTCGTTGTAAAAAGGACTTTTAAAGGATTTACCCACTTTTGAAAAGCGGTTACCCATAAAGTATTTGAAAACATCTAGGCCCTTATTGGTGACCAACAAAATGCTTTCCTTGTTGATTGATGACAGCGCTGCCTGATTCATACCAATGATTTTTTAGAATGAATCAAATTAACTTTCGCATACCGTTTCAATTCTGAAATTAGCATGCGGCGCTGCCTACCAAGTATGGTATAACTAATCTTGCCTTCTCGCATCAAAGCATAAATTGTATTTCTGCCAATCCCAAGAAAATGACATGCACTCGTAATATCCAAGTACTTATCCTTTTCCGGTATCAAATTGTTTTGATCGAGTAATTGAGCAACTGAATTTTCTAAATTTTGTAGTTGGGTCCTCAATAAAGAGATCTGCTCTTTCCAAAACTCCTCAGTGTATTCGTTTTCTGTATTCATGCGCTAAAAATTTAATTTCAGGGCAAGATTATTCAGACGCTCTCACACGTTTATCATACTTAAATTTAACTTAAATGAAGTTTTTTAAATTCCCTTGTTTGCAATCCGGTTGTAGGTAGCCACTAACTCTTTTAAATATTCACTTTCCCGTTTCACTTTACGATCTTTTCCGTAACTCAATGACCCATGCCAATGGGCAATTTGAATATTAAAAAACCACATCAGAAGGGCCATATAATCCTTCTTTGTAACCGGTTTGTCATTGGCGCCAACTACTGCTTTGCTTTCATGTACACTAATAAATAGCTCAATGAATTCAATTTTATCCCTATTCCATTTCAGATTCGTAAATCCGCTCTTCGCAGGAAACAAACTGAGTTGTCCATTCAGAAATGACGACAGTTCCTTTTGAGTTGGAAGGGAGTCTGGAACAACGGTAACTTGAGGTTCTTTGATGGAATTGTATTTGTCAATAAACAGAATACGATGGGAGTATAAATGATCTAAGAGATCAATAAAATGTTCTTGAATTTTGAAATAATCAGTTATTTTTTTTTCAAAGAAATATCTGATGGCATTTCAATTCTAGGTGTTTTAATCAATTTGACACGATTGAATAATATGATTTCGTTCTCCTTTGGGAAAAATCGATTTTTAAAGTTTTTGATTTCAAATCTAGCCAGGTCTAGATTCTTTTTCAAGACGATAGGCGTGTGGCTTTCCTGGGTAATAGCATCTTCAAGTTCTAATTTGCACTGATGATACCATTCATCCAATTTTTCTTGATAAGCCGAAATGGATTTAAAACCATTGAAACTGATTTCGGGTCCAGATTCAAAGTCAAATAAATTAATTTGTTTCCTCATCGAAAATGAAAGCACTTGTACTCTTGCGCTTTGCAGTTGCTCTAAAGTTGAGGTAAGAGTTTTGTTCATACTTGTCAATTTACAGTTTAGTCAGTTTATATTTGGCTTCAGCTCGGCCTAAAATCATATAGGGCAATATGGCAATGGTATATATATATACCCATTGCCAATTGCCTTGATCAATCTGATTTTAAGAAAAGCGGAAATTCAAAATCTGCGAAAACTAGTATTTTGATTTTTGGACTAGAAACATTTCTATTTTAGAATAGAACAGTTTGGTAAAAAATTAGAATCATTTCTAGTTGCGGATCTGCATAACCCCGCAAAATAATATTTCTAAATCATGGTAAATCTCCGTTGATTTTTTCTGTATTTTTGGTATGCTGATTTGTCATTCAGATATAGAGAATAGCTCCCTGCTTTATAACTGGGTTGCAAACTGGTGACCACATCGACATTACATAGTATAAAACTCAATATACATGCGACTTTCAGAGTTAGGTTCATAATCCTCACTCTCCGCCA
>NZ_JAHEBT010000029.1 GCF_024642105.1 Flavobacterium sp.
GGGACTTTTTCGTGTTTTCTTGCTTTACAGGTTTGGCTTATGCAGATGTGAAAAAACTCAAACGGTGTGAGATTGAACGGAATGAAGCTGGCTATTGGATTAAAACCAAAAGGCAAAAAACTGGTGGACGCGCAAACGTGCCTTTATTAGACGTTCCAATGCAAATCATCCACAAGTACGTTCAATTGGATTTGCTTGAAGCAGAAGACCTCGTATTGCCCATTTTAAGCAATCAAAAGATGAATGCCTACCTCAAAGAGCTGGCAGATTTCTGTGGCATCACTAAAAAGTTATCCTATCACATCGCTCGCCACACGTTTGCAACTACGCTGACGATGATGAACGGCGTACCAATTGAAAGCGTAAGCAAAATGCTAGGACACAAAAACATTACAAGCACCCAGCACTATGCCCGAATCGTAGATAAAAAAGTAGGTGAAGATATGGAGCGACTATCCACTAAGATAGGAAGTCGATTAGCAATGTCGTTTTAAACTTAAAGCCCTGGAAACCCCAGGGCTTTTTTTATACCCAATTAGACCAGTTTAGAAAATGGAAGAGAAATTTAGAATAAAATCATACGGTTACGGCGAGCTTGCCCAGCTCTATTTTCCGAATATATCAAAGAAAAGTGCTAGTGCCCAATTGCGCAGATGGATCAAGTTAAGCGATACAGTTTTACCAATGCTTAAGAGCCATGGTTATAAGCCAGGCCATAAATTACTGACACCAGCACATGTGAAAGTTATTGTTGATGAATTTGGGGAGCCGTAAAATAGATTTCCAAGGGAATTTTAGACTTGATAAAAGGTAACGATTAGATCTATTACAAAAGACTTTCTCGCAATAAATAACCATGAATAGAACCTCGTTCAATCATAAAGTCAAGTATTGGAATTATTTTGTTTTTCAATTTTATTTCTTCTTTTATTTTTTGTCTGTAAACGAAAACATATTTTCTTAAAAACTTCTCTAGGTAGTATAAAGTGTTTGATTCTAAATCGTCAAGGTGTAACGATTTGTTGTTTGACACAATTGTATAAATCCATTCAACACCTTCGTCCTTAAAGTTTGCTCCAATTGAATTTAAAACTTTGACAATAGAATATAATACAGCTGGAATGTTGCCTATTTCTTTTGAAGCGTTTGCATATAGATATAAATTTTCTTTTTTTAAGCTACGCCATTCTTCAATGCCTTCACGCCACCAACTCCATGCAAAGAAATAATTTATAATGATTTCTTTCAGGTGGTAGCCACGAGGATAATTGCATAGTTCTTTTATTTTAAGATATAGGATGTTCCAAATGTGCCAAAATTGTTCATACTTGTTTAGGTAATCTTCTGCACTTACTAATTCACTAATAAATGCAGCTGTCTCTTCTGTTGAAGAAAACGAATCTATAAATGGTTTTAAGAATGCGTCAATTTCGCTTTCTTCTCTTTGTAAAATAAAATAAGCAAAATTTTTGAAAATATGTTGGCGTAATTCGTAAATGTTAGAGTCATCTCCTGTATCTTCTTTATAGCTTCTTCTATCTTTCAATAACCGTGAAGCCAATAATGGCAAAGTACCTGCATAAATATCTAGGTGGATTTTATCTTTCGTGTCTGAAGGAATTAATTGAAGAACTATTTCAAAAGCATAAATGTCAAGTTCAGTAATCCCATTGATGTCAAATGAAATATTTTCAAAACTGAAATCAGTATTTGTTTTCTCTAATTCTGATAAAATCAAACTTTTAGAAATTCGTCCCCAACCTTGTTTTTTTCTTATTTCCTCAACAACATTTTTGTATATAGGTTTGAGTTTTACATATCCAAATAAAATTGATTGTGCGACTTTTGAATTTTGTTCCCATAATTTTGATTTGTGAACTGATTCAATAACGTAGTCACATATTCTTTTGTAATGTCCAATTGGTGTTTCATCTAAAAGTGCCAAAATCATTACTGTAACCAAGTTTTCAGCTTCTTCAGGATATTCATTTACTAATACTGGAATAGCATGAAAAGAGGCTTCAACCCCGTCACTTATTTGATAGTCGTAATTATCAGCAAAAAGGTTAGATATTGTTGAAAGAACTATTTCTTTGCAAAAAACAGTATCTGCTTTTGATAGTTTGTCTTTGAATTCAATTAATAATTTAGAACATGAAAACGCAGGTATGGAATAGTCAATCATTCCGATTCCGTTTCGTCCAGTTTTTAACTCTTCAACAAGTTGTTTGGTATCCGATAGTGCTAAAATAGGATTCTTATCATAGTCCTGATGTTTTGCTGTTTTTGTTTGATCCCACTCACTTTTAAAGAAGTCAGCCCATAATCTAAGCGATGTATATTTGAACATTTCTTCGTGTTGACTATGTGCTTGCTCACTTTCCTTTCTATGTTCATTAGAAAGCTCTTTGGGACTAAATTCAATTAGTAAATTATTGTCGTCATGTTTTGATACTTTAGGTATTAGATTTCGTCTATCCATTCTCGCCAACAAGATTCCATAAGATTTACTAACTGAAGTGTTAGACTTGTGTTGGTCAGTTATATTATACAATTTTTCAATGAATTCAGTGTTTTGTTCTTCTGTAAACCCTTTTACCCCGAATAGTTGATAATTTAAAAACAATGATTCTAAATTTGAATTTCTATGTTTATCCTCGCATGACTTCAATCGTTCATCTGTGTATAAAATGTCTTTTAATTTATCTAGGCCATATCCAATTGAGTATGTAGATTTCGCTTGAAATTCACTGGTGCTTCTGATTGAGTCTAAATGAAATAATTCAATTGTTCCAAATAGTATTGTAGCTATATCATAAAATTTATCAGGATTTGCAAGCACGACACTACAAACAATAGAAGTAAGAGAAGCTGATTTGGAATTAATAAGAATTTTTAGAAGAATATCATGAATTATTTCTGATTTTAATATTTGAGCAAATTCCAAAAGAACTTTTTCTAGTGCCATGTGCATTGATTGCAGAAGGTATGGCACAACTGGGCTTCCATTTCCACGATACATTCCCCATATAGCCCAACTCAGATATTGGTTTACTTCTTTTTCATTTAAATGTAATGTAATTACCTCAACGTCCTCATTCCCATAATCAGAATGGCTATAAGATTTAACAGCTCTATTTGTGAAATCTATGATAAAATCTAGTGTTTCATGGAAAGCTATTTTTAATAGCCATTTTATTGGTGTTTGATTAGCACTGGCAGGGAAATAATTGAGTTTGTGTTTGTCTGTCAAACCATAACGGCTTTCCATTGAATCTCTATCATATCCAAATCTGTCATGTTTTTGCGGTTGCTTTTGCCAAAATAAATTACATAATTGAATTACGTGTGATGGAAGTGTTTTTAATAGTTCAATTGCTATATATGGCTTCTCTAGAATTTTCGAGCAAAGTCCTTCATAGGGGTCTCTATGATCTGCCCATTTATTAGCAATGACTTTTTCAAAAATTTCATTTAGTTCTTCTTTTAGTTCGTTGGCTGCATTTAAAATTACTTTTAAAATGTTTTCTTCAGCTCCATCTAGAATAAAGAAATTTTCTACAATTTCAGTCTTTTGTATTATACTCAACGCCAACAAACCTGAATACCGTGTAGTATTACCTTCTTTGTTGAATTCGCACCAATCAGTTAAAACAGGTAAAACAGGTTTTAGGTTATTGTCGAAAAAGTCAGATTTGTGTTTGTAAATAAGAGCAATAACTTCTTCCCAACCTCTTCCTTTTGGCTTTATAATTTCTATACTTTGAACTGATGAAACGTCTGTGCAAGCAATTCTTAATAGGAACAAAATTCGCTTTAATATTTCAAAATCATCTGCAATGATTTCTTGCTCAAAAAACTTAAAGAATATTTCTGAATAATCTGAAAGCAAAACGGAAATTAAAATTTCGTCTTTCCAAAATTGATTAACGTCAGTGCTCGTAAAAGCACTTTGAATAAATGTTTCTATTTCTTTACTATTTTCAGATAAATGGTCAGATAACCACAATCTAAAAGCTCTGCGAATAGGTAATGAATTTCCTAAGTCGTCAAAAAATTCTTTTATGTTTGAATGATTTGAAAAACTTCGGGAAACTATTTTGCCCAACGTCCATTCTTCATAAATGTCATGAGTAATGAAATGTCCATTGTGTGTGTCATCATATCCAAGTATTTCGTCTTGCTTTAATTGAAACAATGCTGATTGTGGCAAACTATCAATATTGATATAAAATCGTCCTGTTTCACATCTTTGTTTAGCAATGCTGATAATACACCTTTCTCTTTCAAGATGTAGGTTGTCTTTTTGAACAGTATTTTGTATTCTCTTTTTCCAAAGCAAATCAATAAATCCATTATAGTTTCCTTGCTTGTCAATGTTTGAATATTGTTGAACGTACTCTCTTAGATAAAATAAATTTCTAAGTCGTTCTAAGAATTTTTGATTGTCGGGAAGTGAAAATTTGAATTCATCAGCTATTGATTTTAATTCATCAGCACCAATCAAAGAAACGTCAATCACGTCAAATGGTAATTGATAATTCTCTTTGATGTGAAAAGTTAAATCATTAAGATAAGCGTAGCGAGTTGTAAAGATGATATTCCAAGCGTTCTCATTTAACTTTTGTATTAGTTTAGTGAGAATATCGTTGTTAGAAAATTCTGCGAGTTTTTCTGCGGAATCAATTACAAATATTTTAAGAGGTTCATCATTGTAGGCATTGAGAAACTGTGCAAATGTAAATTTGTGGTCAAAGTGAAATATGTCGTTAATGTGGTTTACATTAAATTCATTTGCTTTAAAAACACAAATTGGTATTTTTTTAAAATAAGAATTATAATACTCCTTGAAAATTGCGGTTTTACCGCAACCACCTTCACCTGAAATAATTATGTTTTTTTTATTTTGAGAAGTGTTTGCAATTGCTTCAACAACAGAACTGCGGTCAATTTTTATATGTTTGTCTCCAAATGATATTTCTGTTTGAATCGCTTGTAAAATATTTTCGTTGTGTTTAGATATTTCATCGAGCAAATCTCCTTCATTTGGGTCAAGGCTGAAATAAATATCATTGATGTATTTGTTTTCAGGTAAAGATAATTGTAGTTCAAAATGACTTGGAACTCGCCATTGAATATTAATCCCTACTGACTTTGCGGCTTTCTCAATATCTAATTGATATTGCGGTTTCTTTTTGCTTTTATTGGTGCTTTCAGAAAGTTCTTGATTAATGTAAAGATGCAGTTCGTCTAATTGCTTGTTTTTGGATTTTGCTTTTTGGATTGAATCGATAATATCATCTTTATTGTCAGCGATTAATGTCGTGTAGTATTTAGATTGAAATCCAATGAATTTTCCATCTTTTTCAATTGGTTCCGTCTCAATTCCAGTTTGATTTTTGTATCGAAATAGTCCAATTCTACTTTTGAACTCAGCACAAAAGAGCAAATAGGACATTTGTTCAAATGCCCAGGTCTCTTGTTTATCGTATTTTACACCAAAAATCTTCCAGTTCATTTAAATGCAGTTAATATTTATATTTCACTTAAAAATTCAAAAATTAATAGTTATCAAAAATAACATTTAACCCTCATATATTTACAAACACCTTTACACACCCTTAAAGGACTTATATACAGTTTTTCATTTTAGAAGTTTGTATCCTAATCGATACAAGACTTCATGCAACATCACACACATACTGCATTATTTACCACCGTTTCAGGTGTTGTCGGTGGCGTTGGCAAGGCGATTTCCGCTAAGCCTTTATTACTGGCTATTACCCTTCCTGGTTTAACTACGGTTATAATTTATGCCGCGGCGTCTGCCGTTGCTGGCTACGTGGTTAAGAAACTACTGGACGCTGCTTCTCGCAAACTCAATCAATTCTTTAACGAAAAATCTGCTGACGACAATGAATAAATTGGTTGGCATAACACTTGGAGCCGTTGCTGTTTATGGTATTATCAGGTTACTGAAAATGCAAAACGTAGGTGATCAAACCAATATTACCATGGTGAATCCACGTGTTCATGCTGTCAATTTAGGAGGATTATCATTTCGCACCGAAGTAGCAATCAACAACCCTTCAAAGGATTCTGTAAAAATTACGAAACCCGTTGTAAGCGTAAAAAGTAAAGGGAAATTGTTGTCCCAATCCAATGCGGAAAACAAGGAAATTATTATCAAACCGCTCGGTGTTACTCAAATTGACACCATTGAACTTCAAATTAATTGGATGACCCTTTCGGGGCTTATTTCCAACATTGTTTCAAAAGTTCCAGCAGTGATTACTGCTTTTAAATCAGGGAATAAAAAGAACTTGATTGATCAACTCGGTATTCCTATTGAAATGTCCTTTACTACCTATGTAAATGGGCTCTTTTATGAATCAGAACCTAGCAAAATTATCTAATGAGGGCACTCGCACATATACCAAGCAAAACTATTACAAGTGGTTATCGTGCCATCAAGGATGGAAGCCGCTACAATACGTATTTCCCACCACCTGATGAGCGAGACCGTGTCATTATCAAGGATGGAGAAGTAACGGATACTGTTGAGTTAATGGAGAAAGTCGTTTGGAAATACCTTGACGATACCAAGCGAATCGCTCCATTACTCATGCGGCCTTCCACCCATGAGACCTGTCAAGCTATCTGGGAGTTCATCCACAACTTTATTCAATACAAACTGGATCAACGTGGACTAGAACAACTCAGAAGACCAGCAAGATCATGGGCCGAGAGAGCTACGGGTGTTGACTGTGATTGCATGAGCATTTTTACTTCAAGTATTCTCACCAATTTAAAAATCCCTCACAGCTTTCGGATTACAAAATATAGCCAGGATTCATGGCAACATGTATATGTGATTGTCCCAATAGCTGGAGCCAATAACTATTGTGTGATTGATGCTGTGGTTTCTGAATTCAATTATGAAAAAAAATACACCGATAAAATGGATTACACTATGAATCTAAAAGGCATAAATGTAGCTGTACTTAGTGGCATTTCAGGAAATGACCACTATGAGGCAGTGATGGCAACTTCTCTTTCAGGCATTGGCCTGGGAGCCACAACCAATCAATCAGACTTAGATAAACTTTATCAAAATTTAGTCGCAACACGCAATGCTGTAGCCCAGAATCCAAGTTTGGTTTCAACAGTGGATGACCCCCAGGCATTGATTAAAATGCTAGACTATGCCATTCAATATTGGTACACCGATAAGCGCAATGAGGCACTAGATATACTCGCCAAGAACGAAGCGCAATTGAATTTGCAGAATGGCGTAAATGCCATGAATGGACTAGACTACGATCCAGATGATTTAGCCTTAAGTGGAATCAACGTAAAAGGATTTTTTACCAATGTAAAAAAGACAGTAAAAACCGTTGGTCAAAAAGTGGGTCAAGCCGCAAAAGTTGCTGTAAAAGCAGTTGTAAAATTCAATCCACTTTCTATTGCAGCTCGCGGAGGATTTCTGCTTGCCATGAAATTAAACCTGGGCAAAATGGCTTCCAAGCTCAAATGGGCTTACGGAACACAGCAACAGGCTGCTGCAAAGAATGTTTCTGCTACCACTTGGCAAAAAAGTAAAGATGCCTTGGTGAAGGTTGAAAAGCTATTTGCTGACAAACTACAAGGAAGCCGAGTGGCTTTAAAAAATGCAATACTAAAAGGACGTGCAGGAAATCTTAGTGGTTATGTAGAAGAACAAATGTCGGGTTATTTAGGTGATCCAGCCTCCGCAACGGTGATTGCTGCTGCCGCTCCCGTGATCATTGCTACCATAAAAATATTAAAAGAATCTGGACTCATCGGAAAGGATGAAAACGTAGATATGAATTCGTTAACCAATGAGGTTAACGCTGATCCAGGAGCTGCTCAAGCGGCTGCTGAATTCCAAGAAACTGATCCAAATGCAATAGAAAAAATGGCTTTAACTACTCAACCTGAAACATCGTTGGCTCCTGCCACAACAACTAATGATCCCTCTGTTACACCAAAAGCTAGCGGAGGTGGTATTATGAACTTCATTAAAACCAATCCTGTACCTGCTGTAATCGGCGGTGGTTTACTTGCCTTTGGAATTTATCAATTGGTAAAGCCAAAGAAAAAGGCAACGGGCTTATCTGGTTATCGCACCAAACGAAAACCAGCAACCACGACTAGAAAAACGCTTCCTAAAAAAACAACGACTTCAAGCCGCACTGTAAAAGGGAGAAGTAAAAAAAATATTACCCCTGTAAAACTATTTTAATCAATAAATACGCAAACCATGGCAACTCAAACCAAAAAAACCAAAATCAGTAGCCAAGCTGTGATGGGAGAAATCAAAACCTTGGCTATGCTCACTGGCGGTGTTGTTATCGGCTCGTTGGGCGGAAAAATGATTGACAAAGTATTGAATGTAGATGCAACAGCAACTGGATTTAATGCCAAAGCACTTGCTCGACCAATTGTCCTTTTGGGTGTTGGTACTGCTGGAAACTTAATGCTAAAAGACCCAAACATGAAAATGTTGGCAACGGGTGTTGGCGCATCGGGTTTACTCTCTGGTGTAAAAGTATTCTTGAAAAAGGACTTATTGGCTGGACTTTCTGACTTTAGCTTCAATGGCATAGACGGGTTGGGAGAACCAACCGTGTATCGCGAACCCATGAACTTGTCAGTAGAACGCTACAATCCTGATCTACCAGCTTTGTCTTCTCCAACCTCTTACAATCCTGAAGAATTCTCCTCTCATTCAGCAATGGTGGAAGGTGTTTCAGAAGAGGATTTGGCCTACATCGAAATCATCTAACCTAAATAATTATTCATAAACAATTAAAAAATCAGAAATATGTTAACGCTCGGACAAATCGAAAACAGTGAGTACAACTTACTAGGTGCAATGTCAGAAGATGACTTTTTGCAAGCCCTTGACCTTAGTGGCCCTAATGACAAGAAAAAACTGTTCCGCAAAATGCAGAACCAAACGCGTGTTGCAACCAATGCAACAGGCTCACGCTCTCGCGCAGAGTTTGAAAAGCGCATCTCAATGTTGCCAAAGGAAATCCAAGTTGGATTGGCAAATCAATCGTTGCAAGCCGTTGATACCGCTTATTACGTGGTGAAAACTATCAGTGGCTCAAAAGTCATCAAAATGTTCAAAGATGACGACAACAAGGTTGTTGGATCGAGCAACATCTCTAGCGGAAAGTTGGAGAAAGGAAACTACTTCTTGTTGTATGGATTACAGTTGTTAGGCGGTGTTGGAGACAACAACGACTCCCCTGGATCAGTAAACTACGATGTGGTTCCAGATTACATGCGCAATGGTGAATTTGAATTCAAAGCCAATGGAACTGTATTGGTACCAAACACATCTTGTGAGGTGTTTCAAACTACGGGAAAAGATACATTTAAAGGTTTGTGGATCTTGGATAATCCAAAAATTATCCGTGACCAACAATCCATTGAGTTGAACATTGAGTGGTCTGCTAACGCTCCACAAAACTCTTATTTGAAGGCGATCCTTCGCGGAACAGCAGTAATTAAAGCGTAAACGATAAATCCAATTCACCATGAAAAACCACAAGTTTCAGCAAATTCGAGTGACTGTCACCAAGCCTGGAGACAGCCTTCGAATCAATGCACAAACCGACAAGCAATACGCAAGAATCAGAGGCATTTATGTTTCTATTCCTGAAGAACGCCTTGTTCCTGGATGCTTGTTGGGTCTGAAAGTGAATAATCAGGACATTTTTGAAGATGTGCATGAGGTGAAACTGCTTACTAGTGGCAACCAGGTTGCTCCCAATCAGAAGTATTTCTTTTTTGAGGAGCACCTGGACGCTGCTGGAAGTACCGTTGAGGGTCGTTTTACAGACGGACAAGCTCAAGTTGCTGTTGCTAGTTTAGCTGCAAATGCGGAAACTGGTTTTAGCACCTACGGCTATCCTTATGAAGTGAAAATTTATTTGTGGCTCACCAATGAAAAATAAATCCCATGGCCGCAATACGCTACAACATCATTCGCCTTCAAGTGGACAGACCAGGACAAATTGTTCGGTTTCAACACAAAATACCAAGCAACCTAAAACGCTGCACAGGTTTTAAAGCTGTACATGTTCGAGGGGTGCAAACGGATTTGTACATCCCAGAAATTGGGTGGTTTGCCGCCTCGTTTAATAGTTTGAAGGAAGAAGCAATTGTAGTGCCTGTTTCAGCTCAAGCATTTTATGAACCTGAAGTATCGCATGAATACCAAACATTGGATGTTGCGCTGCTGCGGGGTCAATTAGTGGTGGGTGTATATGTTGACACTATGAAATCAAATGTATTTGCGCCTTACATCGTGAGCCTTTATCTGCGTTGCACGGAGCGTTTAAGTAGCCCAATTATTCAGGATAAATCCATAAAAAAAGATCCTGTTGAATGGGTGCAAAAATCTCCCTTGCCAGCCGATGAATGTGAATGTGAAGAACAGGAGGATGATCAAGAACTAATCAGTGAAGAATTAAATCCAGACCAATTATGTTCGATCACTTAATTCACATTCACCAACAGTTCAAACAGCGAACCATTGGAATTGAGTTACAGCGTTTTAAAAACGTGGTAACAAAGCCAGGCAAGCTGAGATATGAAATTGAGGCATACAATGAGTATTTATTGCTCACCAATGCGTTTGCGCTGCCCATTGGTACACGGATTATTTCGGACACCAATAGCTTAGAGGTACTAACCAGTCAAAACGGACTCGAAGGACTTGAAGAGTTTAGCGGCTTAGTGGTCATTGAATTGCCAGCAGATACCAAAGAGTTTCCCAATGTAGAATTCATCCAAATCGTCAAGGAGTAATGAGTAAGAAAAAGATATATCATGTCATACAGGTGAGTCAGAAAATGATTCAAACCTTTCCCAAACAGGGACACAGCAATGTGGTGTTTAATGCTGTTTTCTACCGAAACGGTAAGAAGCTCAATAGCATTGATCAGGCAGATGTAGCAAACTTTTCACACCTGGTACGGAGTTATGATAAATCTGAAAATCCAGATAAGGTTAAAGTTGAATTTAAAGACCAGGATTCGGGCAGTTTGATTTGGGCAAAGACATTTGAATGGACAGATGTAGACGATGAGATCCCACGTTCTCTTTCGGGTTATTCTGGATTGGGCGAAGCGGAAGTGAACGATTTAGTGCAGCGAAAGTTCTCTGAAATGGAACGTTCCAAGGAATTGGAGCGCATGAGCAGTGAACTTCAACGATTGCAGACAGAAAACGAAGAGCTTGAATTTCAAATGCAGGATATGCAAAATACCCTGGATGCAAAAAAGCAGGTTGAATATTATTCAAACATCATTGGGATGGCCTTGCCTGGACTAGCGAAGTTTTTAAGTAACTCTCCGATGGGTGCTGCGATGAACTTTTTGGCAGGAACAGAACAAGATGCTAAGTCTGTTGAGCAAGGTAAAAATGCAGAACAGGAACCGAAAGATTCACAACGAGATACTATCCTTGAAATGATCTTGGCATTTTGTAAAACAATGAACGATCAGGAGCTTGGAACCTTGTACTTGATGCTTTCAGAAATTGAAAAAGACAGAGGGAATCTTCAACGCATTTTACAATTTATCACTCAAACACAACCCATAAATAATCCGACATAGACATGGCACAACAAGATGTATTAATACAAGTAAAAGTATCTACTGACCTAGAAGCTAGGCATGTACAAAAGGCACTTCAAACCATTGCTAATAATTTCAAAGCGCAAGAGTTAGTGAGTATTTCAAAAAAGATAGAGCTGCCACTTGTGAAGCTTAAAATCAAAAGCATGATTTAATAAAACCATTATGGCATCCACAAAAGAGAAAATTATTCAAGTGGTCGAAAACAATCAATCCAAGCTCATAAATGGAGCCTTGATTGTTGGTGGTATTTACTTAACGTATCGTTTGGGTAAAAACATTATTGCGTCTTTGAATAAATCTGATGCTCAAAACAAAGCAGACGATAGTCCAGAAGTGCGCCAAGCAATGGCACTGAGATCAGCGATGAATCCTTCAGGAGTTTCATGGATGATGAGTATGGATACGACTAATACCAGTACTGTTATGGACACAGCCAAAACAATTACAAATTTGGACAGTGTTCAAAAAGCATATAAAAATCTCTACCAAGACAATTTACTTGACAACATTCAAAATGAATTATCAACGAGTGAGTATCAGAAATTCCTGACCATCATAAGTTCTAATTCTAATAAAGATACTTCACATGGTGGAGCACCGCCTGTTCAGTTTGCAAAAGCCAATCAATTAATTGTGGCGAAAAAACCAGTTTCACTTCGAAGCTCACCAGATGCAAGCAATCACGGGGCTTTTTACGAAGTGTTTTCAGATCAAAATATTCTTCGCCAAGCTTATGCTGGTGAATTTCTAGGGTATGCCACAGGTAGGCAGCAATTCGATGAAGTAAACAATGTCAAATTCATTGAGGTTGCCTACGTCATTAATGCGGTAAACGCTCCTTCTGCTTATAAAAACAAAAATAAAAAACGTGTCAACTTCTGGGTTTCAAGCTCCTCATCTTACGTAGATATTTTCACCTATTACAAGAATATGTTTGACGCTTATCCAGGTACAAAGAAATTAACTGGATGGAAAAAGCCTCCAGACTTTTTTACCCTAAAAGGCATTCCAATGCCGCGCTTATTGACCAGGATGAACACACCTGTGCTTAACGAACGATTGATCCCCATTGCACATGCTGGGCCGAATACAGTCCTGGGTAAACTCATCATGAGTATGAATACTGGCAGTGGTGAGTATTTGCAATTTCAAACAGTAGACAACACCCTTAGATGGGTTGACAAAAGGTACATTCATTTACAAGAGCAATCATGAGTTTAAAAACCGAACAATACGTAATCAACAATTATGAGTATGCCAAGAAAGCTGGAGACCGTTTCAAGATGGATCCTTTAGTTATTCTTGCGCAGGGCTCATTTGAAAGTGCCTGGGGAACATCTGGGCTATCTAAAAATTACAATAACTTTTTTGGGATCACCGCAGGTGGAAAACCAAATGAGTTTTGGAAAGGCGGTGTTTATCAAGCTCAAAATCAGTACAAATTAAAGTTTAGAACCTACTCAAGTGTACAGGATAGTTTTTATGATTTTGCTCGGTTGATTTCAGCTAATTACAAATCAGCTCATGCCGTTGCAATGGACTACAAAAAGTATGCTGACAAGATTTCACACAGTCCATACATCTCAGAAAAAAATGGCGACAATAGAAATGCGTACATGCGAGGATTGATTTCGAATTATGAAAGCATACTTGAGATAGCTAAAAAAAAAATCTACTTGTCAAAGGGGGATTCTCCCTCGCAGGAGCAGCAATAATCTTTTTGACAGGCAGATACATTTATAAAAATTGGATAAAGAAAAAATAATGGCATTCACACTCACACAAGTCAGAACTGGAGAACAAAAGAATTTCTCCGTCCGCGAAATCCTAGAACTTTTGGGAGATCCGATTAACAATGAAATCATCATTCATGGTGAAAGCTATCGAATAAGTAATGTGCAGGGCGACCTTGGCGGCGGAGGCGGTTCAACGGATAGCACCGTTTGGAGAGCCGATTGGCAAAAATTACCCCTAACTGTTGGGGTAAGTGGCCAGGATACGTTTTCAGTAAGTCTAAACACAACTGATCCAGAAGGACTTTTCCTTGCTGTGAACGGAGCCATTTACGATTACGGAATTAACAGTGCTTTTGATATTTCCTCGGGCACACTCAACTGGCATGGAGGATTCAATTTAGAACCTACAGACCATGTCTACATCAAATATTTAACCCTAGTAAACAACTAAAAAACAATAAAACATGAGCGAATTTATTAAAATCAAACAGATTGAAGGTTTATCGGCAGACCTAGCAACAAGAGCATTGGATGCTCAAGTAGTAAAAGTAGCCAACAACTTATCGGATGTAAATGCAGGAACAGCAAGGACAAACCTTTCATTGTACTCTAAAACAGAGGTTGATGCTTTGGTGGTTGGTGCAAAAAATGCATTCAACGTGGCCGACAATACTGCAAAGAATGCATTGACTGGACTAAAAGTTACAGACCGTGTATTTGTAAACGATGATGGAGATACCAAGTGGGCTTTATACATTGTTACGGCGGTAACTACAGGAACAGGATCTACCTCAACTTTCAAAAAGATTGCAGATGAAGACTTGTTTACCAATGCCCTAACAGCAGCTGCGGTAAAGGCTTCATACGAGAGTAACGCTGATACGTTTGCATTCAACGGAACCTACAAAGGCAAGTTGGATAAAATCACGGTTGCGGCAAACGTGAACCTTGATACCATTAAATCAACGGCTGATTCAGCGCTGGCCAATGCAGCTACGGCACAATCAACGGCTAATAGTGCATCAACCGCTGCTAGTTCAGCTCAAAGTACTGCCAATAGTGCTTCAACTGCTGCTTCCACTGCGCAAACAACCGCAAACAACGCTGCTACCGCTGCGGCTACGGCACAAAGTACGGCCAATGCAAAAGAAGATGCTTTTACCGAAACACTTGAAACGTTTACAGCCCTTACAGGTGCTGCAAATACGGCTGTTTCTGTAACCTTAACACAAACCCCTAAAGCTGGTTTTAACATTCATGTATTCTTTAACGGTGTACGTGTAAAAACTACAAGCAATACAGGTGGTTCGAGGAATGTAACATTTACCGTTCCTTACGCAACAGAGCCAGCAGACGACATTGTTGTGAACTACACTTATTAATCATAAAATCAACTAACTAATGGAAAAAATAGCATCCAAACAAGTAGAAGGAGTTGTTGACCTGAATTCATTTCAACGCATCCCAGCTCGAAAAGAATTTTTGGGCGGTGTTGGCGCAGGAAATGGGTCAACGGGTCATTATCCTTTTCTTTCTGGTGGCTTTATTTATTGGGTACTCAATCCTGATTCAGAGCCGCAAGAAAACGATTACAGAATGGGTGTAAGCCCAGATACCAGGCTTTTGACACTGCAAGTTTTAAAAAATAGTACTTGGGTAAATGCTTGTTTGGATGGCTGTTCTTCCACAACTACCTCTGGCGGTGGAACAATCGACCCTGGAACAGGTGGTGGCGGCGGTGGCGGTGGATGTTTGATTTATGGAACATTAATCCTGCTTCCAGACGGATCAACTAAAAAAATTGAAGACCTTGAATTGGGTGATTTTGTAAAAACTGTTGCAATCACTGGATTAGATAGTGAGCAGGAAGACGCATGGAAAACATTCTCAACTGATACATTCACACCAAGTGAAGAAAGTTCCGTTGTTGTGGGAATTCAAAAAGCACAATACGGATATTATTTCCTGATCAATCAGGAACTCAAAATCACGTTCGAGCATCCATTGCTTGCACTTCGTGATGGTGTTTATGCTTTCAAACGAGCTAATGAGCTTGTTGTTGGTGACCGCATTTACCATTACACCTTGGGATTGCAAGAAATTTCAAGTTTTGAACGCATCGATGAAACGGTGAATGTAGTTAACATCAATGTGGAAAGTCAAGACACTTATTTCGCTGAAAACTACCTGGTTCACAACCTAATCGATCCCAATCTGGAAAAAACTTATATCTAACAATAAAACATGAACTCACAAACTCGTTTAAAACTTACGCTCTATGCTGCTGCATTTTTATCTGTAGTCACACTGCTTTCTATTTATTCCAAAATGGAAGGTGTTGCTACGGCTAGCATTGCAGGAATCATGACCATTTTATCGGCCTATATCTGGTCGCAAACCACTAGACCCTCAAAAGATGAATACACTCATAAAAATACTCGCAAACAAACAACTTCAAAAAATAGTGTTCCTGCTACTTTTAATAGGCGCAGTCATACTGTTATGGAGAAGTAATCAAAGTTTGAAGCAGGATAATGCTCGACTGGCAAACAATATGGAAGCTTTGACCGCATCAGTAAAATATATACAAACACAAAACGGAAAGCTCGCTGCTCAAACCGATGTGTTGCTTGTGCGAACTGGTGAGTTGAAAGAACTTTTTCCTTTTCAGGCCAAAACGGTCACTGATATGGGAATCAAATTAAACAGGGCAACTCAGGTAAGTAGTACGGTGATTGAAACACAGAAAAATATCATTACAGTACTAAGAGATAGCATCGTTCATGATACGGTCAGGGTAAAAGTATTTTCATACAAGGATCAATGGTATCAAATCAGTGGAATCGGCAATGACAAAACGCAGCAATTAAGCATTTTTAATACGGATACGCTCACACAGGTTGTTTTCAAAGGCGAAAGAATCAAGCCCTGGCTTTGGATATTCTCCCCTAGAAAGCTTCAGCAAAGAGTAAGTGTTTCAAATCCTAATTCCACTATTAAATACAGTAATATCATTCAAATCCAAAAACAATGAACAAGATAATATTTGGCGCAGCAGCTTTAGCCTTGTTGGCACTGCTCAAGAAAAGCTCGAAAAATACAGACGATAATCCCACCATCACTCCAGCTCAAAAAGCGCAGAGAACGATTACATTTTATAAAGCATAAGTATGGCAGAGTTAGCAGTTCCAATACCAATGACTCCACGCACATTTTATCCTGTTGCCGCATTGCCGCAGAATAAAACAAAAATGGAAACCATTGGTAAAAAGTATTATAACGAAATTAAACTCGCTGAGACATTAACCAATGTCCCTGGAGCAATAATCCTATCTATCATTTTCACTGAAAGTGCTGGCAATCCTAGTATTGTAAGCTCGGCAGGTGCAGTGGGTTTGATGCAATTAAAGCCACAAACTGGAAATGATGTCATCCATTTGGAAAACAAGTCCAAAAGGTTAACAGCGCCTGAAATTGAGCTGTTGAAAAAGCATTTAGGAGCAAGGGTTAACGGCCCGTTGAAACAGCAATACCTGTCTCATAAGATTAAGGAGAATAATTACACGGGAAATGTCATGACCCGTGCTGATTTACAAAAGCCAGAACTCAACATTTTGTTGGGTGCTATGCTTATAGGTATTCTCATAGATCAACACTATGAGCAAGGTGTATTGAGGCTCGATAAAGCATTGGTTCGATACAATCAAGGTTACTTTTTCAAGCCTGGAACGGGAACCGTAGAACAAGTATTGGATCGCGTAAAAGGACGAAGCAAGGAGGCATATTCTTATATCATAAAAGTAGTGGGTAAAAATGGATTACTAGAAACCCAATCCATGGTGTAATGAATCAATTTGAGCTCAATAAACAAATCCAGCAGTTAATCCTGAAGAAGGACAAGGC
>NZ_JAHEBT010000036.1 GCF_024642105.1 Flavobacterium sp.
GGTTTTGCGATTTAGGAGAATAACACTACTTTTGTAAACCGAAATGCGCCTCCTTAGCTCAGCTGGTAGAGCAACTGATTTGTAATCAGTAGGTCATTGGTTCGATCCCGATAGGAGGCTCTGAAAATAAGGCAGTTATAACGAAAGTTATAGCTGCTTTTTCATTTGTACCAGATTTGTACCAAAAACTTATCTCCCCTTCCTCCATTCTCCACTCCACCGTATCCGATTTTATTACCGGTAATATTCTTGCACAAATCAAGGGCCTCAATTACGGAAGAGAAATATTTTTGGATTTTTTTCTATAATTTCGACTCTATCTCCTTTGCAAAATGAGAATTTCCCCAATTTGCAACTTCTACTAAAACCGGCATAAGACTAATCCCGGAGTCGGTTAAATTATATTCAACCCTTTGAGGCAGCTCATCTGATTCTAATCGATTAATTAACCCTAGTGACTCTAAATCTTTCAACTCTTTAGAAAGGACCTTGTTTGAAATAGCTGGCATCAATTGATTTAATTTACCAAAACGGATCGTCTTATCCCCAATACAATTCAAAATAATTGGTTTCCATTTACCACCAATAATTGACATAGTTCGGGTTACTGGACATTGGAATGGATTATCGATAAAACGCATATACTGGTTACTTAGAGGTTACTACTAATTGATTTCTGGTTACAAATGTATACCTATATTCCGTAGTTTTGAAAAAAAATAATTATATATGAAAAAAGTATTGATTTTAGGACTATGCTATTTGATGGCATCTTATCATGTTCTCGCACAGCAAAAGGAAATGATTTATGTGAATGCAAATTCAGGTAATGATGACGCAGCTGGTTCTCAAATGACACCATTAAAATCGTTGTTTGAGGCTGCTAAGCGTGTGAATAAATTAGCAGGCAAAGGAAGTATACAAGTCCTCTTGTCAGAAGGTACGTATGGACTTGCTGAAACCGCTACATTCAATCCCACACAATGGGTATTTTCAAAACAAGATCGCCTCGAAATTCGCGCGGAGATTTTACCAGACAGTTCAGCTTGGGAACCTAATAAAATGCCCATAATTGTTTCGACAATGCCATTTAAACTTGAACGTGATGATAAGAAAGTAATCACGGGTGGTTCAAATTATGGTATTTTAATCGAAAGCAGTCATGCTACCATTCAAGGACTTCGTATATTAGGTGAACCTGTGCATGAAAAACCCAAAGCGGGTGTACTCGTTCGAAATTATCCAATCGTATGGGAAGGTAAAAACTTGAGTGATTTGCGCGTTACACAATGCCTGTTTCTAGGGAATCAATTCGCATTACCTAACCACTTGGGCATATTATCCAATGGAAAACAATTAGAAGTCGATCATTGTGTCTTTTATGGGGTAAAAGATGCTGTAGTGATGTGGAATGCACCTGCGGAACAATCTAGCATGCATCATAATTTGATTTTGAATAGTTACGGTGCAGCTGTTTGGACCTGGTCAACAACACCTGACTTCAAATTTTATAACAATGTCATGAGTGGAATCAACGTCTTGTGGGTATTAGAGAAAGAAGCAAAAAATGCTTACCAGATTCAGAATTCTATGGTCGTTGGCTATAATCAATTAGTGAATCAAGGTGGAGGCCCACAAGATTTTGGTACACCAGCAGATCCAAAGAAATTAATGTATGGTTCTGATTTTGTTCTTCAAAAAACAGGCGGTTTATCTATCGAGGAAGACCAAACAAGTCGTTATTATTTACAAATAAAACCTGGAACTTTAGGAACTTCTTATGGGGCGGGGTTATTTTATAAATCATCAAATGAGAAATAAGGGTTTTATAGCCGTAATGATATTGTTGGCCGCACCCATGTATGGTCAGCAATTCACTTGGGAAAAGCAAACGTTTTCCGCCATTAATTCAATTGCTAAAGTAGTTGAATTAGACGGAGCAAAAGTTTTAGAAGTTACTAGAGACTTAGTCAAATCTCCCTTTGATATCAATAATATTGAGAACTCTGTGGATGGACCGACCTTTGTTAAGTTGGCAAATACTGACATCGAAAATGGTATCATCGAAGTGAAGATGTTAAGTAAGATTCAAGTAGATTCACCGTTCCCACAAGCAAGAGGATTCATCGGTTTGGCCTATCGCATCGATGAGGCGAATACCCAATTTGAGAATATTTATTTGCGACCAAGTAATGGTCGAGCTAATGACCAACTGCGCAGAAACCATACTGTTCAGTATTTTGCTTATCCGGGTTATACTTTCAGCCGCTTGCGAAAAGAAGCTAATGGCTTATATGAAACCTATGCGGATATCGGATTAAACGAATGGATTGATGTCCGATTAGAATATCAAGGAGAGAAGGTCACTTTGTTTATTAACAACCAAAAGTCACCAAATTTTATTGTCAACAAAATGTTGGGCAAATCAACGCGAGGAAGCATTGGTTTGTGGGTAGAAGTAGGGACAATTGGCTACTTTAAAGACTTGAAAGTAACGAAGAATTAAATAAAAAAGGGGCTCAATTAATAGCCCCTTTATTTATTTACTTGAAAAAAAACTCAATACGATTTCATTGAACTCTTTCGGATTCGTTGCGTAATATCCATGACCCGCATTCGGAATCACTTTTAATTCGGAATTGCGGATAGTCTTTAAGAAATAATCAAATAGGTGTTGATTATTAAACGTCCCATTTTCAGCCATTAATGCTAAGGTTGGCACTTGAATCGTAGGCAAAATATCCCGCCAATCATTTCCCAAATGTTCCGTTAACAACTTAGCCATCATTAACTCACGTGTGTTTTTCGGAGGCTGTTGTTGGCTTTTGGGCATGCGCCATGCGGTCCACAGATCCTTGTCTGTCGCGCTGCCCGTATACATCTCTTTTTCTTGGCTCGTCCATGATGGATCAGTAACTAAACAAGGAGCTTCATCGCCTAATATGTATTTGATGACTTGCTTTTGGCCAAATAAACCAAAATAGCTCCAGGCTACCGTATTTCCCATTGAGTGCGCTAATAGATAAAAAGAGCCGATTTTTGCGTCCGCAATCATCTCATTGGCATCTTTTGCAAAGCGTTCAATGTGTACGCCGTAGTTTGGATCTTCTGAAAGTCCATGCCAACGGTAGTCCAAACAGTACACTTGGAACTGCTTTCCTATCACCTCTAAATTAGGTTCGAAATTAGCCGAACTTTGCGTGTAGCCTGGGAAAATGACCAAGGGTTTTCCTTGCCCTGTAACCGTGTAATGTAATTTAACACCGTCCGAAGTGGTGAAATAACGATCTGATTTTTGTGCGATAGCTGTAGTCGCCAATAAGCAAAAGAGTAAAAGGTAGTTTTTCATATGATTAGATTTTTTCGATAATAACGGCATAACCCATGCCCACACCCACACACATGGCGGCTAAGGCGTATTTTTTATTTTGTTTCTCTAAACCGTGAAGTGCTGTTTGAATGATTCTTGTTCCTGACATACCCAGCGGATGACCTAGTGCAATGGCCCCACCGTGTGGATTAATCCGTGTATCATCGTCAGCTAATCCAAGTCCACGTGTGACAGCCAAACATTGAGCCGCAAAGGCCTCATTAAATTCAAAAAGGTCAATTTCTGATAAAGCCAAACCAGCTTTTTCCAATGCTTTTTTACTCGCATTTACGGGCCCTATGCCCATGATACGTGGCTCTACACCCACAACCGCTGAGGCGACTATTCGTCCTTTGGGAATAAATCCATACTTTTTTACAGCAGTATCAGAAGCTAATAGCATTGCGGCAGCACCATCATTAATTCCTGAAGCATTTCCTGCGGTAACCGTTCCTCCTACTTTACGAAACGCAGGTTTTAACGTGGAAAGTTTTTCGAGCGTACTATTACCCTTGATGAATTCATCTTGATCAAAAACATGGACATTCCCTTTTTTGTCAGCAGACGTTACCGTCACGATTTCCGACGCAAAATAGCCTTCCTTCTGCGCTTTAAACGCTTTTTGTTGCGAACGAAATGCAAATAAATCTTGGTCTTCACGGGAGATAGTAAATAGATCTACTAAATTTTCTGCTGTTTCTCCCATGGCATCAATACCATATAATTCCTTCATTTTAGGGTTCAAGAACCGCCAGCCAAAGGAGGAATCATACATTTGAGCATCATTTCCAAAAGGCTTTGTCGTTTTTGCAATTACCCATGGGCTTCGCGTCATATGTTCAACACCACCCGCAATAAAAATATCTCCATCGCCAGCTTTGATCGCACGGTTCGCATGGATCACTGCCGACATACCAGAAGAGCATAATCGATTAACCGTTTCGCCTGGTACTGTATGCGGAATTCCCGCCAATAAAAGAGCCATGCGAGCTACATTGCGGTTATCTTCGCCTGCTTGATTATGGCATCCTAGTATAACATCATCAATACTTGCTGGATCTAAATTTGGATTACGCTCAAGAATAGCGCGCAGGGGAATCGCTGCCAAATCATCAGCACGTGTAGCAGACAAACCTCCGCCTAAACTACCTATGGCAGTTCTTACGGAATCAATGATGTAAGTGTTTTTTGACATCGTTTTCTCAATTAATGTATATGACCTCCTCCGTTCACATCCAAGGTATGCCCCGTGATGTACGCAGCTAAATCGCTCGCTAAAAATAAACAGGCATTCGCAATATCTAGTGGTTTTCCCGCTCTGCGTAACGGAATGCCTGCGACCACTTGATTAAATTGTTCTTCCGTGACATTACCATCTAGCATACCTGTTTCAGTCATCGAGGGACAAATCACATTTGCTCTAATACCCTGAGGACCAAATTCACGAGCTATGGATTTTGTCAGACTTACCACTCCGCCCTTAGATGCAGCATAATGTGCTCCTCCCACAAGTCCACCTCCACGTTGAGCTGCAACGGAAGCTAAGTTTACAATAGTACCCTTTTGCTGTTTTGTAAAGAACGCTAACGCGCTTTGGCAGGTGTGAAATGTACCCTTCAAGTTCACATCAAGCATTAAAGCTAAATCTTGGCTTGGAATGTCAAGCATACCTTCAGATCGTACGATTCCTGCACAGTTTATGAGGCTATCGATTTGACCAAAATGTTCTACTACCATCTGCATGGCACGATCACAAGCCACCGGATCTACAATATTACAAGGAATACAAAGTAAATCGACTTCTCGTCCCACCTTGGCTGACATAGCTGTACGTAATGCTGCCTGCGTTGTATCTGTAACGGCAACATCTAATATTGCAATCTGAGCACCATAATGGGCAAACAGTTCAGCTGTTGCGTAACCGATACTTCTCGGATTCGCAGCGCCCACAATGACGCAAACTTGGTTATTAAGGAATAGAAAATCTTCACACTTCATATGTATAGGCGGCTTTAGTTTCAATAATTTCAGCTATTTCTTTTTCGCTGTACCCTAACTCTTTTAAAATAGGCAACGTGTCATGACCTTTCGGCTGAGCGAATGAATTCACAGGAGCGTATTCACCATTGTTTTTAATGGACGAACGAATGACCACTGTTTTTCCTTCCACCGGATGGTTTTCCGAAGACATTAAATTTACTTGATTCAAATGCGGATCCTTGATAAGTGTATCGATGGTGTGACAGGGCATCGCAGGAATATCCACAGCACGTAAAGTGATTAACCATTCCTCTGTTGTTCTACTCATCAAAGCGGCTCCGCGTACTTCGAACCATTCACTGACAAATTCGGCCCGACTCGCAATACTTTGAAAACGGGGATCTTTTAATAATTCCGAACGATCTGTCGCTTTTAGGAATGCTTGTACCTGTGGATCGGTATTAATGGTAAAAGAAATGTAACCGTCTTTCGTTTTAACAGGCTGATTATGAGGGCTCAAAAGACGCAAATCGCCAACTGGACCAACAGGAGGTTCAAAACTTTTCTGTGCCAAGTGTTCTTGCAAAACAAAAGTAGCCATTGTCTCAAACATAGGTACCTCAACAAATGCACCTTTACCTGTTTTGAAGCGGTCAATAATTGCAGCCATAATAGCAGCTGAAGTAATTTCTCCTACCACATGGTCACAAATTAACATGGGCACATACGCTGGTTTTCCATCACGCAATTGTGACAGACCCGCAATTCCAGAAACACCTTGCAGAACGCTATCATAGGTAGGTAATCCTGCATATGGGCCCTCTGTGCCGTACCCAGAAATCAAACAATAAATCTTTTCAGGATGCTTTGATTGGATGGCCTTTGGCCCTAAGCCTAATCTTTCCAGCGCATCAGGACGCATATTCGCGATAACTACATCGCACCAGTCAATTAGTTTTTCGGTAATTGAGTTTGCCTGAGGACTTTTTAAATCCAAACACAAATTGCGTTTACCTCTATTTAAGTGAAGGTAGGTACCTGAATGTTGGCCACTAGGTGATTTCCCTCCCAAACCTCGCATTAAATCTCCGGTAGGATGTTCAATTTTAATTACCTCAGCACCATATTGACTTAATCGCCAAGTCGCAACAGGCCCAACCACTACGGAGGTCAAATCTAAAATTTTAATTCCTTTCAGCGCTTCAAACATGATATTATGCGTTTATTTGGGCTTCGATGGAAACGGCTAAGGATTGATTTGCGTTACAAATTTTGACCTCCCAGGTTTGCGCATCGACTGGATTGGCCAGTAAGGTCATTTCCGCATCACAAAAAAGTGGCGCACTATGTTTAGCCTGAAAACGAGCTAATTTTACGCCACACGTTGTTCGTAAAAACTCGGTTACATAAAGAGAAGCCAAGCCACCGTTGACTAACAAATTGGGGTAACCTTCCACATCCTCTGTATAAGAACGATCAAGGTGAATTTTATGGGAGTTAAATCCTAAAGCAGAATATTGAAACAACTGCAATGCATCAGGAGTCAATGTTTTTTTCGCAAACACTTCTTGGCTGATGGGTGCTCCCGTGGTAATAACGGGTTTGCCAATGCTTGCTTCCAAAAGAATAAAAGTTTGCACCTCGCTTACAAGTAAGTCGGAATTTTGGTTGCGGATTTCATGTTGAATTTTCACAAATGCCATTCGACCCGCTGCATTCTCTTTTTCAGATATCGAAGCCAAATAGCTACTCCGCTCAAGCGTTTCTCCAATGTGTATATCTCCTAAAAATTCAACCGTTCTACCACCTAAAACTAAACGTGGTAATCCTAAATCAGGAATTGCCACCCCAAATCCAGGAAATCCATCAGCCCGAATATCAGAACGGCGAACATTACCAGCTAAGAGAAAAAAATGCCAACCTCTTGGAAGCAAATCGCCTTTTTGAAAATCAGAAGGTACTAAATCTAACATCGAAGCCACTTTCCTTACCGTAGACAGACTACATACTTCTTCAGAAATGACACGTTCGTTTTGTTCCATATAGAGCGCTTTGAGCAGGTTTAAACGTTTATTTGTCCCAAATTTAAACGATATTTTTTATATATAAAATTCTAATTTTATATTTGCAAAACACAAAAGCGAAAATCCTATGAATTTTAAGTATCATCACATGAATTTGTGCACGGAAAATGTGGCACGAACTTCGGAATTTTATCAGTCCGTTTTTAATCTTTCACGATTGCAAGATGAGGAACACAATCTAGTTAGCGAAGACACAGAAGATCGATTTGATGGCGTTGTGGATTTTTTAACGGATGGCGAAGTAGAATTTCATATCACTAAAAAGGATGTAAATTTAGGTTTTGAAATGAAGCACTTCATCAATCCTTTAGAAAGAGGCCATTTCTGTTTTAGAACAGATGATATAGAAGGTTTCAAAAAGAGATTGGAAGAAAAGGGGATTCCATATGCTGATTACGGCAAGTGGGCCCTAGCTGGATGGTATCAGATATTTTTTCATGATCCAGATGGCAACATTATTGAGGTACACCAAATAGGAATGTAAACTACATGAAGAAAGAAGTTAGCGAGAAAAGTAACAGTGGATATGCAGCACCTGCTTTAGAGAAAGGGCTCGATATCTTAGAACTATTGTCAAAGAGCGAGTCAGGGTTAAGCCAACAAGAAATTGCGGCGAGCCTAGGACGTAATTTGAACGAGATCTATCGCATGTTGACTTGTTTAGTGGAGCGAAATTATATTTCAAACCAGGCAAACAAGTACGCGCTTACTTCTAAGCTGTTTCAATTATCACATTTTCATCCTCCCACCTATCGCTTGTTAAGCGAATCCATTCCAGTGATGGAGAAGTTGTCTTCAGATACGTCATTTCCATGTGATTTGCGTGTCTATAATCATGGAGTACAAACCGTCATTGCAGCTATCCAGCCACCCAATGGGGTAGGATTTATGACACGTGTAGGAGCGGAATTGAAAGTGGGTATTTCTGCTTCAGGCTATGTATTAGTGGCATTACAAGATCCCATCATTCGGCAGATGCGGATGGAAGAAAGTTTAGCAAATGAGTCTCCAGCGCTAATGAAAAACTTTAAAAAGGAAACAGAAAAGGTGCTAAAAAATGGATTTGCTTCGATTAAAAGTAATCAATATGCTGGATTACAAGCCATTTCTTTTCCCATTTTTGACCAACATGCAAATGCGATTGCTGCATTGACTGTACCTATGTTAGCCCGAATTGACGAGGAAGCACAGATGGATATCGATTTTGTACGTGAAAAATTGGCAGAAGCCTCTCGATTAATTACGAACCGAATTGCTTTAAACCCTTAAAAACCTATGAAAAACATTTCCAAAATGCTGATTGCTTCTAGCGGGCTACTCCTGCTCGCATTTTTCTATCAAGGGTTTTGGGCAAGCGGTTTTTTAAATGCTGGAATTTACTTGTTGGGCTCACTAGGTAGCATTGTTGCTTTAGGATTTTTCGAAAGCCGTATCAAACAGCATGTTTTCACGCTCTGTCTTTTAGGGGCTGTTGTTTTAGGGATGTTTTATCCTCACTATTTTGTCAAAGTAGGGAATTTTAAGTTCTCTGCCTTAATCGTTCCGCTGATCCAGTTGATCATGTTTACCATGGGAACGGAAATGAGCGTCAAGGATTTTGAGGGTGTTTTAAAAATGCCAAAGGCCGTGATTATCGGCCTCATTAGCCATTTTACCATTATGCCATTGGTTGCGGTAAGCCTTGCTACGATTTTCGGTTTCCCTTCTGAGATCGCAGCGGGAATTATTCTGATTGGCTCTGTTCCAAGTGGTGTGACTTCAAATGTTCTTGCCTTTTTAGCAAAAGCTGACGTCCCTCTTTCGATTACAATTGGTACTATATCTACGCTCATGGCACCTATCATGACCCCATTATTAATGAAACTGTTGGCAGGTAAGTACGTGGAAGTAGACTTTCTCAAGATGATGTTGCATGTAGGTGAAATGATTATTCTCCCCATCATATTAGGTTTGCTTTTGAATATTTTCTTGAAGTCAAAATTGCAAATTCTAAAAAAAATTATGCCCATCATATCGATGGTTGGGGTCTTTATGATGTTAGTGGTTATTGTTTCTTCGGGTCGAAATGCTTTGTTGCAAATTGGCCCACTCTTGTTTTTAACCTCGATGATTCACCATTCAATAGGTTATTTGTTGGGATATTGGAGCGGTCGTTTTGCCGGCTTAAGTGAGCAAACGTGTAGAACAATATCCTTGGAAGTGGGCTTGCAAAATGGGGGTTTGGCATCTGGTATAGCTCTTCAAATGGGTAAAATTGCCACTGTAGGCTTGGCATCAGCGATCTCTGTACCCTGGATGACTATTTCAGGCTCTTTACTTGCCAATTGGTGGCGAAATCGCCCTACGGATTCAATTACTAAAACATCTTAACATGGGAACACCAATTAAACACATCACAGTAATTGGGGCTGGTAATATGGGACACCAAATTGCCATTTGCGCAGCCATTTCTGGCTTTCAGACTGTTTGCATCGATCAAAACGAGGAGGCTATTAAACGCGCAAGTGATTTTGCGGATAGCTATCTTGCTAGCCGAATTGCGAAAGGACGAATGAGTGGTATTGAAGTCGCACAAACGAAGGCGCGTTTGCAATTTAAAACGTCTTTAGCGGAAGCAGTGAAAGAAGCGGATTTGGTGATTGAAGCAATTATTGAAAAGCTCGAAGTCAAATTGGATGTCTTCGGTCAACTGGATCAATTGTGTCCGTCACATACGATTTTGGCAACCAACAGTTCTTATATTGTCAGTTCTCAAATTGCACCTGCCACGAAGCGCCCAGATAAAGTCGTTAACATGCATTTTTTCAATCCAGCACTAGTCATGAGCTTGGTCGAAATTGTGAAAGGCCCTCATGTGTCCGATGAAACCGTGGCAAAATTGGAAGCAGTAACGGTTCAGTTAAGTAAAACCCCAGTGGTTCTTCAAAAAGAAATTTATGGATTCGTTGTAAACCGAATGCTGCAAGCAACCCGTAAAGAAGCGCTGAATTTATTGGATTTGGGAATTGCCTCGGTGGAAGATATTGACCAGGCTGTTATAAAAGGTTTAGGTTACCCGATGGGTCCATTCCAACTCCTGGATCTAACAGGGATCGATTTGGCTTATCATGTAGGGATGGAAAAATACCAAGATTCAGGCAATGAGGCAGATAAGCCGTCACCCACAATAGTCGATAAGTTTCAAAAAGGGGAATGGGGTAAGAAAGTGGGTAAGGGATTTTATGAGTATTAAATTGATCGAATCTTTATAAATTCCTTAAACCTATGGCATTCGGTTTTAAATGAACCATTGTCCTTACTTATAAATTTAAGACTTCTGTATATTTTTGATATAATTTTTTTATCCAACAATTCATTTGTTGGTTTATCTTTTTTTGAAAGAATTTCATTATAGTCCTCCTCGACTATTGAATCTATAATTGAAATAGGATCAATTGACTTGTTAGACACGCCGGGTCTTACACCTGTAAATTCTTCTAATGTGTCCTTAAAAAGTTTAACTATTTTTTCTGGTTGACATAAACCTTCCTCAATTAAAAGACTATCATGGACACAAAAAATTAGTTGATCAGGATATAGTTCTTTGATTTTTTTCGCAACCACTTGTTGAACTAAATATGCTTCCGATCGTTGCAAAAGAATGGATAAGGGAGACCTAATATTTTTCTTATAGATTAACTCATTAACGATACGGTTTACGCTTGGAAAATATTTGTTCATAAATTGAACAATAAATAAGCCGGCTGGTTTTGATAAACTATTATCATCAATTTTACTTTTTTGATGATCGTTTATAACCAGTCCACGCTTTATATATTCTCCTTTTCTTATTTGTGAATCATCGTGATTGAAGTAGAGTTTGAACTGATCTTTTATAAATTCTCTTGTTTGAATTGAATACTTTTCAAAGTCTGGGTCTAGAGCAATAACATTTAATACATATTCGTATATACCATCTTCGAAGGGAAGCTCACGATACCTCGCAATGTCTTCATTCTCAAAATAAGTCGAGGACATATATGTTATATTATTATTGCTCTTATATATATTAAACAGCTTATTACTTAATTTATTAAATATTGATGATATATTATATCCATTAGTATTAGTATACATATAATTAAAATACCTATCATTAAGCATAGTAGCTAATACATAGTTATATGATGCTTTAAGATCATACTCATAAAACCTATTTAATCCATTTCTTATATAATATCTTAACTCTTTTTTACATGTATTAATAAGGGAATAAAATCTATTGTTAGATAAGCTTATAAATGGATTATACTTCTTGTTATTAAAATCATTAATCATACTAAGGTATTCTCCTACTCGATGATGAATCAAATAATAACACAATTCATCTTCTTCATTGTTAATAAAGCGATCAATTAATTTGTCTCTATAAAGTCTCACAAAATCGAATACTGATGGGTCAAGAGTAAGAGTAAGACCATTAAATTCATCTAATAAATGGTTCACATTGTTTGTTTCAGTCTGCATACCAAGTGATGCCAAAAACTTCACATAGTTCTTATAAACACTACCAATTTCTTCAAGCTTAAGATATTTTGAATCTGGCCCAAGTTTGGTAATTACTAATTTATATCCCATTGGAACAACACCATTTTCGTATTGACCATCAGATTCAATAATATTGTTATTCACTAATAAACCTTTTACTAGGTACCAACCCTCTACAGAAAATATTTCAACCATTTCACAATTTGCTAGGATAGTATAGTAATTGTTTTTCAACTCTTTTATCCGTCTGTGTTCCGGATATTGAATCATATTTAATAGGATGATAATTGAATTTTTAACATTAGCTATTTTGTCTGAACGCTTAAACTTCATCTCATCAACTTGGGCAAATAGAGCTTTATAGTCAATGTTATTATTGGGTACTTTTAAAAATTTTGGCTGCTTCATGTTTTTAGATTTTTTTAGTACATCATATATCGTATGCGCCACATATGCGGCATAAACCGGCTCAATTGGAAAATGCCTTCCAGCAAACAAATAGAGCCGTATTGGGGAAATATGACGCCTAGAAATTAATGCGGTGATATTGAGTACTTATTAAATCCATGGGAATAAAAATATTTTCTTTCTGTGTATTCTTTTGGATATACATTAGGTATTTATTGTAAATACATAACACAATGGAAAAAAAATTTAAAACTAAAGACGAGTATAAGCATTATCATCGGTCATTGATTAAAAAGCACATCTTACAAGTAAGATTAGATGAACTTTCTATGGAGCGCATTGATCAAATCAGCCTTCGTGAAAGAAGATCAAGAGCGGACCTTATTAGGGATGCTATTTTTCAATACATCGATCGAAAATTTGATGACCTTACTTAAAAATAACACATCCATGAAAAGTATAGTTAAACTGGAAAAGAGTTTGGATGATTCTCTTACTCTTTTCCAGCTAAGTAATGCGGTTTTTATTCTCAATTAAACCTCACCCTTTTCTGGATGATATTTCTGAGCTAATCTTTTCGCTTTATAAATTGTTTGGCTACCCACCTTCAATGTTGATGTTATCTCCTTTATGGTCCTACCCTTTTCTAGCATTTTTAAAATTTCACGTGTTGAATCTCGGTCTAAGAAATCTTTGGGAGACTGTAAAGTTCCTCTTGGTCGCCCCCATTTACCACTATTTTTATGGCGATAGATTTCCATGCCCATGCGAGTTCTCTCTTTGATATTATCTAGCTCTAAGAAATAAAGGGAACTTAATGTTGCACTGATAATTGACCAAATGGGATTGGGCTTACCGTTTGGTCTACTTTCGATCCCCAAATTTTTAACTACAACATTAACACCAGCCTCATCAAGCCACGAAAGTGTTGAGAATACGTCGGCCATATTTCTTCCTAGACGGGATTGCTCCTCAATTGTAAGAATGATAAAAGAAGAAGCTTTATTTTTCACAATCAAATTTATAAGCTCTTTCGCAGATGGTCGATCTTTAAATTTCACTGTTCCAGATACAACATCCATAAAAACCTGGTCATACGTAGTTTTGTCCAGTTGATATCGGTCTCCGCTCTGAGATTTATGGCTCAGGCGATTATATTTAATATGTATAGTCTTCTTCATCTTCTTCTATTTGTTTTTCCAATAGATACCTACCAATTTGTTCACTCACTTTAGGTCTTATCTTATAATCGAATGGTACGTCCTTTTCCACCACTTCATCTTTAATTTGATGCCATAGGTAAAACGCTTCGTCAAACGTGAAATGAATCTCGTCAAATTCTCCTTGCAACATACTTATATAAAATGTAAAATGTTCGAACTCATGGTCGTAGAAATGTTCATCGAACAGTAATGCACAAACTGCACGACTTTTAAGTTGATTTAAATGGCTATTAATAACAAATAAGTCAGATGTCCATTCATCAATATCTGATGATAGATTGAATGCAGTTACTTTCGGATGGATTTTCCATGGTTCTTGCTCTATATCTATATTTCGTGCAATTAAAATAGGATCTGGGTTCGCTAGAAGATTATTATGCTCGCATAGCCCGTTAAATGCTAATACATCTCTGTATGTTTTAGCTAAATCTGATGCATTAATTTCTAATTCATCTGGAATAAGAAATGATTGTTCCGCTTTTACGTTCGCGGTGATGGTGAAGGTTATTTTTTTCATGGTAAAATGTTTAAAAAATTATCCAATTAAAAATGGATAATATATGTGGTAAAAAATTATTTAAATAATACACCGCCAATTTTTTTAGCTTCAACTAAATTTATTTTGCCAATGTAATTTTCAATCACTGTTTGAGAAGAATGCCCCAGCATCCTAGATATTTCAGAACTTGCAACTCCTGATCTCAAACATTTATTGGTGAATAAATCTCGACAGGATGCCATTGTTATTTTTTGAGATATACCTAGTCGATTTGATATTCTCTTTAGATAACGATTTTGGTATCTTCCCCAATTCATAACTTTGTTAATCAGAATTTTCTCATTTTCCTTTACTAATACATTAAATCCTTTTTTAAGTTCCCCAAGAAAAAATGGATTTTCAACATCCTTATTTTGTAAAAATGCTTTCAATTCCTGCATATCAGGAGACATAAATACAGGTATTAATTCTAAATTATTTTTGCGTGTATTAATGGTTTTGTGTCTTTCAAAAAAGAAAAAATCCTCTTTGAAATCATCTTTACGCAGTAAAATCAAATCAATTGGATTCATCCCATTTGATCCATATATAAATTTCCAGCACTTATATGCATACTCCTCTTTTGCGGATTCAAAATCAGTAAAGGCTAATACTTTATTTAATTCCTCATCGGTCAAAACATCTTTTCTATGATGACTAGTTTTTATTTGATATTTATTGCGACCTCTTCCAAATGGAAATTTATATGATGTATCAGAAAGTTCTTCGGTAATGTAAAAGTTGAGGATTGCTTTAATATCACGCATGTAGCTAGCAACAGTAGCACTTTTTTTACCATTACGTAAATGATATTGTTCAAAATCAATCAATAGCTGATACGTTACTTCTATAACCTTTAAATTTGGCTTAAACTTTTCTAATGAATTACTCGAATTCAGGTACTTTCGCTTACTTCTTAAAGCTAAAATTTGATTAGATTTTACATATTGTTGAGTTAACTCCGAAAAAAGCAACATACTTATATCTTGAGATTCACTTGAATCACTGGGGCTGAAAAACATTTCACGCAACAGTGATAAACTTATAACACCATCTTTGGTGTCAATCAACTTTTCTAATTTATAAATTAGTGATTCGCACTTCAATTTTTGCGCCTCAACAGATGTTCTAAATTCTATACTAGCTTCATCTTTAGCACGACGGATGAAAATTGATTCATATTGCTCCTTTGTAACTTTTACGAGATTTAAATAAGTCACCAGATTTCGATAGTTAACTCTTAATGCAATATTAAAAAGTGGACCCTTTCGATTCTTTTCATATAATACCACGGTCACTGTTCCAAGTCCTCTTTTCATAATTGTGGCAATTTAGGGAGTGGAGAAATAGTTGATGATCCGACTTTAATCCAGGTGTCTATTTCAACCGGATCAAAAAGTAAAGTTCTTCCATTCGGCAAACGATGATGAGGAATTTTGTTCAATCTGATCATTTTATAAATCGCAGATTTTGAATAATGTATGAGCTTACTAAGCTTTTCAATATCCAGGTAATTAACATTTTTCATATAGTATAAAATTTGGTTACTAAGCAAAAGTTATCATTATAAAATTTGACAACAAATCAATCAAAAAAAATCAAAAAATACCTTCTTTTCTTTTTTTAGCTAATACATCCTTCATCTTTTCAAATGCAAATAGCTTTGCCTTTGGATTATTTAATGGATCCTCAAAAACATCTGCCCTAGAAATATTGATTCGAATTTCCTTTTTACCACCTCCTAACAAAGGAATCACAGTTTTAGCTGTAAGATATTTAATATCGGAATTTCCATTGCTTACAATTGACATGTATATCGGCGGATTTTCAAATACCATCTCCTGCATATACTCAATCATAGCCGAATCAACCTCAACTAACTTATCAAAATTTTTCTCAATCAAGTTACAAACCTTCAATCTTAATTGGGTCATCTTTTTAGTGTCCTTTACAAAGTATTGTTTGAATGGCTCACGCAATCTTGCTTCCAACAAATACAAAGCAGTTTCTTCTCCATATAATTGGATAAACTCTCTGACACGCATCTTAGTGTTAAGCGACACGTCAAAATTGTCTATTATCAATTGATGTTTATCTGGTTTTCCTGCTATAGAAAACCTTTGAACTCGATGTGCTTTTAAATATTCTAATTCATCAACCACCAATGCATCCAAATAAGATTCATCAATTGTACGCCCCATCATACCATATGAATAGAGATACAACAAATTTTGAATATTTAACGCCTTAGGAAATTTTACTTTCACTGCCTATCTGGTTTGTGATGCAAAATTGAATAAAAAGAAAATGTTATCCAAATAAAAATTGGATAATTATTGAAATATTTTTTATATAAAACTATTTAAAATTTGTACCAGAAATTGTACAAGAGCAAATGATAATTAATACCAGTAATTGACAACCAATCTAGATAGATTTATATAGAATCAATAAATGACAATAAAAGAAACCTTGTTCAAATATATACACAAAATTTGTAATCAGTAGGTCATTGGTTCGATCCCGATAGGAGGCTCAA
>NZ_JAHEBT010000037.1 GCF_024642105.1 Flavobacterium sp.
TATTGAATTTTAGCTTGTTTTTTTAATTTAACAAATGAAATAATACCATACGTAACCATTACAATTCCGCCAAAAATAAACAAAGCAGGTTTGTCTTTTAAACTCGCAATCAAACGATAACTTCCTAAATAAGCTACTCCAATAAAAAAAATATCTCCAAAAACCACTCCTAAATCAAAAGCTAAAGCAGCTCGAAATCCTTTGGTTATACTGGTTTCTATTAAAATAAAAAACACAGGACCTATCATAAAACTGAGGAAAATTCCCCAAGGTAATCCAGTTAAAATATCATTTATCATTAGTATAGGATTTGGGTTGATACTTATTATTTTACTATTTCAATATGCCCTCCAGCAATCGTTTTTTGATTGACTTGTTTTGGTTTTCCATACACAGTAATATCACCTCCTGCTCTTACTTTAGCATCTACTAATTCTTTAGCAAAAACTGTTGCTTCACCACCTGCATTACTACTAATTACAGTTTGTTCAGTAATTAATTCTTTACCCTCATATAGTGCACCTGCTGAAACTACTACATCTTGATTTTTAGCTGTTCCTTCTGTATTGACTATACCTCCACTTGTAATTTTTACATTTAATTTTGACACTTCTAAACGAACATCAATTTTAGCTCCTTCTTTTGCAATAATATCAAAATCGGTTCCTTTAAAAACAGCTTCACTCGAAATTTGAGCACCTTCATTGGCTTCAACAGCATCTAAATCAGTATAATATACTTTAGCTTTTACTTGATTTCCTTTTAATAATTTAGTCAATGGCATTCTCAATTTTAACTCCCCATTTCTATTAACTACTTCTACTTCAGCTGAATTAATTCCTGAAAGCACTACTTTATTTTCATCTGAAGCAATTAACTCCACTGTTATTTGATCAAAAGCAGTTACTTTATGAAAATCACCTACTTTTTTCTCATTTTGAGAATAGGTTAATGAACTGATTAATAATAAAATACATAGTAATTTTTTCATGATATTGTTTTAAAATAAAATTATTCGTTTCTTCTAATAAAGTGAAAATCCAATTGTTTTTTAACTAAATCGGCATTTTTAACCTTTACATAAATCTCATCTCCTAGTTGTAATAAACCATGAGAAGTGGCACCAACTAAAGCGTATTGTTTTTCGTCAAAAGTATAATAATCCTCTTTAATATCTCTAATTCGAACCATACCTTCGCATTTATTTTCGATAATTTCGACATAAATACCCCATTCGGTTACTCCAGAAATCACCCCTAAAAACTCTTGATCTTGGTGATTTTGCATGTATTTTACCTGCATGTATTTAATAGAATCACGCTCTGCATTCGTAGCTAAACCTTCCATGGTAGACGAATGTAAACATTTGGTTTCATAGGTTTCTTCATCTACTGATTTTCCACCATCTAAATAATACTGCAACAAACGATGCACCATTACATCCGGATACCTACGAATAGGCGAAGTAAAATGGGAATAATAATCAAAAGCTAATCCGTAATGACCAATATTATCCGTAGAATATTTAGCTTTACTCATACTACGAATAGTCAAAGTATCAATTAAATTTTGCTCTTTGGTACCTACTACTTCACTTAATAAATTATTCAACGATTTAGAGATATCGCCTTTATTTCTAAAGTCGATTTTATACCCAAACTTAGCAATAACAGTTTGCATTGCAATTAATTTATCTTCATTAGGCTCATCATGAATACGATAAATAAAAGTTTTCTTTTGTTTACCAATGAATTCAGCCACTTTTCTATTGGCTAAAAGCATGAATTCTTCAATCAAATGATTGGCATCTTTTGAGATTTTGAAATACACTCCAGCAGGTTCTCCTTCTTGATCTAAATTGAATTTTACTTCTACTTTATCAAAAGAAATAGCGCCTTCGTTCATTCTGTTTCTACGTAAAATTTTAGCTAATGCATCTAATTTCAGTGTAGCATCAATAATTTCCTTTGAAACTTGATACGGTGCGCCTGTAATCGAAATTTCTTGCGGAATAGTATCCTCTTTGGTTTCAATAATATATTGGGCTTCTTCGTAAGCAAAACGTTGGTCAGAAAAAATTACTGTTCTTCCAAACCATTGATTGATTACTTGCGCTTTTTCATTGATTTCAAAAACCGCTGAAAAAGTGTATTTTTCTTCGTGTGGACGTAAAGAACAAGCATAATTTGACAATACTTCAGGTAGCATTGGCACTACTCGATCTACTAAATATACTGAAGTAGCTCTTTGATAAGCTTCATCATCTAAAATAGTACCTTCTTCTAAATAAAAAGAAACATCGGCAATATGGATTCCAATTTCATAATTTCCATTCTCTAACTTTTTGAAAGACAAAGCATCATCAAAATCTTTTGCGTCTTTTGGATCGATGGTAAAAGTCAAAGTATCTCGCATATCGCGACGCTTGGCTATTTCACTTTCGTGAATAGTAGTATCTATTTTTTGCGCATAGGTTTCTACTTCAATAGGAAATTCAGACGGTAAACCATATTCTGCTAAAATAGCGTGAATTTCTGTGTCGTGTTCTCCTGGTTTTCCGAGTATTTTTATCACTTTTCCAAAAGGACTATCCGCTCTTTTTGGCCAATCTTCAATATGAACCAAAACCACATCTCCTTGCTCCGCCTCTCCTATTTTGTCTTTTGGAATAAAAATATCGGTGTACATTTTTGGATTCGCAGTAGCAACAAAAGAAAAATTCTTTTGAATATCAATAACCCCAACAAAATCGGTTTTATTTCGTTCAATTACTTCAATCACTTCTCCTTCTGGTCGACGTCCTTTTCTACGGTTATAGACATACACTTTTACCGTATCTTTATCTAAAGCTCTATTTAAATTATTGGTTGGAATAAAAACATCTTCTTCTAAATCAGGACAAATAAAATAAGCTGTTTTACGGCTTGTCATATCAATTTTACCTTCGTAATAATCTTGACTAACCGCTTTGATTAAATATTTTCCAGGTTCTGATTCGATAATTGTTTTTTGTGCAGCTAAAATTTTTAAATCTTTTATAATTTGATTTCTACTTTGTGTATCGTCTAAATCTAATTTAGCTGCTATTTGCTTGTAGTTAAATACTTTATTAGCACTTTGAGACAGTATTTTTACAATTTTTTCAGAGTAAGTCTTCTCTTTTTTTAGCGGTTTTCTTAAACGCTTTCCCATATTTCTTTTCTTAAAAGTCTAAAATTACAAATAAGAAATTAGAATACCTTTTTAAACCTTTAGATTTATTAAAAATATAACTTTTAGTAAATGGTGAATTTCTCTTAAAAAATATTTTTTTAAAACTTCAAAGTTGTCAACATCTATTTAAAATAACAAAAAGAAAAGTAAATTAAAATTTATTTTTTGATGGTTATTATAGCGTGTTAACAGTTAGTATAAATTTTTTAAAAAAACATTTGAAATAAAGTTGTAAGTAGTTATTTTTAGTTGTTAACAGCTTTTTTTATAGTTAAATATTTAATACTAAAGAGATTCTTAATTTTAATTAACAATAGTTGATAACCTAAAAACCATTCTTTTTGTAGATAAGTAAATTTCCAAAATCTGTTAATAAACCTATTTTTTGTATTCATAACTTTTCTAAAAATTACACAAACTAAATTAGGATTTTCAAACTCAGTTTTGGATTACACTTTTTTTCTTTTCTGCCGCAAAAAACTTCTTATTTTCTATTTTTAGTTATTAACATATTGTGTTAATTTAATGTTAGCTGAAAATCAACAGATTGCATTTTGCTATTAACAATTCAAAATTTTAACATTTTTGATGTAAAAAAACAGTTGGTTTCTGAATTATTAAAAATTAATTTTTTAGCAACAGATTGTTATACTGACGGTTACAATACTTTTTAAAAAAGTTAGTTTTTGGTTAATAAAGAAACAAAGAAACCCAACTATTTATGAATTCTAACTCAAAATCTTTCCTTATTTTTGAACACGAATTTAACACACAACAAAGATGAAAATTTCAATAGGAAACGACCACGCCGGTCCGGAGTATAAAAAAGCAATTGTGGCTATGCTTGAAGCAAAAGGACACCAAATCACTAATTACGGAACCGATACGATTGAAGCTGTTGATTATGCTGATTTTGCTCATCCTGTAGCTCAAGATGTTGAAGAAGGAAAAGCTGATTTTGGTATTGTGATTTGTGGTAGTGGTAATGGAATTGCTATGACGGTGAATAAACATCAAAAGGTTCGTGCTGCTTTGTGTTGGATGAAAGAAATTGCCGCTTTAGCGCGTTTACATAATGATGCTAATGTAATTAGTATCCCTGCTCGTTATACTTCTATTCCGCAAGCAGTAGAAATGGTAGAGACGTTTTTAACTACTGAATTTGAAGGCGGAAGACACCAAAACCGCGTGAATAAAATCGCGTGTCAATAAATACCACTTTCATTTTGATAATACAGCGCTAATCCCAGTAGTAGCTGAATAATAACAATCCTATAAAACTTCCAAAGGAAACTTCTTTTGGAAGTTTTGTGTTTAAATATCCACATTCCTATTCCGGCACCCAGACTCCCTCCTAAAAAAGCCCAGAAAAGTAAAGTGTTTTCGGAGATTCTTCGTTTTTTCTTTCGAGCTAAATATTTATCGTAACCTACCATAATGAAGCTCAAAACAGAAATGGTTGAAAAATAATAATATAAAATCAGCATGAGAGTAGAAATGTGAGGTAAAGATATTATTTTCGTGACACAATATATTTATTACCTATGACCAACATTCAATTCATCGCAAAATCAGTGGCTACAGCCCCTGTTAACATTCAAAAAACAGTTCAATTATTAAACGAAGATTGCACGATTCCGTTTATTTCGCGATATCGAAAAGACCAAACAGGAAATCTAGACGAGGTGGTAATTGAACAAATTGCTAAATTGAACAAGCAATACGATGAGTTAATCAAACGAAAAGAAAGTATTCTCAAAACCATCGAGGAGCAAGGACAACTTTCACCTGAATTAGCTAAAAAAATTCAAGACAGTTTTGATTTGCAAGAGTTGGAAGATTTGTATTTGCCTTTCAAAAAGAAGAAAAAAACCAAGGCCGATGTGGCTCGCGAGAATGGTTTAGAGCCTTTGGCTACGATCATTATGGCGCAAAACAACGATAATATTGATTTTATTTCGACCCAATACATCAATGATAATGTGATTAACGAAGAAGCCGCTTTGCAAGGCGCGCGCGACATTATTGCGGAATGGATTAATGAAAATATTCACGTTCGGCAACAATTACGACGTTTGTTTCAGCGAAAAGCAACCATTACTACTAAGGTAGTAAAAACCAAAAAAGAAGACGAAGCCGCACAAAAATTTTCGCAATATTTTGATTGGTCAGAGCTTTTGAGTAAAACACCGCCCCATCGATTGATGGCGATGTTGCGTGCCGAAAACGAAGGTTTTGTGAAATTAAAAATCGAAGTAGATATTGACGAGGCGTATGATATCATTGACGAAATTATTTTGAAGCGTCAAAACGATACCACTCCACACATTCAATTAGCCATTGAAGACAGTTATAAACGGTTGTTGCAACCCGCGATTGCTAATGAAACCTTGCAAGAAGCTAAAGCCAAAGCCGACGCCAATTCGATTCAGGTTTTTGCAACTAATTTAGGGCAGCTTTTATTGGCGCCACCTTTGGGAGAAAAACGAATTTTAGCGATTGATCCAGGGTATCGTTCAGGTTGTAAAATAGTCTGTTTGGACGAAAAAGGCGATTTGTTGTACAACGAAACTATTTACCCGCACGCACCTCAAAACGAAGAGGCTATGGCAATGAAAAAAATCCGTTCGATGGTCAATTCCTACAAAATTGATGCGATTGCTATTGGAAACGGAACCGCTTCGCGCGAAACCGAATTTTTTGTCAAAAAAATTGCTTTCGATAAGGAAGTTCAGGTTTTTGTGGTTTCTGAGGCGGGTGCTTCGGTTTATTCGGTATCGAAAATTGCCAGAGAAGAATTCCCTAATTATGATGTTACCGTTCGGGGTTCGGTTTCTATTGGACGTAGATTAAGCGATCCTTTGGCGGAGTTGGTAAAAATTGATCCAAAAGCCATTGGCGTAGGCCAATACCAACACGATGTAGATCAAAACAAACTAAAAGAAGAATTAGACGCTACCGTGATTCGTTGTGTCAACTCGGTGGGAATTAACATCAATACTGCAAGCAAGCATTTGTTGAGTTATGTAAGTGGAATAGGAGAGAAGTTGGCCGAAAATATAGTCCAATACCGTTCCGAAAATGGCCCATTTGACGACCGAAAACAACTGAAAAAAGTGCCTCGCTTGGGCGAAAAAGCGTTCCAACAAGGCGCAGCCTTTATCCGAATTAAAGAAGGGAAAAATCCGTTAGACAATTCGGCGGTGCATCCTGAAGCCTATCCGATTGTAGAAAAAATGGCAAAAGATTTGAAGCTTTCGGTGAACGAATTAATTGGCAACAAAGACAAAACGGCTTTAATCAAACCTGAAAATTACACCACGTCAGAAATTGGTTTGTTGACTTTGAAAGATATTATTAAAGAATTGGAGAAACCAGGTTTAGACCCAAGAAAATCCGCTAAAATATTTGAGTTTGACCCGAATGTCAAGTCTATAAAAGACTTAAAATCAGGCATGATTTTACCGGGAATTGTGAATAACATTACTAATTTTGGTTGTTTCGTTGATATTGGAATAAAAGAAAGTGGTTTGGTTCACATTTCCCAACTTAAAGCTGGTTTTGTGAGCGATGTGAATGAGGTGGTAAAATTACACCAACACGTTGAGGTAAAAGTAACGGAAGTGGACGAAGACCGCAAACGAATTCAATTGACCATGATTTTGTAAAAACAAAAAACCCAAGTTATTAACTTGGGTTTTTTATTAGAATATATAAAGAATTACTCTTTAGTTTCTTCTTCTTTTTTAACAGCAGATGAATCGTCTTTAGCAGCGTTTTTAAATTCTTTAATTCCGCTTCCTAAACCTTTCATTAGTTCTGGAATTTTTTTACCTCCAAAAAGCAATAAAATAAATGCTCCAATAACAAGTAATTCCGTAACGCCAAATCTTCCCATAATTAAGATATTTTATATGCCGAAGCAAATTTGTTTAATAATGAAGTACAAATGTATATAGAATTAGTGAATGGCAATTCTTTTTTCATCATTTATTTGGTTTTAAAAGCGTTAAAATTGTATTAAAATGTGATTTAGTAGTCTTTGTACTTCTAAAAAGTATGCCTTAGTTTCAAAGCTAATAATTGTTTATATTTGTTCAATAAACAAAAACAATGTCTAAAAAGGGATTAAAAAGACAGCAATTAAAAGAAAATCTATTCAACAAAAGGCGTTTAATCATTTTAAACGAAGACACTTTTGAGGAAACATTTTCGTTAAAACTGACCTTAATGAATGTTTTTGTAGTGGTGAGTTTAAGTGCTATTTTCATCATTTTTGTGACTACTTTTATTATCGCTTTTACTCCTTTACGCGAGTTTATTCCGGGATATTCTTCTTCTAAATTAAAACGTGACGCTACCGAATTAGCCCTAAAATCAGATTCATTAACTCAGGCTTTGGAACACAATGAAGCCTACATTAAATCACTTAAAAAAGTGTTGACGGGCGAGTTAGAGTTTGCTCAATTTAATAAAGATTCAATTCTTTCTTCGGTTGAAGCAGCTCCTACAGAAGGCAATTTATCGGCTTCAAAAGAAGAATTAGAATTGCGAAAACGCGTAACCAAAGAAGAGCAACAAGCGTCTAAAAAGAACAAATAAAACCAACAGCATGTCTATAAAATCTATTGCGGCTCGATTATTTGCGCGCCAAGTGGTGAAAAAAACACAGGCCTGGTCTAGTAATCCTGTAGCAACTCAAAATAAGGTTTTCCAAGAATTAATTCGTCAAGCGAAAAATACGCAATTTGGATTGGATCATCATTTTGACCAAATACAAACCCCTGCCGATTTTGCTCAACAGGTTCCGGTTCGCGATTATGAAGAACTGAAACCCTATGTGGAGCGAGTGGTGAAAGGGGGGGAGAACGTACTTTGGAAAGGGAAACCGCTTTATTTTGCCAAAACTTCGGGGACAACTTCGGGGGCAAAATACATTCCCTTGACCAAGGAATCCATGCCGTATCATATCGAAGCGGCCCGCAATGCTATTTTGCATTACATTCACGAAACAGGCAACGCCGATTTTGTAGATGGAAAAATGATTTTCCTACAAGGAAGTCCTATTTTAGAAGAAAAAAACGGAATAAAATTGGGACGCTTGTCAGGAATTGTCGCGCATTTTGTTCCAAAATATTTACAAAAAAATCGCATGCCATCTTGGGAAACCAATTGCATTGAAGATTGGGAAACCAAAGTTAATGCTATCGTTGAAGAAACGTTCAACGAAAACATGGCGGTGATTTCTGGAATTCCGTCTTGGGTTCAAATGTATTTTGAAAAATTGCAGCAAAAAGGAGGGAAGCCTGTTGGTGAAATCTTCAAAAATTTCAATTTGTTTATTTATGGTGGAGTCAATTACGAACCTTATCGCGCCAAATTTGAAAATTTAATCGGTCGAAAAGTGGATAGTATCGAACTTTTTCCGGCTTCGGAAGGATTTTTTGCTTATCAAGATTCGCAGGCGGCAAAAGGAATGTTGCTGTTGTTGAATTCGGGAATTTTCTATGAATTCATTAAGAGTGATGAATTTTCCAATGAAAATCCGCGTCGTTATACCATTGGCGAAGTAGAATTAGGTGTGAATTATGTTTTGATTTTGTCAACAAACGCTGGACTCTGGGGCTATAACATTGGCGATACAGTTCAGTTTACGAGTTTACAACCGTATCGAGTGATAGTTTCAGGCCGTATCAAACATTATATTTCTGCTTTTGGCGAACATGTGATTGGTAAAGAAGTAGAAAGTGCTTTGCAAGAAGCTATGGAAGGGACTACAATTCGCGTGAATGAATTTACTGTGGCGCCACAAATTAATCCTGCCGAAGGATTGCCGTATCACGAATGGTTTATAGAGTTCGAAAATGAACCCGAAAATCTAGATGAATTTGCGTTACAAATCGACATTGCGATGCGCAAACAAAACGTGTATTATGACGACCTAATTATGGGCAACGTTTTGCGTCCATTGGTAATTACTAAAGTGCCAAAGAACGGATTTCAAGACTATATGAAATCCATAGGAAAATTAGGCGGTCAGAATAAAATTCCGCGACTGTCTAACGACAGAAAAATAGCAGATGTGCTAAACCCAAAATAAATCCATTATCTTTGCAGGTTAAATAATAAAGAAAGATGATAGAAATCAAAAACATTTCGCGCTCACGAGCGCAAGAGTCGTCAGCAGCTATTGAACGACTGTACATTACCATGAGGCATTTATTTAACCGCGGTTTTTACAAGCCGATGGGAGTTTCTGGAGATACTTTACGCGAAGCTTTATTGGCTTTACGCCCAGAAATTTACGGAAACATTGCCGATGAAAAAGTAGAACTCAACGGACTTTTGTACGTTATTGAACGTCTTCCTATTGGGATTGAAGAATGTCGGTTCATTAACTTAACTTCAGAAGAAGGGTATGCTAAATCGCACTTTAAAGCGATTGTTCCTCCCAAAAGACGTCGTAATTGCTATCGTATTGACGAAGACCAAATGAACGTAGTGATTACCCGTGGACGTTCGGACATTTACGATATTTTGACGCACTTGACTTTCATTTTTATCGAATCACACAAAATTAAAAATAGAGTGTTGTTGGACGAAGCAGGGGAAGTTTCTCATGATTGGAAAAAATTAGAAATTGCTGCCCAGCAAAACAAAAAATTAACTCAAATTGAGAAAGAAAAAGCGATTTCTCATACTGCCAATATTTTAGGAAGAACCTTCGAAGAAGTTTTAGACATCTACGATGCGTTTGGTTCGGCTACGTCGCCAGATCGTTTCTTGCACGTCATTTATTGGTTAGGAAAATTAGCCATTGAAGAAATTGTAGAAAACAACAAACGTACCATCACTTTTAGCCCAGTGTTGAGAGAGCGTTTGGGACACCACATTCACGGCGAAATTTGGGCAACCAACATCAAAGAAGTTTTAAAAGAAAATAATTTATTAGGCAGACCCATCCATGTGATTAGTGCTAACATGCACTCGGTGATGAACTCTATTTTTGCCGTTCCAGCTTTGAAAACGAAGTTCAAAAACCAATCGGATTTCTTTATTTACGAAGAATTGAGTAAGTCTGGAGCCAATGACGTTCGTGATTTGGTTGAAGCGGTGGCATTGAAACAAGGAATGATTTCGTTACCAGATACTTCAGGAACGAATATCGATGTTCAGATTTTTGACACTGCTAAAATAGATTGGAACAAAACGTCTTTTCCTAAAGCGGATTTAGGCGACGAAAAACAGGTAATTATTGTTATGGATTATGCTTTTGGAGAGCAAGCCTATGAAACGATTGACGAGTTGTTCAAGCCGTACAAAAAAGAAACGTTCTTAAATGCCCAGTCGATTTCCATTATGGGAAAAGCAGGAATTTTAGAAGGAGGAAAAGGAGATATTATGATTCCAAATGCCCATATCAACGAAGGAACGGCCGATAATTACTTTTTTGAAAATGAATTAACGGCTGAGATGTTTGAAGGGAATGATATTGCAGTTTTTGCAGGACCAATGGTAACTGTTTTGGGAACTTCATTGCAAAACAGGGATTTGTTGAAGTTCTTCCACGAATCGACTTGGAGAGCTATCGGACTAGAAATGGAAGGGGCTTATTACCAAAAAGCCATTCAATCGGCTTCGAGAATTAGAAAAAGTGTGCCTAAAGACATCAAAGTGCGCTATGCGTATTATGCTTCTGATAACCCATTAGAAACCGGAAGTACATTGGCTTCAGGAGGTTTAGGAACCACAGGAGTAAAACCAACGTATTTGATTACGATCAAAATTTTGGAACAAATTTTTAATATAAAATAGTTTAATACTAATTACCATGAAACGAATACTTATAACAGGAGCGGCGGGATTTTTAGGGTCGCATCTTTGTGACCGATTTATAAAAGAAGGCTATTTTGTTATAGGGATGGACAATTTGATTACGGGCGATTTGAAAAATATCGAGCATTTATTCAAGCTCGAAAACTTCGAATTTTACCACCATGACATCACTAAATTTGTTCACGTTCCAGGAAAATTGGATTACATTTTGCATTTTGCTTCGCCAGCAAGTCCGATAGATTATTTAAAAATTCCAATTCAAACCCTGAAAGTTGGTTCGTTAGGAACGCATAATTTATTAGGATTGGCGCGCGTGAAAAAAGCACGTATTTTGATTGCTTCTACTTCTGAAGTGTACGGCGATCCATTGGTACACCCACAAACCGAAGAATACTACGGTAATGTAAATACTATTGGACCAAGAGGTGTGTATGACGAAGCCAAACGTTTCCAAGAATCGATTACTATGGCGTATCACACCTTTCACGGTGTAGAGACTCGTATTGTCCGAATTTTTAATACGTACGGACCAAGAATGCGCCTCAATGACGGAAGAGTAATCCCAGCCTTTATTGGTCAAGCCATTCGCGGCGAGGATTTGACCATTTTTGGTGACGGACTGCAAACGCGTTCCTTCTGTTATGTAGACGATCAAGTGGAAGGAATCTTTAGGTTATTGCATTCCGATTATGTGTATCCAGTGAATATTGGGAATCCAGACGAAATTACCATCAAAGATTTTGCTGAAGAAATCATCAAATTAACGGGTACGAATCAAAAAGTAGTCTATCATCCGTTGCCTATTAACGACCCTTTACAGCGTCAACCCGACATTACTAAAGCCAAAGAATTACTGGGTTGGGAAGCCAAAGTAGGCCGAGCAGAAGGAATGAAAATTACCTATGAGTATTTCAAATCCCTTTCGCCAGAAGAACTCTCGAAAGAGGAACACAAAGATTTTTCGAATTATATTAAATAAAAAAGTAACCCGTTTTAAAGCGAGTTTTTTATTGGCAAACTTATCTAACCTGCAAGGTCTTTTTGACCTTGTAGGTTTTAATTTTTAAGCCCCTTTTCGAAACCGATTATTTCAACTTATCAACCATTCTTTTAGGATAAAAATGTACATTTGAATTTAAGAACCCAAAACTTAAATCTATTATGAGTAACATTAAATTATTTGAAGAAAAAAACGTACGTTCAATTTGGAATGAGCAAGAACAGAAATGGTATTTCAGCATTACAGATATCATTTTTATATTGACCGAAAGTGTCGATCCTTTAGCATATTGGAGAAAATTAAAACAACGATTGAAAGCGGATGGAAATGAAACCGTGACGAATTGTCACGGTTTGAAAATGCTTGCTACAGACGGAAAAATGAGAATGACTGATGTTGCTGATACAGAACAACTTTTAAGACTTATCCAATCCATCCCATCCCCAAAAGCGGAACCTTTCAAACAATGGTTAGCGCAAGTGGGTTCGGAACGTATTGCCGAAATTGAAAATCCTGAATTGGCACAAGCCCGAATAAGAGCTACTTACAAAGCTAAAGGCTATAGCGATGAATGGATAGAAAAGAGAATAAGAGGAATTTTAGTTCGTGACGAATTAACCAAAGAATGGAGTCAGCGTGGTGTGAAAGAATGGAAAGAATATGCCATACTCACTGCCGAAATAAGCAAAGCCACCTTTGGTATTGTTCCAAGTGATTACAAAAAACTAAAGGGACTAACCAAAGTCAACGAAAATCTCCGCGACCACATGACCGATTTAGAGTTGATATTCACTATGCTAGGCGAAGCTTCGACTACTGAAATTGCCAAAAACAAAGACGCAATTGGTTTTGCAGAAAATCAAAAAGCGGCAAAGGCAGGAGGAAGTGTTGCTGGCAATGCTCGCAAAGAATTAGAAAAGAAATCAGGCAAAAAAATTGTCAGCAAAGAAAACTTCAAAGCGCTTACATCAACCCCTAAGAAGAATTTAGAATAAAAGAGACGAAAAGAAAGGTTCGGCTTTTTACTTACAGACTAGTTAACCTGCAAGGTCTTTTTGACCTTGTAGGTTTTGTTTTAAAAATGAGTTTAATACCTACAAGGTTTAAGAAACCTTGCAGGAAAATGGGTGTCTCTACAACTTTTTAAAAATTAATTATTATTTCCGTTCAAAAGCCATTATTTTTGCATCGTCTTCCCAAAGGCAAGACAAACAACTAAACGACAACACTATGACTATTTTACTTTTGGGTTCAGGCGGAAGAGAGCATGCATTTGCATGGAAAATGATTCAAAGTCCGCTTTGCGACACCCTTTTTGTTGCACCAGGAAATGCCGGAACCGCAGCAATAGCTAACAATATTAACATCAACCCAACGGATTTTCCAGCCATTAAAGACTTTGTCTTGAAAGAAAAAGTGGAAATGGTTGTGGTAGGACCAGAAGACCCATTGGTAAAAGGAATTTACGATTTCTTCTTGAATGATGCCGACTTGAAAAACATTCCTGTGATTGGCCCATCGACTATTGGTGCACAATTAGAAGGAAGTAAAGAATTTGCCAAAGAATTTTTGTTCAGACATAATATTCCAACAGCCGCTTATGATAGTTTTACGGCTGAAACGGTAGAACAAGGATGCCAATTTTTAGAAACATTACAGCCTCCTTATGTGTTGAAAGCAGACGGATTGGCTGCCGGAAAAGGCGTGTTGATTATTCAAGATTTGGTAGAAGCCAAAGAAGAATTACGCAATATGTTGGTACACCAAAAATTTGGAACGGCGAGTGCCAAAGTGGTAATCGAAGAATTTTTGGACGGAATCGAATTAAGCTGTTTTGTTTTAACCGATGGGAAAAGCTATAAAATTTTGCCAACAGCCAAAGACTACAAGCGTATTGGTGAAGGTGATACTGGCTTGAATACTGGCGGTATGGGCGCTGTTTCTCCAGTTCCCTATGTTGACGCTGTTTTGATGGAAAAAATCGAAACACGCATCGTAAAACCAACGATTGACGGATTTCAAAAAGACGGAATTCCATACAAAGGATTTGTTTTTATTGGATTAATCAATGTAAAAGGAGAGCCAATCGTGATTGAATACAATGTGCGAATGGGTGATCCAGAAACCGAAGTGGTGATTCCAAGATTGAAAACTGATTTAGTGGAATTGTTTTTGGCGGTAGCCAATGAAAAACTAGACCAAATTGCATTGGAGGTTGACGAAAGAAGTGCTACTACGATTATGGTAGTTTCAGGCGGTTATCCAGAAGAATTTGAAAAAGGAAAAGTCATTACCGGCTTAGAAAATATCACAGATTCAATTGTATTCCACGCGGGGACAAAACTAGAAAACAATCAAGTGTTGTCTAACGGAGGGCGTGTGTTAACCGTTACTTCGTATGGTGATAACTTTGAAGAGGCCATAAAAAAATCTTACCAAAATATCGCTAAGCTTCAATTTGATAAGATGTATTTTAGAAGAGATATTGGAAACGACTTAAAGTAGTTTCCAATATTTTTTTAATTTTGTATTATTTCAAGAAAGAATGTGCCGTTGTATCTTGATTTTCAGTACCTGCTGCATCAAAAATTTGTAATTGTTTGATCCAATATACAATGGCAGCAGCACAAATGATCATAAAGATCCAGTTGATAGCATTAGCACCAAACCAAGTAGAAAGCTCTAAAGATCTTAAAAAATCTAAAGGTTTAAATAATACATCTACAAATAAGAATTGAATTCCTTCGAAAAATGATTTCATAATGATATAAAATTATATTGTTATTTTGCTTTTGAGTAAGTACCTAAAAAAGAAAGCTATTTTTTAAAAATAAATCTTTTTTGAACTTGTTTTAAACAAGTAGTATATTTACAGACACAAAAGTATAAAATATCCTTATGATTGCAAGTGTTTTTAAAAAATCTACACCATTAAATTACGCTTTAATCGTATTTTTAGTGTTGTTTTTCTTTTTTATTTACCAAATTCAAGACGCTTCTTGGATGACTTCTGTTCTTTTGCTATTAAAAAAAGGGATTACTTTTCTGGTGGTGTTGGCGTCCATTTTCTTAACAAGTTTTATTGGAAAACGCAACGGACTGACCAAAGACAGTAGTTATACTGCTATTTTTTTCTTGTTGCTGTTGTTGTTTTTTCCTACGATTCTTAACAATTTGAGCATTCTTTTTGCTAATTTTTTCGTTTTATTAGCCCTGCGTCGATTAATTTCATTGCAGTCGATGAAAGCGTCTAAAGAAAAAATATTTGATGCCTCTTTATGGATTATTTTAGCGTCACTTTTTCATTTTTGGTGTATTTTGTTTTTGATTTTAGTCTTTATCTCGGTCATTTTTCACGTTTCAAGAGATTATACGAATTGGGTTTTGCCTTTTATTGCCTTTTTTGCAGTGGGAATTTTGTTTACCTTTTTCACTTCTTTTTTTGGTATTGACACTGTAAAATATTTACATCAAAACACACAAATTGATTTTGCAATCGATTATTTTACAAACCCTACTCAAAACATAGCTTTTTCTATCTATGTATCGGTGGCTTTGTTTTTTGTTTTTTCAATGTTCATTACCTTGTCCAATCGTCCGTCGATGACACAAACTTCCTATAAAAAAATTGTCGCTTCCTTTTTTATTGGAGTGATTGTTTTTGTCCTTTCGGCACATAAAAGCAGCGATTTTTTACTTTTAACTATTGCACCACTAGCCATTTTAGCTAGCGCACACATGGAGTATTCGCAAACTAAATTCAAACAAGAAATGGTGTTTGGATTTGTAATTTTGTGTAGTCTGTTTTCGTTTGTGAGCCAATTATAATTTTTGGCCGTAAGCCAAATCTCCCGCATCTCCTAATCCTGGAACAATATAACTATGCTCGTTGAGGTGGTCGTCTGTTGCGGCTATCCAAAGATGGCAGGTGTCAGGCAATTCAGTTTCTAAATGCGCAATTCCTTCAGGAGCGGCAATCACCACTGCAATATGAATTTCGGAAGGAGTACCTCTTTCCATCAATCGTTTAAAAACAGCCACAATAGATTGTCCAGTAGCTAACATAGGATCAACAACTACAACCGTTTTGTTATTAATATCGGCAACCGCTTGGTATTGCACTATAATTTCAAAAAAATCATCGTTGTTGGGGTGGTGACGGTAGGCAGAAATAAATCCATTTTCAGCGGCATCAAAATAGTTTAAAAAACCATTGTGTAGCGTTAAACCTGCGCGCAGAATAGAACAAATTACTAGCGGATTTTTGATGTAATGGGTTGCTTTTGTCCCTAAGGGTGTTGGAATAGCTACTGCTTGATAGTCTAAATTTTTACTTATTTCATATGCCATAATTTCGCCAATGCGTTCCATGTTTTTTCTAAAACGGAGGCTGTCATTGTGGATATTGACATCACGAATTTGGCCTAAGAAATGATTCAGAACACTATTGTTTTCAGACAGATGATGAATTTGCATAAATGAATTATTGAGTTTAGCAGCAAAACTTTAGTTGTTTTTCCACACTATAAATGTATAAAAAAGTATCTTTGTCTTTTAATTTATAAAGAGATGTTTTCAAAATTAGC
>NZ_JAHEBT010000005.1 GCF_024642105.1 Flavobacterium sp.
GTAAAGGCAACTTTAGCGTACGATTCTTCAGATTTAAAAGAAATGATTGTCGGAAATTTAATTTTTAAATCCAGAGGCGATGTTGCTTCATTACGTACATTAGTCCAAAAAATGAAATAATAGTACTCTTTTCCTTTATAGGAAACGATTCCGCCTCCTTTAGGTAAACTATTTGTAATTATTATTTTCTTTTTGGAGGATGGGGTGTACACAACTTTTGAATACTCCCAATTCCTATTTTGAACTGATTGCCCATTCGAATTTAAAGAGAATAATATTAGAAGGAAAACAAAAAACTTTTTCATAAAATCAAAAAAGGGTTACACTTATACAAGTATAACCCTTTTTTTTTATATCCGCTCCCCCTCTTGGGGTGCATATATTATTTTGATTTGGTACAAAATGGCATTAAATAACATTAAAGCCTTGTAAAACATCTATTTATATGCCAATTAAAAACACGCAAAGATAATAAAATGTACCTTTTGTTGGATAAACGGTTGGATAAAATTATATTTGCAATAAAAAAATATGGCAACAATAACTTTCTATCCATCTAAGCCAACTGGCGAATCAACAATATATATACGACTAAGTTTAAAAAGAGGTAAAGACTTCAGACTCTCAACTGGATTTTCTATTAAAAACGCAGGTGATTGGAATCCGATTACTAAACTTCCTAAAAAAAACAACGAATATAATAAGCTACTTCACTCCAAGCTTTACGAATTAGAAAGCTTTATTACTTCAGAAATTGATAAGTTACTTTTTGATAACACTAAGAGTATAGATGATGTTAGTAGTAAGTGGGTAAAAAATATAATTAGCCAATTTAATAATGAAGCTATTGAAGATGACGATTTTCTTATTGTTTATGCAAATAAGTTTTTGAGAAACCTACAAACTAAAACCTACTTTAAAAACGGACAAAATTTTATATACAAAGAAAATACAATAGAGAAATACAAGTATTTTGTAGAGGATCTAGTTGCTTTTGAAATAAAACTTGGAAAAAAAATCAAAGTAATAGATGTTGACGATTCTTTAGGAAACGCATTTATAGTGTTTTTAAAAAGCGAAAAAAAACAATCGCAAAATACAGTTGGTAGAACTATAAAAAGGTTAAAAACCCTTGTTTCTGATGCTGAAATGAACGGAAAAAGAGTAAATGTTAGATATAGATTGATGAAGGGATTCGAGGACGAAACAATAGTCACGTACTTGTCTCTAGATGAAATAAAGAAAGTTATAAAAACTCCTATGCCAAATCCAAGACTAGAACTTGCAAAAGAATGGATGATTATTGGATGTTTCACGGCTCAAAGAATATCAGACTTATTTAGATTAGATTCCTCAATGATAGTTTATGAGAAAAATACCCCATACATCTACCTCAAGCAGTATAAAACTGATAAAAAAGTAAAAGTCCCTGTGCACTACAAGGTAGAAGAAATTTTAAAAAAATATGATTTAAACTTTCCTCCTCGTTTTTCAAATAACGAAAGATCAAACGCAGCCATGCTTTCTGATCTTATAAAAGAGGTTTGCATAGTCTCTGAAATAAATGAAACTGTTAGAGGTAGATTAAATGGAATTATTGGTCATTATCCTAAATATCAACTTATATCAAACCATACGCTTAGGAGATCATTTGCTTCCAATTTTTATGGAATGGAGGGCTGGAATACCCCAATGGTAATGGAAATCACGGGTCATTCAACAGAGAAAAACTTTTATAAATATGTTGACAAAGATAATTTCACATTAAGTGAAAAAGCCGCATTAAACTTTGCCAAAATGAAACATGAAGAGATGTGATATTACACAATCTGTATTTAAAATTCAATTTAGACAATATAATATATCTAAAACGTTAAATTTTTTTGTTTTGTTAAAAAATACCTCAATTTGTGAGTAACCTTTTGTTTGAAATATGAAAAACCGGTGAGATCTTTGTAAAAAATAAAGAGTCACTAAAAGCAACTCTTGGATTTTATTGAAAAAAGACGCTTAAATGGTTTGGATTTTGGAAGATATAAACCCTTAAAGCAAAGCAAAATTATATTTTTTTGTTGATTTTACAAATTTATCCTTGGTTATTTTTAGTGGCTCATAACTTTAAAAAAATAAATTATGACCGAAGTTAAATTTATTCAGATTTCACCAGAAGATCTAAAAACAAAAATTAACGATGCAGTGACATCTAGTTTCAAAACTCTACTGCAAAGAGATTCTATTACTAATAGTTCTGATAAAAACATCATTACCAGAAAAGATGTAAAAGAAATGTTCAGCGTATGTGATTCTACAATTACAAATTGGTGCAAGAGTGGTAGGCTAAAAAAATACTGTATTGGAGGCAAGGTGTTTTTTTTAAAAAATGAGGTAACTAAATCACTAATTCAAGTTAACTAATTATGATCAGCATAGAACAACTACCGATTGTAAGTGATTTTAGAGAAAAACATTCTATCACTCACTCTAAACTAAAAGAGAGATTAGAAAAACTAAGAATTAGTTTGGTTGAAGACCTTATGGAGCCTTCAATTGCATTTGAAATAACCCAAGAGGATAAAGATGAGTCTGCAACAGTAGCTACAATGGGGAATTTTAGCGTTATAACTGGAAAAGCAAAAAGCAAAAAAACCTTTTTCATTTCAATGATTCTATCTGAAATTCTGAATGAACAATCAAGTGGGAATAGAAAAATTAGAGGTGTAAAACAAATCGACAAATCGAAAGTGTTATACTTTGACACAGAGCAATCGAAGTATCATTTTCAAAAAATTTGTAAAAGAATTTCTAACGAAATTGGATACGAATCTTCAGATGATTTTTTAGCATACGCTTTAAGAGGAGAAAGCCCAAAAGACCGATTTGAGGTAATTGATTATGCGATTCAAAATACCGAAAATTTAGGGTATGTTATTATTGATGGCGTTAGAGATTTAGTAACATCAATAAATGATGAGACTGAATCTTCAATGATGGCTACATCGCTATTAAAATGGTCAGAGGAAAAAGACATTCATATAATTGTAGTTTTACATCAAAATCCATCAAATGATAAAGCAAGGGGGCATTTGGGAACTGAACTAATGAATAAAGCTGAAACTGTTTTTTTGGTGCAAGTAGATAATACTAATGAAAATAACTCGTCGGTTGTGTCACCTCAATTATGTAGAAACAAACCCTTTGAACCCTTTGCTTTTTATATTGATGACGATGGCGTTCCTATTCTTGATATTGAATATAAAACAAAATCGAAAAATATTGCTAAACGAAGTTTACAAGATTTAAATAATGAAGAGATTATAGGATTATATGAATCTGTGTTTAAACCAAAACCTGAACTTAATCACGGAGATCTTGTAAATAGAATTAAATCGCAATTAGAAATAATACACGGGAAAGAAGTAAATAGTGGAATAAATCAAATAAAAAAATTTATCAAACACTCAGTTGATAACGAATGGTTGTTACAAAATGGGGAAAGAAAACCTTATAGTCTAAATCCAAATAAATAATCTCTTTTCATAAGTTTAAGCCCTATAATATATAGGGCTTTAAACTGATAAACCTATGAACTTTAAACCATTAAATATGCAATACAAGTATATATTAGATAAAAGCAGTAAAAAATTCAAATGCCCAAAATGTAATAGTTTGAGATACGTACGCTTTATTAATAGCGAGACATCCGAATACATAGATTATAATTACGGGAGATGTGATAGGGAACAGGAATGTGGGTATTTTAATTTACCTTCTTCAAATAGAAAGTCAGTATCTTATAGCTCGTTTTATGAAACCAAAACAACTGCTCCAAGTTATTTAGATTCACAGTTGGTTTATAAAACACTAACTCAGTATGATAACAATAATTTCACCCTCTATTTGAAAAGCATATTCGATGAACAAAAAGTTACTGAAGTAATAAAAAAATATAAAATTGGAACTTCAAAGTATTTTGAAAACTCTACTGTTTTTTGGCAAATAGACAATCACAATCACGTCCATACTGGTAAGGTTATGGCGTATAATTCAACTTCTGGCAAAAGAATAAAAACGGAATCCGGCAGTTCTATGATTAATTGGGTCCATAAGATTATAAAAGAAGAAAAATTTAATCTTAAACAATGTTTGTTTGGGCTTCACTTAGTGAATTCTGAAACTAAAACAATACACTTGGTTGAATCAGAAAAAACAGCAGTTATTATGAGTGTTTTAATTCCTGGATTTACTTGGTTAGCAACTGGGTCTAATGGAAATTTTAATCACACTCTTTTAGAACCAATCAAAGACATTAGTATTATTGCTATACCAGATGCTGGAGAATACTTAAATTGGCTCGAAAAGGCTAAGCAATTTAATAGATTGGGATTCAAAATAAAAGTAAGTGATTTCGTTGAAAATAATAAAAATGTAATCAAAGGCTTGGACTTAGTAGATTTAATTACTCTTGAATTTAAAACTTTAAACTCTTAACACTTCAAACATCAGATTATCCTTGACTATCATAAATAAGCTCTAACTAATTCACATTAATTATATTATGTAAGTATATATAAATCAAACCCTTAGTTGTATTTAAGTTAATTTGTTGTATTTTCTGAATATTATTGAGTTAAGGGTAAATTGTCTAATGATTAATCCCCCTATTTATCAAAATAAAAAACCCTAGTCAATAATGGACCAGGGTTTGGATATTCTATTTATAAAAACACAAGTTTCAATCTAATGTAATCATAATTTATTGTATACTACTTTTAAATTCTTTCAACATCATGAATTTTTTTATTTCTTTTTCAGAAATTTCAGGATTAGCTCCTTCTTTTGAAGCAACTAAAGCTCCGATTGCACATGCAAAATTTAGTGATTTTTGAGGTGAATCTCCACGCAGAAGTTTAGTTACTAAAGAAGCTAAAAATGAATCTCCCGCTCCTACTGTATCAGCTACTTTTATAAAATAGCCACTATTATAATAAAACTTGTCATTATAAAACAAAACAGCACCAAACGCACCTTTCGTAACACAAATTTGACTCGAACCCATTTGAGAAGCAATGAAGCGGATATTCTGTTCAAATGAATTAAATGGTGACTCTAGCATTTGAGACAATTCAAGTAACTCTTCGTCATTTAATTTTATAAAATCAGAAGCTTTCATTAAGTCAATTAGATTCTCTTTAGTATAGTATGGTTGTCTCAAATTAACATCAAACACTGAATAATTTGAATTATGAATAATAGTAAATAACGAATTTCTTGATACCTCATCTCTACAAATTAAACTCCCAAAAATAAACACATCTGAATTTGATACTAAAGAAAGTAAATCTTCGTCTTGTTCAATTTTATCCCAAGCTGAAGGATATGCAATATCATACGACGCATTTCCTTTTTCATTAATCATTACGTGGACAACCCCTGTCCTGTATTCCTTTGATTTTTGTATATAGGACACATCCATTTCTTTGGATTGCAAATAATCAATTATATCTTGACCCTCTTCATCTAATCCAACTTTACTAATTATTTTTGATTGTACCCCTAAAGATTTCATTCTTAGGGCCACATTGAGTGGAGCTCCTCCAATTTTTTTGTGGGTTGGAAATAAATCAAACAAAACTTCTCCATAACTAACCGCACTTAATGCATATTTTTTTTCCATTTTTAAAAAATTAAAAAAATTAAGGGTAAACCAAAGCTTACCCTTAACTTAATTCAAAATAAACCTATTTATTAAACATTTAAAACTCAAAATAATACTCCTCAATATGTTCGCTTTTTGCAAAAAATTTAAAATTTATATTGAGTATGAGATTTTCCAATTATAAATTATAATTAATGAAATTTTTATAACGGTAGTGTAATTGATTACACTACCGTTAAATATGTTATTAGTTTGAAAGACCTAAATCAGCTAAATGACTTAAAATATTTTTAGTGATAATCTTCATATTATTGCCGTTTGGCACACCACCAACTTCCCAGTCCCAAGTACCACCTATGGCGCATACTACAGTTCCAGATTTTCCTTTTGGAGCCCATTCTACACCCCAAACTTCGTTTCCACCACAGTTACCCCAAAGAATTTTACCACCAACCATAGTTTCAAAATTTGATCTTGTTTGGTCTAATGTCCCTGCTTTCCATGGACCAAAATCCATGTTGTATTGAGCTACTCTATTCTTCTTTTTTGTACCGGCTGCCAAAGTTTCAAAATTTGTACCTGCACAACTACTTGTACTAGTGCTTACTCCTGTAAAGTAGGGGCTTGAAGTACTTGCAGTCCAAGTACCTGTCCAAGCATCGGCTGTTGCCCAAGACTCATATCCTATTCCTCCCCAAGCTTGATTAGGTACTCCATTAGCATCCACTACACCAATATCATCTAAAATAAAAACTGCAAAGTTACCTACAAGTATATTACCACCCGCTTGATAATAAGTTTTAACTTTATTGATTAATTTATCTGCTAAATCTGAACAAGGTGGTCCGTCTGCAGGGCCTTCACCAATGATACAGTTGGCTCCATTTTTAGGAAATTGGGCAACTCTATCTCCCCACCAGCCACCATCGTACTGAATCCAAATCGCATCATAAATACTTAAATCTACTGCGCCATTAGCTACATCTGTAAATGAATGATAATAAACCTGCGTTAAATCATTTGCTAAACTTGGAAACCATTGAGCGGCTGTTTCGTCATCATCTAATGTAAAATCAGACCCATTCCCATTATTCCAAGCTTGTGGAGTATTCTGGGCTGCGGCTCCTAAAAATGCAATTTTTCTAATCTGAAAACTTACTAAAAAGTCTAATTTTCTTGAAGGAGAAATAACATCCGAACTATTAAAAACATTAATTTTAAGAGCATATATCCCTGCACTAACATTTGGAATTCTGTAAGAAGTAGCAGTCCCAGATAATGAAACTTTACTACCATTAATCAATAATTCTATCTTTTTAAGACCTGACTGAGCCAAATCCCAAGTTAAAACCAAATCCTTAGCTTCTTGAATAGCCTTAAAATTTCGAACTGCCTCAGGTCCTTCTCTACGTAAGTAAACTGTTTCACCTAGAGACAAATTGCCAGCTGCATCTTTAGTTTTTACGGTGAAAAAATAATCTTTATTGACGTCTATTATACCATAACTCCAAGTTGTAGCGGGTCCATCTACTGAACTAGTCCCATCTGAATGAAGTATAACAATACTACTAACATTTGACGGATTTGTCCAAGTTAAAACAGCATCGTCACCTTTTAATTCAACCTTTAATCCACTCACTTTTTGAGCAATTGTAGGCGTTATTGTTGCCAATTCGAAATTCTCACACGATGATGTTACCGTTAATAAGAAGTAGAATGTAAACAACACCGATATTCTTTTAATAATTTGATTCATAATTTTTCTTATTTAGTTGTTAATTTATTTTTTGATCTATCCCTAGTAAATTAGCCTAAGGCTTCGTAACTGTTATTGATTTAAAAAAAACAGAACTATTATCAGCAAATACACCCCAAGATGTATTTGGTGCTTTATAAACTCTTGATGTGAGAGCAACTTGATTATTAACATAAATTACCACTATGGAATTTTCAATAACCACCTTAACATCATATTCTACATTTGGCTCTAATTTGAATGCAGTTTCATTGTATGAAGTTGTTGATCCTGACAAAGAAGATCTTGTTATTTTATCTAACTTAATCTTATTCTCACTAGGCACAAAACGCAAGCTTATAACATTGTTATTTTCATCACATGCACCCAGAAAAAATCCAAAATCCCTATTTGAATTGGAATAGGATACTGTTGTTGATATTAAATACCTTGGTGCGTCAATAGGCTCATAAAAAATAGCTGAAACATTATTAAGAGTAGCACTAGTAAGTTTATAGGATTCTTTGTTAACGTCTGTTTTTTCAAAAACACCAATTTTTCTATTTAACTGTAATGGAAGGTTTGTTGCGATACCACTATTAACCGCATCCGGAATAGTCAACATTAAATCAGCATTAGAGTTTTGCATTAATTTATGAACCACTAAATTGCCTCCCCAAGTTTTAACACCAGAATCCAAATTGTTTTCGGTTTTTGGAGCCCAGCCCATTACAAAGGCATCTTTTCCGTTGCTTACTGCTTTTGCAGCATAAAAATCTTTACCATCTATAAATTCAGAACCATTAGGTAGATCCCAAGGGCCTGTTGCTGAACTACTTTTCCTATATATAACTCTACGTGAATCTATATCAGAAAAAATTAAATAGTACATACTTCCCATTTTGAAAACTTGAGCTGTCTCCATAAAAGTGTAATACTTCGTAGCACCGTCGTAAAAAATACCATTATACATCCAAGACAATAAATCTTTTGATGTATAATATACTATGATCCCTTTGAAAACACCACCAACTCGAGCTCTAGCACTAATTAGCATGTAGTAAGTTCCAGCGTCTTCAAAAACATAAGGATCTCTAAAATTATCTTGCTCATCAAACTGAAGGCCTTTTGGCGCATAAATAGTTGTAAACGATTTGTTTTTTGTAAAACCAGCTTCAGGATTAGTTGAAGTTGCCAACATAATGCCTTCTTTTGTGGTTACACAGTTTGATGGAAAATTGGGATTATGACCTGTATAAAAACCATAATATTTATTGTCTTTAACAAAAACCGATCCTGAGCCAATAGCAAAATCTTGTTCACATCCCTCAGAACTTGAACTTATTATTTCTGAACTTATCTCATTATAGGATGAAAAATCAACTGTTGAAAGTGCATTCCATGGATGTCTTTGATTTGAATTATCATCCCAAATATCCTTCAAATAATACAAATAAAACTTATTGGAAGCAGCATCATAAAGAGGCATTAGGTCACCTATACGCTTTCCATTTGATCCCGTTTTATAAATTGAATAATCCGATTGCTCTATCTGCGGTGTACATTGCAAACTTTTGATCGGTGGTTCAGGATTTGGATTAGGTACAACTGGGTTTTCAGTAGTTTTTTTAAGATCGTCATTTGATGTGCAACTGCTTGACCCAATAAAAAGGTTTAATAGAAGAACCGGTATAAAGAATTTTATTTTATTTTTAGATTGCATAACTTTTTATAATGATGATTAAATTTTTAATGCCCAGAAGAAACCATTAATAATTAAATTTCTTCTGGAATCACTAAAAAAACTCAAAAAACTATATTGTTTTCAATTGATTAATATCCTGGATTTTGTTTGTATAATCCTCCTGTTACATCAATTTCTCTTTGAGGTATTGGATAATATTCGTCCCTACCAGCTGTAAAATGAGCATTAGACAAAAAGCTTCTTTTTGTTTTCTCAACTTCTATATACCCATTTAAAACCTCAGCAGCTTCACCCCATCTCACTAAATCAAAAAATCTAAACCCTTCCATAGCAAACTCTAATCGACGTTCAAACTTTAAGGCTTTAAGCGCCTCTACTTTGGAAAGTGATAATGGATAAGTTCCAATATTATATACATCAGAAGCTCCAGCATTAATTGGTCTATTTTTACTATTATTTGCTCGAGTTCTTATTTGATTTATAATTGCCATACCTTGAGAAACTTGATTTAATTGGATTAAAGCTTCTGCTTTCCAAAGTAATACATCTGCATATCTAATAAAATCGATGTTTTTTGATGTTCCAATAAACGGACCCTCTTTTACAAAACAAGAACAATCTGGAGCTTGTTGCTCTTTCATGTTGCCGAAATAGCCATAAACACCTGGATCTCTTGCCCATGAAAAATTGTATATCATGTCATTTGGATTATTAACTCTATTACGGTATTTGAATGGTCTTCCCGGAATTCCAACAGTATGGTCAATTCTTGGGTCTAATGTTACACCAGAGGCTAATGGTGCTTTACCACTTCCATCAATTTCATTAAAAATATCAACCTGATTAAAATTATCTAAAAGGGGTAACCCATTTGCATTAGTTTTAAAGGCATTGACCATATTTTGACTTGCTAAGTGAAACCCACAACATCCATATAACCCTGAGCCATGAGGAGAATTTAGCCCCGTAACAAAACTTACTCTGCTAACCAAAGTACCATCATTTTTAGAAAATTGAGCAGCCCAAATAGACTCTGGTCCATTATCATATCCAAATAAAAAATTATTCCCAAAATCAGGTTCTAAAGAACCTGTTACCTGATCGGCATAAGTAATAACTTCTTGTAATCTAGTTGGGTTAATATTAATTACTTTATGTGTATCATTTTGCTCGTAGGCTTGATATAAACGTAACTTAGCTAAATAAGCTGCTGCTGCACCTTTATCAGCTCTTCCGGCTTCAGCTTGTGTTTGTGGCAAAGTATTGAAAGCGAATAAGAAATCATCTGCAATCTTGTTCCACAACTCATCATTAGTCATATCGTTAGATGCTTTTGCTTTTTCATCGGCTGACATAGTTTCGACTATGTAAGGCACTTTTTTAAACAACAACTTTAACATAAAATGACTGTGAGCTCTCAGAAAACGAAGTTCAGCTTGTCTGATTTTTTTGTTAGGAAAAGTTGCTTCAGAAGTTTCGTTTATCAATTCTAAAGCAAAATTAGCACGGCTTATCGCTTTATAATAGTTCACCCATGTTCTTGGTGTCATCCAATCTCCATAATCTGGGATAGTTAAATTATACATTTCATAACGGTGAATTACATCTACATCCCCTATTCCTCCTCCGCCTTTATAGGCGTCATCAGCACGTACACTGCCATAAACCCATTGATGCGTAATTGGCCCTACCATTTCATCATTGGCTATACCTGCGTAGGCTGCTATAACTAACCCTTCTAAATTCTCGGGGGTGCTAACATCACTTTTTGATAATAATCCTTCTGGTTTATACTCTAGCATATCTGCGCTACAAGATGATAGGAAAATCATTGCTAATAGCCCAAATAAAAATATTTTATTGTTTCTCATGATCTATTTTTTTAAAAATTTAAGTTAAATCCTAAAGAAAGGACTGTAGGCACTGGTATTCTATTCACATCTGTTCGTTCTGGATCTGGACCCTGATAATCTTTGTGAGCTATCCAAAATAAATTCTCTCCTTGTAGATAAAATCTGGCACTGGTCATCCCTCCAATTCTAGTAATAAAATCTTTGGGTAAAGAATATCCAATTTGTAGATTTCTTAATTTGAAATAAGAATTTTTTCTAAACGTGTAATCTGATGTTCTTGTATCGTTAAATGCCAAAGTTGCTGAAGGAACATCCGTATTTTTATTCTGTGGAGTCCAAGCATTTAAAAGCCCAACACCGCCATTTTCTCTACCCGAAACAAAATTGTTATAAAATATATACGGGTCCTGACCAATACGGCCTGCTACACCCGATCCGAATAACGATAAATCAAAATTCTTATACGCTAAATTTATTGTAACTCCATACTCAAATTTTGGAAGAGTTGTTCCTATCCAATCTCTATCATCTGAATTTATAACCCCATCACCATTAATATCTACATATTTTATACTACCTGGTCTAGCCATACTTTGAGTAGGGCTATTGTTTACATCTTCTTGGCTTTGAAAAAGTCCAGCTGTTCTATAACCAAAAATGGAGAATATTGAGCGTCCAATAATTGAATTAGCAACAGTGCCTCCAAAATCTGTTTCGCCTCCTTTATTTAGCTGGGTTATTTTATCTGTAAAATGAGATACAGTGGTTGAAATCCCTAATTTAAAACCATTATCAAAAGATTTGTCATAAGCAAGGGCTAACTCCCAACCTTGACCCTCTGTATTAGCAATGTTTAATACCGTATTAGCTCCTTCACCCTGAGTTGCAATTGTTCTAGGAGCACGCAAAATATCTTTAGTTCTTTTGGTGTAGTAATCAAATGAACCCGTAATGTTATTTTTAAATAAAGAAAAATCTATACCATAATTATATTCAGCAGTTTCTTCCCACTTTAAATCTTTGTTCTCTGATTGAATTCTTACAAATCCCGATGGCAATGTTCCGGTATTATTACCATTAATATCATAAGCTGTTCCCACATTGTAATAGATATTAAAGAAGTCAGGTGAATATACATTTTGGTTAGGTCCATATCTTGTTTCGAATAAACCAAAACGTGCACCATCGCCAATTTCTTGATTACCTACTATACCATAACCAGCTCTCAACTTTAAACTAGATACAATATCATTTTTGTGAAAAAAGTCCTCATTACTTATTCTCCAACCAACGGTTGTTGAAGGAAAAATACCAAATCGATTATTTTCACCAAATCGGGAAGAACCATCACGACGTAAAGTAAACGATGCCAAATATCTATCTGAATACGCATAATTAATTTTTCCAAATTGTGAAACTGTTGTGTTAGCAGTTGAGGCTCCTCTAGAAGTTCTTGCTCCAGTAGCTGCGTTTAGTACAAAGAAGTCTTCAGTCTCAAATGGAAAGTTATCGGCTTGTGCTACAAATGTATCAAAGTCGTTTCTAATATACTCATATCCTAATAAAGCTGAAATTCTATTGTTTTTCCCTAATTCTAAATCATAGTTCAAGGTGTTAGAAAACACAAAGCTTGAAAACTTATTAGTATCAATAATTAAACGATTGGTTCCTCTGACAATAAAACCATTATTTACTTTTCGTTCAATATCTTTTCTGTTAAAATCGCTAAAATCTAAACCGGCATTAGTTTTAAACTTTAAACCCTTTAAAAGACTAATTTCTGCAAAGACATTACCAAAAAAACTATTTTTATGAGCATTATCCCAGCGGTTTAAATATTGCATTAATAGCGGATTATTTCTATCTGAATAACCTGCTCCAATTGGACCTGCAAAATTCCCTTTACTATCATAAACTGGAATTGTTGGTGCTAAAGTAATTGCTAAACCAGTAGTTGGTGCACTCCCAACATCTGGGGATACTAAGTTTTCATTAGAAGTGAAAAACTGTGTATTAACACCAACTCTAACTTTGTCGTTAAATAACTTTGTACTACCGTTTATTTTTGCAGAATACCTGTCATAATTGGTATACTTTAACATTCCTGTATTTTTTAAATAGCCGAAGTTCATCATAAGTGATGATTTATCTGAATTTGCAGAAATAGTTACCTCATTGTTATAAACAAAACCAGTATCATACATAACGTCTTGCCAATCCGTATCGCCAACCGGGACATTAGTATCGCCTCCAACAAATGGCTTTGGTGTTACACTGTTCAAAACAGGATTTTTAAAATTCCCATTCCAATCAAAATTATAAATTGATCCGTAACCTGAATTTGGATCTACTCCATCATTGATAGACGCTTGATATAAAACTTGACCTCTTTGGAGAGAATTCATCATTGCATAGCGTTGTTTTTTTTCTGATTGGACAGAAACATTTGAGTTGAAACTTACAGTAACACGTTCCTTTTTACCTCCACTTTTAGTGGAAACTACAATAACACCATTTCCTGCTCTAGAACCATAAAGCGATGATGCTGAGGCATCTTTTAATACTTGAATAGACTCTATCGATTCAGGATTTAAACTTGCAAAAACTTCAGGTCTCTTCGTAGGAACTCCATCAATTACGTAAAGAGGACTGTTATCTCCCAATGTGGTAATCCCTCGAATTAAAATATTACTAGCTGCCCCTGTTGGGTCTCCAGATTTTTCAACAAAAAGCCCAGCTACACGACCCTGTAAGGCCTGCATAGGATTCCCAGAGCTTCTGCTCTGTCCATCAATTGCGCCAATATCTACAATGCTGACAGCTCCAGTTACATCTACTTTACGTTCTTTAGAATAACCCGTTAACACAACTTCATTTAGTTGAGCCATCTCGTTTTCTAATTGAACATTAATTGTAGTTTTACCATTAACCGGAATTTTAAATGTCTTATAGCCAATGTAGCTAATCAATAATGTAGCGTCCTTTGATACGCCATTTAAAACATATTTTCCGTCAAAATCTGTGGTGGTACTTTGCTTTGTACCAGATACAATTACAGAAGCACCAGGCAAAGGCAAGCCGTCCCCTTTAGAGGTAACAGTACCTTTTATCTGAGCTTGTGCCAGCATACTACATAGAGCAAATACTGGCAGAAATAAAAGCTTTTTTAATTTCATTTTAATTTAGTTTGGTTAATATTTAGTTGGTGAAGTTCAATTGTTTCAAGAATAATTTCTTTTGATTTGGGCTCAATAATTAATTCGCTGAATGGCGATTTAGGAAAAAATATTTCTGTCATTACTGTTTCTCCATTGTCAAAAAAAAGCTCTATGGACGTTTTATCAAGAATGATTTTTGCCTCCAAATTTGGGCTCAACGATGTTCTTTTAGCTAATGAAACTCGACTTTCAAACTTTTCAGAAAATTCTACTTTACCCGTTTTTCTTCTGTCAATAAAAAAATTATTGTCTATGTTGTCGTATCCAAAAATTAAAGTATCGCCTTGCTTGTTAGAAAGTTTGAAGTTGAAACCACTATTTTTTAAATCTGAAATTTTAAAATTGATTTCTGTACTAGCTAAGTTGATCGCTTTAGAATCAATTATTTTCTCCGTTTTTTTAACCGTAATAGCCTCTTTTTTATATTTTATACTCCTGTAATTGGATAATTCTTTAACTGGCTGAAATACTAATTTGTAATTATTATCAATTTTTCGAAGTTCAACAGATCGTGCTACGGTCATAGCACTTCTCCAATTGAACGTTGGAACTTTTTGCGAATAATCCCAATTTGACATCCATCCCATAAATAATTTGCGCCCATTGGTATCAGGAATATTAGCCCAAGTTACTCCAGCATAATTATCCCTTCCATAATCAATCCAAATTGACTTATGTTCAGAATTACTTAAGTCTTTCTCAAACGAAGAGTCTAACTTAAACTGCGTTCCGTCAAAATCTCCCACAAAATATTGTGTGGCACTACCCCCATTGGGTCCGCCTGGATTAATACTTACAAATAAAACCCACTTGATTTCGTCTGTTCCTTGAACTGCCATTGGAAATAAATCAGGACATTCCCAAACACCTCCGTGAGCGCCAATTCCATCGCCAAAATCAGATTCTAAATTCCAATCTTTTAAATTCGAAGAACTATAAAACATAATTTTTTGGCCTGCCGCCAAAACCATCAACCATTGGTTATGTATTGGATCCCAAACTATTTTGGGATCCCTAAAATCTTTTATGCCAGGATTTTTAATAACAGGATTTCCAGAATATTTAATAAACGTTTTACCTTCATCTAAAGAATAAGCTATAGCTTGCGATTGATAATCTGTTTTGCCTGCTTTTTCTTCTTTCATATCATGATAAGTAAACATAGCAACTATGGGTTCAATGCCATTTTTAGAAAACCCTGAACTATTGTTTACATCTACAACCGAACTTCCAGAAAAAATATATCCCTTTTCATCAGGATATAGAGCTATCGGCATCTCTTTCCAAATGATCATGTCAGTACTTATCGCATGCCCCCAATGCATAGGCCCCCAAGTATTTCCATCAGGATAATGCTGAAAATACAAGTGATAATATCCATCTTTAAAAAACATCCCGTTAGGGTCGTTCATCCAACCTTTTTTGGGTGTGAAATGAAAATTTGGTCTGTATATTTCCTCTTCCATTAATATTTTTTTATCTAATTGTTGCTGGCCTTTTACATTCAAAGAAAAAATCAACGATCCTATTAGAATAATTTTTATTTTTTTTATCATCATTTATCTTTTTGTTAATTGTTCACTTAGCTCCTCTAAAGAAATTCCTTTGGTTTCAGGCATTAAGACAAAAACAAAAAGAAGTTGGAAAACCATCATAATTGCAAAAACTAAAAAAACTACTCCTGGTCCAATTGTAGCAAACAGAAAAGGAATCATTGAAGGGATTATTGCTGCCAATATCCAATGAGTAGTGCTTCCAAATGCCTGACCAGATGCTCTTAAATGATTCGGGAAAATCTCAGAAATGAAAACCCAAATAACGGCACCTTGTCCAATAGCATGTGAAGCAATAAACAAGAATAAAAAGAGAGGAACTGCTAACCCTTGCCAATGGAAGAAAAATGCTATTGCAACTAAACTAAGAGAAATAATGTATCCGATAGATCCGATATACATTAAAATTTTTCGTCCTAATCTATCTATCAAGAAAACACCAATTAAAGTAAAAACTAGATTAACCGCTCCTATACCAATACTGCTTAATAAAGCAGTGCTTTCACCCAAACCAGCTTCTTGAAAAATTCTAGGCGAATAATATAAGAAAGCATTAATTCCTGATAACTGATTAAAAAAAGCAATCAAAAATGCTAAAAGTAAAGGGGAGCGGTATTTTTTTGAAAAGATAGTATCATTTGTTACAGCCGAAGTATTGTCCTGTTCTATCTCTCTTTTTATTGCTTCAAAATCAGCCAATTGACCCATTGAGTCCAAAACCTTTTTCGCTTCCGCAAATCTGGATTTAGACATTAACCATCTTGGACTTTTTGGAATGGTAAAAATAAAAAGGGTGTAAATTAAAGAAGGAATTGCTTGCACTCCCATCATCCATCTCCATGAATTTTCCCCTGTATTTCTTAATAAGTAATTAGAAAGAAAAGCAATTAGAATTCCTAAAACGATATTAAACTGGTAAAAAGCAACTAATTTACCACGGTCTTTTGCAGGAGCTATTTCGGAAATATAAGCAGGAGCCGCTATTGTTGAAGCTCCAACTCCAAGTCCTCCAACAAATCTGAAAATAGCAAAAACTATTGGGTCATTGGCTAAAGCAGATCCAATAGCTGAAAAGAAGAATAATACTCCAATCCAGATTAAAGTATTTTTTCTCCCTATTTTATTAGCTGGTATTCCTCCAAATATAGCTCCAAATACAGTACCCCATAAAGCCATTCCCATAACAACTGTTCCATGGAAAGCATCGGATGAATTCCATAGTTCTTGTAACTTTTTATCAGCTCCTGAAATAACTACTGTATCAAAACCAAAAAGAAATCCTGCTAAGGAGGCAATCAAAGACCAAACAACAATTTTGTTCATTATTAAAATATTAAAGTTCGAATGCTAAAATATTTGTAAAATGAATGTTAGTTATTTGTATATGTATCAATTACATATAATTTAAATAATATTTATATAAAGCACTATATTTCAGAACATTATATAAATAAATTGCAATAACTATTTCGTTGTAGTTACAATGATGTTACACAAGTTATATTGATGTTACATCAGATAGTACTAGGAAAAGAATTTTTACGGCCCAAATTTTCTGATATATCTTTTTTCAACACTGGTAACGAAAAAAATGTGTTTTCGTTGAGGAATTATTGTTAATAGTATAAATTGGATTTGAGGAGGTCAATTAGTACAATATAGTTAGCATTGCGTGTGGTATGGATTCTTTTAAAACAACACGATTAGGTTAATATAAAAATTGACATCAGAAAGCAGGTCAAGCCTGTTGTATTTCAAATTGATATAATATCTTAATTTACTTAAACTATTGAATCTAGTTTATTAATTACAAACTTGTGTTGTGAATTAGAATATCTAGTATTAAAAACAAAATTTTATAGATATACCAGTTTTCTTATAGAAGCGTTTTGTCTATAAAATAAATGGGATAGAGTAAAAACTCTACTCAATGGAAATTATTAATCCCAATTTAAATGAATATTGATACTTTCTAACCCATATATCTCTATAACCAAAATTAGCGATTAAAGTGTTGGGTCATGATACAAGGTTTTAAACTCTTTAGGGGACATTCCAAACTTATTTTTAAATGAAGAAGAGAAATAATTAGGAGTTGTAAAACCAACAGCGTAGGCAATTTCTGAAATTGAAAAATTTGACTTTTTAAGCAACTTTTTTGATTCGTGTAATCGTAAATTATTGATGTGATCACTAATGCTAATTCCCATTATAGCTTTAACTTTTCTATATAATTGTACACGAGATATGGCTAAATCACTTGCTAACTCTTCAACTGTGTAAGACGAATTTTCTATGTTTTTTCCAATTAAATCATTTAATTTTTTCAAAAAATCTTGTTCAGAAATCCCAAAACTACCTTCCTCAATATTGACAATATTATTGGAGTAATAGTACCTTAGTTTTTCTCTGTTAAAAAGCAACCCTTTTATAGATTGTGCGAGAACTTTTAGATTGAACGGTTTAGTCAGAAATATATCTGCACCACTCTCCAATGCCTTTAGATAAGAATTTTGATCGTCTGAAGCTGTCAATATTATAATAGGAATATGTGATGTTCTTAAATCTTTCTTAAGTATTTCACAAATTTGCAAACCACTTATTTCTGGTAAATTCAAATCACATATAATAATATCTGGAATTAACTCTAATGCTCTATCAACCGCATCGGTTCCATCCGATAAGAAAAAAGTATAGTCCGTTGAAAATTTATCCGAAACAAAATCTAAAAGGTCTTTGTTGTCTTCAATATATAAAATAGAATATTTATCTTCAACGTTTTTAAACTCTGATTTTTGAATTACCTCTAAATCCAGATAATCCGAATGATGGACGTAATCTAAAACTGGGTCTTTTATAATTTCTTTTTCATTGAGATGTGTCGAGCCTAAAGGTAATGTAATTATAAATTCAGCACCGTTTTTTGAATGAATTTCGATATTCCCTTTGTGCAGTTCAACAAAACTTTTAGATAAATGAAGTCCTATTCCAGATCCATTCCTATTGCTGTTAGAACCCTGATAGAAAGCGTTAAACACTTCCCCTAATTCATGATCAGGTATTCCAATTCCAGAATCCTTAAAATAAATTTTAACGGTATTGTTATTTTTATCTTCTTTAATAGTAATCGAAATTTTTCCTTTTTCAGGAGTAAATTTAAAAGCATTAGATAACAGGTTAAAATAAACTTTATCCATTAAATTACGATCCAAATACGCTTCTAAATCAGGATTTGTTGTTGTTAAAGAAAAATCAATATTTTTTTTCTTTGCCTCCCTATCAAAATCAGAAATAATACTCTTTGAAAAATCTAATATATTCGTTTTGGATGCTCTTAAGGTAAATTTCTGATCCTCCATTTTTCTGTAATCTAATAGCTGATTAATAAGACGCAATAATCTTCTTGAATTATTGTACATTAAATTAATTTCCTTAGTTACTGAAATTCCTTTATTTTTAAATTCCGTTTCTAAAGATTCTACTGAACTTAAAATTAGTGTTAGAGGTGTTTTAAATTCATGAGACAAACCAGTGAAAAAATTTAATCTTGCTTCATTACTCAGTTTTAATTCTTCCGAATAACTTTTAATTTGATTTCGTTGGTTTTTAATTTTTAAGTTTTTTGCTTCTAATTCTTGTTTTTTACGACTAATTATGATTCTAGAATAAACACTATATAACGCAAGACCCAGAACAATTAAAAATAAAAAAAATAAAAGTTTCAAAAGATTATTTTGAGTCGAGTAATTTATCTCTTGATTTTTAATAATATTTTGTTGCTGTTCTATATTCGATTGCTGAATGGTTATTTTATCAAACTGACTACTCATCATATCAGCATTAAGTGAGTCAATCATCGTTGTATTTAGTTTATTGTTTTTTGGAACAATTTCTTTATTTGTAATTTTTAATGCCAGCTTTATAGCTTCACTTCCACCAGTAGGATATAATACGGTTCCAGCTAAAACTCCATCTTTCACTAATTGTAAACCACCATTTGGGCCATTAAGACCGTCAACTCCAATAAATTTGATTCGATTATTTGGGAATCTTTTTTTAGTTATTTCCCATGCTTTGTATGCTATAATGTCATTAAAAGAAAAAACATAATCAATGTTAGGATTACTTGTTAACAATTTTAAATATTTACTGTTTGGGGAGTTAAAATCGTCATAATCAACACTGGATGTTTTTATATTCGGATATTGATCAATTATTTTTTTAAATCCAAGACTCCTTTCAATACCTGGTGAGGTTACTGATTCTCCTCTAATCTCGATTATATTTGCTTTACCTTTAGATAATGAAACTATTTGCTTTCCTGCTATTTTACCTACCTCTACATTATCGGCCCCAATAAATGCGGTATAGTTAGAAGTCTTTACCTTCCTATCTACTATAATTACTGGAACACCAAGTGTGTTAGCTTTTTCTAAAACTGGAACTATGGAGTCAGACTCATAGGGTGCAACAATAATTACATCAACATTTTGCTTAATCATATTTTCTATATCCCGAATCTGATTTTTAGCCTTACGATTTGCATTATAAATTGTTAATGAAACTCCTGGATGAAGTGAAGCTTCAACTTCCATAGCATGGTCCATTGATTTTCTCCAAATATCATTATCAATACTTTGAGAGAATCCAATTTTAATCTTCGGACTTTTATCTGAATAATTTTCACATGAAACTAATACAATCGTTATAATGAAAACTATTACTAAATACTGATTTTTTTTCATTTTTTGTGAATATTCAATAAATTCAATTTTTAATTTCAAATATATAATTTAAAAATAACTAGCTGATATTAAATCGATTTAAAAAATATTTTATAAATATAAATTTGAATTGTGTTTGAAATTTCATTTTTTCCCTATTTGAATATATTTAATGTAAGTATTCCCTTAAGTGGATATAATTAATCAAAATTTGAAAAGTTGTGTCGGCCAATGAATTTCATACTTCGAAGATATAATTAGAACCCTCATTAAAAATAAAGATGTTAAATATACAAACTCTTTATGTTATATACCGGTTTTACTATACTTATCGAAAAGAGAAACGGCTTCATTTTTGACCACCGGGGTATGAAAAATTAGAAATAGTTTCAACTTTTTTAGGTTTTTGTACCTACTAAAATAAAGAATGTTGGATAAATGGTTGGATAAAAAAATATCTGTAAAAAGGAAAAGCCCCGGCTAGTAATAGCTGAGGCTTTTGACCTGCTCCCCCTCTTGGGCTCGAACCAAGGACCCTCTGATTAACAGTCAGATGCTCTAACCAACTGAGCTAAGGAGGAAAGTGTATTTCACTTTTAAAGCGGTGCAAATATAGGGCTAAATTTGTTTTTCGCAAATAATTAGCTGTAAATTTTTATTTTTTTTTACTTGCCTACAATTGCTTTATAAATATCATTTCCATTAGCAAATAACAACAAACTGATAAGTAAAACAAAACCAACCATTTGTGCATTTTCTAAAAATTTATCACTTGGTTTCTTACCACTGATGATTTCGTACAACAAGAATATTACATGTCCTCCGTCCAAAGCCGGAATAGGCAATAAATTCATTACCCCTAACATAATAGATAACAGTGCAGTAATGTTCCAAAACACTTCCCAGCTCCAAGTACTTGGAAAAATATTAAAAATAGCAGCAAATCCACCTACTTGTTTGTAGGCTTTGGTTTCTGGATTAAAAATCATTTTCAATTGCTTGCCATAACCCACTAACTGATCGGCTCCTTTTTGAATCCCTACCGGGAACGATTCAAAGAAACCAAACTCTTGTTTGCTAACTTTGTAGTAGCCTAATTTTTCTAACGATTCTAAATCCAAGCCCGCCAACTGAACGCCTAATTTTCCGTCAGCATCTACCTGAACAGGCACTTGCATTTCTTTGTCATTTCTTAAAATTCCAGCAACAATCAGTTTGTTTTTATTCTTTTCTAAGATGACCTTTGCTTGATCAAGGTATTTAGCAGGTTCTTCGTTCAAACGCAACACAATATCTTTAGATTGTAAGGCCGTATTTTTAGACCCTTCTGAAATAGACCCTACCACAAACGGCATTCGGATAGTAGCCAAAGGACCTTTTTCTAATTTTGACAATTGGTCTACAAAATCAACTGGCATGGTGATGGTTTGTCTCTCTCCGTTTCTTTCTATCAAAACCTGTTTTGCCATTACAATCTGAGCATTCATTTGATTGTCGTATTTCAGGATTTCTTCACCATCAATGGCTAGAATTTTATCTCCCGTTTGAAACCCTGCTTTTTGCATTACTGGGTTCTCAATTAAAAGTCCGTCTTTCAAGTCGGCAGTCGCTACGAACATATCACCATACGCAAATGCCATCCCAATGTAAATGATAAATGCCAAAATAAAATTAACCGTTACACCACCTAACATAATGATCAAACGTTGCCAAGCTGGTTTAGAACGAAATTCCCACGGTTGTGCAGGCAAAGCCATTTGTTCCTTGTCCATACTCTCGTCAATCATTCCCGAAATTTTTACATAACCGCCCAAAGGCAACCACCCAATTCCGTACTCCGTTTCGCCAATTTTTTTCTTCAAAAGCGAATATTTTACATCAAAAAACAAATAGAATTTCTCTACTCTGGTTTTGAATAATTTGGCAGGTATAAAATGCCCTAATTCGTGCAAAATAATTAATAATGATAAGCTCAATAAAAATTGAGAAAGCTTGATAACAATATCCATGTTGTTGTTTTAATTCGTATTTCGATGCACAAAAATAGGGTTTTCTTTTCTATTTCAAATACTTTCGATTTACGATTTACGATATACGATTTACGAGGTGGAACGCTGATATGAGAAATTCGGGAAATCTTTTATGTTCTTCTATTGAGCGAAGCGACTTTCTTATATTACCTTATATGGCTTATATGGTTATCAATTTACGAGGTACGATTTACGATATACGAAGTGGAACACAGATTGATGAAATCTTAATGAACTTAATCTCTTAATGGTTTAAATAACTTAGCTATCCTTCTATTGAGCGAAGCGATTTTCTTATATTTCCTTATATGAGTTATATGGTTATCAATTTACGAGGTACGATTTACGATTTACGAGGTGGAACGCAGATTGAAGAAATTCGGGAAATCTTATATGTTCTTCTATTGAGCGAAGCGACTTTCTTATATTACCTTATATGGCTTATATGGTTATCAATTTACGAGGTACGATTTACGATATACGAAGTGGAACACAGATTGATGAAATCTTAATGAACTTAATCTCTTAATGGTTTAAATAACTTAGCTATTCTTCTATTGAGCGAAGCGACTTTATTCTATTTCCTTTTATGACTTATATGGTTATCAATTTACGAGGTACGATATACGATTTACGAGGTGGAACGCTGATTGAAGAAACCTTAATTATCTTAATCTCTTAATGGTTTAAATAACTTAGCTATTCTTCTATTGAACGAAGCGACTTTCTTATATTTCCTTATATGACTTATATGGTTATCAATTTACGAGGTACGATATACAATTTACGAAGTGGAACACAGATTGAATAAATCTTAATGAACTTAATCTCTTAATGGTTTAAAAAAATCAAAGCCTTTGTGTCTTCGCGGCAAAAAACTCCGTTACTTTGCAATAGTTCGCATCATAAATAGAAAAATTATGCAAAAAATAAAAACAGCTTTACTCTCTTACGGCATGTCTGGAAAGGTATTTCATGCTCCTTTCTTAGTCCTTCACCCAGGATTTGAATTGTTAGGCTCTTGGGAAAGAACCAAAAAATTAATTCAAGAAGAGTATCCAAGCGTAACGAGTTATCCGAGTTTGGAAGCTGTTTTAGAGTCGGATGCCGAACTCATTATAGTAAATACCCCTGTGGGAACGCATTTTGAATACGCCAAAAAAGTCTTGCTAGCTGGCAAACACGCTGTGGTCGAAAAAGCCTTTACTACCAGCGTTGCCGAAGCGCAAGAATTGACTGATTTGGCTAAAGCCAAAGGACTAAAATTGGCCGTTTTCCAAAACAGACGCTGGGACAGTGACTTTAAAACCTTACAAAAAATACTTGATGATAATCTATTGGGCGAAATTGTAGAAGCCGAATTTCATTTTGACCGCTACAACCCTATTTTAAGTCCAAAAATTCATAAAGAAACGGCCAATGCAGGCGCTGGAATTCTAAAAGATTTAGGACCTCATTTAATTGACCAAGCCTTGTGTTTGTTCGGAATACCAAAAGGCGTTTTTGCTGATATTCGAATCACTCGCGAACATTCTATCGTAGATGATTACATCGATATTCTGTTGTTGTATTCAGACAAAAGAGTGCGCCTGAAAGCCGGTTTTTTTGTTCGCGAAGCCAATCCGTCGTTTGTACTACACGGCAAAAAAGGGTCGTTTTTAAAACCCCGTGGCGATGTGCAGGAAGACGAGTTAAAACTGGGAAAAAAACCTAATTTAACCACTTGGGGAACCGAACCGAAAGACAAAGAAGGATTGTTGCATACTGAAAAAAACGGCACTATAATTCGTGAAAAAATCCCAACACTTCGAGGAAATTATTACGATTATTTTGACGGGGTGTATCAATCCATAACTCAAAATCTAACCGAACCCGTAACAGCTCAAGAAGGCACCAACGTAATGCAAATTATTGAAGCCGCTATTGAAAGTAATGCGCAACAAAGAGTAATCACAGTAGGTTAAATTTACGATATACGAGGGACGATTTACGAAATGGAACGCTGATTTAAGAAATTCGAGAAATCAAAAAAATCTTAATTTACTTAATTCCTTAATGGTTTAAATAACTTAGCTGTTCTTCTATTGAGCGAAGCGACTTTCTTATATTTCCTTATATGGCCTATATGGTTATCAATTTACGAGGTACGATATACGATTTACGAGGCGGAACACAGATTGAAGAAACCTTAATTATCTTAATCTCTTAATGGTTTAAATAACTTAGCTGTTCTTCTATTGAGCGAAGCGACTTTCTTATATTTCCTTATATGACTTATATGGTTATCAATTTTCGAGGTACGATATCCGAAGTACGAGATGGTAAGCAGATTTGAGAAATTAGAGAAAACTGTGTTCAAAATCCGCTTTTTATAAACAATAACGTTGTAATTTAGTATCATTTCAGATTTATAGTTTTTAAATCCCTCGTTTTTGTATTTTTGCGACAACAAAAACCTAAAGACTTCATTTTGATAGATTTAAACTTTTTAGGCCAATTCAAAGGCAAAGGAAAATACAAAAAAAGCTACCGCGAAGCCAAGGCATCTTATTTGAACCGAATTCGATTAGGAGTAGGTTCTTTTTACTTCGGAATGGGATTGTGTTTTGCTTCATGGGCTAGCCGTATTCCTGATATTAAAACAACGCTTCATCTTAGCGAAGCTACTTTAGGTTCTATCTTGTTTGCCGTTCCTGTAGGTCAATTAGCAATGATGCCGTTTTCAGGAAAATTAGTAACTCGTTTTGGAAGTCACCGCACCCTCCTTTTTGCCATAATCATGTATACGATAAGTTTGGCCAATCTAGGTCTGGCTACCAATCCTTGGGTATTGGCCTTGGGATTGTTCTTTTTTGGCGTTTTCGGGAATTTATCTAACATTTCGGTAAACACTCAAGGGGTATATACAGAAGGTCTTTTCAAAAGAACCATTATGTCGTCTTTCCACGGTATGTGGAGTTTGGCGGGTTTCACCGGTGCTTTTGTGGGATTGGGAATGTTGGCCCTTGAACTAACTCCTTTTCAGCATTTTGCTATTGTGGGTATCCTCGTTTTGTCCTTAATTTCATTCAATATCAAATACCTCATCAAAGCCGTTGAAAAACCACAACCGAAAAAGGAAAAAGGATTCAGAAAACCCGACAAGATGTTAATGTGGTTGGGTATCATCGGATTCTGTTGTATGGCAAGCGAAGGCGTGATGTTTGATTGGAGCGGTGTGTATTTCAAAGATGTAGTAAAAGCGCCTGGTCCACTTGTGATTTTAGGTTATACCTCGTTTATGATTATGATGGCAAGTGGTCGTTTTTTAGGTGATCGTTTCATTCAAAAATTTGGACGAAAAAAAGTGATGCAAATTAGTGGTGTTGTCATTTCGAGTGGCCTTTTTACAGCGGTCTTTTTTCCCTATTTAATTCCGTGTACCATTGCCTTTATGTTTGTAGGACTGGGTGTTTCGACTATTATTCCTACGCTTTATAGCATTGCAGGGAAACATCCTGAAATTCCTACTGGCGAAGCGTTAACAGCTGTTTCTAGCGTTAGTTTCTTAGGTTTCTTAATGGGGCCACCAATAATTGGTTATATCGCGGAGGCTTTTGGCTTACAATTTTCTTTTGCTTTCATTGGAATTTTTGGAGTATTCATCTCGTTTATGGTGACTAATATCAAAACCGCGGAGTAATTTCCATATACGATTTACGATTTACGAGATATGAAGATTACACGTTCCCCTCTCGAGAGGGGCTAGGGGTGTGTGTTTATTTACGATATACGAGGTGGAACGCCAATTGGAGAAATTCAAGAAATTAGAAGAATCTTAATTCCTCAATGGTTTAAAAACTTTGCGGCCTAGTGTCTTTGCGGCAAAAAAAGAACACCGATTGGAGAAATTAGAGAAATCAGGAAAATCTTAATTCGCTTAATCTCTTAATAGTTCAAAAACCTTGCGAACTAGTGTCTTTGCGGCAAAAAAAGAACCCGATTGGAAAAATTTAAGAATTCAGGAAAATCTTAATTCGCTTAATTCCTTAATGGTTTAAAAAATCCGTAGAATCCGTAGAATCTGCGGCAAAAAAAGAACACAGATTGGAGAAATTTGAGTAATTATAAAAATCTTAATTCGCTTAATCTCTTAATGGTTCAAAAACTTTGCGGCTTCGTGGCAAAAAAGCAAAAAAACTTACAAAAAAAATCAATCGATAATTTTTTTTACTACTTTTAACTTTAGAATTGGAACACAATACCACACTGCCAATTCTTTTTCCAAAAACACCCTTTTTAGTATTTGCTTTCAAAACAATACACCCATTGTTGTTTTGAAAAATCCCATTTTCATTTTAATCCCAAATTGTATGAAAACCCTCTGCCCCAAGCTGTTTTTTCTATTCTATGCAAGTCTGCTATTTGCTCAAAAAGAGACCCTCATTTCTGGAAAGATCATCGATGCAAAATCACAGATTCCATTAATTTCTGTGGTGGTTACTATTCAGAATACTAACACCATGCAACTGACTTCTGTCGATGGAAAATTCCAATTCAAAACCAATTTGCAAGGCAACCAATTACTACTATTGCATAATAAAGGATACAAAGACAAGTTAATTTCGGTACAAATTCTCCAAGACAAACTAATTGACTTAGGCACTATTCCACTAGAAGAAGACGATGAAATTAATCAACAAGCAGCTGTCATCTCCATTTTGGACAATGATTTAGAGGAAAATAATGGCGGTTCCGAAAGCACTTCGGGTTTGTTGCAGGCTTCCAAAGATGCTTTTCAGCAAGCGGCAGCTTTCAATTGGGGACAAGCTCGATTTCGGGTTCGGGGCCTGGACAGCCAATATGCCCAACTCCTGATGAATGGATTAACAATGAACAAAGCGTATGATGGCAGACCGCAATGGGGCGATTGGGGCGGCATCAACGACGTGTTGCGCAACCAAGAAATTGCCATTGGCAGCAGCCCTTCCGACTATGCTTTTGGAGGCATTTTGGGCACACAACAAATTAGTACACAAGCTTCAACCTACAAAAAGGGAACTCGGATATCCTTCTCTGGAACGAATACCAATTACCGAGGACGCGCGATGGTTACCTATGCCTCGGGAATGAATGAGAAAGGTTGGGCGTTTGTCGTTTCTGCAGGAAAACGCTATGCTAACGAAGGTTATTTTGAAGGCACAAGCTATAATGCCAATTCGGTTTTTACAAGTATCGAAAAGAAACTTACTAACCGAAACTCGCTCAACTTTACGTCTTTTTTCACCCCAAATTCTAGAGGAAAAAATTCACCTAATACGGATGAAGTTACCGCTTTAACGACAACAAAATACAATTCGTATTGGGGTTTTCAAAACGGACAGCAACGCAATTCCCGCATCAAAACTATCGAAGAGCCAGTCTTTATACTAAACGATTATTTCAAAATTAATGCTACCACCCAGCTAAATTGGGGTGCGTTTTACCAGTTTGGAAAAATTAGCAACAGCAACATTGATTACCAACACGCCAATAGCCCCGATCCCTCTTATTATCGAAAAATGCCCAGTTACTTTAGTTCGCTATACGCCAAAGATGAGGGGGAATTTTCGGGTGCTTTTACTCCTGATTTGGCGAATGCCGAACTCAATAAAACGTTGTTTTTATCCCAACCACAAATCAATTGGGAAGCGATGTATCAAGCCAATCAAAACCCAATTGTAGATACCAATGGGAAAATCACAGGATTTGAACCCGCCCAAAGCAAATACATTCTTTATGAAGACCGAACAGACGACAAAACCTTGGGGTTCAATGCGCTTTTCAATACAGAACTGACAGAGAATATCCGACTCAATGCTGGCGCTTCCTTCAATAAATTACATTCTCATAATTATCAAAATGTATTGGATTTACTGGGCGGATTGTATTTTGAAGATATTGATGTGTTTTACAAAGGCAATCAAGCGCAATCCGATTTGAATAACCCCAACCGACAAGTGAAAGTGGGTGATGCATACGGATACAATTTTAATTTAATGTCCGCCAAATTAGAAGGATTTACCCAATTCCAATTTCGGCACAAAAAAGTTGATTTTTACTTGGCACAAGAGTTTTCAAGCTCCACCTATCAACGCGAAGGGTTATACAAAAACGGGATTTACCCCACCAATTCCTTTGGAGAAAGCCCAATTCTTCATTTTGAAAATTTTGGTTTCAAAGGCGGACTGACTTGGAAATTATCCGGCAAACAATTGCTGCTTTTCAATGGTTCACACGCATCTAAAGCGCCTAATTTGAAAGCCGTTTTTCCTAATTCCCGACTTAACAACGCAGTGGTGGACGAAATAGAAAGTGAAACCAACAGCAGTTTGGATGCGAGTTATGTCTATCGTTCGCCCAAACTAAAAATGCGTTTCACAGGGTATTTTAACCAAATTAAAAACGCCACCGAAACCTCCTTTTTTTATGCCGAAGGAATTTTTGACAACGGAGCGGGCAACAACAGTACCAATGCTTTTGTGAGCCAAACTCTGACCCATTTAGACAAAAAGAATTGGGGAACAGAACTGAGTTTTGAATACCAAATAAATCCTACTTTGAAAACCACTTTAGCAGCGGGTTTTGGCGAATATATTTATGCCAGCAACCCTAATGTAATCATTACTAATGACGCCAAAGCCTCTATTGAAAATACGAATCCCGTTTTTAATTTTGGCACCGCTGCGCTCAAAAACTACCATCAAGCAGGAACGCCACAACAGGCGTATTCGTTGGAATTGGAATACCGAAATCCAAAATATTGGTGGCTGAGTGCCAATATGAATTATTTGACAAAAAACTACATCGACATATCACCGATTGCCCGCACTTCGGTGTTTTTTATCAATCCCGCTAGCGGATTTCCCTTCCCAGAAGCTACCGAAGAACGCGGCAGAGAACTCCTAAAACAAGAAGAATTGGCACCCATACTATTGTTGAACCTAGTCGGTGGAAAGTCGTGGCGCATTTTCAAAAAGAACCTGAATTTGTTTTGTAGCATCAACAATTTGTTGGACACTTCGTTTAAAACGGGTGGTTACGAACAAGCCCGAAATGCCAACTTTAGGCAGCGCGATCAAGACGTAACTAGCGGAACACCCAACTTTGGTAACAAATATTTCTACGGCTACGGAAGAACCTATTTTGTAAGCCTTTCTATTAACTTCTAAATCCCCAATTACTATGAAATTTCGTATCCCAAATCGTATTTTTTGTTTTGTACTCGCTGTATTAACAACCAATTGTGTCAAAGACGAGGTCGCTATCCCTTCGCTAGAATGCACACAACCGAATTTTACGGTTAACCGAAGCGTGGAAGAAGTGCGCAAGACCGCCGATGCCATTGTGGCACAATATAAATACGACGATATCATCGAAGCCTATGTGGTTTCGTCTGACGAACATGGCAACTTTTTCAAAACCATTTCGTTTCAAACTTTGGCTACCGCCACACAACCTGCCATTGGTTTTAGCATTCCCGTTGACGTGAGCAACAGCTATATTGATTATCGATTGGGCAACAAAGTCTATATCCAACTCAAGGATCAGTACACCGATATTTTTTATGGTGGCCTGCGTATTGGGAACATTTACGTCAATTCGTTTAACGAAGGGGGTGTTGGACGGCTTTCGCAAAATGAATACCAAAAAGTACTCCACGCCTCTTGTACTACACTTGACGAATCTGCCTTAACGAAGTCGGTTGCTCTTAGTGAATTGCTGAACGATGCCTACCTCAACACTTTGGTGGAACTATCGGATATTCAATTTTCGGCAGAGGCTATTGGAAGGCATTACTACGAAAGTAGTAACGATGTGGGTGGAGGCACCAATTGGTATTTGGAAGACAAACTGGGCAATAAAGTATTTTTTAGAACCAGTAGTTTTGCTGATTTTTCGACCAAAGAGGTTCCTGTGGGTAGCGGAAAAGTGAAAGGCATTTTGACGAAATTCGGGACCGATTATCAGCTGGTGGCGCGTTCTGAAAAGGACATTAATTTAATTGGTAAACGCAATGCGCCTTTTTTTGCGGAAAATTTTGAAAGTGTAGTAGCCAATACCAATATCAACTTGGCAGGTTGGACCAATATCGTTCAAAAAGGGAGTTTGTATTGGAAAGGTTCTGTCTATTCTGGCAACGGTTGTGCCGAATATGCTATTAGCGGAACCAAAGTAGCCTCGAATGTGGGTTGGTTAATCTCACCTGAAATCGATTTGGACGCGCATTCGGGCGAAATTTTGACGTTTCGTTCCGCTCAGCATCATTTGGATATTGATTCGCCTTTGAATGCTTTAGACGTCTTTATTTCGAATAATTTTGACGGCTTAAATGTTGCGTCGGCTACTTGGGTTCAATTGAAAGCTAATTTGCCTACTCAAGCTACTCCTTGGTACCTATTTGTAGGTTCGGGCGGTATTGATTTGTCTTCCTACAAAGGGAAGGTTAACATTGCTTTTCGGTACACGGGTTCTGGAAAAACCTTAACCTTAGACGGCGCTTTTCAAATTGATGATGTTCAGATTTATGGAGAAAAGTAAAAGCAAATGATTAAATTTGTGGCTTATTCAATGTTATGCTAGAAAAAGAAGTATTAAATTTCGAAAAAACCGCCATCGTAGGTATCGTTACTCAGAGTCAATCCGAGGAAAAGTTAACTGAATATTTGGACGAATTGGAGTTTTTAACCTTTACCGCTGGTGGACAGGTGGTAAAACGCTTTTGGCAAAAAATGGACAAGCCGAATCCTAAAACGTTTTTGGGTACGGGAAAAATAGACGAAATCAATCTATATGTCAAAGAAAATGAGATTTCAACGGTTATTTTTGACGACGAACTAACGCCTTCACAACAAAAAAATATCTCTAGAATTATTGATTGTAAAATTCTAGACCGAACCAATTTAATCTTGGATATTTTTGCTCAAAGAGCCGAAACTTCTTATGCTAGAACTCAAGTAGAACTGGCGCAATGTATCTATTTATTGCCTCGTTTGTCGGGACTCTGGACGCACTTGGAACGTCAAAAAGGAGGTATCGGGATGCGTGGTCCAGGAGAAACTGAAATTGAAACCGACCGTCGTATTGTTCGTGACCGTATTTCCCTTTTGAAAGACAAAATCAAAACCATTGACAAACAAATGGGCATTCAGCGCAGTAACCGTGGTGCTATGGTGCGTGTGGCTTTAGTTGGCTATACCAATGTGGGGAAATCAACCTTGATGAACGCCGTAGGGAAAAGCGAAGTGTTTGTAGAAAATAAATTGTTTGCCACTTTGGACACTACTGTTCGTAAAGTGGTGATTAAAAACCTGCCCTTTTTGCTTTCAGACACGGTGGGATTCATTCGAAAACTGCCTACGCAATTAGTGGATTCCTTCAAAAGTACGTTAGATGAGGTACGCGAAGCTGATTTATTATTGCACGTTGTGGATATTTCTCATCCCGATTTTGAAGATCATATTGAAGCTGTAAACCAAATTTTACAAGACATCAAAGCCAATGACAAACCGGTGATTATGGTGTTCAACAAAATTGATTCCTATCAACATTTGACAATCGACGAAGACGATTTAATGACCGAGAAAACAACCCGTCATTATACGCTAAACGAATGGAAATCGACTTGGATGAATCGTGTAGGAGAGCAAAACGCTTTGTTTATTTCGGCTACTCAAAAAGAGAACTTTGAAGAATTTAGAGAACGGGTGTACGAAGCGGTACGACAAATACACATTACGCGTTTCCCTTATAATAAATTCTTATATCCCGATTACAAAGACGCTATCGAAAAAGAAGAATAAAAAACAAAGCCCTCTTGAATTTTCAAAAGGGTTATTGTTTTTAAATAGCTATTGTAATCAATTTATTTTTTAGCCTTAAACAACGGAACCGCCGAACAGGCCTCACCGAACATCACGCTTTTTGAAACCTTAATCAATTTTTGAATTGCCAAGGTATAGACTTGATTCGGAACGGCTTTTTTGGAACACCCTTTCAAAATAACGGGATTTTCAAAATAATTAGTATAATCGAGTTTGTTTAAGATATCTTGATACCATTCGATAATAGCCATTTCTTTTGTTCCGTGAATTATTTTTAAAGCAAAAGGGGCTAAATGAACTGTCACCAAAGCGAACGTCCAAGCGGGTAATATAGCGTCGGTGGAACAATATAAAGCCACGTATTTGTCTTCAAATTGAGCCCAATCCACCGCTTTTAATTGTGATCTAAAATCGGCTTCTCTCAAGATAAACCCTTCGGTTAACCACTGCGAAACATCTAAATCAACCACATAATCATCCGGATAGTAATCTTCTAAATCGAATACCATCAAGGAACTTTGGGCTACTTTATTGATAATTTCCTCTTCCATTTTATAGCATTCCCAACTCTAATTTTGCTTCTTCGCTCATTAAATCTTTGCTCCAAGGTGGGTCAAATGTAATCTCTACATCAGCATCTTTTACATACTCAATTGATTTTACTTTTTCTTCTACTTCTCTTGGCAAACTTTCTGCAACAGGGCAGTTAGGAGACGTTAAAGTCATTAAGATTTTTACTTCGTAATCCGTATTTACCATTACATCGTAAATCAAGCCTAATTCGTAAATATCAACAGGAATTTCAGGATCATAAATCGTTTTTAATTTTTTTACAATCGCTTCTCCTAGTTCGTTAGTGTCTATTTCTTGTGTCATAATTTTTTATTTTTTTGAGTTGAATGCCAAGGCATACATTTTTATGTTTTTAATCATCGAAACGAGTCCGTTAGCGCGAGTTGGCGACAGATGTTCTTTTAATCCAATGGCATCTATAAAATCCATATCAGCTTCCAAGATATCGGCTGGTTTTTGATTGGAAAAAACCCGAATCAAAATAGCGATAATTCCTTTAGTTAGTATCGCATCGCTATCTGCTGTAAAAGCAACCGTATCCCCTTGTTGCTCCCCTTGCAGCCACACTTTAGACTGACAGCCTTTAATAATGTTCTCGTCTGTTTTGAATTCTTCTTTGATTAACGGCAAATTTTTACCTAGCTCAATGATGTATTCGTAACGCTGCATCCAGTCGTCAAACATCGAAAATTCGTCTACTATCTCGTCTTGTATTTCTTTAATTGTCATAATTAAACTTTACTATTTTACTTTACAAAAGAAAGCATTTTATTCACTATTTTTTCTGTTTCCGCTGGCGGATAACCGTGATCAAAATTTTGGGATTCGTATAATTTCCCTTGTTTTGTTATTTTCAAAGAAGCTATCGCTGCACCGTCAAACAATCGTTTTTCGGTAGGTGCCTTCAATTGCGAAAGCATTTCTAAATCTAATTCTTGGACTGCCAAAATTACGCTTTTCCAATCAGCAGTTGAAAGTTTAGCAACAACTGGTTTTTCTTCTCTGCTTTTAGATATAAAAACCATTTGGTTTTCCACCCTAATCGTTTGATAGAATCCTCTTGAATAGGCTTTATATTCGACTTTTATCGAACTATCAACTACTTTTTTTTGCCCAGCGCATCCAGCAAAAAACAAAATAGTGAACAACAAGACGATAGCCTTTTTCATTTTTCAGTCGTTTTAAGACAGCATCATTTTGGCTTTTTTAACGGCTTCCACCATGATGTCAATTTCTTCTTTGGTATTGTAAAAAGCAAACGAAGCACGAATGGTTCCCGGAATTTCAAAGAAATTCATAATCGGTTGCGCACAGTGGTGTCCTGTTCGAACCGCAATTCCTAATTTATCCACAATCGTTCCAATATCATACGGATGAATGCCGTCAATATTGAATGAAATCACCGAAGTTTTGGCCTCGGCAGTTCCGTATATTTTTAACCCTTCAATGGCTGATAATTGCTCGGTGGCGTAGGCCAATAATTCCAATTCTTGTTTTTGGATGTTCTCAAAACCAATCGAATTTAGATAATCTACCGCAGTTCCTAACACAATTCCGCCAGCAATATTAGGCGTTCCTGCTTCAAATTTATGAGGCAAATCAGCATAGGTCGTTTTCTCAAAAGTGACTTCTTTAATCATTTCGCCACCACCTTGATAGGGAGGCAATTTATTCAACCATACTTCTTTTCCGTATAAAATTCCAGTTCCGGTTGGGCCGCACATTTTATGTCCTGAAAAAGAATAAAAATCACAATCCAATTCCTGCACATTGGGTTTCAAATGTGGTACCGCTTGCGCACCATCAATAAAAACAGCCGCACCAAATTGATGCGCTTGGTCAATGATATATTTAACCGGATTAATCGTTCCCAACGCATTGGAAATATGATTTACCGTCACGATTTTTGTTTTATCTGAAAGCAATTGGTCGAACTTCGCCATCACCAATTCTCCTTTTTCATTCATTGGAATGACTTTCAAAACGGCACCTGTTTTCTCGCAAAGCATTTGCCAAGGCACAATATTACTGTGGTGTTCCAAGGCCGAAACAACGACCTCATCGCCTGCTTTCAAAATCGAGGCAAATCCATTGGCAACCAAATTCACACTATGCGTAGTCCCCGAAGTAAAAAGCACCTCATGAGCAAATTGGGCATTGATATGGTTTTGGATTTTGGTTCGAGACGCTTCATAGGCATCAGTAGCTAACTGGCTCAACGTATGCACACCACGATGAATATTGGCGTTGATTTCGCTATAATAGGTCGCAATTGCATCAATCACCACTTGTGGTTTTTGCGAGGTCGCCCCGTTGTCAAAATACACCAAAGGTTTTCCATTTACTTGTCTAGAAAGTATCGGAAACTCGGCTCTTATTTTTTGAATGTCAAACATTTATTTAGAATTTTTCTAAATACAAAAGTAATAAAATTGAAGTGGATTTTTACCAAACAGTTGTTAATAAAATTAAAGTTTTGTTCAACATAAATTCCACAATTTATAACAGATGAGATTTTGAATTTGAGTCAATTTGAGAAATCTGTATTTATTATTTACTAAATTGCATCAATTTCAAATCACTCCCAATGAAAAAAATTCTTCAACTTATTGGTATATCGGCTGTTATTGGACTATTATATTTTGGGTTTACCACCTATCCAAAACTCGATTTAATCTCTGGTTTTTCGGCTAAAAGCATTGCCTCGGGGCATTTTATCGACCATCGTTCGCAAGAACTAATTGAACAAGGCGACAACGATATCAACCTCATCGATTTGGCACAAAATACAATTGACGAAAAAGGTTTATTTGCTACCGCTTCGGTCAATGGCGTAAAAGAACGCAAAGCGATTTATCGCGAAGGTTTGGGCGCCACCCTAATCAACGATAACTTTGATACTACAAAACCGTATTTGGTTCCCAAAAGAACTTCGTCAAAGGCTCATTTAGTTTATCCGTATGGAGATGCGGAGCAACAAGACACAGTGTTCTCCAACATTGATTACGACCAATTGAACCGAACGGTGGAAAACGCCTTTGACAAAAAAGGACAGAAAAACAAACGCACCCGCTCTGTAATTGTGATTTACAAAGACAAGATTATTGCCGAGAAATACGACACAGGTTTTGACAAAAACAGTAAACTATTGGGATGGTCCATGACGAAAAGCATCACTGCTACCTTATTTGGAATTCTAGAAAAACAAGGGAAATTCAACATTTACCAACCCGCTCCTATCCCCGAATGGGCAAACGATGCGCGCAAAAAAATTACCACCAACGATTTGCTTCATATGAACTCCGGTTTAGAATGGGAAGAAAATTACGGCGTCATATCCGATGTGACTAAAATGCTTTTTCAAGCCGAAGACATGACACGTTCGCAACTCGAAAAACCATTGGCTTTCCAGCCCAATACCCATTGGTACTATTCTTCAGGAACTACTAATTTGCTGTCTGGGATTTTGAGAAAACAGTTTAGAACCCATCAAGAATATCTCGATTTTTGGTATTCGGCATTGATTGATAAAATAGGAATGCACTCCATGATAGTTGAAACTGATATGATGGGCAATTATGTGGGTTCGTCTTATGGATGGGCTACCATGCGTGATTGGGCGAAGTTTGGATTGTTGTATTTGCATCAAGGAAATTGGAACGGAGAACAACTTTTTAAACCCAATTGGGCAAAATATGTGGCCACACCTACCAACACTTCAAACGGGCAATATGGAGGACAATTTTGGCTGAATGCAGGCGCGCGTTTTCCTGATGCGCCTAAAGATTTGTATTTTGCCAGTGGTTTTCAAGGACAGATGGTTGCCATTTTTCCAAGTCACGACTTAGTTGTAGTGCGTATGGGATTGAAAGAAGACCCCGAATTTAATTTTAATGGGCTACTCGGCGGAATTGTACGAAGTATAAAAAAGTAAACAAAATACGGTATCTAAAAAGTAATGTTTTGTCATTCCGAATTTATTTCGGAATCTATAAATTTTGTATATCAATACTTTATAGAAACTGAAACAAGTTCAGTTTGACAAGAATACATTTTTAGATACCGTCTTTACATAATTATGAGGTGGGTCATTCCTTGCAATGACTATAAATCAAACCCTAATTTTACGCCTAATTTATTGGCAATAATAGCGGTGATTCGGTTTTTCAATTCGGGGATTTTAATGTTTTCAATCACAGCATTAGAAAACGCATACATCAATAAGGCTTTGGCTTCTTTCTTTGGAATACCACGTTGTTGCATGTAAAACAAAGCCGTTTCGTCTAATTGCCCTACCGTGCATCCGTGAGAACATTTCACATCATCAGCAAAAATCTCCAATTGTGGCTTCGCATTAATCGTCGCTTTATCGCTCAACAAAATATTATTGCTTTTTTGGAAAGCATTCGTTTTTTGCGCTTCTTTTTCCACATACACTTTCCCATTGAACACTCCTGTTGAACGGTCTGAAAAGATGCCTTTGTAATCTTGAAAACTTTCGCAATTCGGTTGTGCATGATGTACCAACGTATAATGATCCACGTGTTGCTTATCGCCAATAATAGTGATTCCGTTTAAAGTACTTGTCAAACGTTCGCCAAAATGATAAAAATTCAAGTTGTTTCTCGTCAAATTTCCTCCAAAAGAGAAAGTTTGTACCGAAACGTGGCTTTCTTGTTTTTGAGACACATAGGTGTTGTCAATCAAGTTGGCTTCCAACTCGTCATTTTGGATTTTATAGTAATCCACAATGGCTCTTTTTTGGGCAAAAATCTCGGTAACCGAATTAGTCAACACCGCATTTTCATTCAAACATTGGTGTCTTTCGATGATTTGCACATGTGAATTCTCACCCACAATGACCAAGTTTCTTGGCTGTACCAAAAGCGCTGCTTCTGAACCGGTAGAAAAATACATGATTTCAATTGGTTTATCAGCCACTTTGCTTTTCGGAATGTTGATGTACGCACCTTCATTGGCAAAAGCCGTATTCAAAGAAGTCAACGATTCGTCTTTGCTTGCAATTTGGTTGAAATATGTGTCAATCACCATTTTGTATTTTGGTTTGGTCAATGCCGAAGACATCAAACAAACATCGATTCCGTCGTGTGTGGTAGAAGACAAATGCGAACTAAAAACACCGTCAATAAACACCACTTTATAAGTGTCAATTTCGTGCAAAAAGTATTTTTTCACGTCCTTGAACTCAATAGTGACTTCGTTTTTTGGGAATACGCTAAAATCCTTTTTTAGAATTGCATTCAAAGAAGTGTATTTCCACGCTTCGTCATTCTTGGTCGGGAAGCCTTTATCTTCAAAGTTTTTTATGGCCAAAGTACGCACATCATGAAGTTCAGTTTGAACATCCACGCGCTCTTCAAAAGCCATAAAAGACGATAATAATTTTTCTTTTAATTCCATTTTTTAAAGTTATCGGTTGTCAGCTGTTGGTTGTCCGTACAAAAACGGAAAACAGAAAACTGAGAACATTTTAAACCAACTCTTCCTTAATCCAGTCGTATCCTTTTTCTTCTAGTTCCAAAGCCAATGCTGCGGTACCTGATTTTACGATTTTTCCGTCCATCAAAACGTGAACAAAATCAGGAACAATATAGTCTAACAGACGTTGGTAGTGCGTAATTACTAAAACCGCATTGTTTTCGTTTTTCAATTTGTTTACACCGTTAGCTACAATTCGTAACGCATCGATGTCTAGACCTGAGTCGGTTTCATCCAAAATAGCGATTTTAGGTTCCAACATTGCCATTTGAAAAATCTCGTTACGTTTCTTTTCTCCTCCCGAAAAACCTTCGTTTAAAGAACGTGACAAAAACTTTCTGTCCATTTCTAATAATTCGGATTTTTCACGAATCAATTTCAACATTTCATTCGCCGGCATTTCCTCTTGAGCGTTGGCTTTACGCTTTTCGTTAATAGCCGTTTTGATGAAATTAGTCACCGAAACTCCCGGAATTTCCACTGGATATTGAAACGACAAAAACACACCTTTGTGCGCTCTTTCTTCAGGAGCTAAGTCTGCTAAGTCTTCGCCATCCAAAAAGATTTCTCCTTCGGTCACTTCATAATTTTCGTTTCCAGCAATAATCGAAGACAACGTACTTTTTCCGGCACCGTTTGGCCCCATGATAGCGTGTACTTCTCCTGCTTTTACTTCAAGATTGATTCCTTTTAATATTTCTTTATCGCCAATTGAAGCGTGTAAGTTTTTTATTTGTAACATAATTAATTTGGAAATTAGTTAATTTGGAAATTTGGAAATTCCTAAATTACTTTTGTTTAGACGTAATTATTATTTTATTTACTATTCTTGATATATTATTAACTTGTTCTATTAAATCGTCCACATTGGGATAATTATTTGAAAATTTACAGAGTTCTAACCAGTAAATTGTTTCTTCTATTTCTTTCGCTGCAATTTTAAATTTATGTATAAAATCAGCTTTACTTTCTGCATTTTGAGCTTCTCTAATATTGGCTCCAATCGACGTGCCTGATTTTAGAAGTTGATTTGCAATTACAAACTTTTTACCTTCCTGTAGCCCTTCAGAATATTTTATTATATCTAATGCAAACTGAAAAGTTAGTTTAATAATTACGTTTTCTTTAACTTCCATTTTCAAATTAGCCGACGCTTCCTTCAAGCGAAATTTCTAGTAGTTTTTGTGCTTCAACAGCAAATTCCATTGGCAACTTGTTCAAAACGTCTTTACTAAATCCGTTTACGATTAAGGCAATGGCTTTCTCGGTTGGAATACCACGCTGATTGCAATAAAATACTTGGTCTTCGCCAATTTTACTCGTTGTGGCTTCGTGTTCTATTTTAGCTGTTGGATTTTTGCTTTCGATATACGGAAACGTATGGGCTCCACAACTATTTCCCATCAACAACGAATCGCATTGAGAAAAGTTACGAGCGTTATCGGCTCTAGCACTAATTTGAACCAGTCCGCGGTAACTGTTTTGTGATTTTCCTGCTGAAATTCCTTTGGAAATAATGGTCGATTTGGTGTTTTTACCCAAATGAATCATCTTCGTTCCTGTGTCTGCTTGTTGGAAATTATTGGTTACGGCAATCGAATAAAATTCGCCCACTGCATTATCTCCTTTCAATACTACTGAAGGGTATTTCCAAGTTACAGCCGAACCCGTTTCTACTTGTGTCCACGAAATTTTGGCGTTTTTCTCGCACAAACCTCTTTTGGTTACAAAATTAAAAACCCCACCTTTTCCTTCCTTATTTCCAGGATACCAGTTTTGAACCGTAGAATATTTGATTTCGGCATCTTCCATCGCAATTAATTCTACCACCGCAGCGTGCAATTGGTTTTCGTCACGACTTGGTGCTGTACAACCTTCCAAATAACTCACATAACTACCTTCGTCAGCAATTAAAAGCGTGCGTTCAAATTGTCCTGTTCCTGCTTGATTGATTCGGAAATAAGTCGATAATTCCATTGGGCATTTGACTCCTTTTGGAATGTAACAGAACGAACCATCTGAAAATACCGCCGAGTTTAAAGCGGCATAAAAATTATCTTTTTGCGGCACTATGGTACCCAAATATTTTTGAACTAACTCTGGATATTCGCGAATAGCTTCGGAAATACTCATAAAAATAATGCCTTTTTCGGCCAATGTTTTCTTGAAAGTTGTAGCTACTGAAACCGAATCCACAACAATATCCATCGCCACATTATTCATCATTTTTTGCTCATCGACAGAAATTCCTAACTTTTTGTACATCGCTAAAAGTTCCGGATCTACATCGCCTAGCGTTTTGTTTGGATCGACTTTTTTGGGTGCCGAATAATACGAAATAGCTTGAAAATCGGGTTTTTCATAATGAACATTGGCCCATTCTGGTTCCTCCATTTGTTCCCAAGCACGAAACGCCTCAATACGCCAATCGGTCATCCATTGCGGCTCTTCTTTTTTCTTAGAAATAGCGCGTACAATATCTTCATTTAACCCAATAGGAAAGGTCTCCGAATCAAGTTCAGTATAAAATCCGTACTCGTACTCCTTGTTTTCGAGTTCAATTTTTAAATCGTCTTCAGTATATTTTGACATTGTATTTTTTTTAAAACCGTTAAGAGATTACGATTCATTAAGTCTTAATTTATCTTAATCTCTTAATGGTTCAAATAATTAAATTATTTAATCTTATAGAGAAAAAGACTCCCCACACCCACAAGTTCTACTTGCGTTGGGATTGTTGAACACAAATCCTTTTCCGTTTAATCCTCCTGAAAATTCCAAAACCGTTCCTGCTAAATACAAAAATGATTTTTTCTCTACGGCAATTTTCACGTTATTATCTTCAAAAACTTTGTCGTTTTCGGTGAGTTCTTTGTCGAATTTCAATTCATAAGACAAGCCCGAACAACCACCACTTTTCACGCCCACTCGAACGTAATCTTGGGTAGCATCAAAACCGTCTTCTCGCATCATATCGATGATCCTTTTGCTGGCAGTATCTGAAACTTTTATCATGTGCTGAATATTGTTATTTTTATTTTTTCTAAATAAAGGACAAAGATAATACCTTTTAAAGGAATTGCCATACGCAATAGGATTTTTATAACTAATGTTAGCATAGAAAAAATTGATTTCCAGAATTGGAACGAAACTATTTAGTAATTTGCAACAGTTTTAATTGAAAAAGTGATGAAACTATACCCTATAGAAACTGGAAATTTTAAACTCGATGGTGGCGCTATGTTTGGCGTGGTGCCAAAAACCATTTGGAACAAAACCAATCCTGCAGACGACAACAATTTGATTGATATTGCAGCGCGTTGTTTGCTGATTGAAGACGGAAATCGGTTGATTTTGATTGATACCGGAATGGGCAACAAACAATCGGATAAATTTTTTGGCTATTATTCCCTTTGGGGAAGCCATTCTTTGGATAAATCCTTGGCAAAATACGGTTTTCAGCGCGATGATATTACGGATGTGTTTATGACGCATTTGCATTTTGACCATTGTGGCGGAAGTATTCAATGGAACAAAGACCGAACTGGCTACGAACCCGCTTTTAAAAATGCTATCTTTTGGAGCAATGAAAACCATTGGCAATGGGCAACCCAACCCAACGTGAGAGAAAAAGCATCTTTCTTAAAAGAGAATATTTTACCCATGCAAGAAAGCGGGCAATTGCGTTTTATTCAAAGACCTGAAGAAGATTTTTTAGTGAAATCCGAATTGGGTTTTGGAATTTTATTTGTAGACGGTCACACCGAAAAGCAAATGATTCCGCACTTGCAATACCAAGACAAAACCATTGTTTTTTGTGCTGATTTATTGGCGACAGCCGGACACATTCCTATTCCGTATGTGATGGGTTATGACACACGACCGCTATTGACTATGCCTGAAAAAACAAAATTTATGAATGCCGCAGCCGAAAATAAGTACTATTTGTTCTTGCAACACGACGCACATAACGAAATTATTACGGTGGAAAAAACAGAAAGAGGTGTTCGACTAAAAGATGTGTTTTCTGCGGACGAAATATTAAAATAAAGTTAATCGTTGCGATTAATTTACAGAAATAAAAGTATTTTTGAATAATCATTAAAAACCAACCCGATGAAAAAAATAAACTTATCCCTTTTATCACTTGTTGTGATGGCTGGTTTGTCGTTTTCGGCAACTGCGCAAACTGTTACTAAAAAAGCGAAACTAACAGAAACTGAATTGAACCGATGGAGTCATTTGGATTTAGCCAAAGACACGATTCCGGGAATGAGCGTAGATAAGGCGTATGCGGAATTATTAAAAGGCAAAAAAGGCGTTCCTGTTGTTGTGGGGATTGTAGATTCGGGTGTGGATATTGAGCACGAAGATTTAAAATCAGTAGTTTGGACCAATAAAAAAGAGATTCCTGGAAACGGAATTGACGATGATAAAAACGGATACATCGATGATATTCACGGATGGAACTTTTTGGGCGACATCACTAAAGAAAATGTAGAATACGAGCGCATCATCAAAGACAAATCATTGGTTGACGAAAAAACCTATTTGGCTGCTAAAGCGATGAACGATAAAAAAGTAGCCGAAGCCACTCAAGGGAAGGCGCGTTTGGAACAAATGTTGGTAACTCTTACCGAAGGCGATGCTGCCTTGAGCAAACATTTAGGAAAAACCACCTACACTACTGAGGAAGTAAACGCAATTAACTCTGAAGTACCGGCAATCCAAAAAAGCAAAGCTGATATGCAAAAAATGTTGTCTTTTGGAATGCCAATTGCTGAATTGAAAGAAGCCATTCAGAAACAATTAGACGGATTCGTTACTTTGCTAAATGGAGATAATCTTAAAACCGATTACCGTAAAGTGTTGGGAGACAATCCTAACGACATCACCAATACTAAATACGGAAACAATAATGTTATTGGCCCAGATAAAGAAGAAGCGCGTCACGGAACCCACGTGGCTGGAATTGTAGCTCAAGGAAGAAACAACAATCTTGGAGGAGACGGAATTGCTAATAACGTTCAGATTTTAACGGTGCGTGCCGTGCCTGATGGAGACGAATACGACAAAGACATTGCATTAGGGATTCGCTATGCAGTAGATAACGGAGCTAAAGTAATCAACGGAAGTTTTGGAAAACCATTTTCTCCCCAAAAACAATGGGTGTACGACGCTATTAAATATGCTGAAAAGAAAGACGTTTTAATAGTTCACGCCGCTGGAAATGATGCTAAAGACATTGATTACAACGACAATTTTCCTAATGATTCTGATGATAAAGTAACTGAGTTTGCTGACAATGTAATCACGGTTGGAGCCTTAAACTACGAATACGGAAACAAAGTAGTGGCTCGTTTTTCTAACATTGGAAAAATAAATGTAGACGTTTTTGCGCCTGGTGTAAAAATTTATGCAACTACTCCAAAAAACACATACAGCTTTTTACAAGGAACCTCAATGGCATCGCCAAACGTAGCTGGAGTAGCCGCTTTGATTCGTTCGTACTACCCAAAATTATCGGCTAAACAAGTGAAACATATTTTGATGGATTCTGGAGTAGCAATTGAAAGCGATGTAATTGTAGGTGGAAAACCAGCAGATACACGTCCGTTTTCGGCACTTTCTAAATCAGGAAAAATTGTAAATGCCTACAACGCTTTGCAAATGGCTGCAAAAATGTCAAAAAAATAATTCAAAATTAACATTAACTCGAGGGTGTCTGAAAAAGATGAATTTTGTCATTCCGAATTTATTTCGGAATCTATAATTTAAAGAAACTGACCCGAGCGCTAGCGAACAGGCGAAGCAATCAAGTTCAGTTTGACAGGAATTAGACTTTTTAGACACCTTCTTTTTATTTTATACCATGAAGAACCTCCTTCTAATCGCTGCTTTTTCTTTTGGAATAACCGGAATAGCACAAAACACATCCTATTGGCAACAACATGTCGATTATAAAATGGACGTGAAAATGGATGTAAAAACCTATCAATACAAAGGAAAACAAGAATTGGTGTACACCAATAATTCACCAGATACTTTGCGAAAAGTGTATTACCATTTGTACAACAATGCTTTTCAACCGGGAAGCGAAATGGACGCCAGAATCCAAAGCATCAAAGATCCAGACGCCAGAATGGTTCGCAAAATAAAAGTGGGCGAAACCGAAATTAAAGAAAGCCGAATCAAAACGTTGCAACCCAATGAAATTGGATATTTGCACGTTGCTAATTTCAAACAAGACGGACAAACTGCTGTGGCAAAAGAAGTGGGAACTATCTTAGAAGTGACTTTGGCAAAACCAATACTCCCTCATTCAAAAACTACTTTCAGTTTGGATTTTGATGGCCAAGTGCCGGTTCAAATTCGTCGTTCGGGAAGAAATAATGCCGAAGGTGTGGAGTTATCTATGGCACAATGGTACCCAAAATTAGCCGAATTCGATTTTGAAGGTTGGCACGCCGATCCTTATATCGCCAGAGAATTTCATGGTGTTTGGGGAAATTTTGATGTGAATATTACTATTGATTCTAATTATATTTTAGGTGGTTCTGGGTATTTACAAAACAAGAACGAAATTGGCTATGGTTACCAAGATGCAGGAATTACCGTAGCGCAAACCAAGAAAACAAAAACCCTAACTTGGCATTTTGTAGCGCCAATGGTTCATGATTTTACTTGGGCAGCTGATAAAAACTACCTTCACGATGTAGTTCAAGGACCAAACGGTGTGGCGATTCACTTTTTGTACAAAAACAATCCTGCGATTATTGAAAATTGGAAGAAACTACAACCACTAATGGTTAAAGTGATGGGCTTTTACAATACCACCGTAGGGAACTACCCATACAAACAATATTCTTTTATCCAAGGAGGCGATGGCGGAATGGAATATGCCATGTGTACCTTGATGCTAGGAAACGGAAGTTTTGAGGGTATTTCGGGAACAGCGGCACACGAGTTAGCACATTCTTGGTTCCAACATATTCTAGCTTCTAACGAGTCCAAACACCCTTGGATGGACGAAGGTTTTACTTCGTTTATTGAAGATTTAGCACTTAACGAATTTTCCGAAAAGAAAGTTGCCAATCCGTTCAAAGGAAGTTATATGGCCTACGCCAAATTAGTGGAATCTGGCAAAGAACAACCGCAAAGCACCCATGGCGATCGCTACGATGAAAACCGCTCGTACAGCATTTCGTCTTATGTAAAAGGAAGTATCTTTTTATCGCAATTGGGTTACTTGATTGGAGAAGAAGAATTAAAAGAAACATTGCACCGATACTATACTGATTTTAAATTCAAACACCCTGCACCCAACGATATCAAACGTTCTGCAGAACGTGTTACAGGCGCTAATTTGGATTGGTACTTATTAGACTGGACAGAAACGACTAACACTATTGATTACGGCATTAAAGAGGTAAAAGACAATGCTGCAAACACTACGGTAACGCTAGAGCGAATAGGAAGAATGCCAATGCCTATCGATGTACTAGTAGAATATGCAGATGGTACTTCAGAAAGTTTCTATATCCCGTTGCGTTTGATGAGTTTTGAAAAAGAAAACCCAACTCCTGCCATTAAAAGAACGGTTTTAAACGACTGGGCTTGGGCCTATCCTACTTTTGAATTTAGCATTGCGAAACCCAAAGCAAGCATCAAAAAAATCACCCTTGACCCAAGCGGTTTAATGGCGGATGTGAAATTGGAAAACAATAGTTATTTAGCGAAATAATATCCAGTAAAATGAAAAAAGAAAAAATTATTTTTTGGACAGCAACCACTCTAATTGCTTTATTTGAAGGGCTACTACCTGCCTTGACCTCACAAACAGAACTAGCAAAAGAAGGAATTAGGCATTTAGGTTATCCTGAGTATTTTGGAAATGCCTTGGTCGTTTTTAAAGTTTTAGGAGTGCTTACTTTAATTATCCCTCAAGTTCCTCAACGAGTAAAAGAATGGGCGTATGCGGGTTTTGCTTTTGACTTTCTATTTGCATCAATCAGTCACGGTGCTGTTGATGGTATCAATGGACAAACCTTTTTCCCGTTGGTAGTTCTAGGGGTTTTAGCTGTTTCTTATATTTACTACCACAAATTAATCGAGAACAAGAATTAGATACATCAGTCAAAAAACGTAACATCAATAAAAAAAGGCCTAAGTATTTAGGTCTTTTTTTTATGCATTTAAACGAGAAAAAAAGCTGTTGGTCTTAAATAAATTTAGCAATTAAAAACTCATAGTATCTTTAATCAAAAGGAAATTAAACTAATGAAACAGGTGCTGCTTTTGCTGTTGTTTTTGGCTGTTTTACTAGTAGTAATCAGTTGCGAAAAAGGACGCACGGCACCTGCGATCATTTCAAAAGGAAAAAAAACCACAACAATTGTAAAGGATTCGATTGTAAAAGAGTCTATTACTACCACAATTGACACTGTTGATTACAACCAACGGCTTTGGGCTTTGAGCAACCAAGACGCTTCAGGACGATGGCCAGTAAAAACGGCTTGTCCCTTAGCTGGGGCTATTTTGCCTTACCATCGCATCGTGGCATTTTACGGCAATTTGTATTCCAAACGAATGGGCGTTTTAGGCGAATTACCGAAACAACAAATGCTCCAAAAACTAAATTACGAAGTCAACCGATGGCACAAAGCCGATCCTTCTGTAACCACCATTCCTGCACTACATTACATCGCTATTACCGCACAAAACGCCCCCGGAAAAAGCAACACCCATCGATTGCGAATGCCGCACCACCAAATTGATATTGTACTATCTTGGGCAAACGAAATTAACGGACTTGTTTTTTTAGATGTACAAGTGGGGCATAGTACCTTGCAAGATGAATTACCCACCTTGGTCAAATACCTACAACTACCGTTTGTTCATTTGGGCATTGACCCTGAATTTTCAATGAAAAATGAAGCTCCTCCAGGAACCAAAATCGGAACCTACTCGGCAGAAGATATCAATTATGCCATTCGGTTTTTAGCTCAAATTGTCCGTGAAAATAAACTGCCTCCAAAAGTGCTAATTGTACATCGGTTTACCCAAAAAATGGTCACTGATTATAAAAAAATCAAACCACTTCCCGAAGTTCAGGTCGTGATGAATATGGATGGTTTTGGCAACAAAACCTTAAAAAAATCAACCTACCACGATTATATTTTTAAAGAACCCGTTCAATTTACAGGTTTCAAATTATTCTATAAAAACGACACTAAAGGGAATAGCGCTGGTTTGTACTCTCCCGAAGAACTGCTCCGATTCAAGCCTAAACCCATTTACATTCAATACCAATAATTATGAAAAAGAGTCTTATTTTAGGTGTTATTTTTTCCTTTTTGACCATTAGCTGGTCTTGCTACACAAAACCCAATAACAAAAAAGAAGTACCCATTTTGTGCTACCACAATATTAAAAATTTTAGTGCCAAGGCAAGTCCCGATGTCAAAGCCTACACCACTACTCCCAAACGATTTGCAGAACAAATGAAAGCCCTATACCAAAACGGCTACCAAACCATTTCTCCTGACGAATTGTACCGCTATTTAATTCACAACGTACCATTGCCACCAAAACCCATTCTCATTACTTTTGACGATACTCGTGCCGAACAATTTACCTTGGCTGTAGCCGAAATGAACAAATACCACTTCAAAGGCGTGTTTTTTATTATGACCGTTTCAATAGGAAAACCGGGCTATATGACTAAAAATCAAATCAAAATTTTATCTCAAACAGGACACACTATTGGCTTACATACTTGGGACCACACGGCAGTCACTCATTATACCGAAAATGACTGGAATACTCAATTAATTCGTCCTCGAAAACAACTGGAAAACCTGATTGGTCAACCCGTTGATTATTTTTCATACCCTTTTGGATTATGGAACCAAAATGCCATTTCAAAACTCAGAGCCGAACATTTCAAACTCGCTTTTATCCTTTCTTCAGCAAAAGACAAAACGCATCCTGAATTCACCGTTCGAAGAAAAACTATAGCGGGAACTTGGTCCACTCCTACCATGCTAAAAGTGCTTCAGACTACTTTTCAGTAACCAAAATTGGTGTAGGTTTAAAAAATCCGTCGAAAGCTTGCGAAAATGAAGCAAACTTTGCGAACTTTGCGCGCAAGAAAAAACAACAATGGCAAAAATACTTACAGGGGTTCAAAGTACAGGAACTCCCCATTTAGGAAACTTATTAGGTGCAATCATCCCTGCAATTGAATTGTCCAACAATCCAGCAAACGAATCGTTTCTTTTCATTGCTGATTTGCATTCGGTTACCCAAATAAAAAACGGCGAAACCTTACGCGCTAATACGTACAGCACGGCAGCAGCATGGTTAGCCTGTGGATTAAATGTAGAAAAAGTAGTGTTTTATAGACAATCGGATGTGCCTCAAACCGCTGAATTGTCTTGGTATTTGAGTTGTTTTTTCCCGTTCCAACGATTGACTTTGGCACACTCTTTCAAAGATAAATCGGATCGTTTAGACGATGTGAATGCAGGATTATTTTCCTATCCTATGTTGATGGCAGCGGATATTTTGTTGTATAACGCTGAGTTTGTTCCTGTGGGAAAAGACCAATTGCAACACCTTGAAATTACTCGCGATGTAGCCTCTCGTTTCAACCACCAAATGGGCGAAACCTTTGTTATTCCTGAAGCCAAAATACAAGAAGATAGTATGCTTATTCCGGGTACCAATGGTGGAAAAATGAGTAAATCCGCTAATAATGTTATCAATATTTTCTTAGACGACAAAGCGTTGCGCAAGCAAATTATGAGCATAGAAACGGATAGTACACCATTAGAAGATCCAAAAAATCCAGACAGTTGCAATGCATTTGCTATTTACAAACTTCTAGCTTCTGAAAGTGAAATCGAAACTATGAAAGCCAATTATTTAGGCGGAAATTATGGTTACGGTCACGCCAAACAAGCTTTGTTTGATCTAATTATGGAAAAATTCAAAAACGAAAGATCGCAATACAATTACTACATGAGCAACTTAACTGAGGTCGATGAATTACTTCGAAAAGGCGCTCAAAAAGCGAGTAATGTAGCCAATGGCGTTTTAGCAAAAGTGAGAGAGAAACTGGGCTTCGAAAATTAATTTTTGCCACGAAGACACTAGGGCGCTAAATTATTTGAACCATTAAGAAATTAAGTTGATTAATCCGTTATCATCCCGACGAAGGTTAAATCTTTTTCACCATTTAGATACATAGAAAGGATACTTATTAAAGTAATGAGATAGACGTTTTACTTTTACATAGCTTTGTGAAAAATAGAGTTATTTCTATCCCTTCTTTTTAGTTGCATTTTCAATCTATGTTTCTATGTGGTTAAATTTCTTGATTTCCCGAATTTTTCATATCTGTGTTCCACCTCGTAAATCCAATATCGTAAATCGTAAATTAAATTGCTTCAAAAAGCTTACCTGGCAAAGGCCTAATCACGCCTTTCAACTCCATATTTAACAAGATTCCCGATATTTTATAAATAGGGAAATCACAGTGCAGCGCAATAACATCAAGCAATTCTTTGCCTGTTTTTAAAAGATAATCATAGATTTTTTGTTCGTCTTCGTCCAAAGCTACAAAGAGTTGTTTTTGAACCGATTTAACGTCTTTTTCTAAGTCCCAATTCAGCATATAAATCAAGTCAGCAGCACTGGTAAGGACATTGGCTTTTTGAGTTTTAATCAACGTATTGCATCCCTGACTGTACTTATCAGTCACTCGCCCCGGAACAGCAAATACATCTCGGTTGTACTCATTCGCCATATTAGCCGTAATCAAAGAACCGCCACGCTCTGCCGATTCGATGACAATCGTTGCTTCGGTCATTCCTGCCACAATCCGGTTTCTTCTCACAAAATTCTCTTTATCTGGATTGGACGAACTCCAAAACTCGGTCATAAAACCCCCATTTTCTTCCATTTTGGCTACATATTTTTTATGGGCTTTGGGATAAATTTGGTTCAACCCATGCGCTACTACTCCAACTGTTTGAAGGTTATTTTCCATAGCTAATTGATGTGCCACAATATCCACTCCATAAGCAAATCCACTAACAATAACGGGATTCAAAGGTACTAGCTCTTCGATAAATTTGCGACAAAACTCTAAACCATACGAAGTAATTTGACGCGTACCCACAATGCTAATCGTTTTATTATTTTTCAAGTCGATATTGCCGGAACTAAACAACACGAGCGGACTGTCAAAACAATGTTTCAACCGTTCTGGATAATCGATATCTTGAAAAGTAGTTACGTTTATTTGATTAGAAGCGATGAAATGTAATTCACGTTCTGCTTTCGCAAAAACAGATTGATCTTTGAAATTCTTCAACAGAATAGTTCCTATTCCGTCAATGGAAGCTAATTGCGACGATTTGGCTTTGAATACCGCTTCGGCAGAGCCAAAATGCGTGAGCAATTTTTTTGCGATAATATCGCCTACGCCTTCTACGCGTTGTAAGGCAAGTAAATAAAATAATTCTTGGTCATTCATTGGGGGTCAATTTGGAGCCTAAATGTAGTTATAAAGTCTGAAAAGCATTTCTTTTTTACTAAAAATTAGTACAAGAAATTGGTTTTACGCTCTTTTTAAAAATAGCTGTTATTAATTAACTCCCTGAAAAAGAAATAGCTGTAAAAATAATTCCGATTGTTAATAAAAATTGTGAATAAAATTTTGATAACTATTTTCGTTGCATAACTTTGTTACTATGAAAATCGAAAATTACATCGCGCAACTTTTGTACCGTTATCAATGTGTAACAGTGCCTGGTTTTGGAGCCTTTTTAACCGAAATCCAATCCGCTCAATTAGTGGAAAGTTCCCACTCGTTTTTTCCTCCAAAGAAACTTATTTCTTTCAATGCCTATCTAAAAAATAACGATGGGTTATTGGCAAATCATATTGCACAGACTGAAAAAACCTCTTATGAATATGCGGTTAGCGCTATTCAATACGAAGTGTTCAATTGGAAAAAAACCTTGCAAGAAACTGGGGTTTTTTCTATCAAAAACGTAGGTGACTTTTGCCTGAATGCCGATAGAAATTTAATTTTCACTCCGCACGATCAAACCAATTATTTAAGCAGTTCTTTTGGTTTAAGTCCGTTTGTTTCTCCGTTGGTAAAAAGAGAAATTTTCGAACAACAATTAGAAGCATTAGAAGAAACGGAAGCAATTCAATTGGTTCCAGAACACAAAAACAACTCTACTTTCTTGAAGTATGCTGCGATTTTTGTTCTAGGATTGGGTTTAACTGCTACGGTGGGTTACCCTATTTATCAAAATGAAATAGAAACTCAAAAAATTATTGTAGAAACTGCCGTTCAAAGACAGGTTCAAAACAAAATACAAGAGGCTACTTTTTTTATCGAAAGTCCTATTCCTGCCGTAACGCTTACTGTTAAAGAAGGTAAGTTGCCGTATCACATTATGGCGGGAGCGTTTAGAGACGAAGCCAATGCACAACGCATTTTTGAGGATTTAAGTGAAAAAGGATACAAAGCCAAACGAATTGAGCGTAACAAACACGGTTTATATCCCGTACTTTACGGAAGTTTTTCTACTTATACTGAAGCTGAAAAATTGAAAAATGAAATCAGAGCAAAAGAAAATCCTGAAGCTTGGATTTTAATTGAATCGTTATAAAAACACAAACCGCCTCAAAAGGCGGTTTTTTTATTTATTATATATTCAAACTAGCTTTGAACATTCGGGCTTCTTCCCAACTGAATGTATCACCGTATTTTTCCATTAAGGCATTCAAGGATTCTTCTTTATAACCTTCAAATGCAGCAGCAAGTTGATCTAATTTATCCGAAGGAATAAGGTCTTCAATGGCCACCATCTCAGTTTGTATCAAACGAACGAAATGACCGTAAATCGTTTGTTTAGTCAACATTCTAATTGAGGCGATTTCAGCAATTGAATTATTTTGTTTCCACAAATCAAATGTTTCTTCCACCGTGGTTTTCTTGGTGGACGATTTTGTTTTCTTTTTAGGAAGATAGCGTTCTTCGTCTAAGTCGTCTTCAATCAAGTTGGTATTTACCTTTTTAAAGGTAGCTTGAATGGCGGCTACTTTTCGACTGACATACATTTTTATTTCAGGCGAAGTCAACTTTTCTTTCGAAATAGTTTCGCCCGACACAACAGTTTCTATCAAAAGTTTGGCCTTCATTAATCTCAAAACAGCTTTGGTTTGAAGCTCTTCTAAAAGCACCAATTCGTCAAAATACGCCTTGGCTTTTTTAAGTCGCTTCACTTCTTCTAGTTTCCACAAAATCTCAAAAACCAACTCATCCATAGGATCCATAAAATAGGTATAGGCCGCCTGGATTCGTTCCGAAATGTGATTCAAATCAACCGTTTCTTGTCTAAAAAGCACATTCAATTGCTGAATGAATTTTTTAGCGGGCTCAACCACTTTGTCTATTCTTTCGGTTTGTTCCTTGGCCCAATAGGAATATTTGGCCTTAGAAGACACCTCCGATTTATCGTTATAACTATATTGATGGTTGCGCCATTCTTGAGCTAAATCAGCCCATTCAAAGGTTTGAACCAAATACTGATGGATAAAATTCTTCGTTTCAAAGTGCAATGCGTTTTCTAAATGCGTTTCCGAAGCTTTGTTCAACGAATAATCCATTACGTCCTGATCGTTAGAAATGCCATTCATTTGCAGTGGAGAAAGCAAAATAAGCCCTTTTAACGAACGCAAACGCGATAAAGCCACATACGCTTGTCCGGGTAGAAAAACTTGCGATACATCGAGTGCTGCTTTATCAAACGTTAGTCCTTGACTTTTATGGACCGTAATTGCCCACGCTAGTTTGATGGGGTAATGCACAAACGTGCCTAAGACTTCTTCTTCGATTTCCTTGGTCGTATCGTTTACTTTGTAGCGGATGTTCTGCCATTCGTATTTTTCAACTTCAATCGTTTTGTTTTCTTCGGGAAAATGCACTAGAATTTCTTTGGTAGAAAGGGATTTAATCACGCCCATTTTTCCGTTGAAATATTTTTTGTCGAAAGACAAATCATTTTTAACAAACATAATTTGCGCCCCTTCTTTCAAACGCAATACTTCATCTACCGGATAAATTTTGTCTGGGAAATCACCCGTTATTTCTGGAGAATACAACCATTCTTTGCCCTCTAAAGCCTCCAAAGCTTCAGTGTTCATCGTATCTGCTTTGGCATTGTGAGTCGTCAAAGTAATATACCCTTTATTGGCCTTCAAATCAAAATTAGGCTGAACATATTGATTTAAAGTGGCAATATCTTCTTTCGAAATTTGATTGTTGCGCAGGTTATTCAAAACCGAAATAAACGCATCATCCGTTTGGCGGAAGATTTTATCCAACTCAATATATAAGGGCGGATTTTGTTGCACCACCTGCGAATGAAAAAAGAATTTTCCTTTGTAATAGTTTTTCAAGGTGCGCCATTCGTCATCTCGAATTACAGGAGGCAATTGCAATAAGTCACCAATAAACAAAACCTGAACGCCACCAAACGGACTGTTTTTTTTGCGTACCGTTTGCATCATAAAATCCATAGCATCTAGTAAGTCAGCACGCAACATACTTACTTCGTCAATAATCAACAATTCCATATTTCGAATTACCGATTTTTTCAAACCGCTCATTTTAAAGTGGCGACGTAAAGTAGCTTTGGTCTCAAACTTGGTGCTTTCTGAAAAATCAGGTGCAGAATTATCCGGAAGAAATCCGCCGAAAGGCAGTTGAAATAGGGAATGAATAGTAACTCCGCCTGCGTTCAAAGCCGCAATTCCTGTAGGCGCGACTACAACCGTGTTTTTATGAGTCGTTTCAATAATTTCGCGAAGAAGTGTAGTTTTTCCGGTCCCGGCTTTACCGGTAAGAAAAACAGACCGTTGCGTCTGATTGATAAATCGTAAGGTGTAAGCGGCGGCTTCGGAAATGGTTTGCATAGGGCGGATAGATTTGAGAATGCTAAAATATTGAAAATAAAGATTGCCTGAGAAGTTTGATGCAAAAAAAAATGCCTTCAATCTAATTCAAGATGAAGGCATTTTTGAGAAGTAAATTGCATTTATTTTTTAGCTGGCGCTTTTTCTTCTTTAGCTCCACCTGCTTTGTATTTTTCGTTTAATGCTTTGATTAAATCTTTAGTGATATCATATTGATCTTCGGCATATAAAACAGATGCTACATCACCCGTTCCAAAGATATATGAGTATCCTTTTTCTTTTCCGTAGGCTTTGATGAATTTTTTCACACCAGAAACCAAAGAATCCATTTCTTTTCCGCTTTCTTGTTGCAATTGTTGAGACAATTGTTGTTGTGCATAACCCAATTGTTGCTCTCTTTTTTGTAATTCAGCCCCTTTTTGTTGTGCCCAAGCCTGACCGTTAGCTTGTGCTTGCGCTTGAAAGTTTCCAGCTTCTTGTTTGAAACGATTTATTTCAGCTTCTAACAATCTTCCTTTTTCCTCTGCTTGTGCTTTGTATTTTGCTTCAAGGTCTTTTGCCTCGGTGTATTCTTTCATTAATTCTGAAGTGTCAACATAAGCGGTTTTAACTTCTTTAACTTCTGCTTTTTTGTCACAAGCAATAACTGAAATTGAAAGTGCAATAATTACTAATACTTTTTTCATTTTGTGAATTTGTAAATTTTAAGTGTATCAGACAAAAATATAAAAAAATAGATAGCCTCAACAAAAACTTAGAAAAATGCTGTATTATTTGGTACATCAATTTTTATTATACCAATCATTCTTGTCATAAGTCAAAGCTATTAAAATTGGATTCGTATTAATCGTTTTAAAAAACGTTCTTAAAAAAGATAATGCAAACCTCTTTTTAATAAAAAAAGCGCCTTAAAAGCGCTTTAAATAGATTTTACCAGTTTTTAAGCACATAAATGTGTGAGGAATACTCCAAATCAGAGTGTGCTTTGATGTTAGACCATAATCCGATGAAAAATGCTTTTATAAAATTCATTCTTCCTGTTTTGTATTTTTCGGATAATAAGCTCACATAAAACGAATCGAACTTCATCGGAAGAATTTTGACTAATTCCATTTGCTCTTTCTGAAATAATTTTTGGATCGCTATTTTAGAAAAATGCCAAAAGTGAATCGGCACATCATAAGCCGCCCAAAATTTTCCATAATGTTGTGCATCGAAAGATTTGAAATTAGGAACTGCAATAATTAAAGAGCCAGTTGGTTTTAACAATCGCTTCAATTCTTTTATTTGGTGATCCAAATCGGGAACGTGTTCTAATACGTGCCACATTGTAATCACATCAAACGAACGATCTTCTAATTGAGCAATCGCTTCTACAAAAGAAACGCCTTTGTTAATGGCAATTTGTTTTGCTTTGTCGCTAGGTTCTACACCGGTGGTTTGCCAACCATCTTGTTGAGCTACCGAAAGAAACTCTCCTGTACCTGCTCCAATATCAAGAATTCGTCCTTTATTGGGTTGCAACGAATTGATTAAATTCAGTTTATTTTTTAAAGCAATCGATTTTACAAAATGATAGGCTTTTTCAAACAAGGAACGTTTGCTGTCTGTGTGCGAAATATAATCGGCACTTTCATAATACTTTCCAAGCACATCTAAACTAGGTTGTGGATGCGTAATCAACATGTCCAACTCTTCGTCTTGATATAGGTCAAAAACTTCTTTGGAAACAGAATAATCAGTAACAGTAAGAAAATGTTTTTTGTTTGAAATATTCATTGTAAATTATATTCTTTTATTTAAATCCTTTTAAAAACAAGCCTTCACGACGTAGTTTCACGTGGAACAATTTATCTTCCCATATAAATCAGTAAAACCGAAACATCGCTCGGTGACACACCGCTTATTCTAGAAGCTTGTGCTATTGTAGCCGGTTTAATTTTACTTAACTTTTGTTTCGCCTCAATTGACATTGATTTGATTTTGTTATAATCAAAATCCTCCGGAATTTTAACCTCTTCCAAACGCGTTAATTTATCTGCGTTGTTTCTTTCCTTTTCAATATAACCCGAATACTTTACTTGAATTTCGGCTTGTTCCAAAATCTCTTGATCTAGATTGTTTTCTTCAATATACGTCTTAACTTTTTCAAATTGCAACATGTCTTCTAAATCAATTTGAGGACGCGAAAATATTTTAAACATCTTATCGCCTTGCGAAATTGGTGCTGTTTCTTTTGCTTCTAAAATCGGGTTCGTTTCTGCCACAGAAACGCTTGTTTCTTTGAAAAAATTCACCATTTTCTCTGATTCGTTTAACTTAAATTCCATTCGGCGCAAACGTGCTTCAGAAGCCAAACCAATTTCATACGACATAGGCGTCAATCTAAAATCGGCATTATCTTGACGCAACAAGGTTCTATATTCAGCACGAGAAGTAAACATTCGGTACGGCTCTTCCGTTCCTTTGGTAATCAAATCATCAATTAAAACACCTATATAGGCTTCGTCTCTTTTTAAAATTAACGGCGCTTTTTCATGTACTTTTAAGTGGGCATTAATTCCCGCCATTAATCCTTGAGAAGCAGCTTCTTCATATCCTGTTGTTCCGTTAATTTGACCCGCAAAATACAAGCCTTCAACCAACTTGGTTTCTAAGGTATGTTTCAATTGTGTAGGCGGAAAATAATCGTATTCAATAGCATATCCAGGTCGCAAAAATTTCACTTTTTCAAATCCCGCTACCGAACTCAATGCTTTAAATTGAATGTCTTCTGGCAAAGAAGTAGAGAAGCCATTTACATACACTTCACAAGTTTTCCAACCTTCAGGCTCCACAAATAATTGATGTCTTTCTTTATCCGCAAAACGATTGATTTTATCTTCAATTGAAGGGCAATATCTTGGCCCCAAACTTTTAATTCGGCCATTAAACATTGGAGAACGATCAAAACCTTCTCTTAAAATATCGTGAACTTCTAATGAAGTATAAGTCATATGACACGATCTTTGATGAATCAATGAAGACGTTACATCAGAATATGAAAACTTATCGGGTTTAGCATCCCCTTTTTCTTCGTTCATTTTAGAATAATCCAATGAGCGTCCGTCCACTCGTGGAGGCGTTCCTGTTTTCATTCTTCCCGCTTGAAAACCCGCATTAACTAAATCTTCTGTAATTCCGTACGCTGCACTCTCTCCTGCTCTACCGCCACCAAATTGTTTTTCTCCAATATGAATTAATCCATTCAAAAAAGTACCGTTGGTCAACACCACTGATTTGGATTTTATTTCCACTCCAAGAGCTGTTTTAATCCCTTTTATTTTCCCGTTTTCAATAATCAAACCACTCACCATTTCCTGATAAAAATCAAGATTGGGAGTCGCCTCCAACATCATTCTCCACTCTTCAGAAAAACGCATTCTATCACTCTGTACTCGTGGCGACCACATGGCAGGACCTTTGGATTTATTCAACATTTTAAATTGAATTGCGGTTCTGTCCGACACTATTCCAGAGTAACCACCCAAAGCATCAATCTCGCGTACAATTTGTCCTTTTGCAATTCCACCCATGGCAGGATTACAAGACATTTGCGCAATGTTTTGCAAACTCATTGTCACCAACAATGTTGTTGAACCTAAATTAGCGGCAGCGGCAGCAGCTTCACAGCCTGCGTGACCCGCACCCACAACAATTACATCATACTCGTTTAGAAACATTTTTTATTGATTTAATCCTATTGATTGGATTGTGATTTGAATATATTTTGCAGATGTTCCACGTGAAACATCTTGATTTTAATTTATGCCTTACTAGCTATTGTTCCACGTGAAACATTGCTAATTTTTCATCTTCTTTAGAGCGCATTACTTGCTCATCCGCTTCTGTTTTGTCTTTGTATCCACAGTAGTGTAACACTCCGTGAACCAACACGCGTTTTAACTCCTCTTCAAACGAAACCTTAAAATCATTGGCGTTGTCTTGTACTCTTTCTACTGAAACAAAAATATCACCATTTAGTTCGTTACCCATCGAATAATCAAAACTAATGATGTCGGTTAACGTATCGTGGTTTAAGTATTCTAAATTAATTTTTAAAAGATATTCGTCGTCACAAAAGATATAATTAATCTCCCCTTCCTTCTTGTCTTCTGAAATAATTACTTGAGACAACCAAGAAGAAATCACGTCTTCGTTCTCTAAAGTAAAGTTGGTTTCGTAATTGAAATCGATCATTTTTTATTAAAATAATTTTGAACCTTTTCATTAAAATTCGAGCGCAAAGGTAAGGATTGTCTATTTAATATCTCAATGCTATTCAAATATTCTAACAAAGGCTTAGGTAAAGCATTAGCCAAATTTGAAAATTGTTTTTTATTGCTTTCTGATTCTCTTTTATTTTCTTCTCCTTGTTGTTGCAGCGCTGTTTTTAATTTTAACAATTCTTGTTGAATGTTGATTGCTTTTTGAACCGTTTCATTCTTAAAACCTTTATTTAATAATTGCTTTTCCAACTGTTTCATTTGATCTAAAGCAGACTGTCCTTTACTTCCAATCCCTTGCTTTTCTAATTCGTTTTCCAGCGCTTCTCGAAGTTTGCGTTGCTCTTTATAAAGTTGCATTATCACCTCTGCATCGCCTTCGCCTTGTTCTCCACTTTGACCGTTCTTTTGTGACTTGCCAGATTTACCTTGCTGTCCATTCTCTTTCATTCCTTGCTTCATTTGTTCGCCCAAGCCTTGTTGCTTTTTAATAATGTCGGGCAATTGCATTCCTTGTCCTTGTCCAGGTTTTGGTTTTCCGCTGCTCATTCCAGATAAAGATAGTTGCATATTGAACAACATATCGCTCAATCTATCCGCTAATTTATTGGCATCCGAAACGGCATATTGTTGGTGCGAAATCCCTTTAGTAAACTGAGAATTGGTTAGGGTTTCAATGGCGCTATTAATGTTGTATTCGACATTACCCACCTGCTTGGTAATCTCTTCGGCAATTTTAGGATTGCGCAAAGACATCGCAAATAAACTGTCGTCAACGTGTTTGAATTGTTGTTTTAGATTCTGTTGAATTTTTATATTTTTATTAAACGAAGGTGAAGCTGATTTCGTCGCTTTAAATTGTTTCATCACCTCTTCTTGGGCGTTAGAAAAAGCCAAAAGATTATCTGTAATTTGACGCAACATTTTCACGTCTTCTTGCAATTGTTCCATTTCAGAAGACTCCATACTCTCTTGCATTTTTTGAGACATTTCTTTCATTTTATTGGCGGCTGATTTTTGCTTAGATTGTGCTTTTGGAGTGTTATTTTGCTGCAATTCGTCCAACGCTTTTTTTAAATCATCGTCAATACTTTTTTCTTTAGCTTCTTGTTTGGGTAAATCCAATGGGGCTTTTAATTCGGTATTGTCTTTTTGAAGTTCCTTCAGCTCTTGTTGAATCTTATCAAAAGACGCATTAATACTTTCTTGCTTGTCGGATTTATTTTCTTTTCCTTTGTTAGACAATTGTTCTTGCTTGTCTGAAAGTTGATCTAATTTAGCCGCTAATTGTTGGGCTTTTTTCTCTACATAAAATCGCTTGGTGAGCTCCACCAATTGCGCCAAATTTTTAGTTTGATTTTTACTTTGCTGTTTGTAATTGTCTAATTTTTGAAGCAACTCCTCTGCTCCGATTTTGTCATTTAGTTTTTGAAGTTCGTCTAACAACTTTTTATTTTTATCTGACTCTTGAGTAGCTTTTTCGAGACGTTTTACCAAGTCTTCTTTCAAAGGATCTTTTTGTTCCGACTTAAAATTTTCTAAATTGGCTTTCATCTTCTCGGCAAATTCCTGCATCATTTGTTCTTGGAGTTTTTGACGCTTTAAGAAATCCGTTACTTTTTGTTGCTCTTTGAATTCGAACTCATTCTTCTCTTTTCCTAATTTTTTTAATTTATCTAAATCAGCCAATTGCTTTTCCTGAGCTTTTAATGACTTTTCTAATCCATTGCTGTTTTCGTTTTGCTGCTGCAAGGATTGTTCTTCTTTCTCTTCGGCTGTAGCCAGACGAGAAGAAAAAACAGACGATTGAGTTCGTTTGAAATGATGTATCGCATCATTATCAAAAACTTCAAAATAGTACTCGTAAACAATCCCTGATAGAACCGGTAAATTAGTTGGAAACGAAAATATAAATTGGTCAAAAGCCGCTGGTTTAATTGCAATTGTTCCACGTTTAGCATTGGCGGGTTTGTCTTTTGGATAATACACTACTTGAAGTCGAGACAACCCATAATCATCCGAAATTTGACCTACACAATAATTGGTTCCCAACTTCAAACTATCTGGAGCATGACCGACTTGAATGGCAGGGAACTGGTCTTTTACCACGGCAAGTTGATAATATAATTTTTCGTGCTGTTTTGCATTAGCATTGGAACTACTAATTTGATACTCTGTGTTTTGAAGAATAGTTTTAGCCAAAATAAATTGATTCCCTTTTTTGGCAAAAGAAACAGCAGTTTCAGCACTTTTCCAATTCATTTTTTGAGTGGCTTGGGTAGTAATTTTCCATACTACTTGCGTTCCTTCAGGAATTATAGCATTACCTGTTCCTTGAAGGGTTTCGGGTTTCTTTTTCAAATACGATGGAAACCGCAATTGCATTTCAAAATTGGTTATCGAAGGCACTGCAATTACTTGTAATTGATACTCATTGGAACTGATTTCATTCGCTTCCAAATGAAAAGTCAAATCTTGCTTAGGATGGGTAATTGTAAATTGGAATTCGCCAGGACGAACGGTTTCCATATAATAACTTTCGTTATTGAAAAAAATCATTATTTTCTCAGGAACCACTTTTCCTTCGGTATGTACACGAATTGTAAAATCTTTATTTTCCTCGGTGGTTAAAGTAGTGTTGAGGATTTGAAATTGGAATGGTGCTGGCGGAGCAAACGCTGTAGAATAATGCACGACTCTGTCAAGGCTTTGAGTAAGAATAGTGCCGTTGCCTGTTGCATAAAAAATCAAAATGAAAACCAAGGGCGCTACTACCCAAGGCAAATACTTCCTATTAGCCGTAAAATTAACTGCGTTACTAAAAGGAATAGGTTGTAACTCGATTGATTTTTGTTGAATCGACGCCAATAACAATTCCGATTGCGCTGCATTTTGTGCCAACTGAAGAAAGTTAGTCAACTTATCTCCTACTTCGTTAAAATGGCTCCCAATAATGTCAGAAGCTTGTTGATAGTCGATTCCCTTTTGTAGTTTAACCAACTTTAAAATGGGGAACAAAATCAGCCGAATCAACAAAACCAATTCAACCAAAATAAACACCCAAAACAAAACGGTGCGTGCATTTGGCTTCAGCCAAAGAAAATATTCAATACTCAAAGTGAAAAGAAAATACAGCAGCCCTAAACCGAAAAAGAAGATGATTCCCTTTATCAATTCATTGGTGTAAAACTTCCGAATGAAAGCTTCTAATTTTCGATATATGATTCCTTCAGTTGACAAATACGTCGGCTTTATTTTTAACCAATAAAAGTAACAATTTATAAGAATACACCACTGTTAAAAAATCAATCAAAATATCAAGTAATTTGAAGCTATATTTGCAAAAGAATAAAAAGATAAAAAAAGCTATCATGTCAAAGCCAATTCGTGTGCGTTTTGCACCTAGTCCAACAGGACCTTTACATATCGGCGGAGTTCGTACCGCCTTATTTAATTATTTGTTTGCCAAGAAAAATAACGGAACTTTCTTCTTACGAATTGAAGATACCGACCAAAATCGTTTTGTTCCTGGTGCCGAAGAATACATCTTAGAAGCCTTAAATTGGTTAGGAATTGCTCCTGATGAAACCGTAGGGAAAAATGAAAAATTTGGCCCTTACCGCCAAAGCGAAAGAAAAGAGTTGTACCAACAATATGCAGATCAATTAATCAATTCTGGAAATGCGTATTATGCTTTTGATACGGCTGAAGCTTTGGATGCGCATAGAAAAAAACACGAAGAACAAGGAAAAACATTCATCTACAACCATCACAATAGAGAAAAACTAGATACTTCGTTAGTGATTTCTAAAGAAGCCGCCGACAAAAGAATTGCAGCAGGTGAAGAGTATGTTATACGTTTTAAAACTCCGGTTAACGAAACCTTGCATTTGCATGACATCATTCGCGGAGACGTAAAATTTGAAACCAATTTACTAGACGATAAAGTATTATTTAAAAGCGACGGAATGCCAACGTACCACTTGGCGAATATTGTGGACGACCATTTGATGGAAACCTCACATGTTATTCGTGGCGAAGAATGGTTGCCTTCTATGCCGTTGCACGTTTTATTGTACCGTGCTTTTGGTTGGGAAGCGCCCGAATTTGCCCATTTGCCTTTAATTCTAAAACCTATTGGAAACGGAAAATTATCCAAAAGAGATGGGGACAAAATGGGATTCCCGGTATTTCCTTTAGAATGGAAAACCGAAGAAGGTGTTTCATCAGGTTACAGAGAAAAAGGGTTTTTTCCAGAAGCCGTAGTTAACTTTTTAGCCCTATTGGGTTGGAACGACGGAACCGAAAAAGAATTATTTTCTTTGGAAGAATTGGTCCAAAATTTCGATTTAAATCGAGTACATAAAGCGGGAGCTAAATTTGATCCTGAAAAAAATAAATGGTTCAATCACCAATATTTGATACAACACCCAGATGCTGATTTGGCGAAAGCCTTCTCTCCTATTTTGACCGAAAAAGGAATTACTGTTGAAGAAAATAAATTAATTACTATTGTTTCTTTAATTAAAGAACGTGCGCATTTTGTTTCTGAATTTTGGGAATTGAGTGACTACTTTTTTGAAGCTCCAAGTTCTTATGATGAAAAAGCGACTAAAAACTGGAAAGAAGAAACTCCTGCGCTAATGCAAAATTTAATTGCTGTTTTAGAGGGAATTGAAGATTTTAAGGCCGCAACTATTGAAACTGTTGTAAAAGAATGGATGACGGCAAACGAAATTGGAATGGGAAAAATAATGCAACCGTTTCGTTTGAGTTTAGTAGGTGCTTTAAAGGGTCCTCACCTATTTGACATTGCTGAATTGATTGGAAAACAAGCAACCATTCAACGAATTCAAAAAGCAATAGCTAGTTTATAATTCTAGACTTGATACAAAAAATAAAAGAGGCTTAATTGCCTCTTTTTTTATGGATAAGCCAATCAATAACATACGGAATGGCTAGTTGTAAAATGCGTATATACGAATTAGAAAACATGGTTTTACAAGAGGCTAAAGCCTCTTGAAAGAGGTTTTCGGGTTGTAATGTTTCTTTTGTTTTTTCCACGCTCAACAAAATATGCTGCAAATGGATTTCTCTTTCCAGCTTTAGAATTTCTAAGTCGGCATTAATTTGGTCGTAAGATGAATAGTGTTTAGACATAATTAATCATTAAAAAAGATGGCTGAAAATTTCTCTAAAATGGGTCCTTCCACAATCTTATCTTTCACCAAAAATAATAAGCCTGTTAGTAGTAAATAAAATCCTCCAACGATTAGAAAACCCACAGCAGTATTGTTGAAATAACTTCCAATAGCAAACGCCGCTGCAATAGAAACAAACAAAATTACCATACTCAAACAAAGTACAATTAAAAGGAATTTAACAATCATAGTAGTCGATTGCATCAAAACTTTAAAACCACGAAGTTTATAATACTCAATATTGGTTTCTATATACCCTTTTGCGTGTTCTTGAATTTGTTCGGTTTGATTTTTTATTTCTTCAAATGCCATTTTACTTATTTTAGTTAAATCAATTATTCTGGAAAATTATTGTCTGGCTGAGCCATTTTCAAATCGTCCAATTTTTTCTCAAGAAAAGAAATAAGATCTTCGGTTTTATACCCCACATTAGCCACCAAGTCCTCGAACGATTCTTCTAAATCTTCTTTGGTATTGGAAAACTTATTTTTTAATTGTTCTGACACTTGATCTAATTTATCTTTCAAATCATCTTTAGCATCTTGAAAACCATCTTTAATTTTTTCTCTTGTTCTACACCCTTTATCAGGCGCAAACAAAATTCCAATTCCAGCTCCAATCAACGCACCTGTTAATAGTGCTATCAAAGTATTTCCTGAAGTATTTGACATAATTTCTATTTTTTATCGGTTTCTATACTAAAGGTACAACAATTTTTTTCTTTTGGGAGTTAAGAACTCGTTAAAGTGTCTTTTTATAAGATAAAAAGTAAATAGATACGCTTAGATGTTTTCTTTTTACAAAATGGTATTCAGTGTTGTAAAAAGAAAAAAGGTTGCTCAAAATCGATTTATTTAAGCTGTTTTTAATTGGATAAATCAATTGAAAATTAAACAATAATAAATATTGATTATAACAACAAAAACCCACTAATAAGCGGGTTTTTAATTTATAAAATTGATAGGGTAAATTTTTTAAATTTGATTCAAAAGAGACAAAATAGTTTCATTTTTTTCAGTGGCTTTCAATTCAAATAAAATAGGTTTAAAATTATCCAAATGATTCGTGTCGTGAATTAAATTTTGCAAAACAGCTATACGAACTAAAACCAATTGACTTTTCAACGACATCGTATATAATTTTGATAATGCCTCTGAATCAATATCGGCTGGATTTACTTTATCTGAATGTTCTAAAATCAAATTGGCAAACAATAAGGAATTATTGTCGTTTTTGATGTTTTTCACAATTGTTTGGTTCACTAAGCTATAATTATCAATGGTTTTGATGTTCTCAACAATTGTCTTCAATATGGCTTCGGCGGCTGGAGCGTCTTTTTCTTTAACGTATTTATTGATTTCTTTTTGAGTGTTCATCAATACATTTTCTTCCTTCTTGCCTTTTTCTTCCCAAGCATCTTTCAATCCTACGGTTTTGTTAAAAACTAAATTTTCAGCGGTTGAATCTTTATCCACATTGAAATAACCCAAACGTTGGAACTGAAATTTATCGCCCGATTGTACCGTTTTCAAACTTGGTTCAACAAATCCTGTGCTAATTTGCAACGAATTTGGATTAATAAATTCCAAGAAATTCTTCTCTTTGTGACTGTCTGGCGCTTCGTCAATGAACAGACGATCGTACAAACGAACTTCGGCTTTTATCGCGTGAGCAATTGATACCCAGTGTAAGGTTCCCGACACTTTTCGTTGACTAGCCTCACTTCCACTTCCGCTTCGGCTATCTTCGTCATACGAAACGTGAATTTCGGTAATGTTACCATTAGCATCTTTCACTACAGATTCGCCTTTAATGATGTAGGCGTTTTTCAATCGGACTTCTTTACCTAAACTCAAACGGAAAAACTTAGCTGGCGCTTCTTCTAAAAAATCTTCTCTTTCAATGTATAATTCTCTAGAAAACGGTACTTTTCTAAAACCAGCACTTTCGTCTTCTTGATTATTCTCGGCATCTAGCCATTCTTCTTTTCCTTCAGGATAATTCGTGATGACCACTTTTACAGGATCTAAAACCGCCATCACACGTGGGGCTGTTTTATTCAAATCTTCGCGCAAGCAAAATTCTAAAAGCGAATAATCAATTACATTTTCTCTTTTGGCAACGCCAATAATATCACAGAATTTACGAATTGAATTAGGCGTATATCCTCTTCTTCGTAATCCTGAAATTGTTGGCATTCTTGGGTCGTCCCAACCATCTACAAAGTTTTCTTGAACCAATTGCAAGAGTTTTCTTTTACTCATTACGGTATAATTCAAATTCAAACGTGCAAATTCGTATTGATTAGGTCGCACTTTGTTATTATCATCAATTTGATCTAAAAACCAATTGTATAATTCGCGGTGCATCACAAATTCTAACGTACAGATAGAATGTGAAATTTGTTCGATATAATCACTTTCACCGTGTGCATAATCGTACATCGGATAGATTTTCCATTCGTTTGCCGTTCTATGATGATGACGGTGTAAAATACGGTACATCAACGGATCGCGCATCAACATATTAGTCGAAGCCATATCAATTTTAGCACGCAAAACATGAGTTCCTTCTGGAAAATCTCCGTTTTTCATCGCTTCGAATAAAGCTAAATTTTCTTCAATAGAACGGTTTCTGAATGGCCCATCAACACCTGGTTGTGTTGGAGTTCCTTTTTGAGTGGCCATTTCTTCTGAAGTTTGGCTATCTACATAGGCTTTTCCATTTTTAATCATTTGAACCGCCCAGTCGTACAACTGTTGGAAATAATCAGACGAATACAATTCTTCGGTCCAATTGAATCCCAACCATTTCAAATCTTCTTTAATTGCATCTACATATTCTTGCTCTTCTTTGGCTGGATTAGTATCATCAAAACGCAAATTTACTGGCGCATTGTACTTTAAACCCAAACCAAAATTTAAACAAATTGATTTAGCGTGACCAATGTGTAAATACCCATTTGGCTCCGGTGGAAAACGAAAACGCAACTGATCTTGCGGAAAACCAGAGGCTAAACTGTCTTCTATAATTTGTTCAATGAAATGCAATGATTTTTCTTCTGATGCCATTTTAAAACTTTTGAAAAGCAAAGTTATCAAATTTGTTGGTGATTCGTCGATTTATAAGGTGGTTTATTCGGCTTTGAAACTAAAAAAACAAAACATTTTGTACTTTTATCCCATCAAAAGGATAAAAATTTATCTAGAAAACAACAAAAATGGGAACCATCAAACTAAAAAATATTCGCACTTTTTCGTATCACGGCTGTTTAGTAGAAGAAGGAAAAATTGGATCGGATTACAGCGTGGATTTAGAAGTAAAAACAGATTTACGTAAATCGTGTATTTCGGATGATTTAGCAGATACGGTTGATTATGTGCTTTTGAACCAAATTGTAGTAGAAGAAATGGCTATTCGTTCTGATTTATTAGAACATGTAGCCTATCGAATTATTATTCGCATTTTTGCCGAAGCACCTTCTGTTTCCCGAATTAAAATTGGGGTTTCTAAAATCAATCCGCCTATTGGTGGTGATGTTGAAGCAGTTACCATTGAATTAGAAGAATATCGAAATTAATAGGTAAGCGATATATTGCTTAGGTATAAAGTTTTTACCATAAGACTTTTAAACTTTAAACTTTTTGCTATCTTTGCAACCCAATAAACAATTGGCGTCGTGGCCGAGCGGCTAGGCTGGGCTCTGCAAAAGCTCCTACTCCGGTTCGAATCCGGACGATGCCTCCAGAAGAGATACAGCAATGTGTCTCTTTTTTTTGTTGTAATTTTTTGTAAATATTTAATAGACGAAAGGCCTTACTCTATCTTCTCCAACGCATTTTTAACCATTTCTTTTTCTTTTGGGAACCAACCTTGAGAAATTAAAATCACACCAAAAACAATTAAAACAATACTAATTGCTTTTTTAATTTTAAGGATATTAGTGGGTGTTAACTTTGATTTTAATTGCTTGGCTAAAACAATTTTTAAGCAATCTACCAGTAAATACGTTACAATTACTGAAGTGAAAAAAGTCATCATTCTAGGAGTTTGCATTTCTAATTTTGGTCCTACAGAAATGATAATTGCCAACCAAAATCCTAGCACTCCAATATTAATAATATTCAGGAAAAATCCTTTTGCTAAAAGACTTCCGTAATTTTTTTTAATGATTTCGTCATCAATAGCTTCGTATTGAATTTTAGCTTGTTTTTTTAATTTAACAAATGAAATAATACCATACGTAACCATTACAATTCCGCCAAAAATAAACAAAGCAGGTTTGTCTTTTAAACTCGCAATCAAACGATAAC
>NZ_JAHEBT010000038.1 GCF_024642105.1 Flavobacterium sp.
GCAGAAAGAAAGCATTTGATTAATCGAGGACTTATTGGATATAGTCATTCCAGCTATTTAAAAATACAGAATTTAGGGTTAAGCGCTTGTGTTGATCTGCTATTAAGCCCGGAAAAAGCATTTGAACTACCAATAAATGACTACTATCTGGATATTATTGATAATCCGGATGAGGTCAAAGGCGATGTGGCAAGAGGAGCCATTTGGGTAAACGCTACAGAGGTAAATCAAAGTGGTGCGCGATGGGTTTCATTAAAATCATGGATGTTGAAACAGTTTACTCAACAATCCACTTCGATACATTGGCGCATGGTGCTATTTTATAATAACTTATTAGTTAGTTCTATTCAAAATGCGGGGATTTCTAAAAATGCATTTTACTATGTAGACACGTTATTCAAATTATCACTTGGCAATTTTAAAGAATTGATATATCAAATCACCATAGATCCATCCATGTTAATTTATTTGAATGGAAACCAAAACAATAAATATGCTCCTGATGAAAATTATGCGCGTGAATTACAAGAACTTTTTACCGTAGGGAAAGGGCCTAATTCTAAATACACAGAAAAGGATGTCGCTGAAATGGCTCGTCTGTTAACGGGATGGCAATTTGATTGGGAAAAAACGAAAACTACTGAAGGTCGTGCAGTAGTTACGAATAATCTTGCCATGCATGATACAGGTGAAAAGCAATTCTCTGAATTTTATGGTAATCGAAAAATCAGTGGTTCAAGTAATCCAGATAGAGCTGATGGCGAACTGCGTGAAGCGATTGACATGATTTGTGCGACAGATGAGATGCCCAAATATATCTGTCGACGAATTTACAGCTTCTTTGTGAACCCTAGTATTGATGCTGCCACGGAAGAACTTATCATTACTCCCTTAGCTAAAATATTCAAAGATTCGAAGTTTGAGATACTACCGGTTTTGAGAACCTTACTCATGAGTGAACACTTTTTCGACAGTCTTCATATCAAATCAATGATCAAATCACCTCTTGATTTCGTAGTGGGTATATTAAAAGAATTTGATTTGCCTTTATTGGATAATAGTAACAAACCTTATCCCATGGGAAGTGACGCTATCTATTACAATTTTAAAAGATTAAACGGCATTCAGAACGCCATGATAAGCCTTGGTATGAACATTGGAGACCCTCCCAGTGTATCTGGTTGGCCTGCCTATTACCAAGCGCCCGCTTTTGATCTGTTCTGGATAAATTCAGATACCATCATAAAAAGGGCCCAATTCACTGATGCAATTTTTAATTGGGGACAAGGTGTTTATTATAATAGTACCACTAAAACCGGTGCCCAAGTAAGGGCAAATTTAGCTAGTTACGCTAGTCAGTTTCAAAATCCAGAAAATTTAGAATTGCTAATTGATCAGCTAATCGAACGACATATTGGTCAAACAATAAGTACTGAAAATCGGCAGCAAATTATCAATCAAATTATGCAAGGGAATACGAATCTAAGTTATTGGTCGGCTATTTGGAATGCTTATGCAACGAATCCCTCTGCGGAAAATGCGGCATTGATTCAAAATCGTTTGGCTAAGGGCTTAAGTCTAATTTATCAATTGGGTGAATCTCAACTTTATTAACAAAGAGAATGAACAGAAGGAAGTTTTTACATAATATGGCCCATTTAGCTGCCATTCCATCATTTCTACCAGGCTTAGGACAATTAGAAATGTCCAATCTTTTAAGCAATACAGTGGAAGCGGGTAAAATTTTAGTAATAGTTCGTCTTAATGGAGGGAATGATGGTTTAAATACGTTGATTCCTCTAGAACAATATGGCCAGTTAAAAACGATTCGCTCTGGAGTTATTTTACCGGAAAACAAGTACTTGCCTATTACAGGCTCCAGCCTCGGATTTCATCCTTCTATGGCGGGAATGAATACATTATTAAGCGAAAAAAGGCTAGCTATCGTACAATCAGTTGGCTATTCCAAACCTAATTTTTCTCATTTTAGATCTACGGACATATGGATGTCTGGAACAGATACAGATCAGTACGAAAGTTCAGGTTGGATGGCTAGGCAACTAGAAAAACAACATCCCCTTTATCCTAATACCTATCCAAATGCTCAATTTCCTCATCCACTTTCCATTGAATTAGGAGGCGAATCTAGTTTATTATTTCAAGGACAAAATTCTTTCACCAGTCTGATTTATTCTAACCCTGATCAATTTTACAGTCTACTAAATCCATTTGTCAATACCTATCCTACGACAATTCAAGGCTCCCGTTTGGCCTATTTACAACTAATAGGTAAACAATCTCAGGTATACGGCTCGGTTGTACAATCTGCTTACCGTTCTGGATCAACTCCATTTACTTTTCCAGAATCTGATCTAGGAAATCAATTTAAAATAATCCAAAAATTGATATCAGGAGGGCTTCAAACCAGAGTGTATATGGTTCAATTAACAGGATTTGATACACATGCGAAACAAGTAGACACACAAGATCCTACGAAAGGTCAGCACGCTTATTTACTCAAGCAAGTGAACGACGCGATCGTAAGCTTTATGAAAAATTTGGACGCTCAAAATTTAGGAGATCGCGTTGTAGGGGTTACTCTCTCCGAATTTGGTCGTACGGTGCATTCTAACGGAAGCAGCGGAACTGATCACGGAACGGTAGCACCTATGTTTGTATTTGGGAATTCAGTCAAAGGGGGAATTATTGGCGCTAATCCTAAAATTCCATTGGATTATAAAACAAGTGATGAGTTAACCGCTAACTACGATTTTAGACAAGTTTATGGTTCCTTACTCAATCAATGGATGGGCAATGATCCAAAACTCACAAATGAGATTTTATTTAAAGAATTCCCCAAAGTCCCCTTGATTAAATTATTCAATGACGCAGACGGAGATGGTGTACCAGATAATTTGGACCTATGCCCAGCCACTCCTATAGGTGCTATTGTCGATATCAATGGGTGCGAAGTTTTCAGTTTGCCAGTTACGAATTACGCGTTAAAAATAACGGCTACCACTTGTCCAGGAATGAGCAATGGAGGGATGAGTATTGATTTTGTCGATAAAAAATACACCTATTTAATCGACGTAACAGGTCCATTAAATTTTTTAAAATCAAGTAAATCAATAACAGGTAGCAGTCTACTTTTAGAAAAACTAGGGATTGGTTCTTATCAAGTAAATATTAGTATTGAGGGTCAAAAAAACTACCTACAACGGTTTGATTTCCAAATAACAGAACCTGCAAGCCTAGTGGTACAATCAACTATTCAAGCAGAAAACGCTGTAATTCAATTAGC
>NZ_JAHEBT010000041.1 GCF_024642105.1 Flavobacterium sp.
TCGATAGTTTGATAAGACCGGTATTATTATCTCTGCTAAAGAAAAGTTGAGCTTGAATCATGTTGAGTCGGTAGCGAATGTTTTCTAAACCTAGATTTTCAGAATATTCAGATAAACGCAAATAATCATCTTGGGTGATGGTAATACCATCGTGTTCTATACAGAGCAAAAGGTTTTGATTTTCAAAACAGATTTTTATGGTAATAGAATTCGGGTGACTATGCTTCAGTAAATTGGTAATTAGTTCACTAGCAATATAAAAGAAGTGCATCATCACCTCGTCAGTAAGTTCAACTTCCTCCGGTAGTTCATCAATAAATTTAAAATCATAGATCACATGTTTAGACTTTTGAGAACTCATTCGCCTGAGGCTTTCAGCTAATCCAAAACGGACTAAATAATGAGGCATTAACTCTTTGAATAAATTTCTGAGATTGTGAGTTCCTTCGTCCAAGAGTTCAACTGCATTGTAAAAATATTCTTTGTTTACTTGCCCTTTTTTAAAGCTGTCCTCCACATGGGATAAATTTTTACTGACAATAGAGAGAAGCGCGCCAACTTCATCGTGTAATCGACGCGCAATTCTGTTTCGTTCTGTTTCTTGGGATGTAATGGTATTATGCAATAACTCAATTTCCTTGCTGTCTTTTTCTTCCTGAACTAAGCGCTCTCCGAGTTCATGGATGATGCGATTCTTACGCGCAAGTAATACCATGCCGAGTCCCATTGCAAAAGCAAAGCACATGCCTAATGTGATAATAAATCCTAGTTCTTGCGGAGTGACCATATTGTATGTCCATATAAAAGATTTGCCCCTATGTACAAGCTAGTTGTAAAAAGGAGTAAATATTGGTAGAGCTCTCTAGAAAATTGGATTTTGTCTTCGAACATTATATCAATAAAAAAGACTGTATTGTAAAGGATGTTTATAGCTAAAATCCTAAATTCAAATTCAGAAGTTTCTTTGTAAGATCGATATAATGCTATCCATCCAATTGGAATTACTAAAACATGGCTAGAAATTAAAGTAATACTATTGTATATCCAAAAATTTGATTTTACCATACTTTCAAGTAAAAACACAACCAAGATAAAAAAACAAGAAATATTAACGATTCTCTTATTTAACTTTTCAATGCTGTTTATCAATTGTAAAATGATAATAGTTTGAATAATCAAAGATACATTAGTTACTGGAAAGACATTTCCGTATTCTGTCTCAAAGTAAGTGGTTAGTAAATTGGTCAGAAGATCAACTGAGAAAAGTAATATTAGTATTTTTTTTAATTGTATTAATCCTGAATTATTATAAAATAAAATTAGAGCCAGAGGGAAAATTGGAGTGCAAAGTGCAAAATTATAATACCCTTCAAAATACATTTAGCTATTCAATTTATTTTTCTGAGAGCAAAAAGGAGGACACCTTTTAAAATGATCAATAATTATTCCCTCGGTTAGATCATTTTCATTAGATTCAGCACCAACTGCAACAATTGCTGGTTCATTCGTTTCATTCAACGCATAATAAAATCGAATCCCAACACAATTTTCTTGACTTAGGATATTCATTAGTTTTTCTCTCCCGACAAATTGACCAATAGTTGAACCTGCCGGCACAGAATTTCTAAAACGAGCAGTCATTGCCGCACCTTCTTCTAAAGTGATAAATTCACCTTCATTTCCATTAAATGACATAATAATATTTTTATAAATTAAACGTTAAACTATTTTCGAAACGAAATTAAAATATAACATTGAGTGTAGAATAAATATTGTTAGATAATAGAAAAAATAGCAATTATGTTTAGAATAAGTACTAAATAAAAACGACGTGAATAATTTTATTTTATTTGAACCTGTTTTACAAATGTTTTCCCTTCGCTACTGACCTTCACTAAGTAATTACCTGGACTCAAGAACTGACAATCGACAGCGAAATGTGTGTTTTGGATATGGGTGAAAGTGGCTAATTGGCGTCCGGATAAATCGCAGATTTCCAATTGGTCCAGTAAGTAGCTTGATTCAATGTTAAGTTCGTTGATCGCTGGATTTGGATAAACTTCAAGGGAGAATCCATCAAGGTCGTATGTTAAACCAACGTTTTGCAGCGGTTGCGTGACATAATTCGTGGTGATTCCACCTGCGTTTGTCGTTTTCATTAATTTGAAAAAACTTGAATCATAATGAAGAGCAAGGGCATAGGCTATGTTGTTATCTACGAAGTCTAATTTAAAAAACACAAGCACTGAATCCGAGGGAAGTGTACAATCTTGTTTGAAAAAACTTTGACCACCATCGATGCTTCGTAATGGTCTTCCGCTGGCTGCGTATATACCGCCTGCATTGATAGCAACATCTGAAATTCCATCATCTATAAAGTGAAGTACATTGGTACTTCCTCCAAGTTCAGAAATGGTAAGAGCATACCACATGTTTCCCCAACCATCACTACAAAAGTTGTTTCTAATTAGGGTATCGCCATAAGAACTTGCTCGTTGAACGTCCCCAATCCCATAACAATCGATTATGTTTGTCTGAACGGTTAATGAGTTTACATCTGTGAGATAGACATCATTGTTGTAAAAAGAGGCGATTTCAGAACCCAATTTAACAGGAAATTTTCCAATAGTGTTGTTTACTAAATTCCAATTTGAACCGAAGTTGTTTGTGTAGTACGTGCCTTGACTACTACAAACGAAGCCTGTACTATCATTTTGAAAAACCAAACACTTTTTATTCAGCGTGCTAATTCCAAGAACACCAGTCGTGTTAAAAATTTCATGCTCACTCCAGGTTTGTCCGCCATCAAAGGAACGACAGATTTTAATATTTTCATAAAAATTCTGAGTATTTGGATTCACATCTAATATCCCGACAGCATATATAATCTGATCTGAAACTGCTGTAATACTTGTATAGATTCCTGAAACAGTAGTTAGTGAATCCCAAGAAACACCACTATTTGCTGTGCTGTAAATGGAAGAATGATTTCCATTTATCCCATCGCTACCCGAAATAATGTAGCCTTTTTGTTCATTGAAAAAATCCCAATCACGAATTACCGTAAACGGTGTCGAGTTGTCAAATGTTGTCACAGGGCTCCATTGAGCCTGTAACATGTGACTAAAAAATAAAAGACATATTAATGGTTTCATAGTTTAATGATTATTTTGTCAAAAATGTTTGTATTCGATTGATATTTAATCAAGTATGTTCCTGAAGAAAAATTGTTTAGGTCAATTTCCACTTTATTATTTTTATAGTGATTCTTG
>NZ_JAHEBT010000031.1 GCF_024642105.1 Flavobacterium sp.
TCAGCCAATATTACTCGACCATCCGATGCAGTTACAACCAAGTCTCTCTTTAGTCTGTTAATCACATTATAAGTAACTGGTTGCATCTCAACTGGGATAATATGCTCAATTACCTTTGTAGTAAATCCAGCTCGTTCTTGGGTAAAGGTTATGATGTATGGCTTAATAATTGGATATATTTTATCATACTTCGCATCGCTGTAGTCATTGACTTTGGCATATCCTAAGTTCTTTAGCTTGACGTTCACATAATCATTCGCCCACTTATAAAAGTTAACGTACTGCTTGAATGGAGAATAGCCTGACACCCAAAACTGATGGTATATTTGACTGTATGACTCAGGGTTCATAGTTCCTGACATCAAAACCATAGATACTTTAGAGAATCTACATTTATAAATCTTAGCGAAACCGCTAGGTTTTGGATAGGAAGCGAATAAACCGTGGGCTTCGTCACATATAATTAAATCAAAGTTATTCGACTCAATTTTATGTATAGACTCTTTGTTGATTATGGTTAAATCAAAGGTATATCCAAAATCGTTATAATCGCCTTGAATAGATGAGAATGCCTTGATTTTGGTAATAAACAATACTTTGTTAGCTCCGTACAACTTAGCAGTCTCCAAAGCCATAAGTGTTTTACCTACACGAACCATACAGTTGAGGTACACTATCTTTTTATCAGTAAGTATCTTAACCGCTTGACTTGCTATATCCTGCTGGTAATCTCTAAGTTGTTTCATAAATTTTTAGTTATTTCTTTTAATTTCAAAGCAATGTCGCCATTTCCGACAGTATATGGATGGTCGTCTCTGTTTATAATATAGTCATAGTATTCTATAGCCATTTTTTTTGCTTGAGATTTATTATAAACACCAGTATAATAATAGACTAATTTACAGTATTCACTTAATCTTCTTTTTGCTTCTGCTCTCATATCGATTTACCAAATACTTCTTTGTATTTGTAGGCTAAGTTAGTATTACAAAATTCAATCTCTTCATCGGTTAAAGTCTTATAAAAAATAGTCTTTCCTCCAGTAAACTTCTTTGCTTTGATATTTGACTTCTCATTCAAATAATTACGGAATGACTTCTTACACTCCCTCATATAAAATGGGAATAGCGGTAATCCATCATAACGCTTATCTACCGACTTAATCAGTCCAAACTCCCACGATAACTTATCGGTATGAATTTCATCTTTCATCGTTATTTTATCCAACTTCAATAACTCCTGAAACTTCTTCTTAATTTCTGTAGAAGGTCTATTCAAAACAAACGCAACTTCTCTGTAGTTTAGTGTCATAATCCTTTTTCTTTTTTATAAATTTCTAATAATTCTTTTAGATTTTTTTCATAATAACCTTCTCCATATAACCTTAATTCATTACACCACTCTGCAAACTCAATAGCATATTCATCTGCTATTTTTACTTGTTGTTCAAGTATTTGATTCCAAGTTTTATCTAATTCGTCTACATTTTTAAACTTTTCTTTTAGTGTCATAATTAAAAATCATCTTCATCAATTAATACTCCTTGTTTTGTGTTTAAAATAAACCATCTACTACCATTTGAAATTCCATCAACATACTCATAATTCATAAATGTACAGTATTTCTGCATCCAAATATTAAACTTCTTGCGAGTCAACCATTTCTTAAAGTCTTGGTATTCATTAGTAAATCTATCATAATACACTTGTTTATCCAATCTACAGTCTAACGCTACATTATCTCTATCGTCTATCCATTCTTTGAACTCCATAGAAGTCTCAGCGATAAACTTACGTAACTTAATATTTTTAGCATTCTGAGGCACAAGTCCTAATTTCAAATAAGTCTGTAAGCAATACACCATATAATTATCGAAGCGAGTAAATTCTTCACTATCCCAATCATCAAATAATTGTCTTCCAAACTCATCTGCTGGAGTAAGTGTTTTACCGTAATATTGAGCGAACTCTACTTCAAACCTACGTCTGTCGTGTGAGTTTCCTTCTCCTTTTATAGCATAATTAGTAGAGATAACCATTCTAGGGGAATCCTCTACTGATAATTTGATTGCATCTTTATTTTTACGCTCCAGGGTAATTCCCTCTGTAACTAAACTAAATTTAGACTCAAAGTTAAAGTTACGCACCACGTCATCAAATACTAATATTTGGGTCTCTGTCGATACAGTCTGATAATCAAACTTTTCATCTTTTAAAGTTTTACCATCTAAGATAGCAGTGCTTCTAATTTGAGCCACACCTTGCATCCATACCCCTTTTCCAGTACCTCCTTCGGGGTTGTCAGAAATAGTCTCATCATTTAGGATAATCGCTCTATTCTTAGACTTATTTTTATAATTGGATAATAAGTACCCAGTAACAGACTCTAAAGAGAGGGGTTCGTTATTAGAGACATTGAATATAAATTTCTTGTAATCATTATCAAAGTTATCAACCTTAATAAAATCTCTATTAATAATTTGACGCTCCCACACATATCCGCCTACCTCAATATATTCAACCAATTCAGCGGTGTCTTTGGTTACTACTAATACTCCGTTCTTATAAGCGATAAATGATTTATCCCTAGTGTCTTTAAGCATCATCAATTCAATAGTATCGAGCATAATTAAAAACTCCTCACTAAATAAATTATGGTACTTCACACAATAATTCCAAACTTCAATTTCTCCACGAGTAAGCAAGTAATCCAGTACAAAATCTTTGATACGCTCTTTAGAGGTTTCAATTACTCTATTCTCAAACACATACACTAAATTAGAATGTTGTGTATCGGCTGGGTAGTATTTCTTAAAGCCATTACGCTCTAAAAAGGTCTTATATTTCAGCGAGTTAATAAGTACCTTACCCTTTTCGTCTATAGACCAAAAAACGCTGTGGTCGCTTTCTTCCTTTATCTCATCGTAAGTACCCTCCGAAATACTGTATTTGTCTACTACTGCTTTTTTACCCATCTTCAAATCAGACTTGATTCGGTCTAATTTGGTGTAATCCTCGAAGAACTTACTATTAGCGGTACGTTTACGATAAGCAGAACGAATAGCAGTTATAGCTTCTGATTCTGGAAAGTCTCCAATGACGATATTATTTAAGATGTAGCCCTCGGCAGTATATTCAGATACTCCATACTCACAGAATGCTCCAG
>NZ_JAHEBT010000034.1 GCF_024642105.1 Flavobacterium sp.
CAATGTAAGGAAGATTTTATTGATTCTTTATACCCAACTTTTCAAATAGATAACTAACTTAGTACTAACATTTAACCCAGGAACTCTATCTATAACCGTTACTGTTCAAGGGAAGCTTACCAATAAATTTAAGAAGGAGTATAATAACCCTACAAACCATGAGTTAAAAATAGTTGTTCAAACTCATTCTATTTCATTTAGATATTTGGAAGGACAAGAAGAGATTTTTGCAGTTGATTTAGTCCCTGCATTAAAAAAAGGAATAAATGAGTATAATCGAAACATGTTCTATGTTCCCGAAATAATTAAAAAAAGAATAGGAGAAAATAGAGACAAATATTATTCTGAGAAAATTCAAAGCAAAACTGAAATTAATTGGATCAAAACAGACCCGCTTGGTTATATCGAAACGGCAAGTGAACTAAATAAGATCAATTCTGACTTTAGAAAAACTGTAAAATTTGTAAAGGGTTGGAAAAATTCATGCAAACTTCAAAATGAAGAGTTTAAATTAAAATCTTTTCATTTAGAACAAATAATTACACAGTACTTTTTACGTTTTCATGACTTGGAGATTTTTGATTCTATTTTTGTATTTTTCACTGAACTTAAAGATAAAATTAGTCATCCCCGCATCTTAGATAGAGCTGATAATACAAGATATATTGACGGGTATTTAAATGAGTTAACAGATTTTCAAAGAGAATTAATATACCAGTCTATTGATTCAGTTTTGATTAGTTTTGAAAACATCGATGGTATTCAAGATATTGAAAATGTTATAAACACCGGTTACTACAAACGACACGGTAAAAATGAACAGTTTCTATTTGACCAAAAAATCCCAACTTTGATTGATTCTGATTTGACATTTAAAATTGATGGTTTTATAAAAAATCTTCATGGTTTTCGATCGTTTAATGCAAGATTGACGGTTACAAATGGAGTAGTCGACACAAAGAATAGCATAGACTTTAGAGTAGTAAAAAATAATACAAGTTGTAATCTATTTAAGTGGAAAGTTAAAAATGATGCTAATACTCCTGAACCAAGAGGCGAGATTACTGATAATACCAGCTCAAAAATTACTGAAAAAACAGCTTATAAAGGAACACATTTTGTTGAAAGTTATGCCATTAAAGATGGAATATGTGTAGCAAAAGATAGAATAAATGTAATTGTACGAAAATAGTTATTCAGCTCAATTACCTTCACATACATTTAGTTTAAAGTTGATTTTAATGTAGGTAAATAATTCACGGCTCTCCAAACTCACCCACAATCATTCCCACTTGCAACGGTGTCAACAATCTTCTCCCTTTTTCATAGCCTGTTTCGCCCAGTTTTTCGGTTAAACCTGTCGATGCATTAATCCATAACCGGAGTTGCCAGGAGGCGCTTTTCTTGGTAATGTTTGGGAAGTAAAGTTGTGCGAGCTCACCGAAGCCGTAAGCCCGCACTTTGAAAGGTTCATTAATCATATTATCGGTATTTGTTCAACATTTGTTTTATTGAATTGAATGGTACTGGCGCCGTTTAATTTGGCTGCAAGGAGTTTCATGTCGTCGCCTACCTTTTTGTCTACAATGCGGGCGTAATGCTGGGTGCTGTGAATGTTTTTATGCCCGAGCATTTTTGAAACAGTTTCAATCGGTACGCCATTCATCATAGTAACTGTTGTGGCAAAGGTGTGGCGGGCAACATGGTAAGATAGCTGCTTTTGAATGTGGCATAAATCTGCTAGCTCTTTGAGGTAGGCATTCATTTTTTGGTTACTCAGGATGGGTAGAATCGGGTCTTCTGCATCGAGTAGTTCTAATTGACAGTAATTTCTAATGATGCTCATGGGAATATCCAATAATGGAATATTTGCTCGGCCACCGGTTTTCTTTCTTCGGGTTCTGATCCAATAGCCAGATTGATCGTTGCCCTCAATTTCTGCTCTTTTGAGTTTTTGGACATCGATGTATGCCAATCCGGTGTAACAGGAGAAAATAAAAAAATCGCGCACTCGGTTCAACCTTTCAAAAGTGGAATTGAATTCTATGAGGCGTTGTATTTCTTCTTCAGTAAGATAAGGCCTGTCCACTTCTTTCAAAGTTAAATTGATGCCATTGAAAGGATCTTTGAGCAACCAACCACTTCTGATGCTCAGACGCGTAACTGTTTTGAGGTTCTGCAGAAATTTTACAGCCGTGTTGTAGCCGCAGCCCTTTTCGGTTTTTAAATAAATGCTGTATTTCTGTATAAGCTGATAATTAACCGCTTTAATAGAAATGTCTGTGCAACTACATTTCTCTTGTAAGAAGGCTTGAAAATGGTTTTTTGCCGTATTGTGTTTTTGAAAAGTAGCGTAAGTAATTTCCTTGCCGATTAGTTTCTTGAGATCAGCCACGTATTCTTCCCATATTTCGATGATTTGTCTTGATTTAGCAGTGTTTACACCAAGGATTGCATCCCTAAGCATCTGCGGTGTGACATCATCTGTGTAGGTTAAAAGCTCATTGTATTTGGTGTGCGCTTTTAAACGGACCGCTTCCAGGTAATTATTGAAAACACGTGCCTCTTCGGTGCGTCCTTTCATTACATAGCGGGCCGGGTCCCAGTTTTCAGGTTTGACGAACCTGTGTACTTGGAGAGCTATTCGATCTCCGTTGATATTGATGCGTAGCATCACGGGACATTCCCCGTTTTTTCTTTCTCTTGTTCGGTTGATGTAAAATGTCAACCCAAACGATGTTCTTGACGACATGGCGTAAGTATTAATTGCGCCCCCATTTTGATGACAAAACTACAATAACTACACCCTACAAAACAAATATAAACAGCTGTTTTTCAGTACTATTACGTACCAAAATGTACTCACACCCGTTACCACTTTTTGATTTTTGAAAAGTGGTCACCAGATTGCAACCCAGTTGGGGTATAAAACGGTACATTTCAGTAAAAAAAAGAACAAAAAAAAAGCGTGAAACTCAGTGTTTACACGCTTTTGTACATTTCAGTACTTTGACTTGGCGGAGAGTGAGGGATTCGAACCCCCGGAACCTCGCGGTTCAACAGTTTTCAAGACTGCCGCAATCGACCACTCTGCCAACTCTCCGCGCCAAAAGTACATAAACTTTCAGAATTGACAAG
>NZ_JAHEBT010000042.1 GCF_024642105.1 Flavobacterium sp.
TAACTTTTAGTCCAGTCAATGCATTCTTTGCAGTATTGTCGGCCACGTTGAATGCATTTTTTGCACCAACCACCAAAGCATCAACCTCTGTTTTAGAGTACAATGAAAGGTTTGTCCTTGCCGTTCCTGCATTTACATCCGATAAGTTGTTGGCTATTTTTACCACTTGAGCATCCAATGCTCTTGTTGCTAGGTCTGCCGATAAACCTTCAATCTGTTTGATTTTAATAAATTCGCTCATGTTTTATTGTTTTTTTAGTTGTTTACGAGGGTTAAATATTTGATGTAGACATGGTCTGTAGGTTCCAAATTGAATCCTCCATGCCAGTTGAGTGTGCCCGAGGAAATATCAAAAGCACTGTTAATTCCGTAATCGTAAATGGCTCCGTTTACAGCAAGGAAAAGTCCTTCTGGATCTGTTGTGTTTAGACTTACTGAAAACGTATCTTGGCCACTTACCCCAACAGTGAGAGGTAATTTTTGCCAATCGGCTCTCCAAACGGTGCTATCCGTTGAACCACCTCCGCCGCCAAGGTCGCCCTGCACATTATTTATTCGATAGCTTTCGCCATGAATCATAATTTCATTGTTAATCGGATCTCCGAGTAGTTCTAGGATTTCGCGTACAGAGAAATTCTTTTGTTCTCCTGTTCGTACCTGTGTGAGTGTGAATGCCATTATTTTTTCTTTATCCAGTTTTTATAAATGTATCTGCCTGTTAAAAAGATCAGGGCTGCTCCTGCGAGGGAGAATCCTCCTGTGACAAGAAGATTTTTTTTTTAGCTATCGCCAGTATGCTTTCATAATTGGCTATTAATCCTCTCATGTATGCATTTCGGTTGTCACCGTTTTTTTCAGAGATATAAGGACTATGAGCAATTTTATCTGCGTACTTTTTGTAGTCCATAGCAGCTGCATGAGCTGTTTTATAATTGGCTGAAATCAACCTAGCAAAGTCATTAAAACTATCCTGCGGTGATGCATAAGTTCTAAACTTTAACTTGTACTGATTTTGGGCTTGATATACGCCACCTTTCCAAAATTCATTGGGTTTACCACCTGCGGTGATGCCAAAAAAATTATTGTGTTTGGTGGACAAATTGGAAGTTCCCCAGGCACTTTCAAAAGAGCCTTGTGCCAAAATAACCAGCGGATCCATTTTAAATCGATCGCCTGCTTTCTTAGCAAATTGGTAGTTATTGACTACGTATTGTTCAGTTTTTATACTCATGCTTGTTCTTGTAATTGAATGTATCGTTTGTCAACCCATCTGAGGGTATTATCAACTGTTTGAAATTGCAAAAACTCACCGTTGCCTGTGTTCATGCTCATGATGAGTTTTCCAAGAACAGTATTCGGTCTCGCATGAGCAATGGGTATCAATCGTTCATTGAGTACTGGCGTATTCATCCTTGTTAATATTCGAGGCATTGGAATCCCTTTCAGGGTAAAAAAGTCTGGTGGTTTTTTCCAGCCTGTTAGTTTTTTTGTTGCTGGATATGCCTCAAACATATTTTTGTAGTACGTAAAAATGTCTACATACACTGAGGAACTAGAAACCCAGAAGCTAACGCGTTTTTTATTTTTGTTTTTGTAGGCAGCAGGGGCGTTCACCGCATTTATTACATAGGCTACCTCAATAAATTTCACATTGTTCACCTCGTCAAACTGCTGCCTGCCTGTGGCATAACCTAAAAACTCACCCACATAAGCTTGGCGAAGAATATTTTGATCTGAAAACACTTCGTAAAACGCACCGTGATTACTTGCATCTGGAGAACTGCGGAGAGACACCGCTTTTTTAGCTACAATTAATTGATTGGCTTTTGCAAACTGAACGGGTGGCGCTCCTCCCTGTGATGTGTCTTTGTCTTTATTGGAGCTGATGATTGTAAGAAACTTTTGATACTCACTTGTAGACAACTCATTTTGTATGTTGTCAAGCAAATTGCTTTGGTAAAGGTTCTTATATGCCTTTTGAACACTATCCAAATTCGTGATGGTTTTTGCGGTGTTTAATACCGTGTTTGTATCGGTGGTATCCATGCTCATCATCCATGAAATACCAGATGGATTCATCGCAGAGCGCAATGCCATTGCTTGGCGTACTTCAGGACTGTCGTCTGCTTTGTTTTGAGCATCCGATTTATTCAATGAAGCAATGATGTTTTTACCAAATCGGTAGGTCAAGTAAATGCCACCAATAATCAGTACGCCATTGATTAATTTCGATTTGTTGTCATCAACAACTTGAAATATTTTTTCTTTCGTGGATGCCATATTCCTTTTATTAAATCATGCTTTTGATTTTAAGCTTCACCAGGGGTAGTTCAATTTTTTTTGAAATACTCACAAGCTCTTGTGCTTTAAAATTATTCGCAATGGTTTGTAGTGCTTTTTGTACATGCCTAGCTTCTAGGTCAGTAGTTACCTTTACTTGTATCAATACATCTTGTTGTGCCATGTCTATGTTGGATTATTTATGGGTTGTGATTGGGTGATAAATTGTAAGATGCGCTGAAGATTTCCTCGGTCTTTTTCAATTTCAGAAAGCATCAAATACATCGTTCCGAGCTCTTGGTCGTTCATTGTTTTGCAAAAGGAAAAGATCATTTCTAGGATCGTGTCTCGCTGTGAATCTTTAGGTTCTTGTTCTGCATCTTTGCCTTGCTCCACAGACTTAGCATCTTGTTCTGTTCCTGCCAAAAAATTCATTGCAGCACCCATCGGAGAATTACTTAAAAACTTGGCTAAGCCTGGTAAAGCCATCCCGATGATGTTAGAATAATATTCTACCTGCTTTTTTGCATCCAGGGTATTTTGCATATCCTGCATTTGAAATTCAAGCTCTTCGTTTTCTGTCTGCAAACGTTGAAGTTCACTGCTCATGCGCTCCAGTTCCTTGGAACGTTCCATTTCAGAGAACTTTCGCTGCACTAAATCGTTCACTTCCGCTTCGCCCAATCCAGAATAACCCGAAAGAGAACGTGGGATCTCATCGTCTACATCTGTCCATTCA
>NZ_JAHEBT010000043.1 GCF_024642105.1 Flavobacterium sp.
ATAGGAACAAAATTCCTTCTTAGCTCAGTTGGTTAGAGCACATGACTGTTAATCATGGGGTCCCTGGTTCGAGCCCAGGAGAGGGAGCAAGCCGATCAGAAATGATCGGCTTTTTTGTTTTCAATCAGTGGATTAGGCTAGTTGCATCTTTGTATATTTACAGATGAAAAATCTATTCCTGTTTTTATTGACTTTCACAGCGTGCACAAGTGCTTTTGCGCAAAACCAAAACGAAAGAAAGGGTGCCATTACTCAAACAGCGCTTTTTAATAAAGTAGCAAATCTCGATAGTTCATTATTTGCAGCGTATAATTCAAAGAATCTGGATTTGATGAAAACCTATTTTACTAAAGACCTTGAGTGGTATCAAGATAATGGGGGTTTGATAGATTTTGAAAAAGTATTTTCGAATTTTCAATCAATTTTCGATAGAGAGTATGACCTTAAAAGAAATCTTATTAAAGAGAGTTTAGAAGTACATCCTATAGAAGGTTATGGGGCAATAGAGGTTGGTAAACATCAATTTAAACACATTGAAAATGGCAAACTCGAGATAGGCACATTCAAATTCTTAATGATTTGGAAGAATGATAATGGCAGCTGGAAAATTTCAAGAGTTATTAGTTATGACCATTAATTAACTTTAGAAAAAATCTCTCTTTTTTGTGATAAAAACCATTGAGCCTTCTTCTCCCATTCTGAGAAAGTACGTAGAATGCTTCTATTTTTACGAGGGCAAATCGAATTCCTCTTTTAGTTACCTAGCGTTCCCCCATTTTAACACGGGTCTTTCATTTATGAAGGGGGCCTCGGTTCAAAGGCAAGATTGGACGCTTAAAGTATCTGAAAATAGGACCGAAAGCGTTCATATTGAAATACTCGGTAAGTATACGACTCCCGTTTTGTTAGAATATAAGGGACAATTAAGAGAGATTTCGATCATATTTAAACCACTTGGTTTGAATCGATTTTTTAAGGAGAATTATCTTTCTTTAGCGCCTCATTTTTCTCAGGAATTAGTGAATGATGTGTGGAGAAAATTGGGTGAAACTTTATTTTCTGGGGATGATGATATTAGCAAAATAGAATCATTTTTGCTTTCACAATTTAATGATCATCCCGAGTTTTCTACCATTGAGAAAGCGTTAACGTTGATAGAAAATAGCGATGAAAAAATGGCCATATCAACCATCGCAAGTGAAGTAGGACTGAATGCTAAAACCTTTCAAAGGTATTTCCAAAAACACATGGGTTGTAGTCCCGTTGAATACCGTAGAATTTTTCGATTTAGAAGCTCTTTAACGAACAAGTTGAATAGTGCTGAATGGAAGAATTTAACGGATATTACTTATGAAGGAGGGTATTATGACCAGTCCTATTTCATTAAAGAATTTAGAAAAATCACGAATCATAATCCCAAAGACTTTTTCAAATCAACGAGCAAAGTGGATGGAGATAAGATTATTTGGGAAATTAAATAGTGTCCTAAAAGTACAATTTTGATTGAATTCTGGCGCTTAATTTTGGGATAAATTAAACGATATCTCCATGAAAACACAGTTTAACAAATACGTCTACATCGCATTGATTATTTTGGGAATCATCTATCTGAAGGAAAAATCTATCGGACAGGCCCTCATTTATTTAGGTATTGCTTTAGCGTTTGACCCTTTTGATACGAATCAAAAATTTAATGACAGGCCTACTTGGCAAAAAATGGTCTTAATTGTAAACCTCGCTATTGTTTTTGGATTGATATTTATTGAAATTTTCAATCTATTTTTCTAATTCCCGCAAGGTCATTCATCACGTTAAAGGTACCATTTCTAGCAATGGAGGTAGCGTAAGAAAATGAAATTTAAATCTGAATACTATTGGTTTTTGCTATTTGCCATTTGTTTTACGGCATTCAATCAAATTCAAGATACCATACGCCCAAATTACCTAGGCGGTAACGCTGTAATTAAATATTTATTGGGAATTGCGCCTAACTTTTTTCCTGCTGTAGGTATACCCGCGTTATTCATTCTATTCATTTCTTACGTACTTAAAAAGAATTATTCGGGTACTCGTTTTTATGAAAAGAGGCATCTTTTCGCAAATTTAATTTCAGTTATTGGATTAGTGGGTTGGGAGTTTTTACAACTCTCAGGTAAGCTGCGTTTTGATTGGAATGATATTTTATGGACGCTGATAGGGGCCCTATTATTTCAGCTCATTTGGATTTTATCCCCTCAAAAACACAAGGATTTTTAAACCCTTTGATTTCCTAAACCTTCGATTTTTTATAGCTGCAACTTCCTTATATTTGTTAAAACGAATATAAAATGAGCGAAGAAAAGAACGTATCCGCAGCGGAGAAAATGTTAGGTGATTTTGCCCCAAGATTATTGGGCTACACAGATAATATATTGTTTGGCGATGTCTGGGAGGGAAAGGAGCTTTCAAGGCGCGAAAGGAGTTTAATAACGGTGGCGGCTTTAGTTGCGGGGGAACATTCTAACCAACTCAAATTTCATTTGAATTATGCGAAAGAACATGGGTTGACGGAAGCGGAGCTCGTAGAAGTTATTACGCATTTGGCATTCTATGTAGGTTGGCCAAAGGCTATGACGGCTATTATGATTGCGAAGGAGGCGTTTGGGCAAGAGAAATTAACGTAGTTTGTTGTTAATTACATTAATCCATCACACAACGAAAACCGGTATGCTGCAAGCCTGAGTCCGGGCTTGACTTCATCCGTGCGGAGCACCGGTAACTAGAACAATACCCATCATTGCATAAAAAAGAACCACCGCGCATGACGCGTTTGGCAACACCGGGTTCATCCGGGTCATCACTTGAGGAAGGGCCACGCGGGTATAAACTCGGACTCTTTTTATAATAATCGGCACGGTACCAATCCGCGCACCATTCCCATACATTTCCAGCGGTATCATATAATCCATAGCCATTTGCAGGGAAAGATTTAACCGGAGCAGTGGTCGTTTTATACCCGTCTAATGCTTGATCCT
>NZ_JAHEBT010000019.1 GCF_024642105.1 Flavobacterium sp.
TGGACAGAACACACAACCCAGAATTTACCGCTATGGAAATATATGTAGCCTACAAAGACTACAACTGGATGATGAACTTTACCGAAAACCTGCTAGAGCATTGCGCTATTGGGGTTAACGGAACTAGCGAAGTGACTTTTGGCGAACACAAAATCAATTTCAAAGCACCTTATGCTCGTGTTACGATGACTGATTCTATCAAACACTTTACAGGTTTTGATATTTCTGGCAAATCAGAAGCGGAATTGTTTGCTGCTGCTAAAGGAATGGGAATTGATGTGGACGAAACCATGGGTAAAGGAAAATTGATTGACGAAATTTTTGGCGCTAAATGCGAAGGAAATTACATTCAACCTACTTTCATCACGGATTATCCAAAAGAAATGAGTCCGCTTTGTAAACAACACCGCGACAATCCAGAACTAACCGAACGTTTTGAATTGATGGTGTGCGGAAAAGAAGTAGCCAATGCCTACTCTGAATTGAATGACCCAATTGACCAAAGAGAACGTTTTGAAGACCAAATGCGTTTGGCTGAAAAAGGTGATGATGAAGCGAATGGCGTTATCGACGAAGATTTCTTGCGCGCTTTAGAATACGGTATGCCGCCAACCTCTGGTTTAGGAATTGGAATGGATCGTTTGATGATGTTCTTGACTAATAATGCTTCGATTCAAGAAGTGTTGTTCTTCCCGCAAATGCGACCAGAGAAAAAACAAGTTCAAATCGAATTGACTGATGAAGAGAAATTAGTAGTTGACTTGTTGAAAGCCAACAACAACCAAATGGATTTAGGAGAATTGAAAGCCAAATCAGAATTGAGCGGTAAAAAATGGGATGCCGCTACTAAAGGCTTATCACAACACAAACTCATCAAAGTGAGTGTCGCTGGCGAAAGTAAAATAATGGAATTGATTGGGTAAATTAATTCTACAATGATGAAAAAAAAGGAGCTTCAATCGAAGCTCCTTTTTTAGTTTTATAACGAATAATTCAAATTAATACTCCAGCGGTAATTAGCCTCGACATTGCCTCCTGTTAAATTTTGCTGAATGGGTAACATCGCATTGGCACCCAAAGAAAAAGCATTGCGACCTACCTCAAAACCCAGTTTTCCAAACAAAGCGTTTCCTGCCGTTTTAGGCAATTTTTGACCGTGTTGATAATTGCTTTCATAGGTTTCTCCAGCAATTCCTAACTGTGGAGCAAAAGAAAAAGTATCTTTTTCATACAGATAGAAAAGCGTAGCCGCATAATTCAATTGGTTACCAAAACGATAATTTTTTTGATTTTCTGTTTTAATGACATAATTCAACATCGCACTCAACCCAAATTGTTTTCTTCTTACAATATATTCGGTGGCTAAAAGGTAATCCCAACTACCCGTTCCTAGCTGAAAACTTGGATTGACAGTCCCTGAATTGGCTTCGTTAAATGTACCGGTTGGCATTTTCAATCCACCGCCCATTTGCAAAGTGTGTACTAAAAAAGTACTGTCTTTGTGAGTTTGGTACAAACTATACATCACTAAAAGGGTAATATCCCCAAGTCCACTAATCGCCTGATTACCTATTGCAGTTGCTCTATTATGAGAATGATACGGAATCAAAACTGAAACTTGAAAGTTCTCCTTTACAGGAATTCTTGCCCAGACTTGAGTGGTATTAAAATTTTCGGTGTACCAAAGCGAATTGCTATACAAACCATCCGTAGATTTATAATTTTGATTGAAATAGCGAATTCCAATAAAGTTAGAATTTAACATCGAAGCAAAGCCCATACTTCCGCCGCTAGCAGAGCAGCCACACGCATCGCAATCCTCTTCCAGAAAATTATAAAATTTTGCAAACGGATTTCTAAACTGTAAACTATCTTTTTCTGTAGCATTTGCCAATTGAAAAAGTAAGATAAAAAAGAGTGTTATTTTTTTCATTTTTAAAATAAAATTAATATTCAGAAAAACGTTTATCTGTCAAATACTGAGTATCGGTTAACGTTTTCAAAAAGGCAATCAATTGCGTTTTTTCAACAGTAGTTAATGCAATTCCTAATCTTCCATTACTTCTCAGAATTGGGTCAAGTGTCGTCGAATTTTCCACCCCAGAGTTATAGTGTTCCAAAACCCCTTCTAGCGTAAGAAAACGACCGTCATGCATATAAGGCGCTGTTTTTTCGACATTACGTAAACTTGGCACTTTAAACTTATGTAAGTCTTGAGCCAGTTGCGAAACACGAAAACGACCTACATCATTAATCAAAGGATTTACTGGTAAACCATTATTTCGAAATGAATTATCAGTCAATAAATCGGTGGCGTGACAAGTCGCACATTTTTGATTGAAAACAGCATATCCATCCAACTCTTGTTGGGATAAAGTTCCGCCCGTTTCATTGCGTCGGTATTTATCAAATCGAGAATTGGACGAAGTCACCATTACCATAAATTGCCCTAATGCTTTGAGCATATTTTCGGAATTGATTTGCCCATCGGCGAAAGCCAATTGGAATAATTTTCTATACTCAGCATCTCCTTTCATCATCGCAATAGCTTTACTAAAATCGCCATTCATTTCTATAGGACTTGTAAATGGAATAATGGGCTGCAAATCCAAATGAGTCGTAGCTCCATCGTACATAAAACTCGTTTGATAGCCTAAATTCTGAATTGAAGGTGTATTTCGAGTTCCAATAGCATCATTTACTCCATGACTCAAGGAATGTCCGTGATGTGTAAACGCATCCTCTTGTATGTGACAAAATCCACATGAAACGATACCGTCTGAAGCCAAACGTCCTTCATAAAAAAGCTTTTTACCTAGTTCAAATCCTTTTTGAGTGGGCGGATTATTTGTTAAATCATAAGCCAGTGGCGGAAAATTTGATGGCACTTTGAACTCCAATGGAATATTTTGATACACATCGTCTTGATCATTGGAACAACTCCACAAAAAAGGCAAAATGAGGAACAATTTCAGTTTTGTTTTCATTTTTTAAGATATTTAAGCGGTTAGCAGCAGAAGTACCAACCGCTTTTATATTGAATTTAATCGTTGTGAACGTGTTCTACACTAAACATACTCGGTAAGTTTGCCGTGATTAAAGGAAGTTTTGCTCCACTCATAATCATTGCTCCCATTCCCATAGCATTACTCTCTGTTAAGCTAATTTTATTGGCCCCATCTAACACTTTTGAAATATCAGCCATAATATGAATTTGTGGAGTAATCGTTGTTCTTACCAATGCATTTGTTGGCAAATCCAATGTAACTGTAGTATAATTATAATCTGTTCCTGTTTGTCCTGTATGTACCATAAAACTAGTTGTTGAAGTTACTGTTGACGAGATAAAAGTTCCTTCGAAAGCCAAAAATTTATATCCTGCTGACCAAGACCACATCATACCAGTGGTTTGGGCTAATGCTAGAAAATCACCTTGCCCCGTAACTCCCGCTTCCCACTGAGTTTTATCTACCCCAATACCGAAACTAACCTTAGTATAATTAGCCGCCGGAATATTGGGAAGATTCAATAAAGCACTAGCCACAGTAGCCTCATCTACTATAAAATAACGCTGTGCTTTTGGAACAACATAAGTGGTTCCATCTGCTTTAGTCAGCACAATATTACTTACAATATATTTGAGCTTATTAATTTTGATTACTTCTCCATTAGAATTAGTGTAAGGTGTATCAAAAGCTAAATTATTAGTAGTGTACACATTGTCAAATTCTAGTTTGAGATTTCCTTCTCCTGTAATTACTTCGTCATTTTTATCTGTACAAGAAAACAAAGCAAATACGATAGCCATAACAGCTATACTATTCTTAAATTGAAATTTCATTTTTTAAATTTTATATATAATAAATATCATAAGCATACTTTTAATTTAGACCATTCTAAAAAAAGCATACAAGAATTGATTCGCCTATAAAACGAATCAAAAAGCGCAAAAATGCGTTACAAAATTTAAGAAATAAATGTAGGCGGATGAAATACTGAATTGGCATCCAAATACGAATACAAATTCAAATAGGAAGGATTGATTTTAGTCTTAGGTTGAAAACCAAAAGAAACTATTGAAAACAGGTTAATTTCTTTGAAAAATAATACTTCTTGGATCGAAGTATTTTCTTTTTTATCTGAAGATTTAGGATTTTCTGTCTCAGCGGCTTTGGCCAATTCTTTCATTAAATGGCACTTTCCATTACAATGCATCATGGGTTTTGCCTTGTTTTCACAAAGAACTTTAGCAATATATTCATAATTGACAACATAATCTATAACCGGAAATATCGGCTTTAGAAATAGACTAATGATTACTATGAATACTGTTTTTTTCACCATCCAAAAATAGGGAATTTTCAGCACTTTACAAAACGGAGTACAGTCTCAAAAAAATAAAACACTAAAAATCAAATCATTAACAAATAAATCCATAACTTTGTAGTAACCAGAGTTTTAATCCAAAATTTAAGATCTACAATGAAAAAAATTATTTTCGGAGTATTTGTAATAGCTTTAATCTTGTCTAGTTTTAAACCTAGACCGAGTGTCGCCTCAATCGATTCTCCTTTGGATATTGTAACAGAAAAAAAAGTATTCGACAGAGCAAATGCTATTAAAAATTTTGTAGAAAAGACGCCTAATTACAATACTGACATTACTTTTTTAATTGACATGAAAATTATGTCTGGAAAGAACCGATTTTTCATTTACAACTTAAAAACAAACAGCATTATAGACCAAGGATTAGTTGCTCACGGATTGGGTTCTGAAACCGGAACAATGGGTCAACTTAAATTTAGCAATACTCCTAACTCTTATTGTACTTCGTTAGGAAAATATGCCATTGGGAAAAGTTATTTTGGAGAATTTGGGAAAGCCTACAAATTATTTGGATTAGAACCTACTAACAACAATGCTTTTCAACGCAATATTGTACTTCATAAATACGATAAAATGCCTTATGAAGAACAAACCAGTCCAATTTGCCAGAGCTTAGGTTGCCCAATGGTAAATGAAGCGTTTTACAAAAGAATAGAAAAATTCATTGACAACTCTAAAAGCAAAATAATTTTAGAAATTTACTACTAATCCACAACCTCCTTATAATCTGATAAATACTAATTTTTTATTAAGAGTTAAACCTTTTTACTATCAAAAAGTCTTACCCTCATAACTTTAAAAATTATAACCATGAAAAAAGTATTTATTGTAGCTATTTTAGCTCTTAGCCTAAACAGTTTTGCCCAAGACCGAAAAGAAAAACATTCGAGAGGAGAAATGGAACAAATGACTCCGGAACAACGCAACCAATTGATGGTTAAAAAAATGACCTTAGAATTAGACTTGAATGCCAAGCAACAAGAACAAGTAGGTAAAATTATGGAGGAACAAAGCGCCAAAAGAAAAGCTATGAAAGCCGAACGAAAAGCCAAAATGGAAGATGCAAAAGCAGATCGTTTTGAAATGGCTAACAAAATGTTAGACGATCAAATTGAAATGAAGAACAAAATGAAAAGTATTTTATCAGCTGATCAGTATACAAAATGGGAATCTCAAAGAGAAAAAAATAGAGAGAAAATGGGTGAAAGAATGGAAAGATGGAAAGAAAAACACAAAGGTGAAAAAAGAGATTAATTCAAACAAAAACTTCCGGCCATAAACCGGAAGTTTTTGTTTGAATAAACCTGTTGGGTGTAATTATTTAAAAACGTCAATTCGAGTGTTTTTTGTGTAGTGAAATGAAACAAAAAATGTATCGAGAATCGTTTTTAATGAAATTTTACTTGTTCTCGATACAATTTTCTTTCGAAAATTACTCGAACTGACGTAAAATTATCATCAAAAACTAATTACACCCAACGGGTTTAAATAAGTTATAATGTTTTAGATACTTTATCAATTGCCTGAATGGTAACATCTAAATCCTCATAAGTCAATGCATCAGTAATGAACCACGTTTCATAAGCCGATGGGGCAATGTAAATTCCTTCTTGCAACAAGCCATGAAAAAATTTCTTAAAGGTTTCATTATCGCCTTTTGCAGCGGATTGAAAGTCAACTACTGGATTCGCATCAAAGTGAACTGAAATCATAGAACCCACTCGGTTAATTGTAAAAACAACATTGTTGGCGGTTAAAACACGATGAATTCCTGCTTCTAAATAAGCTGTTTTTTCTTCCAATCGTTGAAAAATAGCAGCATCATCATTCAAAGCTTGTAACATGGCTAATCCAGCTGCCATAGCCAATGGATTTCCAGATAAAGTTCCAGCTTGGTACACTGGCCCTAAAGGTGCCAAATGATTCATAATTGCTGATCGAGCAGCAAATGCACCCACTGGCAAACCGCCTCCGATCACTTTTCCGAAACAAACAATATCTGCTTGGATTCCAAATAACTCTTGAACTCCACCTTTTGCCAAACGAAAACCAGTCATTACTTCGTCAAAAATTAACTGAATTCCATTATCCGTACACAATTGGCGTAAGCCCTCTAAAAATCCTTTTTGTGGAGGAATACACCCCATATTTCCCGCTACTGGCTCCACAATAATGGCTGCAATTTCATTTTTATTGGCTTCAATTAAAGTAGCTACATTTTCTAAATCATTGTATCTTGCCAACAACGTATCTTTTGCTGTACCTGCAGTTACACCCGGACTATTAGGTGCCCCAAAAGTAATAGCACCACTACCGGCTTGAATCAAAAACGAATCAGAATGACCGTGGTAACAACCTGCAAATTTGATAATTTTGTCTCTTTTAGTATACCCGCGCGCTAATCGAATGGCACTCATACACGCTTCTGTTCCTGAATTCACAAAACGGATTTTATCAATATTCGGCACCATTGCAACAGCTAAAGCCGCAATTTGTGTTTCTAATTCGGTTGGCATTCCAAAAGAAGTTCCTAATTTGGCTTTAGCTACCACTGCTTCTACAACAGGCTCAAAAGCATGTCCCAACACCATTGGCCCCCAAGAATTAATATAATCAATCAATCGGTTGCCGTCTTCATCATACAAATAAGCCCCTTTGGCGCTTTTTACAAAAATAGGTGTTCCTCCTACTGCTTTGAAGGCTCTAACTGGTGAATTCACACCTCCCGGAATTACTTTTTCGGCTTCAGCAAACAGCTGACTGCTTCTTTGGTATATCATTGTTATTCTATTTTAATAGTTACTTTAAGCGAAGTTTTTGCCCCACATAAAGCGTGTTATCTATCATGTTATTTTTTTGTTTTACGTCTTCTAAATTCAAATTGAATTTTTTTGCAATAGAAAACAATGTATCTCCCTTTTGCACTTCATAATCCCCTTGAGATTGATTTTCAGCCAAAACAGGAGTTTCTATTTTCTTTTTATTAATTACATATTTTTTACCTAAAACCTGACTATCATACTGATACAACTCATAGCGTTCTATGTACGCGATTAATTTTTCAGGATAACTAGGGTCTGTTGCATAACCTGCTAAACGCAATCCCTTTGCCCAAGCTTCATAATCGTCTTTGGGTAAATCAAACAAACTCGCATAGCGATTTCTACCAGTCAAAAATGTAGCGTGATCTTTAAATGACTCCGCTGGATCATTGTATTTTCTAAAACACTCTTGTGCTGCATCGTCGTCTTTCAAAACGGTTTCACCCGTCCAATCATTATGACATTTGATTCCGAAATGATTATTAGCCGTCATAGCTAAAGTACCTCTACCCGCTCCCGATTCTAAAATTCCTTGTGCCAAAATAATACTGGCAGGGATGCCATAATTTTTCATGTTATTCATGGCAACCTCTTTGTAATTGGCAATATAATCATTGACCACCACACTTGTAGAAGCAGGTTTTGAAGATGATGATCCCGTATTTTTCTTGTATTTACTTGAATTGTATCGGTCGTCTTTTTTAGTCACAATCACCGATTTTTTGGCGTGGCAACCTACTAACAGAAATAACACTACAACTAGTACACTCTTTTTAATCATGAGTATTTATTGTTGGTAAACCTTTATTTTTTAATTTTAAATTCATTCCTTGAATCCCTTGAAGTCCACCGGTATGAATTACTAAAATCTTAGAGTTTTCAGGAAAATAATTCTTTTCTATTAAATCTACTATCCCAAAAACCATTTTCCCTGTATAAACAGGATCTAACGGAATTTGAGTTTGTTCGAAAAACCAATTGATAAATTCAACCAAGTCCGAATTTATTTTTCCATATCCTCCAAAATGATAATCGGTAATCAATTCCCAATTTTCATTTTGCACAAAATTACGAATTTCATCTTGTAAAAAGTCGCCTTTTAGTGCAGGAAATCCTAAAACTTTTTGATGGGGTAATGCACTATTTATTATCCCCGAAATAGTCCCACCCGTTCCAATAGCACAACCTATATAATCGAAGTCTACATCTTCATTAGTTAGAATTTCTTCGCAACCCTTGATAGCAAGCGCATTCGTTCCTCCTTCGGGAATTAGATAAAACGAACCGAATTTTTTTTCCAATTGTTCCAAAAAAGGCAATTCCGTTTTCAAACGATAGTCTTCTCTTGAAACAAACTCCAACTGCATGCGGCATTCTTGGGCAAATTTTAAAGTAGGATTACTTTCTATTTTGGTTACCAATTCTTCGCCCCGAATAATTCCAATCGTCTGGAAACCATGCTCTTTACCCGCATACGCCACTGCTGCAATATGATTAGAAAATGCACCTCCAAAAGTCAACAAACAACTTTGATTTTCGGTTTTTGCTTGAAGCAAATTATACTTCAATTTTCTGAACTTATTTCCAGAAACAAAAGGATGAATCAAGTCTTCTCGTTTAATAACAAGTGAAATCCCTTTAGGAAAATGAATAACAACCGATTGATTCAATGAAGATTAGTATAAAATGTTAAATATTTAGTAAGGAATACGAATACCCGCTATTAAATTTCTAAATTTGTTAGAGAACAAGTTACTGTTCTTAAAAATGATTTATGAATAGGCAAAGTAATGAAAATAAATTAACAGAAGACGAAGATTTCTACTATACTCCTGAAGGGTATAAATGTTTTACAGAAAAATTCCATCTCAAACGTGGGTATTGCTGTAAAAGTGGTTGTCGTCATTGTCCCTATGGTTTTGATAAAAAAACCAATACCATTCGAAAAAAATAAAGTTTAGGCATATTAATTGATTACTAAAATAGAACTCAATTTCCAACTCTTAAAATTTTAAAAATGATGAAAGCAATTCAACTCTTATTCGCATCCCTACTTTTTACAATGGTTTCCTGTGGTTCTATGGTCAGTGTTAATGCTGATTACGACAAAAAGGTAGATTTTTCAGTTTACAAAACCTTCGCCTACTATAAAACAGGCATTGATAAACTAGAGATTTCTGATTTAGACAAACGCAGAATCTTGAATGCTATTGACCAACAAATGCTCGCTAAAGGTTTTACCAAAAGTGACAATCCTGATTTATTGATTAATCTTTTTACTAAATCAAGAGAACAAGTAAATGTGAACCAATTCAATGCGGGTTGGGGTTACGGCTGGGGTTGGGGATGGAATCCTTATATGATGGGAGGCCGACAAACTACAGTAACTACTTCTACCGAAGGTACTTTGTACATTGATTTTATAGATGCTAAAAAGAAAGAAATGATTTGGCAAGGTGAAGGAACTGGAATACTTACCAAGGATACTAACCGAAAAGAAGAACGAATTAATGAGTTCGTCACCCAAATATTATCTCAATACCCTCCAACTAAAAAATAAAAGCAAAAACCTCCCTCAAAGGAGGTTTTTTTATTAAAAACACAAACAACCGAAAGAAACAAATCGTATTTTTGAATTAAAATTAATAAAATATGAATCTTTTTAAGGAAGCCATAATCGCCAAAAATCAGTTACAAGGTGTTGTTTCTCCAACTCCATTGACCGAAAACACGAATCTTTCTAATGAATTTGACGCCACAATTTTATTAAAAAGAGAAGATTTACATATTGTGCGTTCTTATAAAATTAGAGGAGCCTACAACAAGATAAGCTCTTTAACTGACTCTGAAAAACAACAAGGAATCGTTTGTGCAAGTGCCGGAAACCATGCACAAGGAGTCGCTTTTTCTTGTAATTTACTGCAAATAAAGGGCAAAATCTACATGCCTAAAACTACTCCAAAACAAAAAATTAAACAAGTTCAATTATTCGGAAAATCATTTGTAGAAATTGAACTAATTGGAGATACTTTTGATGACGCTTACGCCAAAGCAGTCGCTGATGCAAAAGAAAATAACAAAATATTCATTCACCCCTTTGACGATCTAAAGGTAATTGCTGGTCAAGCTACCGTTGGTTTAGAAATTTTAGAATCGTATCACCCACCTATCGACTATGTTTTTGTTCCAATTGGTGGCGGTGGTTTAGCTGCTGGATTGTCAACCGTTTTTAAAGAATTAAGTCCAAATACTAAAATTATCGGAGTTGAACCAGAAGGCGCACCTACCATGAAAACAGCCATAGCTGCTGGAAATAACGCACCTCTTGAAACCATTGACAAGTTTGTGGATGGAGCTGCTGTGAAACAAGTAGGAAATCTTACTTTTGAAATTTGCCGACATCTTTTAGACGATATCATTCTGGTGCCAGAAGGTAAAGTATGTACTACTATTTTACGTTTGTACAATGAAGAAGCCATGGTGGTAGAACCCGCAGGAGCTTTAACCATTGCTGCTTTGGATTTTTACAAAGATAAAATCAAAGGTAAAACAGTCGCTTGCATTGTCAGTGGAAGTAATAACGATATTGAACGTACCGCCGAGATCAAAGAACGTTCTCTTTTGTACGAAGGATTGATGCATTACTTTATCATTCAATTTCCTCAAAGACCTGGTTCACTAAAAGAATTTGTGAACGAAATTCTAGGGCCTGATGATGACATTACCTATTTTCAATTTACCAAAAAGAACAATCGCGAATCGGCTCCTGTCGTGGTTGGCTTAGAATTGAAAAATAAAAATGACATTCACGCCATTAAAACAAAAATGACCGAAAGAGGTTTTCAATACAACTACATCAATGAAAAACAAGATTTATTCAATCAATTAATTGGATAATTTAATCGACTATTAGCATTTTTAGTTTTTGATTAAGATTTTACGTCAGTTCGAGTGATTTTCGCTAGAAAATAATATCGAGAACAAGAAAATTTTTCATCAAAAACGATTCTCGATACATTTTTTGTTTCGTTTCACTTCACAAAAAACACTCGAACTGACGTTTTAATAATTTCACTTTATAACTTAAAACTGCATAAAAGGATAGTTTTCTTGTAATTTCTTGATTTTTTCTTGCAATTTGAATTGGAACTTTTGGTGACTTTCAGAAATTGAATTGAAAGGCTTGTGCAACAAGCTTTTCTGAATTGCATCTACTTCATCTAAGACAGAAGCTACAGTTTGTGAAATTGTAGTAGCTCTAAAACGTTGCCAGATATAATCAATCGCCATCGTACTTGGATGCAATAAATCATCTCCATAAAAACGGTAATCCCGTAATTCGTCCATTACAATTTCGTATGCTGGAAAATAATTAGCATGATCCAATTGATGCTCTGAGAGTAAACTTTGCAAGGCCGAAATCAAATGCGCTTTGCTTCGTTGATTTTCTACGAAACCATCTTTGATATGTCGCACAGGAGAAATCGTAAATACAAAAGCACAATTGGAATTCAATTGCCGAATCGCATCTACCGTATTTTGAATGGAAGCTTCAATGGTGGGGACCGATAAAATATGTTTGTCAAAATGCGATTGAGCCATTTTATGACAATTAGCCACAACAGCTCCTCTATTTTTTTCTCGATATACCCATGAAGTCCCGTAAGTAATTAAAATATGGGTTGCTTCTTTAATTTTTAGGTGTGTTAATTCAACCAAAGCATTGAGACTATCTAAAAATTCTTGCTTATTGCCCGAACTCAAATCAGAATGTACTTCGTAACAATGAAACCGTTCGTTATGAAAAAAGACATCCTCCTCTGTAAATTTCTTTTGATTCACCGCCCTTACAACTAATTTCTCAATCGAAACAGGATTAAAAATAATTCCAAACGGATTGGTTGTATTTTGGAACTTAAAATAATTCATTTTTTCTCCCATATTCACAGCAAAACAAGATCCTAAAGACACTATCTTAGCATTGTAGTCTATAGGATGCTTCGAATTGGGAATGGGTACGGGAGTGGTAAACTTCATTTTCTTTACTTATGTCTAATAAAAATTAAACTTATTGATTACTATTTTTTGCCACAGATTCCACGGATTTTATCCGTTAAAATCAGTCTAATCCGTATAATCAGTGGCTGATTTTAAAATTTAACTTAAACCCACAATGATTATACTAGTTACAAATTACACCTTTTTTAAAAATAATTAGGCGGTATTTTAGTTAAATTTTCTATTCTATAAAAAAGCCCTTAAAAAGTAGACTACTTCAAAAGGGCTTTAATTAAATTGTAGGTCTTATTATTTTATAAAATCGACGGCTTTGGTTAAGGCCTCAGCAATTCCAGCAACATTCTTTCCACCAGCGGTAGCAAAGAACGCCTGTCCTCCTCCTCCTCCTTGAATATACTTCCCTAATTCACGAACTACTTGTCCTGCATTTAGGTTTTTGGCAGCTACTAATTCTTTAGAGATATAGCAGGTTAACATCGGTTTATCTTCTTCGGCTGTAGCCAAAACTAAAAATAAATTAGTTCCTAAATTCCCTAATTCATACGCCAAATCTTTAGCGCCTTCTGGATTCAAATCGACTTGTGTAGCCAAGAATTGAATACCATTTACCTCTTGTATTTGTGCAGCTAAACTTGCTTTCAAATTTTTCACTTTGTCTTTCATCAAAGCCTCAATTTGTTTTGCCAACTTAGCGTTTTCATCTTGCAAATTATGAACGGCTTTCAAAATATCTTGTGGATTTTTCAAAGCACCTTTAATCTCATTTAAAGTAGTTTCATACGAAGCAAAATGCGCTTTTACAGCATCACTTGTAATCGCTTCAATACGACGAATTCCAGCTGCCACCGCGCCTTCGGATATAATTTTAAAATGCCAGATTTCAGCCGTATTTTTTACGTGGATTCCACCGCATAACTCCATGCTTTCGCCAAATTTTATCGCACGAACGTTATCTCCATATTTCTCACCAAACAATGCCATAGCACCTTCGTCTAAGGCTTGTTGAATTGGAATACTTCTTCTTTCTATCAAAGGTAATTGTTCTTGAATACGAGCGTTAACAAAATCTTCTACCGCTTGCAATTCTTCGTCCGTCATTTTAGAAAAATGTGAAAAGTCAAAACGCAAGTAATTTGGATTAACCAAAGATCCTTTTTGCTCAACATGCGTTCCTAAAATACTTCTCAAGGCTTGGTGCATCAAATGCGTAGCCGAGTGATTGCGAGAAGACAAGGTTCTCAAATCGGTATTTACTTTTGCGACAAAGCTAGCCGTTACATTTTCAGGTAATTGCTTCGCCAAATGCAAAATCAAATTATTTTCTTTCTTGGTGTCAATGATTTCAATAGTCTCGTTAGCCGAAACTAGAGTTCCTTTATCTCCAACTTGTCCACCCCCTTCTGGATAAAACGGCGTACTATCTAAAACGATTTGGTACAAAACCCCATCTTTTTTACTATCAATTTTTCTGATTCTTGAAATTTTAACTTCATTTTCTGTTTGGTCGTAACCTACAAAAGTTTGCTTCGCCTGTTCGCTATCGCTCGAGTCTACATTTCCTTTATTTGGGTAAGTCCAATCTTCGGTAGAAACTTCTGAAGCAGCACGGGAACGTGATTTTTGCTCCTGCATCGCTTTTTCAAAACCAGCTTCGTCTAATTGATAGCCTCTTTCTCTTAAAATCAAAGCAGTTAAATCAATTGGAAATCCGAAAGTATCGTACAATTCAAACGCTTTTTCTCCTGAAATTTCAGTTCCAGCAGTTTGATTCATTACATTTTCCAATAACTGCAATCCTTGATCCAAGGTTCTTAAAAATGATGCTTCTTCTTCACGAATCACATTGGTAACCAAGGTTTGTTGTGATTTAATTTCAGGGAAAAACTCACTCATTTGGTTGGACAACACCGCGACCAACTCATAAATAAAAGGTTCTTTGGTATTTAAAAAAGTAAATCCGTAACGGATGGCACGACGCAAAATACGACGAATAACATAACCCGCACCGGTATTGGATGGCAATTGACCATCCGCAATAGCGAAAGCTACCGCACGAACGTGATCAGCCACCACACGGATAGCAATATTAGTTTTGTTTTGTTCTTCCGAAATGTTTTGAATTTCGTTTGAAGTATATTGTAAACCTGTAATTTGTTCTACTTTTTCAATTAGCGGTGAAAAAACATCGGTGTCGTAATTCGAAGTTTTTCCTTGTAATGCCATACACAAACGCTCAAATCCCATTCCGGTATCAACGTGTTGTGCTGGTAATTTTTCTAAAGAACCATCGGCTTTACGGTTGAATTCCATAAATACATTGTTCCAAATCTCCACCACTTGTGGATGATCATTGTTGACCAAACTTTTACCAGAAACTAACGCTTTCTCCTCTGCTGAACGCAAATCCACGTGGATTTCAGAACAAGGTCCGCAAGGCCCTTGGTCACCCATTTCCCAAAAATTGTCTTTTTTATTTCCTAAAATAATGCGGTCTTCATCAATCAATTCCTTCCATAAATCCCATGCCTCTTGGTCAAAAGGTACATTTTCTTCTGGATTTCCTTCAAAAACAGAAACGTACAAGTTTTCTTTTGGAATTTTATAGACTTCGGTCAATAATTCCCATGCCCAGTTGATGGCGTCTTTTTTGAAATAATCGCCAAAAGACCAGTTTCCTAACATTTCGAACATGGTGTGGTGGTAAGTATCAAAACCTACATCCTCTAAATCGTTATGTTTTCCTGAAACACGAAGACATTTTTG
>NZ_JAHEBT010000049.1 GCF_024642105.1 Flavobacterium sp.
CAAAAAAAAATCGAAGCAAATAAAAATAGATTAATTGTAATCCTATGGGCCTAAATTAAGTATTGTAAAATATAACGCTAAAAATGCCCCCCCTCTCCAAACCTTCCCCTTGCGTCGGTATTCGAACCTGCTCCGATTACAGCCCGTTTGGTGTGGAATTGGATGGAAGAACGGTGAGTGATGGGTATAGGTATGGGTTTCAGAACCAGGAGAAAGATGATGAGATGAAGGGAGAAGGAAACTCGATTAACTATACTTATAGGATGCTTGATCCGAGGTTGGGGAGGTTTTTTGCAGTGGATCCGTTGGCTCCAAATTATCCTTATAATGGATCATATAATTTTTCAGAAAATAGAGTCATCGATGGTAAAGAATTAGAGGGATTAGAGGTGTTTTTAATAAATGGAACAGATATGAATACTTCTAAATTCATGTTTAATCCAGATGCAATAAAGCAATTTGAAAGAATTGGAGGAAATACATTGACTGATAACGGTTTTAGTTGGGGAGGTAAGGGGAATTACCTTAATTCTAGATATGGTCAAAGAAAAACGGCAGCAAAGGATTTGGCCAATTATGTAGCCAAACAAAGAAAATTAGGAATTGAAAATGGATCAATTAAACCAAATGAACCAATTACGCTAGTCGGATATAGTCATGGTGGAAATGTAGCCATACAAGCTGCAGAGCAAATTGAAAAATTGACTGGACAAAAGGTTCAAATAATAACTTATGCAACACCAGCCTATAACGATAAAAGTATCGAAGATCCCGCTACAAATAATAGTATATCAAAACATATTAATATATTTTCCGATGGTGATTGGGTACAAGGTGGTGTAGCAGGAGAAGAAACATATAATAATGGATATACGGTCAATTATAAATTAAATCTAGAATTAGGACATATTGACATGGGTAGTATGAAAGAAAATAAAGATTTGGCTAATTTTCTAAGAACTACGATTGGAAAAATGACCAAACTTAAGAATTTTAAGAAAACCGAGGAAAGGACCAACCTAGAACCAGTCCCTTCTAAAATTAATTATCCAGATTATGGAATTAAATTTTAAGGACATGAATCCATTGACAAAATGGACTGTATTACAACTTGTTAGCTCATTTGTTATGTCGCTAATTGTATGCTTCCTGCTAATTGGCAGGGTAGCAGGATTTTATGACCCAGGTGTAATAAAAGTTTTATTTTTTACTCTTTTATTTTTTTGTTACTCTTTAATATTGGGTTTGCCAATCGTGATTTTGTTATTAATCAAAACTAAACGATGTATTTTATTTGATAATAAAAGTTTCTTATTGCTTTTTTTTGGTTCAATGATTCTATCGTCATATGTCACAATTGTTTATTTTAATTTAGATTTCAAATTTTCAGTTGCATTATGTTGTTCATATTTCCCTTCTCAATTTTTGTTTATAAGGATTTATCGATAAATGTAAAAAGCAACTTTGAAAAATGAACTTTTCCTCCAAATCTTCCCCTTGCGTCGGTATTCGAACCTGCTCCGATTACAGTCCGTTTGGTGTGGAATTGGATGGTAGAACGGTGAGTGGTGGGTATAGGTATGGGTTTAGTAGTAAAGAAAAAATCAATGAAATTTCAGGACCAGGTAAGTCATACGATTTTGGGGATAGAATTTTTGATCCAAGATTATGTAGATGGATGAAAATAGACTCTGAAGTCAATAAACTCCCTTATTTTTCATCTTACGGATTTGTAAATAGTAATCCTTTGAGGTTTATCGACCCCGATGGTAAATTTTTAATTGATGTTCATAAACGGATTATGTCCAATGCTATTAAAAAAGCCAACTATCAATTAAAAACCAAGGAGGTAAATGTTTCAGGTTTTATTTATTACGCTTTTACAAATAAATCTAATGCAATTGCCGAATATAGAGATGCTTTGGCGGGAACGAAAACTACGGTCTATGGAGTTTTCAAAGAAGGTCTTTACATTGGTAGTGTGATCTCGCCGGATGTAAATTCTTTACCTAAAAGTGTCGGAGGTTTGGGTTTAGCATCAAAGGATAAAGAACACTTTGACAACATGAATTTTACCCAAATCAATTCAAATTTCAACGAAGTTTATGCGAATATGATTTTTTTAGCAGAAAGTTATAAATCTGGTAAAATTAATGCAGAAGAACTTGGAAATAAAATTGGGCCTTACTTTCATGCACTACAAGATTTATATTCACATTCCAATTATATCGAGTTATATAAATCTATGTATGGTGAAACCTCTTTTGATAAAATCCCAACGTTTGGAGAAGTTATGAGTAATGACAAATTTTTAAAATTCAGAGAACTACTTAAAAATGAATTGCATACAGGTGATTATCCAGGTACTGGTCCAAATTCTCACAAGGCAATGAACCATGATTTGGGCAAAGGTTCTAATTTCTACTTTTTGAAGGAAGTAAAAGGGAAAGCTGTTAACTGGAACTCCAAAGCAGCAGAAGAGGTAGCAACCAAATCTACAATCTTTATGAATGATAAAGTTGAGGGTATGATGATGGAAAAAAAATAATTAATGAGAAACAGGAAATCGCAATTAGTTGCTGAAACAGTTTTATATCTAATCTTGGCGATTTGTCTAGAAAAAGCAATTGTATACCCTTATTTATCATTGCATAATGGTAAAGATGGCGGTTTATTTAGTGAGTTGGCTTACCTATTTTCAATCACATTTACAAGTTCAATTCTGTGGTTTAGAAAATCTATCATTCAGATGATTAGTATATGGATAGTTTCTCCTATAATTATAATCTTTAGTTATTTAGTTTGGTTTTTTTTACTTCAGGATGGTGGAATAGGATTTTTAGTCATTTACATTATTCTCCTTACCATTTTAAAAATTGTTATAAAACAAAAATTAGTAATTCACAGAATTGATGATTAAACATTCCCCTTGCGTCGGTATTCGAACCTGCTC
>NZ_JAHEBT010000035.1 GCF_024642105.1 Flavobacterium sp.
GGTAACCAACGTGCAATATTGATGGAATTGGCCGAAGTTAAATTTTTATGTTTCAGACTTTCGTCCAAAAAGGCTTTTTTTACCATGTCTTGACAATCGTCAAAAACACCATCTACTTCCAACGCTTTAATATTTTGTCCTAAAGTAGTTAGTTGTTTTTCTTGAATGTCACTTACTTTTCCAGAAGGATACAAAATAACGACATCGACACCCTCTACACCAAGAAAACCACTAGCTACGGCTCCTCCAGTATCTCCCGAAGTAGCTACTAAAACGGTATTTTTTGAGGTTTTGTCATTTCGATTGAAATACCCCAAACAACGTGACATGAAACGCGCACCTACATCCTTGAATGCCATAGTTGGGCCGTGAAATAATTCTAAGGAATAAATTCCTTTTTCTACTTCGACCACCGGAAAGTCAAAACATAAGGTGTCTTTAATAATAGCTCGAAGTTCGGTTTCAGGAATTTCATCGCCTACAAATTGTTGGATGGCTTGAAAAGCAATTTCTTCGTTACTTAAGTTTTCGATAGTATCAAAAAAGTCTGCTGATAAAGGTGTAATGTTTTCTGGAAAATACAATCCTCTATCGGTTGCTAATCCTTGTATAACTGCTTCTTCAAAAGAAACTTTAGGTGCGTTATGGTTTAAACTGTAATATTTCATTGTATTGTTATTGCTTGGGTAAGCAATTGATTTTATTGTTGATTTAAAATTTTAACTCCTTCAGAATTCACTTTTGAAACGTGAATTTCATAAGGTAGATTGATGGCTTCATATACTGCACTCATGGCTTTGGCAATTTTGTCTGCTGTTTCCTTTCCTTTGCTTAATGCAAAAATGGAAGGACCTGAACCTGATATTCCAGAACCTAAAGCCCCATTTTCTAAAGCCGCTTGTTTGATTAAATCAAATCCTGGAATTAGAACACTTCGTAAAGGCTCTACAATTTCATCGTGTAAGGAACGACCAATTAAATCGTAATCTTTTGTGTACAATCCCGCGATTAATCCACCCACATTTCCCCATTGCATGATGGCACTTTTTAAAGAAACGGTTTGTTTCAATACCGAACGCGCATCCGAAGTTTTTAATTCAATTTGCGGATGTACTACAGTCGCGTACAGTTCAGAAGGGCTTTCTATTTTGATAATATCCAAAGGACTGTAACTTCTTACTAAGGTAAACCCACCTAAAAGGGCAGGAGCTACGTTATCAGCATGGGCATTACCACAAGCTAATTTTTCGCCTTGCATGGCAAATTGCACTAAGTCTTTGGTTTGGTACGGATATCCTAATAAGGCATTGATACCAAAAACTGCTCCAGCCGAACTAGCAGCACTACTACCAATTCCGCTTCCCGCTTTGATGTTTTTATAAATCTCAATGTCAAAACCAAAGTCAGCATTTACGGTTTCTAATAATGCCAATCCCGCTACTCCAGATACATTGTTTTCTGTTTCCAAAGGCAAATCAGCTCCAACAATTTTGGTAATTCGAATCCCTTTTTGAGTTGATTTCCGAATCACCATTTCGTCACCCACATTGTCAAGACAAAGTCCCAAAACATCGAATCCACAAGAAAGGTTGGCAATAGTTGCTGGGCAAAATAGTTTTATTTCATTCATAATTTTGGTTGTTGGTTGTCGGTTTTCGGTTGTCGGTTTTCGGTTGTTTTTATCTATCAACCATCAACTAATAACTATCAACTAATTTATACGTTTCCAATTCGGATGACATCAGCAAATATTCCTGAAGCCGTTACAGCAGCACCTGCACCCGCACCTTTGATTAACAAAGGCTGATCCACATAACGATCGGTGTAGAACAATACGATATTGTCTTTTCCTTCTAAATTATAAAAAGGATGGTCTTTCGGAATGAATTGTAAACCAACGCTTGCTTTGCCATTTTCAAATTGAGCAACATATTTCAAACGTGACTCTTTGTTTTTAGCTTCATTGTACAATGTGTCAAAATGAGCAGCATTTTTTTGCAATGAGGCGAAAAAGGCTTCGTTTGATGTGGTTGCTAAACATTCAGCAGGCATAAACGATTCGTTTGCAATAGCTTCAATATCCATTTGGTAGCCGCTTTCGCGAATTAAGATTAGAATTTTTCTAGCTACGTCAATTCCGCTCAAATCAATTTTCGGGTCTGGTTCAGTGAATCCTTGAACACCAGCTTCTTTTACTACATCATGAAACGAATGGTTTTCGTCAAAGTTATTGAAGATGAAATTCAAACTTCCAGATAATACGGCTTGAATTTTGTTCACTTTATCACCTGAAGCAATTAAGTTCTTTACGGTGTCAATAATTGGTAATCCCGCTCCAACATTCGTTTCAAATAAGAAAGGGGCGTTGTATTGACGTGATAGATTTTTTAAATGTTTGTAATTGTCATAAGCTGATGAACACGCAATTTTGTTACAAGTTACGACACCAACACTTTGTTTTAAGTATTGCTCATAGGTTTTGGAAACACTTTCATTAGCTGTAATATCAACAAAGATGCTATTTCTTAGATTCAACTCTTTTACTTTAGCAATGAATAGTTCTTGATTCGCTGTTTCTCCATTGTTTAAAACAGTTTGCCACTCTTTCAAAGAAATTCCGTCTTCGTCAAAGTGCATTTTTCTAGAATTAGACAAGGCAACGACTCTTAAGTTGATTTTTAGATTTTCTTTTAAGAATTTTTTCTGTTGGTGAATTTGCTCAATGAATTTTTCTCCTACATTTCCAACTCCCATTACAAATAGGTTCAATTGTTTGGTGTTTTCTTCAAAGAAATTTTCGTGTAATGTATTTAATGCTTTTTTGACATCTCTTTCATTGATTACGGCAGAAATATTTCTTTCTGAAGCGCCTTGAGCAATAGCACGAATGTTTACGTTATTCTTACCTAAAGT
>NZ_JAHEBT010000023.1 GCF_024642105.1 Flavobacterium sp.
AAAACATCTATCAGTTGTAATTCAAATTTTCTCATTTTTATTTTATTTAATTGTTTATATTATTTTTTAAGCAACCATTGAAGTAATTCATCTTCCGATTCAAACACAAATGCTTTTGTAAGACGTGTTTCTATACAATCTTTCACGTAATCTTTAATACTACTTTGTATCCATTTTGAGGTAATATCTCTTTCTATTAAAGGACACCCAAAAAAACCACCTTGTCCTCTACAAACATAAAATTTATTTCCATCTCCCCACTCAATACCAACAATACTACTGTTATTTATACTTGATAAATCAACAATTTTAACTTCTTCTTTTAATACTACTTCTTTCATTTTTACTTTGGTTTTAAATTATTAAATTTCACTGCTTCGCATATATATATTTATATATATATATAATTAATATTATCTTTAAACTTTTCTTTAATACCTATTAAATATTTCTTTAATAGGGTAATAGATGTTATTTTACATCGGCCATAAGTCTACACATCACATCAAACTTTAATCTACCGCTTAAAATGCGTTTAGCCTCCTTGTAACGAACGTTCTCTTCTTTTACGATACTATATAAGGCTTCATCAATTATCGTTCTTCTACGCTCATATTCTCGATTGCTTCTTTCTACGTACTCTACTATGTTAATAGATACGTTTATTCTGGTTTTTTTCTTATCTTTCATTTTTATATTATTTATGATTGTGAACTATCTTTCTAATTTTTCAAATGCTTGATTCATCCATTCAAACCACTTTCCTTCAAATGCTTCGTAGTTTTTATGTATGAGTCCAAATTTATTCCCTTCAAAACTAAAAGTACATGAATAAATTGCGTTATAGAATCTAAGCATTCTAACACATTTATCATCTTCATCCCAACACCAAACAGGTTGTCCATCGTAAAAACCAGTTTCTTTGCAAACATCAAGACGTTCCCAAACACCCTCTACACTATGTTTAGTCCAATTTTCCGAACTATAACCTAATTCAAAACAACCTCCTGCTTTTACAACCGTTCCAGTTTTAGCGTCGTCAAACCTAACAATTGCTCTTGACACCTTACCTATACAATAAATGGGGTATTTACCCTTGGTTTTTAAAGATTCAATCTCCGCACCTAATTCAGCATACTTTTTTTCTAATTCTGTTAAATTCATCTTAATTTAAAATTGTATCTATGTTAATACCATAGATTGTTAATACTTGCTCTCTTAATTCAAATAGGCTAAAACAAATTAATGTAAAGCCTCCACTTATAAACTCATAAGTGTTACATTGTTTATCGTAATGCACCATAACTATTTTAATTTATTCATATAAGCCAGTGCTAAAAATCCAGTTGCACCTAACATCATTAATACAAAAAAACCTACCAATTGTCCTATGTTATTAGATAAAAACAACATTCCAAACGCTCCAATAGTTGTCAATACCAACATTAGAAACATTACTATAACATCAATTATTTTATACATTTTCTTTATTTATTTAAGATTACAAATACTAAAATTCTACCCACAAAATACAATCCAATAACCACTGCAATAGATATTTGAAACCTAGCAGTTAACTTTTTAATTTCTTTTTTACTTTCCATTTTTATATTATTTTAAATTATTGCACCATTGCAATCGTGGTAGGTTGAGAGTCGAACTCAATAAAATACCACTATACCTACCTCCATAAGATTTTCAGGGAGTTTCGCCCTACATACCTTACAAATGAATCCATTTAGTTATATATAAAAATTCCGCACCTAAATTAATAGATACGGAATAGTTTTTATTATTGTGAATGTGCATTTTTATCCTACATTGTGGCGTTGATTAAAAACCAATCAAGTGCTATTGATTGTAAAAAATCCTACAAATTTTCCTCGCACCCTATTAAGATACTTTTGTAGCCTCTCACAAAAACATATAAAAAGAGGTTATGACGTGCAATCTAATGCACGTATCAATTAGACAAATTTTTGCCTAAATATGTTTTTATTTCAGAATTTCAAAGAAGCATTTCAAAGGCTTTCAAATTGTGCAAAACACAATCAAATACTATTGCAAAACAATAGAAAGAAAGCCAATAAAAGAAAGTTAATTTTAAGCCCTACTTTCAAAGGCTATTTTGTGGCGTATGTTAAGCGAATAACACAAGAAAGCCTTTAAACTTTTACGCCTTATTTAGAATCAATCTAAACAACTATTCAATAAGTTTTTTTAGTTGCTTTGCCTTTTCGTTTCTATCTATTTTTATATTTCCTACAATGTTTTGCACGTCTATTTTTTTAGCACCTTTTAAAATAATATCTTTTTGTAATTTCAAAAATTTACTATCTAAATAGTTTTCGGTTGCCTTTTCAGAATACGAAATAAATTCTTTGTTTATTGTTGTGCCATACTTTGCGAATCTATTTAGTAAACTATTAGAATTAGCCACAAAGAAAGCCATGTTAAAAAAACTTTTTGCTTCTATAACGTTGCCGTTGTAATCTAATTTATTCAATTCGTGCAAGTATCCAAATTTAAAAAGTTGTTTATTAACTTGATTAATTTTAACGTTTGATTTATTTAATTCGTTTGTTAAGTTTAAAAACGCCTCAAATTTTTCGGTATTTTCTTTTACGTACTTTTCAAGTGCCGTTTTACTTTGCGTATCGTTAAGCCACGACAATTTTATTTTGTCCGACTGGATAGCCTTTTCGCTTTTCTTTGCCTTTGTTTGTTCTGCTTGGAATTTTTTAGCCTCTTTTAAACTTTCGGCAATTTGCTTTTTTGTGATACTCTCGATTTTTTTAGTGTTTTGTTTTGCTTGTGTTAATAAATTTAATGTTTTCATGTTCTTAATTTTTAAAATTGTTTATATTATTTATTTATTGATATTAATTATTTATTGCTTTATTAAAAGCCTTTAAAATTACGTTAAGTGTATGCTCTAAATGTTTAGCGCAATACTCATCGCCGAAAATCGATTTTTTATTTACGTTGTATCTTTCTTTTTTATCTATAAATGAATATTCATTTATATCGCTTTCAATCGTTACAAATTGATTTTGTACCTTAATTGGTTTTATTTTTACGTAATGTGGAAAAGTACCTCCGTTGTATGTTATAGGCGTATTTTCTAAATTGTTAACAATAACAATAAGAGAATTAATGTTCTCAATCTTTTTAAGTGTAGATTTTTTTAATGTTTTCATATTGCAAATTTTTAAATTGGTTAAGGCTTGCGCCGTTATTTTGATAGGGCTATATTAACAATAAAGAATAGAACAAAAAAATTTTAGGGCTGATTTTTCGCATTTTTATTGATATTTTCTTTTTTTAACAATTTTATTAACAATAATGCAATAGAATAGTTTAATTTTTATCATATTATAACCGAAAAAAATGCAAATTTTAACAAAAAATGTTTGCTTTTATAGTATCCTAGTGTATAAGTAGACTAATAAATAGTGTAAAAATAGGCGTTTTTGTATGGTAAAAAGTACCAAAACATAAGCCAAAACGACAAAGGAAAGTATTAAAAAAAGTATAATGTAATCACTTGAATACCAAAACACAAGTTATATTTATAAAGTAAAGTGCGAAATGTGGCAAAGTTATTTTGTTTTTCTTTTTATAGTAGGTATAACGACAAACACACACACAAGCCGCAAAAAATATAGTTAACGCAAAACAATAGGACTACATTAAAAAACACATATTGTAATAGTTCTAAAAAAATCAATTGAAAAAAGATAGTAGGTAAAAAGGTAAAAAGTTGAAAATGTATTTTGAATTTTCAAAGGGTAGGGGACAATTTAGAAACGTTTTTGTTTTGAGATGGTGAACGTAGAATGGGGGTATAACCCAAAACGTATAGGTATCTAACACACAAAAAATACTCTATGATTTCATATCGCAATATCAGATATATACCTATGTGGTGTATTTATTATAATTTAGAGTTGTGTATTTATTATAATTTACAGTATATTTGTAGTGTACAAAGAGAAGATAAGATACAAAAACACTTAGTTCTTTGGTATTAAGATAGTTATAAAATTAAAAAAGGGTATAAAATGCGTGTTTCGACGCATCCCATGCGCCGTATGAGTATAAAAACGATATATATTGACACTATAAACAGAGATACTGGTGAGATAATAGAGACTAACACTAGTGTATATTCTGTTGCTGATGAGAAGTTTTTTATGATGATGCTAACTCATGATGATGGGAAGTGGATTCAAAGCTTTTCTAACGAGTTGTATGTTTTGGTATTGATTCTTAACAAGCAAGTTCAAGGAGAAATATACTGTAGTCTAACAGCAGAGGATAGAAATGAGATTCGTATGGAGAGTGGTCTTACAAAAAGCCAGGTAAACAGGATCATAAACACTTTGAAAAGAAAGAATATGATTAAGTCTCTCAGTCCAAATAGAGTATCTGTAAACCCTTCATTCTTACACTACGGAAAAACAAAAGATATTAAACACAAAAAACATATGTATGACAGAGATTATTAAAGAATATATAGAAATGAGGAATGAAAAGATGTTGAATCCTATGTGGTTTATAAAGTACGCTTTAGAAAAAACAGGGGTTAGACATCAGTATAGAGATATACATGCTTATTTGCAATTCGCGAATCACGATAGTATATTCAATAAGTTAGATAAGGAATTTAGTCTTGACACCCTACACGATAACCAAGGTCGGTTCCTAATGTGTTATCCTGCCTCCAATTAATAGCTTTTAAGACATTATCTTTTGGTTTAGATACTTCGTATCCATCACTCTCTAGATAGTCATCTAAAACATCTTCTAAGAATTCGGTTAAAACTCTATTTAACTTGAATAGGTATGTTGCATCTCCAGTTTCTTTAAAACCAAAGATCAAATAGTTTGCTTGTATTGCTATATCCATTATATTGTATTTGACTTAACAAATATATAAAATATTATACAAACGCATTATATATATATTTATATATATATTATATTATCCTTAAACTTTTCTTTAATAGGTATTAAACATTTCTTTAATAGGTATGTAACTTTTCTTTAATAGGTAAAATAAAGTCATCTTCTTTTGTTGGTTTTAATAAAAAAACACTATATTTGCCTATCAAAACACAAAAACTATGGAAATTGAATTAACTTTTGCACCGAATTACTTTCTTTTTGGACTAGATTGGTATCAAAAAGACGAAATCTACGATTTTAACGAATTAAACTTTTACTTCGCTTTTATAGAGTTGAAGTTCATGTGGTAGAAAAAACAAACGGTATTATGAATATTTTTAAATTTAATCAAATGGCAAAGACGCTAAAAAACACAGATGCTAGTGGAGCATCAAAAAACGTAAGAGATATTTCTTTTTGGGGAGATGGAGACACATTTAAGTTGATAAGTAAAGCTTCATCTGAAAAAGAAGGTTGGATGAAATCAACTAAAGCTATGCAAATAGATAGGGTTGGATGTTTAGTTCAAGTTACCACACAACAAGGTGATCATGTTGCTGAAGCATTGCAATTTATTCCTGGAGTTAGGATATACGAGGAAATTACAAATGATGGTGTTATTTATAAAAGAAGTATAGTTAAAATTTAATGAAATGATAGAAAAAGAAATACTTTACGATAAAGAAGCAAAACAAAAACTAATTGACGGAGTAAACTCTGTAGCAAATGCAGTTAAAGTTACATTAGGAGCTGCTGGTAGAAATGTAATCATCGAGGATGAGAGAGGTTTACCACATGTTACAAAAGATGGTGTTACTGTAGCTAACTCTATTAACTTATCTGATCCAGTTGAGAATCTAGGAGCTAGTATTATCAAACAAGCTTCAGACAGAAGTGCACGTAATAGTGGTGATGGTACTACTACAACTTGTGTTTTAACACAGGCTTTGATTAAGGAGTCTTTTGATGTAATCGACGAAAACACAAATATTACTCAATTCAAGAAAGGAATGGAGGATGCCTGTGTAGCAGTTGTTAAATCTTTAAAAGACCAAAGTAAGAAGGTTAGTAATAAGACTCTTAAGAGTGTGTCTAGAATATCAGCTAATAACGATACAGAATTAGGTAACATTATTGCCGAAGCTTATATTAAGGTTGGTAAGGATGGCGTTGTTACGATGGAGGAGAGTTTAAACAGTGATACTTATGTAAGTGTTATTGATGGTACAAAAATCAAGAAAGGGTATACGTCTCCATACATGGTTACAAATCCAGAGAAGCAAGAGGCTATACTAGATAATCCATTGGTGTTTATATCTGATCAAGAAGTAAGAAGTCTAGAAGATATTACTAATGTTTTAGAAGTGGCTATCAAGAATAAAAGAAGCATCTTGATTATTGCGGACGTTGAGACTGCTGTAATGAATGCTTTGAATGTTAATAAAGCAAAGGGGGTTATTAAGGTTAATGTAATAGCACCTGAGGGGATTGGTATAAAAAGATTTGAACTACTTGAAGACTTGTGTGCTTTGACAGGCGCAGTGTTAGCTTCTGATGAGACTGGTAATGATTTATCAGCAGTTGACTCAAGTTATTTAGGAGAAGCAATCAAATCAATCTCTACAACAACTGATACAGTCCTTATAGTGGACCGACCAAAACACAAGATTGATATTGACGAGAGATTGAAGAATATTAATTTGTCAATAGCAAATGCAGAGAACAGAATGAATCTGTGGCATTATAAAGATAGACTTAGTAGATTGAGTGGTGGTGTTGCTGTTGTTCACGTAGGAGCTAATAGCGAGCTTGAGATGAAAGAAAAGAAGGATAGGGTAGATGATGCTATACATGCAGTTAAAAGTGCTTTAGAAGAAGGTATTTTGCCTGGAGGAGGAATATCACTTAAGAATCTTAAGATTAAAGAATTTCCATCACTTGCAAACAATAGCTATAGAGCTGGTTGGCATTCTGTATTAAAGTCTTTATCGTATCCATTTGCTCAGATTATAGATAATTCTGGTGCTGATGCCAAAGAAGTCTCATCTAACTTAGATAGAGACAGATACTCTTTTGGATATAATGTATTGATAGAAGAATTTGGTGATATGTATAAGATGGGGGTTATAGACTCAACTAAGGTTGTTAGAAACGCAATTGAGAATGCCGTATCTGTATCAGCTACATTATTAACTACGGAAGCAACCGTAACAAACAAGAGAGCGTAATGAGAGCATTTGGAAGAACACTAGTAATATCAGAAATAAAGGAAGAGGTAAAAAATAAGCTTGGTCTTATTATTACAGAAGCAAACGATAGAGATATACGTTACAAGCTGGGAGAAGTGTTTATGGCTGGAGAAGATGTTGAAGAAATAAAAGCTGGAGACAGACTTTATTATGACAAAGTCAATGCCAGTGAGTTGAGGTTAAATGGAAATAAATATCAAATTATAAACTTGAGCGACGTAAGAGTTGTTCTTTAATAAAATGTAATATGTTCGGATTTAAAAAAGACGCTAATTATTTAGCTGAGAAAAAGAGCAAGGCTCTAGATGTATTTTACGTTGCTCAAAAGCAACTTAATGTTGTTCTAGCTGATATAGCTAATTATGGATTTGAAATAGAAGACAAAATTGAAGCTCTAGAAAAAGAAAGAAAAATTCTTGACAAAGAGTATAAGTCAACGTCAAAAATTTTAGATAAAATTGATGAGTTTTTAGGTTAGTTTGTTTAGGGGTAGTTATTCTACCCCTTTTCTTTTTTCATTCATTTTCTTAATCAACTTAGCATACATTTTATCACTAAAAGATTGACTACTTTTAAACAGAGGATTTATCTGTGAGTTCTGAGGTATGGCTTCACCTTCTAAATGTTTATACATTTTTGCACAAGCCATCTTGTATTTCTGAGTAAGAACATACATTTTTGTATCCTTAGTTCCTTCCCTCCAAACTTTTATTATCTCTCTCTCTTCAAACTTATTTAACCACTTCATTGTTGAGAAACCAAGAGTACATGCGTAACTATAGAAAGTATCTCTATTGAAAACGTTTTCATCGTAAAGAAACAAAATAAGCTCTAGTTCTGATAGATTCAGTTCGTACTTCTTTTGTATGTACATTCTAACTACTCTAAAATACTTCAAATAAGACGAAGCTTTTTCTTTAAAGAAGTAGTTCTGAGGTTTCTCTGCAAGTTTTTTTTGGATGCGAATTTGTTTGTCTTCGCCTATCCTCTTCATTTTTCTATATACCTTTCTAGCCATTATATTGAATTAAATTAGTGCAAATGTAAAATAAAAAAATATGTAACTTTGCAAAGATTTATAATTCAATAGTTATGCTCGATAAAAAGAATATGCCTTGCAACTCGCCAAAAAGAACTCCTAACGACCCTAAAAAGTCTCACGTAGTTAAGGCGTGTTATGATGGGAAGGAAAAGATAATTCATTTTGGAGAACAGGGAGCAGTAACTGCTGGTAAACCTAAAGCTGGTGAGTCTAATAAGATGAAGGCTAAAAGAGCTTCATTTAAAGCTAGACATGCTAAAAATATAGCTAAAGGAAAGTCTAGTGCGGCTTATTGGTCGGATCGCGTGAAATGGTAGGTATGGTTTATAAAAAAGAAGATGGTAGGTTTTACAAAGAATGTCCTATTTGTAGGGAAGAGCAAAGTTATTTAAGAAAAAATTATGCTGAAGAATCTTTTAAATTAGGTAAGCATTGTAAAAAATGTAGCAATAAGAATCCAGATTCTAATTGTCATAAGGGTTATTACAAAAACGTTCTTAGAAAATCTTTTGCGCATAAATATAGAACAAATGCTTTGATTAGGCGTATAGATTGGAATGTATCTTTTGACTATCTTGCAGAACTATTAATAGAGCAAGATTTTAAATGTGCATTGACTGGATGGGATATACATGCAATGGAGATTAATAGTCCAGCTTCACTAGATAGAATTGATAGCTCTATAGGTTATGTTGAAGGAAATTTACAATGGGTGAATAGTAAAGTTAATATGATGAAACAACAGTATAGTCAAGAAGATTTTATAAAAGTATGTATCGCTGTAGCTGACAGAGTGAAACAGTGATAAAGTAAAATGGTAATATCATGGTAAGAAAATCAAAAGGTCTTGGAGACTCTATAGAAAAGTTAACAAAATATACAGGTATAAAACCATTGGTTAAAAAAGTATCTCCTAGTTGCGGATGTGAAGCTAGACAAGAAAAATTAAACAACCCGAATTTATTAGTGAATAAATTATTCTATAAAAAATAAACGATATGCCATTAAAAAAAGGAACTAGCTCTAAGGTAATTAGCGCTAACATTAAAACAGAAATGAAAAGTGGTAAACCACAAAAACAAGCAGTAGCTATTGCAATGTCTAAAGCTGGTAAAAGTAAACCTGTAATTGAAAAATCTACTGGAGAAAAATATGCTTCTAAAAAAGCCATGATGAAACATGAGAAATCAGAGGGTAAAAAAGAAAGAAGTATGGAGAATGAAGGACCAATTAAAATTGTTAAAACTAAAACTAAAAAATAAAAATGGAACAGCCTAATAAAAAAAAATACATAGAACCTAAATATACTATGTTTGCTCAAGCTAATCAAGCAAAAAATACATTGATGGATTTGCCATCAAGTACTCCTGCTACTAAAAAAGATAGTATGGATTATAAACATGGATTTAATGTTGGATTAAAAGGAGGTACACTTGATAATTTTGAGAGTAATGAATTCTCAAGAAAAGGAAGATGGGAAGGTCAAAACTCAGAGCATTCATTTAAAAATAAAGATGCTGCTATTATAGCTAAAAAAATAGGTAAATAATGGGATTAGGTAGAACTGCTAAATACTATAGAGAAAATCCAGAGGCTAGAAAAAAGCATCAAAAAACTTCTAAAGAAGCAGCAGCTAAACCTGAAGCTATAAAAAAGAGAGAGGAAGCGAATAAGTTCAATAGAGATAAAGGAACTTATGGAAATGGAGATGGAATGGACGCTAGTCATTTTGGAGGTAAAGTAACTAAATTAGAAAAGGCTAAATCAAACCGAGCTAGAGGTGGAGCTTTAAAAAAATAATAAATGGCTAGAATAAGCACATATGTAACGGATCCAATTGTAACTTCAAATGACAAGTGGATTGGAACTGATTTTAGCGGAGGTATAACTAAAAACTTTACTCCTCAAAACTTAGCAGACTTTTTCAATGAGTCTGGAGTTTTGGGTGTTGTAAATCAAATAAATTTTAAATATTATAAAACATTTATTGGTGAAAGACCAGTAGGGTCTATTACTACTAACACACAAGAACCTGCTTTCTCTTCGTTAACTACTATTAAAGTTAGTGAAAAGAATAGCGGGTTGAAATATATTGTTGATGTATTAAATACTTTTATTGGTGAAACAATAATGTTATCGGATACATCAAATCCTAATAAATTCGGTATATACAAGTTAACTAATGTAGAAGAAGACTTAAGTGATTCTGGATTTTACAATTTATCATTACAGTTAAATGAGTCAAATGGTAACTTAGAAGATTCACATGTTTATGGATTAACACCAGTTGTAGATTCATTAAATATAGATAAAACATATATACATAATCAAGGGCTATCATCAAACGAATGGGAAATAACTCACGGATTAAATAAATACCCATCAATATCAATAGTTGATTCTGGATATAATGTTGTGGTAGGTGAAGTTGAGTATATTGATTTGAACAGAGTAACATTAAGATTTAGCGCTTCTTTTTCTGGTAAAGCGTATTTAAACTAAAAATAAAATATGAAACATTTAAGTAACTTAGATTTAACTGGTAATGAATTACAGAATGCTGTAATACAACCACTTGGTACTCCTCCTTCTGGAGCTAAAGAAGGGCAAATATATTTTGACTCAACACTTGGGGATAAAAAATTATATTTTTACAATGGTACTCAATGGGTTGCTATACAAGATACGAACAATTATGTAGATGAAATTGCTTTTGCATCTGGAACAGGTTTACTTACTTTAGGTAGAAATGGTGCATTATCAGATTTAACAGTTAACTTAGACGGAAGATATTTAACTGCTCACCCATCTACGAATCCAGCTACTTCAGTAGATAACTCTGGTAGAACTTATATACAAGATATAACTTTAGATTCTTTTGGTCATATTGTAGGTATTACTTCTGCAACAGAAACCGTTACAGATACAAACACAACTTACTCTATAGGTATTGGTGCTGGAGGTTCAAATTCATCTACTATTTTAATAACTGGATCTGATTCATCTACTGACTCTGTAACAATATCTGGAACATCTAATGAAATAGAAGTTACTGAAGTTGGAGACCAAATAAATATAGGATTACCAGATAATGTAAACATTGTAAATGATTTAGTTATTGGTGGTAATTTAACTGTAAGTGGAAGTGTAACAACTGTAAATACAGAGACTATATTATTAGCAGATAATATAATAACACTTAATAGTAATGCTACTGGTTCTGCTACTGAAGATGCTGGTATTGAAGTTGAAAGAGGAGATGATCCTAATCGTCAATTAAAATGGAATGAAACAACTAATAGATGGGAGATTCAAGCAAATGATGGTAATTTTTATGCTATTCAATATGGTGATGAATCTGTACAAATTATATCATCATCTGACAACTCTGTAACTATAACCAATAATTCTGGAGTTGTAGATTTATTAATTAATAATTTAAAATATTCATACGCATCAACAATTGGTAATGGTTCTTCTACAAGTTTTACTATTACACATAATTTTGGTTCTAGAGATGTTGAGGTTCAATTATTTGATTTAACTTCTTATGAAACTGTTATATCTGATGTTGTAAGAACAACTATAAATACAGTTACAGTGTCTTTTACAACAGCGCCTTCTAGTGCATCAATAAGAGTATTGATTAAAAAAATAGGATAATAAACAATCTAATATGAGTCAAAAAATAAAGACATCTGTAGAAATAGATGGTTCATTAAGTGCTTCTCAAATACCAAATGCAGCAACTGATACTGATAAATTTCTTGTATCAGATTCTGGCGTTGTTAAGTATAGAACAGGATCTCAAATTTTAACTGACTTAGGTATTTCGCCAGGTACTGCTTCTCATATAGAGCACCCAGTTAAAGCTGGAGTAGCAATAACAAAAGGACAAGCAGTATATGTAACATCAGCAGATGGAACTAATATGGTTGTTGGGTTAGCTTCTAATAGTGCTGAAGCAACCTCATCTAAAACAATGGGATTGCTTGATAATACAGTATCAGTTAATGGATTTGCTAATGTTATTACAGAAGGATTACTTGCTGGCTTAGATACATCTACAGCTATAGTTGGTGATCCAGTATGGTTAGGTACTAATGGTAATCTAATATATGGATTAGCTAATAAACCTTATGCTCCATCACACTTAGTATTTATTGGTATTGTAACAAGAGTTAATGCTAATAATGGAGAAATATTTGTTAAAGTACAAAATGGATTTGAGCTTGATGAATTACACGATGTAGATTTACATACTACTACACCTATTAATGGGCATTTACTAGGGTATAATGGAACATTATGGGTAAATAAAACTATTGCAGGTTGGTTAGGATATACACCAGCAGATGCAGCAAGAACTATCTCAACTACATCTCCTTTAAGTGGAGGGGGAGATTTAAGTGCTAACAGAACACTAAGTATTGCACAAGCAACTGCAGCAGCCTCTGGGTATTTAAGCAGTATTGATTGGAATACTTTTAACAATAAACAAAATGCTTTAGGATATACTGCTGCAAATGATGCTAATGTAGTTCATTTAACTGGAGCCGAAACTATTACTGGTACTAAATCATTTAATAGCACAACTGGTATTGGTATTCGTTCTAATAATAGTGGAAGTGGATATGGTTTTTATGGAGATAATAGCTCAACTGGTATTGGTGCTTATGTAGCAAATAGTGGTCAAGGTAAAGGATTTGTAGTTGCTAATGTTTTAAATTCATTTGGAAATCCATTTGAAAGTATTTATAATGGAGTTAGTAACTTTTCAGTTAGTTATTTAGGTAATATTTTAGGTAATTCATTTATTAAAAATGGAGGTACATCTTCTCAATTTTTAAAAGCTGATGGTTCAGTTGATTCAAATACTTATGCTTTAAATTCTGGAGTTGTTCATACTACTGGAAATGAAAGTATTAGTGGAACAAAAACATTTAATGTTTCAACTGCTATTAGTGCAATAGAAATTGCAAATACTGGAGGTCGTGCCTTAAGAATTAATAACTCTGCTGGTTCATTATACGGTTTACTTATAAATAATGATACTGGAGTAACAACTTCTCCGATTACAATTCAAAAGAATGGTGTAAATGTTTTTCTTATTAACGATGCTGGTATCGCTTCTAATTCAAATGGTATTTTAGTAAGTGGAACAGGAACAACTAACTACATACCTAAATTTACTGGAGCTAATGCTTTAGGTAATAGTTTGATTTATGATAATGGTACAAACGTAGGTATAGGGACTACGAGTCCTAACAATCTTTTAACACTAAATTCAAGCGGTGCTGCTGGAAATTCAACATCAATTGGTTTATTTAGCACTTTTAGCCAATCTACTAATAGAAATTGGTCAATTGGATTAAACTTATACGCTTACGGAGATTTTGCTATAAGAACAGGTAGCACACTAAATGGTAATCCTGATACGACAAGATTTTTAATTAACCCATCAGGCAACGTAGGTATAGGTACAACTTCACCAAGTGAGAAATTAGAAGTTCAAAGTGGTGCTGCAAGTGCAAAAATAAAAGTAAGTAATTCAGGAGGTGGATATGCAACTTTAGAATGTTCTTCAAATGCTTCTTCAGTTGCTCAATTAAGTTTTACAAATCAATTATCTTTAATTGGAGGCAACGTAGGTATAGGAACAACTGCGCCAAGCCAAAAACTTACAATAGGAGATGGAATAGGAACAGGAAATCAATATTTAAGAGTTAATAGTTCTGTTACAGATATTTATATCGGACAAAGTGGTAGTGGCTTATTTGGATTAGCAGCAAATTCAGCTGGAAATATTGGAAGTGATAGTACTTCTTATCCTTTTGCTATCGGAACTATACAAGGGCAACCATTGATTTTTGGTACTAATAATACCGAACGTATGCGTATTACTTCTGGTGGTAACTTTTTAATTGGTACTACATCAGGAACTGGAAAAATGAGAATTGATGCCGATGGTTCAGTACAAGATATTTTGCAATTAAGAACCCTTTATGCTTCAACTGGTTCAAGACTTATAAGTTTTATGAATTCTGGAGGTTCTGAAATTGGTTCTGTTATACAAAATACAGGTTCAACTGTTTCTTACAATGTCACTTCTGATTATAGATTAAAAGAAGATTTAAAACCTATTAACGGTATTGATTTAATATCTAAAATAAATATTTATGATTATAAATGGAAAGGATATAACGATAGGTCTTATGGAGTATTGG
>NZ_JAHEBT010000024.1 GCF_024642105.1 Flavobacterium sp.
TGCTCAAAGATCCTTTCAATGGCATCAATTTAACTTTGAAAGAAGTGGACAGGCCTTATCTTACTGAAGAAGAAATACAACGCCTCATAGAATTCAATTCCACTTTTGAAAGGTTGAACCGGGTGCGCGATTTTTTTATTTTCTCCTGTTACACCGGATTGGCATACATCGATGTCCAAAAACTCAAAAGAGCAGAAATTGAAGGCAATGATCAATATGGCTATTGGATCAGAACCCGAAGAAAGAAAACCGGTGGCCGAGCAAATATTCCATTATTGGATATCCCCATGAGCATCATTAGAAATTACTGTCAATTAGAACTCCTCGATGCAGAAGACCCGATTCTACCCATCCTGAGTAACCAAAAAATGAATGCCTACCTCAAAGAGCTCGCAGATTTATGCCACATTCAAAAGCAACTATCTTACCATGTTGCGCGCCACACCTTTGCCACAACAGTTACTATGATGAATGGCGTACCGATTGAAACTGTTTCAAAAATGCTCGGGCATAAAAACATCCATAGTACCCAGCATTACGCCCGCATTGTAGACAAAAAGGTAGGCGACGACATGAAACTCCTTGCAGCCAAATTAAACGGCGCCAGCACCATTAAATTCAATAAAACACAAGTTGAACAAATACCGATAATATGATCAATGAACCTTTCAAAGTGCGGGCTTACGGCTTCGGTGAGCTCGCACAACTTTACTTCCCAAACATAACGAAGAAAAGCGCCTCCTGGCAACTCCGGCTGTGGATCAATGCTTCAAAGGGTTTAACCGAAAAACTGGGCGGAACTGGCTATGTAAAAGGGAGAAGACTGCTAACTCCGATGCAGGTGGGGTTGATTGTGGGAGAGTTTGGAGAGCCGTGAACTATTTCTGTTATTTTTTTGTTGGGAGTAATCTAGATTGAAAAAAAAGATTCGACATTAGTTTTTAACTTTTCCTAGTTTTTAAGCCATTTTTACAAATTGTCTTAATGTCTTACAAGAAGATTATTCAAGATCCACTTTCTTGACCATTTTGACAGTTTTATTGGCTTTTAACTGCCTTTTATCCAACCACTCAACTCTGAATCCAGAGCAATTTGAATCTTGTATGTTGAAATCGTGAGAATTTAAATTTGCGATTTCCATTATAATTTCGATTTCATCTTTACGATTAAAGTTTTTTATTGGTAAAATATATTCGTTCTTTTTGGCGCTTTTAATTTTACCCTTTGGAACATCTAAACCCCACTTTGATCTAACTTGAACCTTTATAATATTTGCCGTAGGTTCAAATGTGAAAGTAATGTTGATTACCGTAATATCTTTATTCGTTGTGTTTATGATTTTAAAATCTTTTTTGTGTAGGTTTTCATGTTGACCAGTAGAAAATGTTACGGGGATTTGACTTATAATTTCTTCATCAGTGTAATGACACTGTATTACTTGAATTTTATTCCTGTGTGTGTCTATTAAATGCTTTAATACTGCACCTGCAAAACCACCTGATAGAAATGTTGTTATGTAACTCCAATTCATAGTTGTGGATTTATTCGAACATGATTTTTAATTCATTTCCTGATTTGTAATAAATTCCAAATCTTGGATGAATGTCATTCTCTCTACAAATTTTTTCGATATGATTTTTCTCGTTCTTCGGTACTAACAAATAAAAAACTCCTCCAATATTTGACATCGGTTTTATATGAGAAATAACATAGTCAATTTGGCCTTGAAGTGGTTGAAGAATTTCAATTATGAAGGAGACTTCAGAACTTCCTTTTTTTGTAAGGATAATATCTGGATACAAATTGTTTACCTCATATTCCTTTTTATCTTCGGTGTTGAAAAACTTGTCATGATTCTCTGTCCTCAGACCTTCATAAAGCTTCTTAAAGACTTCATGATATAATGTCATTTGAGTCATACTCTTCTTATTTGGTGAATATTATTTTTTCGTTAAATAGTAATCAATTTTTATAACTTCTTTTTCGTCATTTTTTGATATTGCTTCTTTGTTTGTTTCGACAATTTTATACATAGGTTCAATTATAATTGATTCAGTCCCAGTTTTGCTAAAATCACGGGCAATTAATTCCCACTCAAAAGTAATTTCCTTTGCTTCTTTTTCGATAAGTACAGAAACCTTAAAATTCCTATTTTCTTTCTGAACTAACACAGATTTTCCTGTAGGTTTATATAATATTGACTTTTGAATTCTATCCACATTTCGCGGATCATCTTTGTTTAAGTTTATTAGGGAGACATTGCCCATAAGGAATCCGTTGGATTCATCATCAAGCATAAAAACGCCTGTTTTAAACTTCATTCGAAAAAACCAATCTTCAAGAACGCGTGTTCCCGGATTTTCTAGTATAACATTGAAACTAACCCATGATTTATTGAAGGTTTCTGACTTTGGGAAGAAAGGTTGTAACTGTGATTGAATTTTAAAAATATTTGAGAAGCTCTTTAGAAATTCATCGTTAATTCCTTGTGTTTCTCTTGAAATTTGTTCAAGAGTTTTTTCAGTATAAATAAAATTGGTGATCTGCTTGGTTAAAATAGGTTTTAAAGTGATTTTCTCATGAAAGTCATTAAAAAGAACCTTAAAGTCAAAATTTGTTTTGTGCATTAAATCTTTAACGTACCAATCATGAGTATTTCTATTTTCTTCTATTAAATCGGCAATATCTTCCCAACAGAACAACAATATTTTAAAATCATTTTTATCGTTTTTCAATCGAATATATTCTTCGATTTTTGCATCCTTGTTGGCCGTTGTAGCAAATATTAGAGTTCCCAATGTTGGCTTAAAGTTTTTTGACTTTTTAATTTCACTATCAACCTCTGATTCAGTAAGTTTCACATTCGCATAGTTGCCTTTACCTTTACATTGAATCCCGACATACTTAGCTTCCCCTTTAGGTATTCCATAAACATCTACACCTTGCTGAGCTTGACCACTTCTTCCATTTTTTTTTATTTCCTGGGGAATTTCAAAAATTTCACCCCATAACTTTTTGCACAAAGTTTCGAAGTCTTGCCAATTTTCAGGTTTTTGAATTGATTTTTTAGTCATTTGGTATATAAGGCATAAAATTCTTGCGCTTGGAGAAGGTGGCGATTTTCACCACAAATGTTGATGAGGAGAGCCAAACTTTGATTAATCGCAAATCTGTCTGAGGATAACTGAACCGCACTTTTATTAAAAGCATTACCTATATGCATTTTAGTTTTTTATTATTCTAAGCGCTTCAACAGGTTCGTATTGGTCATCTTCCGGGTAATGAATGTATACTTCAATTTTCTTTGATTTTGCAAGTCTGTCTTTGGCTATATGTGTGGATTTATAATCATAACCTTTCACGTTTCCAAGATATTTATAAATAAAGCTATTAAGCCCAACAAAGGGAAGTCTATTTAAACTTTCAGTTAACTCTTCTAAAAATTCTTCTTCTGAAATTTGTTTAAATTGGGGTGTCCAAAAATTAGATGATTCATTTGTTGAATAAATTAGTTCTTTTTCAATTAACGAATCTTTATTTTCAGTAGATGATTGATTTACCCCTGTTGCACTAAAGAAAATTACCTTTTGTTCAATTTCTTCAATTCCTTTTGTCAATTCTTTACTTGATGTCATTAATTCAAGGAACTCAGAAAATCTGATTATATGAAAAGAGTTGTTAACTGAATGAAGTCGAAATTCTGTTACTAATTCAAATCTTGGATATAGTGTTTGTCCTTCACTTTTGTAATACCAGTCGGATTTCTCTTCGCCTGAAACAAAGACTACACTTTTGTTTTTTATTTTGCCAACATCAAGAATTGTTAACCAAATTAGTAAGTCTCCGATACCTTCGTCAGATTTAGATTGGTCTTTGTATCCCGGTGGAATTTTATGTAAGTACCTTCTTTCTAATTCCTTTGTGATTTTATCTTTTTCAAATTGTAAGTCTATGACAACAGTTTCATTAAAAAGTTCTCTGTAAACAGAACTTACAGGGTCGTTCCATGTCCAATCTTTAATTTTTTTAAGAACACTATCAAGTTTTTCTTTATAGTGTTCCCTATACCCTTTTGCGAAACCACTATATTCTTTTTCAATACCTAAGAGTTCTTTGTATTCTTCTATACTAGTTAATAAAGGATATTGTGAAACTTGAAAAGTCTTTATTGTATCGAGTCGTCTATTTAATTTTTGAAATACTTCCTTTATTTGTTCAGGTCGCCTATTGGCAAATTCTCTTGCTACTTGACCAGGAACTACGAAACGTTCTTTCGCGATTAGGTCCTTCAGAACTTCTCTTATAGCTTCTAAATCTTCAGTATTTGCATAATATGGAACAAGTAACGCATTTGTGTCCATTACGAAAATACATTCGTCTTTAATTTTTGATAACGGCTCTACTGTAGTGCTGAATATTGTATCTGCATTTGGATATATTGCATTTTTTATAAAGATGTCAAATTCGCTCATTGGTTATTATTTTGTCCTGTCTTCTTATGCTTTCAGGCAACAATATCCCTCCAATCCAACCAAATAGAAAGGTCAGAATAATATTGAGTGTATTATTTTAAAACCCAAATAATCATTTAATAAAAGATAACTTTAGAATTTAAATGACTACGCCACAAACAAACCAAAATCCCCCAATATCTCCAACTCTCAACCCAAAAAACCAGAACACTTTCTACTAAAACTAGAATTCTTTCTATTTTTTTCTATTTTGGACGAAAATTGATTTTAGATTATCAATTTTGCAGCGTCATTCAATTTTAATTTTGCCGCCTAACTTTAAAATTTTTAATTATGTCTTTTAATGGAAATGAGGGTGAATTTATCACTCTAAGAGAAGGGTCAGAGATGACAAAGCGTTACAGAAACACGATTCAACCAGGAGAGGTTATTGGTGTTTTTATGGGTAAAGAAAAAATTCAAGCTATTTTAGATCAGAGCGAATGTAAAGGAATTAGATTTTATTTCGCAAAAAATGAAAGAAATGAAAATACACTCGTTCTTGTTGGAGCTGACACAAATGAAAATGACTTAGTTAGTGGTTTGATAGCTGAACATTTAATCCCCGAACCACCGAGAGGGGGTAATTCTAATGATTTGAATTCTTGATCAAAATAATCATATACTCATTTTTAATTTTTTCAAGTAGCGCACTGCTTGTCTATCAGGCTTTACGATCTCGAAAAAGTGGTTTAGGAAAACCTATAATCTTTTGGATTATCATTCGCTTATTAACGGAAGTTGTTTCTTATATTACCTACTACGGTTATGGAATAAATCCTTATCTCGTTCAACACATTTCTGATTTTTTAGAAGGAATTATGTTGATTTGGTATTTTATAAAATTAAAGGAGGGTAAACTTTACGTCTTTTGGCTTTATTTACTTCCGCCTCTTTATTTTTATTTGGAAATAAAATACTCTGGAGCTTTTAATAGTTTGAAAGGTTTTTCTTACTCGATTTATAACGCGCTGATTTCTCTGCTGATGCTAAGATTGTTAATGCAAGTTGAAAATTTAGAAGCATTCGCGAAACCAATTGTTAAGTCTTTATTCTTAATTCATTCTGTAACATTTTTTTATTCTTTACTGGAACATATAACCCGAATTAATTTTGAATTATCACTAATAGTTTACCCATTCTTTCTATTGGCAAATTTGATTTTTAATTTTTATCTATCCTACTACCTGTGGTCAGCACGCAAGAATTAGCTTTTCTTATTTTAGCAGGTATGCTCTTTACTTTGTTATTGAGTACTGGGATAATAGTGTTAGTCAAGAAAAACCAACGCATACAAGAACTCTCCGATAAACTCATTAAAGAAACTGAGGAAAAAAAGGAACTAGAAAAACTAGAGGTTGCGATTTCAGCGCAAGAAAAAGAACGTGTAGAGATAGGGCGTCAGCTTCATGACGATGTTGGCGCTCTTCTTTCGTTTGCGCAAAAGAACTTGGTCAATTTTGAGGATAATTCTGAAGATGGAGAAGTTGATTACAAGTCAATTGGTATGGCAAAGGAACATTTGGCCGAGAGTATTAAATTAATTCGACATATCGCCAAAGGATTGACGCCACAATATTTGACGAAGTTTGGTTTGGTGAAGGCATTGGATAATATGACCAAACAAAAGTCTGGGACATTCATAGAAAAGTTTGATTTTACGCACAATGTTCCTGAAGATTTGACCATACCGGAATTGGTCTCAACGCATTATTATTACATTGCAGGTGAACTAATTACAAATCTGTTTAAACATAGTTATCCGACAGAAATAAATATGGAATTGACCTATGATAAACAACTTCTTAAACTGAAAATCTGTCACAATGGAATTGCATTGACACAGCGTGATTTCACACGCTTACTGTCAGAATCAGATAGCCTTGGGCTTGAAAATATTAATTATAGGCTCAATGTCATTAATGGTCAAGTTTTCTTTAAAAGACTCAGTGATTACGGAACTATCGAGCTTATCACTAAATTGGATCAAACTCAGATGAAAGATGGAGGATCAGCCGAAAATTAGAATTGCCCTAGTAGAAGACTACGAATTGATTAGAAATTCCTTGTCAAAAATGTTGGCAGAAATACCTGCTTTCCAATTTATCTTTAGCGCCGCTAATGGTCAAGATTTTTTCGATAAACTCAAATTCCATGATATTGATGTTGTTCTTTTAGATCTCGAAATGCCTGTTCTAAATGGCATCGATGTACTAAAGGAGTTGAAAAGAATTGATTCCCCGATTAAAGTTGTCATTCTCACTATGCATGATGACGAAGAAATCATTTTTGAATTGCTATCCAAAGGTGCGGACGCATACTTACTAAAGGAATGTTCAAACCGAGAAATGATATCAGCTGTCACAAAAGTATTCAATGGTGCAGATTACAGCAATAAGGAAATGAATAGCGCCATACTGAATTCAGTGGCTAAAGAAAGAAGAATCCAGAGCAGATTAAAGCACCTGGATTTAGATGAGCGCGATTTAACTATTCTACGAATGATCTGCGACGGAAAACAAGGGAAAGAAATTGCAGCTGCAGTTTTTACATCCAAGAAAAATCTGGATCTCCTTCGCACCAACCTCATGAAAAAGTTCAAAGTAAAGTCCGCCAATGAACTCATCAGACATTGCATCATCAATGGCTTTTACAAGGCCCGTTCTAATGAAGAAATCGAAAAAGAAAAAGAGGATATTCTGGCTGCAAAGAAGTTGAAAAAAACGGATGATTTGTGGGGGAGTATTTGAGTTAAAATTCTAGAGAAAATTTTGATTGTTCCTGGCGAATAAATGAAATATAACTTTTAGCGAAATTCAAATAATCCGTTTTATAAAAGCTTTGAATTGGGGCAAAATTGCATTGCTGTTAGCAGAAAAAGAAGGGATTAAATTGACGAAAGAAGACGAGATTTTAATATCAATTTCGGATCAGAATAGTGTTATTGGGAATGGATAAAACTATCCAGGTTAAATGTTAAGTTTTAGATTGTTGACACAACTCAATAAAGCCATAAGTAGATTAGTTTGGATAGCAATCATTCATTTTCAATGTTTTGCTATTTGGCGAAGGTTGCGCTTTTGTCGAGTGTAATTGTTGCTCCATTTTGCTTATTGCATGTTAGGTGTATCATCTATCTTTTAGCATTTTTTAGTTTAGCAAAAAGTTTATCAGCAACGTCTGGTTCTATAGAACCTATGTAATGAATCCATCCAAAAAGTCGATGTTGTATTTCTATGATTTCTTTTCCAATTTCAATAACGAATTCATCTTCATCTAAACTTCCCACTCGATTTTTTATTCTTCTTATTGCGTGTTTGGTATATCCATGTTGGCTGATTTTATGAATTTCTAATCGAAGATTCCTTTTAATTCTTTTTGGAATACGGGGCGTTTTATTATCGAACACTGTAAGTCCAGTAACATATTGATTTTGTCCTCTTTTCATTGTTACTGTTTTGCGATCATTGAGTTTGAATCCATATTTTTCGATTATGCTCCGAATTTCTTCAATTTCGGGGAGTTTACCATCTGAAGAAAAATAAAGGTCATCCGCATACCTTGTATAAGCTGCTGAAGATTCTCCACTCAATTTTTCAAAATCTTTATCAAGTTGCGAAACAACGATATTTGCAATCGTTGGACTCGTGTTAAAACCTTGAACTAAATGACCGTTAACAGTTGTTATTTTTGCAATCCAATCAGCAACATTGGAATTAAAGCCAAGAGACTCAATTCCTTTCTGAACCATATTTTGTGTAATTGTATCAAAAAAATTATCGATGTCAACTGATAATACAGAACGTTTTGCCAAGTGTATTTTTGCATTTGTTTTAGTATTTCTTTCAGAAACAAATCCATGAACAGAAGCACTAGCATCGTAAAGATCAGATAAATAGTTATTTAAAATTTTCAATATTCCCTCTAATTGAAAAGTATAAACGGCATGTACTGTTCGATAACCACCGTGCCTTCCTTTTTTAGGAATATGAAACTTATGAATGTTGATAATATTATATTCATATTTAGGAGTTAAAGGCGCTTCAACCACATTGAAATCATGATTAATAGCTATATCCAAAAACTCCTCTTTGCATCTTAAATAATTTGCTAATTGTTTAACCGATGTTATTTCTGTGTGCCTCATATTAACTAAAAAGATAGTGGGAGTCAGAGTAAGATAGATTGTAATGTTCTAAACCCGAGTACGAAATCATACCCGATTGTTTACCCTGACTACCCACTAAACTCTCTAATAAGATTATCAAGAGTTACTTTATGGTTTTGTTTTTTCTTTCGACTTAAATATACTTTATTATGCAACAATTTCACAATTGCGATTTTAGGAGCAACTATTTTGAAGTTTTGCTTCATTCTTGGCTTTGAATCTACTACGGATAAAATGTGAAAGAAAATAAAGTTTATATAATCCACTACTCCCAAATTCTCTTCTTCTTTACCTACAATTTTATACTCACAGTTATGGGAATTATCTAGAGAGCCAAATATCTCATCTAAAATTGTTTTAAGCGATTTTTTTGATATTTCAATTTGTTCGAATATAAAGATATTTCGATCCCCTTTGTTTCTATTTATCCGATCAAGTAACAGTTGTTCAAGTGAATATTTAAAAATTTCATGTTCTTCTTTTTTGTTCTTTAACTCTCTGAAGTAATCAGTATTCTTGTTTATGACCACGAAGTAAGATCGATAATCTAGCAAAGGCAGTAGTTTATAAAAATCAGCTCTCATATCGAAATTATTTTCTGTTGCGTGAAATCCTTCTTTTTGAATTCTACCTTTGAAATCTTCATAATACAAATCATCCAGAAGGTCTGCTTTTAATTTTTCAAGAGCGTCTTTTATAGTTTCTGGGGAGTCAGTTTTTATACAACCATGAATAAACAAATCAGAATTATTAGAAATATTTCCAGACTCATCTATATAGAAGTAATTCGTCTTTTTTTCAATTCTATTGTCAATATCCATGTCTATTCTAATTACCCCTAACTTGTTTATTCCGAAACAAAACTTCTCTTAGCCATATTTAAATAGGTTGATATGCGAAACTTTGTTTTGTTTATTCTTTTTTCTATTAACGATGTCTATCAAAATTTAATTCATTCAAAAATAAAATTTTACCACCATATTCTATTTATACCATCACTAACCCTCAAAGGACTTTTCCACACTTTCCCATTCCCGAAGTTTGTTTCCTAATCGAAGTAAAACTTCATGTCTCAACATTCACATACTTCTATTTTCACAACAGCCTCAGAAGTTCTCAGAGGTGTAACTAATGCTATTAAATTTTACCCTATTCTTACTGAAATAACCTTTGCTGGATTTTCCAATGTGGTGATCTTCGATGGTGCGAAATGTCAAAAAATAGCCGATGCTCTTTTTACTTCTATAAAGAACCTGGACCGTATTCGAACGATACTCATGAAAATGTTTAATGTCACAATTTCAAATGAACTCATCCGTTTAAATATTATTAATGGCTTTTATATGCCAAGGTCGAATGAGGAGATTGAATTGGAAAAAGAAAATATTCATTTAGTTAAAGGAAAAGTCGAGATGATGATTTTTTAAATTGTAGTTTTCTTTAAATTCATACTATTTTGAAGGAGAAATTTTTCTGCATTTCATTAATATTCTCAGTCCATTCCCCGTTCCAAGAAAACTCGACTATTATTAACCTTTTTTGTGTATAATTTTCTGAAATAACTTCTAGATGGTACCTAACTGAATCTTTTTCACCGGCAAAAACATTTAGATTATTAGGTTTAGACTCTAGAGAAGGAACAAAATAATTTGGTTGGTGTGTAATATAATGCTCTGTTAAGTATCCAAAATCTAATACCTGCTCTGAGATAATATCTAAAGATTCTCTATTTTTCTCAGCCGGAGCCCAAATGTACCTTGGAGGTACTGAAATTGAAATATCGATAAAATTACCATCGTAATCTAATCTTTGCATCTTCTTTAGAAAAACACTACATTTTTTAATAGTTCTTCCAGGTTTTAGATTTTTAAATACAAGATGATAATAATAAACTCGAACTCCATTATGCCATTTTGTTAGTTCACCTTTTGCATCTAAGATTTCAACTGATAATTTAGGTTTATTAAACCAATAACGAATTTTTTCACCGAAAATTGCTACAAATACAGAGGAAATAGTCCCTATTGCAATAAAAATATTTGTTCCAATACTCCATTTTTCATAACAACTCATATTGTGTTTTTTAATAAGTGAATTAGTAATTTTAATAAAATGTATTTCTAAATCAAACTTAATTCAACTTTGTAAAAGCGCAAAAAATATAATTCTAGAAATAATTAGAATGAATTCTATTTTCAATAAAAAACTGTGGAATCCTAATTTAACCTTCTATTGATGGTTTTTTCCTAATTGATCTTTTCGCCGAAATTTCTTTTCTGAAGTTTGTTTCCTAATCGAAGCAAAACTTCATGTCTCAACATTCACATACTTCTATTTTCACAACAGCCTCCGGAGTTCTTGGAGGTGTCGCTAAAGCGGTAACCGCAAAACCTTTACTTTCTGAGATTACGTTGCCAGGATTGGCAAATGTGGTGATCTATGCTGCGGCATCAGCTGCGGCTGGTTACTTCGTCAAGCATTTCATGGATAGCGTTGCTAGACGCTTTAATAATTACTTCAATAAAACCGAAAAGAAGTAATGAATAAGGTCGTTGGAATAGCGCTTGGTGCTGGAGTGGTTTATGGCATTGTCAGACTACTTCGAATGCAGAATGTCTCTGAGATGGCAAATGCCAGGCTTGTAAATCCGCGCATCCATTCAGTTACTCTTAACGGCATTTCTTTTAGAACAGAAGTGGAGATCAATAATCCTTCACGGGATTCAGTGAAGTTGACAAAGCCTGTAGTGACGCTCACTAGCAAAGGTAAAATGCTCGCTCAATCCGATGCAGAGGACACGATCATTGCTATCAAGCCATTGGGGCTTACCAAAATCGACACCATTGAACTAGAACTCGATTGGTTTACCTTGAAAGGACTTGTAACCAATATCGTCAAAAACATCCCCAAAGCCATTGCCGCTTGGAAAGCAGGTGACAAAAAGAACCTGATGACCATTTTGGGTGTGCCTTTGGAAATGAATTTCACCACCTATGTAAACGGCCTTTTTTATCAATCCCCTTCAGAAAAACTAATCTGATGAATGCGCTCGCACAAATACCAGCCAAAACCGTAACGAGTGGTTATCGAGCTATCAAAGATGGGAGCCGTTACAATCAGTATTTCCCAAAGCCTGATGAACGTGACCGTGTCATAGTTGAAGACGGCGAGGTGACAGATACTGTGGAGTTAATGGAGAAAGTCGTTTGGAAATACCTTGACGACACCAAGCGAATCGCTCCATTGCTCCGACGGTCTACAACCGAGGCTACATGTCAGGCTATCTGGGAGTTTGTATACGGTTATATGCAATATAAACTCGACAAGCGCGGACTTGAACAACTCCGAAGGCCAGCACGCAGCTGGGCGGAACGAACTACCGGCGTTGACTGTGATTGCATGAGCATTTTTGTATCAAGCATTTTGACCAACCTCCAAATCCCTCACAAGTTTCGCATCACGATGTACAGTGGTGATTCCTGGCAGCATGTCTATGTGATTGTGCCGCTGGGAGATGAGAACAATTACTGTGTAATTGACGGGGTGGTTTCGGCCTTTAACTACGAGAAAAAATTCACAAAAAAAATGGACTTTACTATGAGCTTAAACGGGATCAATGTAGCAGTACTAAGTGGCGTTTCTTCAAACGACCATTACAACGCCGTCATGGCAAATTCACTTACAGGACTTGGTGCAAGTTCAAGTGCTGAGCTCGATAAAATCTATGAGAACATCGTAGCTACAAGAAATGCCATCGCGCAAGACCCAACGCTTGTTTCCTCAACGGACGATCCACAGGCGCTCTTAAAAATGCTCGACTATGCCATTCAGTATTGGCATACCGATAAAAGAAATCAGGCCTTGGATATTTTGGCCCAAAATGAAAGGCAACTCAATTTACGCAACGGCATCAATAGTATGGCTGGCCTTGATTACGACCCCGATGAACTTTCCATGGGTGGCGTTAGCCCTAAAGGCTTTTTTACCAATGTAAAAAAGACCGTTGCAACTCCTGGGCAAAAGGTTGGTGAAGTCGCTAAAAAAGCGGTGAAAGCCGTTGTGAAATACAACCCTTTGACCTTGGCTGCTCGCGGAGGGTTTCTACTTGCCATGAAACTCAACTTGGGAAAAATGGCCCATAAACTCAAATGGGGCTATGGAACGCCAGAACAAGCCCGAGCCAAAGGCATTACACCAGCACAATATCAAAAAAGCAAAACAGCTTTAGCCAGAGTAGAAAACCTCTTTGCGGATAAGCTGCAAGGAAGCCGTGAGGTGCTCAAAAACACCATTCTTAAAGGCAAGGCGGGTAATCTGAGTGGTGTGGTAATTGAACAACTATTGGGGTATCTGGGTGATCCAGTTACAGCAAGTGCCATTGCAGCAGCAACACCGGTTATTGTAGCAACGATCAATATCCTAAAAGATGCTGGGCTTATTGGCAGTGAAGAAAAACTAGATATGGATACACTTACACGCGAGTTAGATGCGGATCCAGGTGCGGCTACGGCCTTCGCAGAGATCGAACAAAAAACATCGGACAGTGGTGGCGCTGCAAATGAAGATCCAACGTCTCCGATACCCAAAAGTGCTTCGGCCGAAAAGAGCAGCGGTATCATGGATTTCATTAAAAAGAATCCTGTTCCGGTGGCCATTGGCGGTGGCTTATTGGCACTAGGCATATACCAAATGGTAAAGCCTAAACCAAAAGTACGTGGGCTTTCAGGTGTTCGGACAACGGCTGCCAAGAAGCCCACCGTAACTAAGCCCAGAACCAGGGCAAAGGCTGCAGTCAAGAAGCAAAGAGTAAAATCAGTCTCACTTTTTTAAATCAATAAATACGCAAACCATGGCAACAAAAAGAAGAACCAAAGCAAAAACCAAAATCAGTAGCCAAGCTGTGATGGATGAACTTAAAACCTTGGCTATGCTCACTGGCGGTGTTGTGATCGGCTCGGTGGGCGGAAAAATGATTGACAAGGTATTGGCCGTTGATCCGGCAGCAACCACCTTCAATGTCAAGTCTCTGGCACGGCCAATCTTGATGCTTGGAGTTGGAACTGCAGGGAACATCATGCTCAAAGACCCAAACATGAAGATGCTCGCAACAGGAGTTGGGGCATCAGGCTTACTCTCAGGTGTGAAAATCATGCTTAAAAAAGACTTGTTAGCAGGTCTGGCAGATTTCAACCTTGGTGGGTCAAACGAATTTGGAGAACCAAGCATTTATCGCGAACCATTGAATCTATCTGTGGAGCGCTACAATCCGGATCTACCGGCTCTTTCATCACCAACGGCATTCAATGTCGAGGACTTGAATTTGTCTCATGCCTCAATGGCGCACAGTTCAGAGATGGAAGATGACCTTTCTTACATCGAAATCATTTAATCAATTACAAATCAAATAAACAACAAGTATCATGTTAACTCTTGGACAAATCGAAAACAGCGAGTACAACTTGCTAGGTGCCATGTCGGAAGACGACTTCTTACAAGCACTGGAATTAGGAGCAACGAGCGATAAGCGCAAGCTGTTTCGCAAAATGCAAAATCAGTCACGCGCCATGGCTACAGCCACAGGTTCTCGCTCACGCGCTGAATTTGAAAAGCGCATTACCATGCTACCAAAGGAAATCCAACAAGGATTGGCAACACAATCTTTGCAAGCCGTTGATACCGCTTACTATGTGGTAAAAACCATCGCTGGCTCAAAGGTGGTGAAGATGTTCAAGGA
>NZ_JAHEBT010000045.1 GCF_024642105.1 Flavobacterium sp.
CATAATACTTTTCTAATTTATCCATTTTTTCCTGAACAAAATCAACTAGCTTTCTGTCAACTGTAAAGTTAACCGCGTGAACACTTACCTTCATAATCAAATTAATTAATAATTAAACATTTGGAATTATTTTTGATTTCTAGGATGCGCCTCTTTATATACCTTTTTCAGTTCTGATAAACTATTATGCGTATATACTTGTGTTGACGCTAAACTAGAATGCCCTAATAATTCTTTGACTGAATTCAAATCGGCTCCATTATTCAATAAATGAGTTGCAAACGTATGACGTAATATATGCGGACTCTTTTTTACCTTTTCGGAGACAGCACTAAAGTACGAATTTATTAATCGGTACACAAAAGAATCATTTATTTTTAACCCTTTTTTAGTGAGAAAGAAATATTCAGCATCCGTTATATTTTCCAACCCTGATCTTTCTAAAAGATAACTCTCAAACTGACAATTGATTACAGGTAATACAGGAATAATTCGTTCCTTATTTCTTTTCCCCAAAACTTTAATCGTACCAGTCGAAAAATTAACATTTGCCATTTTCAAATGAATCAATTCTGTTCGCCGCATCCCTGTAGTGTAGAATAAGTCAATAATCAACTTATCTCGGATTGCTTCAAAACCAATAGGATTTTGCAAATACACTAAGACTGCATCAATCTCTTTTTCAGAAAATGGAATTTGGATTTTTTTAGGAGTTTTTAACGCTTTATGTTTCAAAAGCGGACTTACCTCTATTTGTTTTGTTTTAAGAAGAAATTTATAATACGCCTTGAGCGAAGCAATCTTTCTATTAACAGACACATTCGACACATCTGCATCAACCAAAGAAACAATCCAACTTCTAATTTGACTATAATTAACCTGATCAATGGTTTGCTGATCGAAATGAACCGAATTGAATAATTCAAAAGAAACAATATCATTCCAATACGCCAAAACCGTATGGGGAGAATATTTTTTCTCCAACTGCAGGTAATCTCGAAATGCTTCTTTATTATTCATCATAAAAAAAACCGTTAGCATCAAAATTAAATAATTTCAATGACTAACGGTTCGTATTTCAATAAATTTAGAAATTAACTTTCTAAACTATCTCTCAAATTTTGGATATAAGCCGCTTTCTGGAATTTCATTCTATTGGTTACAGATGGCTTAATGAAAGCTTGACGTGCACGCAACTGACGAACAGTTCCTGTTTTATCAAATTTTCTTTTATAGCGCTTTAATGCTCTATCGATATTTTCTCCGTCTTTAATTGGTATAATTAACATAATATAGACACCTCCTCTCGTTAAGGCTGCAAAAGTATATTTTTATTTTGAATAACAAACACAATTTCTTAAATATTTTGGGCGTGCCGGCGAAATACATCCGCTTTCCAAAACACATCCTCGTTCGCCGTCAGGCTATCCGCTACAAGTCCTCATTGCATTCCGGGCTTTTCGCTTCTATCCTTCACGCAAAAGCGCCAAGAAAAAAAAATTCTTGGCGCTTCTTTTTATATCTAACTTCTTTAGCGACTAGTCTTTCAATATATTTCTAGAAATGACTACTTTCTGAATTTCAGTTGTACCCTCTCCTATCGTACACAGCTTCGCATCTCGGTAAAACTTCTCTACAGGATAATCTTTGGTATAACCATACCCTCCGTGAATTTGAATCGCATCAGTAGCTACTTTTACACACATTTCCGATGCATACATCTTAGCCATTGCTCCAAGTGTTGTAACAGGCCTATGTTGTTCCTTTAAGAAAGCCGCTTTATGCAACAACAATTCAGAAGCTTCTATCTCAGTAGCCATATCAGCCAGCTTGAACGAAATGCCTTGAAATTCAGAAATCGCTTTTCCAAATTGGTATCTTTCTTTTGAATATTTCAAGGAAGCTTCATACGCCCCTTTAGCAATTCCCAAAGCCAAAGCACCAATAGAAATTCTACCGCCATCCAATATTTTCATAGCTTGAATAAATCCTTGACCTACTTCTCCCAGACGATTCGTATCTGGAATTCGACAATTATCAAAAATCAATTCTGCCGTTTCGCTAGCGCGCATTCCTAATTTATTTTCTTTTTTACCCGAACTAAACCCAGGAGTTCCTTTTTCAACCACAAAAGAAGTCATTCCTTTTGAATCTCCTTTTTCACCTGTTCGAACTACAACAACAGCTATTTCGCCAGAAACGGCATGAGTAATGAAATTTTTAGAACCGTTAATTATCCAATCATCTCCGTCACGAACCGCAGTAGTATTCATTCCACCCGCATCAGAACCCGTATTATGCTCCGTTAACCCCCAAGCGCCAATATGTTCACCAGAAGCTAGTTTCGGAATCCATTTTTTCTTTTGCTCTTCATTTCCAAAAGTCAAAATATGATTGGTACACAACGAATTGTGAGCTGCAACAGACAATCCTATAGAAGGATCAACTTTAGACAACTCTTCAACAATTGTTATATATTCGTGATAGCCTAAACCAGAACCACCCAACTCTTGAGGAACTAAAATTCCCATAAAACCCATTTCTCCCAATTTTTTAAACAAGGGAACTGGAAAAATTTGTGCTTCATCCCACTCCATAATATGAGGTCGAATGTTTTGTTCTGCAAAATCTCGTATCGATTGCGCAATTAGCAATTGTGTTTCGTTATAATCGAAGTTCATAATTTATGGTTCTGATTAAAAGTCCAAATATAAACCAATTATTTTTGCTTTATCAACAGGAAAATTTTTAATTTTTATTAAATCATCAACAGAATTGATAGTACCATTCATACTCCGATAAATTA
>NZ_JAHEBT010000001.1 GCF_024642105.1 Flavobacterium sp.
ATTCAAGCTCTTCGTTTTCTGTCTGCAATCGTTGAAGTTCACTGCTCATGCGCTCCAATTCCTTGGAACGTTCCATTTCAGAGAACTTTCGCTGCACTAAATCGTTCACTTCCGCTTCGCCTAATCCAGAATAACCCGAAAGAGAACGTGGGATCTCATCGTCTACATCTGTCCATTCAAATGTCTTTGCCCAAATTAAACTACCAGAATCCTGATCTTTAAATTCAACTTTAACCTTATCTGGATTTTCAGATTTATCATAACTCCGAACCAGGTGTGAAAAGTTTGCTACATCTGCCTGATCAATACTATTGAGCTTCTTACCGTTTCGGTAGAAAACAGCATTAAACACCACATTGCTGTGTCCTTGTTTAGGAAAGGTTTGAATCATTTTCTGACTCACCTGTATGACATGATATATCTTTTTCTTACTCATTACTCCTTGACGATTTGGATAAACTCTACAATGGGAAATTCTATGGTGTTTGCTGGCAATTCAATGGCCACCAGGCCGCTAAACTCTTCAAGTCCTTCGAGTCCGTTTTGACTGGTTAGTACCTCTAAACTATTGGTGTCCGAAATAATCCGTGTACCAATGGGCAGCGCAAATGCATTGGTGAGCAATAAATACTCATTATATGCCTCAATTTCATATCTCAGCTTGCCAGGCTTTGTTACCACGTTTTTAAAACGCTGCAACTCAATTCCAATGGTTCGCTGTTTGAACTGTTGGTGAATGTGAATTAAGTGATCGAACATAATTGGTCTTGGTTAATTTCTTCACTTGTTAATTCATCCTCATCCTCTAAATGCTCTTCCCAAATACTTTCATCAGTTGGGTCTTGAAGCTTTTGAACCAATTCAGTAAATTCCTTTTTGGGTTGACTGTCCTTTGTTAATGGGCTACTTAAACGCTCTATGCAACGCAGATAAAGGCTCACGATGTAAGGCGCAAATACATTTGATTTCATAGTATCAACATATACACCCACCACTAATTGACCCCGCAGCAGCGCAACATCCAATGTTTGGAACTCATGCGATACTTCAGGTTCATAAAATGCTTGAGCTGAAACAGGTGTTACAATTGCTTCTTCCTTCAAACTATTAAACGAGGCGGCAAACCACCCAATTTCTGGGATGTACAAATCCGTTTGCACCCCTCGAACATGCACAGCTTTAAAACCTGTGCAGCGTTTTAGGTTGCTTGGTATTTTGTGTTGAAACCGAACAATTTGTCCTGGTCTTTCCACTTGAAGGCGAATGATATTGTAGCGTATTGCGGCCATGGGATTTATTTTTCATTGGTGAGCCACAAATAAATTTTCACTTCATAAGGATAGCCGTAGGTACTAAAACCAGTTTCTGAATTTGCTGCAAGACTAGCAAGATCAACTTGAGTTTGTCCGTCAGTAAAACGACCCTCAACGGTACTTCCAGCAGCATCCAAGTGCTCCTCAAAAAAGAAAAACTTCTTATTGGGAGCTACTTGGTTGCCACTAGTAAGCAGTTTCACCTCATGCACATCTTCAAAAATGTCCTGATTATTCACTTTCAACCCCAACAAGCATCCAGGAACAAGGCGTTCTTCAGGAATAGAGACATAAATGCCTCGAATTCTTGCGTACTGCTTGTCGGTTTGTGCATTGAATCGAAGGCTGTCTCCAGGCTTGGTAACAGTCACTCGAATTTGCTGAAACTTGTGGTTTTTCATGGTGAACTGGATTTATCGTTTACGCTTTAATTACTGCTGTTCCGCGAAGGATCGCCTTCAAATAAGAGTTTTGTGGAGCGTTAGCAGACCACTCAATGTTCAACTCAATGGATTGTTGGTCACGGATAATTTTTGGATTATCCAAGATCCACAAACCTTTAAATGTATCTTTTCCCGTAGTTTGAAACACCTCACAAGATGTGTTTGGTACCAATACAGTTCCATTGGCTTTGAATTCAAATTCACCATTGCGCATGTAATCTGGAACCACATCGTAGTTTACTGATCCAGGGGAGTCGTTGTTGTCTCCAACACCGCCTAACAACTGTAATCCATACAACAAGAAGTAGTTTCCTTTCTCCAACTTTCCGCTAGAGATGTTGCTCGATCCAACAACCTTGTTGTCGTCATCTTTGAACATTTTGATGACTTTTGAGCCACTGATAGTTTTCACCACGTAATAAGCGGTATCAACGGCTTGCAACGATTGATTTGCCAATCCAACTTGGATTTCCTTTGGCAACATTGAGATGCGCTTTTCAAACTCTGCGCGAGAGCGTGAGCCTGTTGCATTGGTTGCAACACGCGTTTGGTTCTGCATTTTGCGGAACAGTTTTTTCTTGTCATTAGGGCCACTAAGGTCAAGGGCTTGCAAAAAGTCATCTTCTGACATTGCACCTAGTAAGTTGTACTCACTGTTTTCGATTTGTCCGAGCGTTAACATATTTCTGATTTTTTAATTGTTTATGAATAATTATTTAGGTTAGATGATTTCGATGTAGGCCAAATCCTCTTCTGAAACACCTTCCACCATTGCTGAATGAGAGGAGAATTCTTCAGGATTGTAAGAGGTTGGAGAAGACAAAGCTGGTAGATCAGGATTGTAGCGTTCTACTGACAAGTTCATGGGTTCGCGATACACGGTTGGTTCTCCCAACCCGTCTATGCCATTGAAGCTAAAGTCAGAAAGTCCAGCCAATAAGTCCTTTTTCAAGAATACTTTTACACCAGAGAGTAAACCCGATGCGCCAACACCCGTTGCCAACATTTTCATGTTTGGGTCTTTTAGCATTAAGTTTCCAGCAGTACCAACACCCAAAAGGACAATTGGTCGAGCAAGTGCTTTGGCATTAAATCCAGTTGCTGTTGCATCTACATTCAATACTTTGTCAATCATTTTTCCGCCCAACGAGCCGATAACAACACCGCCAGTGAGCATAGCCAAGGTTTTGATTTCTCCCATCACAGCTTGGCTACTGATTTTGGTTTTTTTGGTTTGAGTTGCCATGGTTTGCGTATTTATTGATTAAAATAGTTTTACAGGGGTAATATTTTTTTTACTTCTCCCTTTTACAGTGCGGCTTGAAGTCGTTGTTTTTTTAGGAAGCGTTTTTCTAGTCGTGGTTGCTGGTTTTCGTTTGGTGCGATAACCAGATAAGCCCGTTGCCTTTTTCTTTGGCTTTACCAATTGATAAATTCCAAAGGCAAGTAAACCACCGCCGATTACAGCAGGTACAGGATTGGTTTTAATGAAGTTCATAATACCACCTCCGCTAGCTTTTGGTGTAACAGAGGGATCATTAGTTGTTGTGGCAGGAGCCAACGATGTTTCAGGTTGAGTAGTTAAAGCCATTTTTTCTATTGCATTTGGATCAGTTTCTTGGAATTCAGCAGCCGCTTGAGCAGCTCCTGGATCAGCGTTAACCTCATTGGTTAACGAATTCATATCTACGTTTTCATCCTTTCCGATGAGTCCAGATTCTTTTAATATTTTTATGGTAGCAATGATCACGGGAGCGGCAGCAGCAATCACCGTTGCGGAGGCTGGATCACCTAAATAACCCGACATTTGTTCTTCTACATAACCACTAAGATTTCCTGCACGTCCTTTTAGTATTGCATTTTTTAAAGCCACTCGGCTTCCTTGTAGTTTGTCAGCAAATAGCTTTTCAACCTTCACCAAGGCATCTTTACTTTTTTGCCAAGTGGTAGCAGAAACATTCTTTGCAGCAGCCTGTTGCTGTGTTCCGTAAGCCCATTTGAGCTTGGAAGCCATTTTGCCCAGGTTTAATTTCATGGCAAGCAGAAATCCTCCGCGAGCTGCAATAGAAAGTGGATTGAATTTTACAACTGCTTTTACAGCAACTTTTGCGGCTTGACCCACTTTTTGACCAACGGTTTTTACTGTCTTTTTTACATTGGTAAAAAATCCTTTTACGTTGATTCCACTTAAGGCTAAATCATCTGGATCGTAGTCTAGTCCATTCATGGCATTTACGCCATTCTGCAAATTCAATTGCGCTTCGTTCTTGGCGAGTATATCTAGTGCCTCATTGCGCTTATCGGTGTACCAATATTGAATGGCATAGTCTAGCATTTTAATCAATGCCTGGGGGTCATCCACTGTTGAAACCAAACTTGGATTCTGGGCTACAGCATTGCGTGTTGCGACTAAATTTTGATAAAGTTTATCTAAGTCTGATTGATTGGTTGTGGCTCCCAGGCCAATGCCTGAAAGAGAAGTTGCCATCACTGCCTCATAGTGGTCATTTCCTGAAATGCCACTAAGTACAGCTACATTTATGCCTTTTAGATTCATAGTGTAATCCATTTTATCGGTGTATTTTTTTTCATAATTGAATTCAGAAACCACAGCATCAATCACACAATAGTTATTGGCTCCAGCTATTGGGACAATCACATATACATGTTGCCATGAATCCTGACTATATTTTGTAATTCGAAAGCTGTGAGGAATTTTTAAATTGGTGAGAATGCTTGAGGTAAAAATGCTCATGCAATCACAGTCAACACCCGTTGAACGCTCGGCCCATGATCTTGCTGGTCTTCGCAATTGTTCAAGTCCACGTTGATCCAATTTGTATTGAATAAAGTTGTGGATGAATTCCCAAATAGCTTGACAGGTCTCATGGGTGGAAGGCCGCCTGAGTAATGGAGCGATTCGCTTGGTGTCGTCAAGGTATTTCCAAACGACTTTCTCCATTAACTCAACAGTATCCGTTACTTCGCCATCTTTGATAATGACACGGTCACGCTCATCAGGTGGCGGGAAATACGTATTATAGCGGCTTCCATCCTTGATGGCACGATAACCACTGGTAACAGTTTTGCTTGGTATATGTGCGAGTGCCCTCATTAGATAATTTTGCTAGGTTCTGATTCATAAAAGAGCCCATTTACATAGGTGGAAAAAGACATTTCAATAGGAATACCGAGTTGATCAATCAAGTTCTTTTTGTTCCCTGATTTAAACGCGGTAATCACTGCTGGAACTTTTGAAACAATGTTGGAAATAAGCCCCGAAAGGGTCATCCAATTAATTTGAAGTTCAATGGTGTCAATTTGAGTAACACCGAGCGGTTTGATAATAATTTCCTTGTTTTCCGCATTGGATTGGGACAACAATTTCCCTTTACTTTTTACGCTTACAACGGGTTTCGTAATTTTTACAGAATCTTTTGAAGGGTTGTTGATTGCTACTTCGGTGCGAAATGATAATCCTCCTAAATTGATAGCATGAACACGTGGATTCACCAACGAAATATTGGTTTGATCCCCTACGTTTTGCATTTTTAGTAATCTAACAATGCCATAAACCGCAACGGCTCCAAGTGTTATGCCAACCAATTTATTCATTGTCGTCAGCAGATTTTTCGTTAAAGAATTGATTGAGTTTGCGCGAAGCCGCGTCTAAGAGCTTCTTAACCACATATCCAGCAACAGCTGATGCAGAAGCATAAATAATAACAGTGGTCAGTCCTGGTAATGTTATCGCCAGTAATAAAGGCTTAGCGGAAATTGCTTTGCCAACGCCACCGACAACCCCTGAAACGGTCGTAAATAATGCAGTATGTGTGTGATGTTGCATGAAGTCTTGTATCGATTAGGATACAAACTTCTGAAATGAAAAACTGTGTAAAAGGCGGAAGAGGGTGTGTAAATCTCTAAACGGGTGTATGTAAATATTTGAGGGTAAATTGTTACATTTGTGAACAATAAATTTAAAAATACATCTGTAATTGCAAAAAGAATAAAACGAAACAAAGTCTCGCATATCACTCCATTATTGTATGACTATGAGAAGGTTTGTTCTGGGTATACACAAGTTAGGCAATATTTAAACAAACCATATGGCAACACCATTCAATTCTGAAAAAATAATCATTCAACAAATCAATAATGTTGACTTTAGTACTTTTCTTGTCGGATTTGATTTAAATGATCTTGGCGAAAAAGAATATAGAATAAAACCATTAGTAACTAAATTAACTCATGTAATACATGAATTTGCTTTTGGATTCCATGAAGATACACAAACGGTCAATACAGAAACACTAAGCAAATTAACTGATGCCGCAAAATCAATTTACAAAATTGACTCATTTCAGAAAGTAAAAGATATTTATGATAACAATGGTACAATTGATGATGATTTAGAAGATAAATATCTGAGGAGAGGAGAATTTGGAGAATTAATTTTGCATTTACTTTTAAGAGATTTTTATAAAACAATTCCTTTATTATCTAAAATATATTTTAAAGATTCATTAGGACATGCAGTTCATGGATTTGATTCAGTTCATATTCAAGAAGAAACGCAAACATTATGGCTTGGCGAATCCAAGATATATACTGATGGCAAAAGAGGAGTAAAAGAACTGGTAAATGATATAAAAGAGCATTTTAAATCAGATTATCTAGACTCAGAGTTTATTTTGATTTCTAAAAAATTAAAACATTTAGATAATATTACTCAAAAAGATTATTGGTTAGACCTTCTAACAGATTCAAGAACTTTAAAAGAAAGACTAACAACTATAAATATTCCACTTTTATGTACATACCAATGTGATTTGTTTTCAATTCACGATGACGAAACTAAACAAGAATTCATTGATTCCTACGTGAATGAAATGAATGATATAAAAAAATATTTTGATGGGAAAAATGACCATCCATTAAAAGCAAACCTTAATATTATCTTGATATTATTTCCAGTACAGAATAAAACAGAGTTAGTTAAGGCGATGCATAATAAAATCTCATTATTGCAAACACTTGGTGAATAATGGAAGAAACTATCAACTACATAGAAAGCACTGATAGAATAAACTTTGAATCCACTTTCAATATTTACAAGTATTGTTCTGCTCTAATCGTTGAAGATGAGCAAAATGCTCAAAAACTTTTAGTTAATATTTTAGGTAACAAATCCAAATTTGAACCCAATTTAGATTTTGTCTTAGCCGACTTAATTGAAGGGGTAGGATTTTATCCTTATATCAAAAAAGAAGATTTGAAAATTACATCTACTGACGCTTTAATCCGAAACGCTTATCATCAATCTGATAATCTTGATATAGTACTGCATGAAGACCAGAAATACCTACTTTCATTAATTAATTCAGACAAAAATGTAATTGTCAGTGCTCCAACTAGTTTTGGAAAAAGTCTACTTATCGAGGAAATTGTAGCAACAAGCAAATTCGAGAATATTATTGTTATTCAACCAACTTTAGCCTTACTTGATGAAACAAGAAGAAAGTTGATGAAGTATGATGATAGGTATAAGTTAATAGTCAGAACTTCACAAGAGCCGAGTATTGAAAAAGGAAACTTATTTTTGCTTACAGCAGAAAGAGTCAATGAGTTTAAGAATCTTCCTAGAATTGACCTTATTATTATTGACGAATTTTATAAGTTGAGTGCAAAAAGAGATGATGAAAGGGCAGACTCGCTTAACAACGCTTTCAATTATGTTCTAAAAACATTCAATCCTAAATTTTATCTTTTAGGCCCAAATATAGATTCCATTTCAGAGGGATTTACTGAAAAGTATAATGCTATTTTTTACAAAACAAAATCTTCCTTAGTAGACACAAAGTCAATAGATATTTATTCTAAACATAAAGATTATTTTGACAAACCAATTAAGTTCAAAGAATATAAAGAAAATATCCTTTTTGATTTATTGATTAGTTTACAAAATGAACAATCAATAATTTATTGTTCATCTCCAGCAAGAGTCAGATATTTATCAAGCCAATTTTTAAAGTATTTAATTGAAAAAAACTATACTAAGACAAATGATAATTTAGATATTATTGAATGGATTAAAATAAATATTTCTGCTGAATGGAGTCTTTTGGATTTACTATCATTAGAGATAGGTATACATGATGGAGCGTTACAAAAACATATTACAACGACAATTATTGATTATTTCAATACTCAAAAAATAAAGTATCTGTTTTGTACTTCGACAATAATAGAAGGTGTAAACACGAGTGCAAAAAATATTATTTATTATGACTCTACAAAAGGAAGAAGAACACCAATAGATTTTTTTGATTATTCAAATATTAAAGGTAGAGCTGGTAGATTGATGGTTCATTATATTGGCAAAATATATAATTTTAATGAAATACCAGAAAACAACCAAGTTGTTATAGACATACCATTTTTTGAGCAAAATCCTATTTCTGACGAGGTGTTAATTAACCTTGAAGATTTAGAAGTCAAAGATTCAAATAAAGAACAATTAAATCGTATTAATGAGTTACCTCCTAATGAAAGAAATTTAATAAAGCAAAATGGAGTACAAGTTTTTGGACAAAAAAATATCATTGATACAATACGAACTGAACTTAAATCTAAGTACCACTTAATCAGTTGGAGTAATTACCCTACTAAACAACAATTAGAATATATTCTAGGTTTAGCTTGGAACAATTTACTAAAACCAAATGAAACTGTGAGACCAATGACTCTCAATAAATTAGTAACGGTGACTCAAATTTATGGATATAATCAGAATATTTGGAATCTAGTAAATAGCACTTTTAGTTATTTTAAAGGACTTAAGGAATTTGAAAGTATACCTGACAATGAAATAATGGATGAAGCAATAAGAGATAGCTTTCAAGTCTTAAAACATTGGCTAGAATACAAAGTTCCTAAATGGCTATCTGTAATAAATTCAATTCAGGAATTCGTTTGTAGTGAAAGTGGTTTAAAGCCAGGAAACTACACCTATTTTTCTAATCTAATTGAGAATGATTTTATAAGAGAAAATTTAGTAATCCTTAGTGAATATGGTATACCCACTTCTGCAATTAGAAAACTAGAAGATATCATTTCCGCTAAAACCCCTCAAGAAGAAGTAATGAAAATTATTAAATCAGAAAGACTTTTTGACAATAAAATATTTATAGAATATGAAAGGAATAAACTAAAAAATAACTAAACATCGCCTAACACGGATTTGGCAAAATGGCGGGTTCGGTGCTAAATTGAACATTATTACTTAAATGAAAGTAAGTGTTTCAAAATCCGCCACTTCGCCAAGCTTCGAAACGTTAAATAAATCATGGCTCCCCAAACTCCTCAACAATTACCTTCACATGGGCTGGCGTCAGTAATCGAAGACCTGGCTTGTAACCCAAGCTTTGAAGCATTGGCAAAACCGCGTCACTTAATTTGATCCATCTGCGTAATTGAGCACTCGCACTTTTCTTTGATATGTTCGGAAAATAGAGCTGTGCAAGCTCACCATAGCCGTATGATTTTATTCTAAATTTCTCTTCCATTTTCTAAACTGGTCTAATTGGGTATAAAAAAAGCCCTGGGGTTTCCAGGGCTTTAAGTTTAAAACGACATTGCTAATCGACTTCCTATCTTGGTGGATAGTCGCTCCATATCTTCACCTACTTTTTTATCTACGATTCGGGCATAGTGCTGGGTGCTTGTAATGTTTTTGTGTCCAAGCATTTTACTTACACTCTCAATCGGCACACCATTCATCATGGTCAACGTAGTTGCAAACGTGTGGCGAGCGATGTGATAAGACAACTTCTTGGTAATGCCACAGAAGTCGGCAATCTCTTTCAGGTAGGCATTCATTTTTTGATTGCTCATAATGGGCAAAATAAGGTCATCTGCTTCGAGCAAATCCAATTGAACATACTTGGCAATGATTTGCATCGGAACATCCAATAATGGCACGTTTGCACGTCCGCCTGTTTTTTGCCTTTTGGTTTTAATCCAATAGCCAGCTTCATTCCGTTCAATCTCACACCGTTTGAGTTTTTTCACATCTGCATAAGCCAAACCTGTAAAGCAAGAAAACACGAAAAAGTCCCTTACCCTGGTAAGTCTTTCAAATGACGAGTTGTATTCCATGATGGACTTTAATTCATCTTCGGTCAAATAGGGGCGATCAACCTCTTTCATTGTAAGGCTGATTCCTGCAAATGGATCCTTCAATATCCATCCATGGCGAAGGCAGCGATAGGTGATCCTTTTAAGATTTTGAAGAAATTTGTTGGTAGTATTAAAATTGCAACCCTTTTCCGTTTTCAAATACATACCAAATTCAGTAACCATGTAATGGTCGATTGATTTAATCGGTACATCGCTTACTTTGTATTTAATTCTAAGGAAATTGGAGAAATGATTTTTGGCAGCATTGTACTTTTGGCAAGTAGCATAGGTACTTTCCTTACCAATTAACTTACGAAGTCCTTCAATATGGTCTTCCCAAATTTCAATAATCATTTTGGCTTTTGCTGTGTTTACTCCGAGTACCGCATCTCGCAAAAGTTGCGGAGTAACGGTATCGTGCATGGTAATAAGCTCGCTGTACTTCTGGCGAGTTCGGGTGATCACGGAATCAATGTAATCATTGAATTCACGAGCTTCGTGAGAGCGACCAATTACTTTGGCGCGTTTAGAATCCCAGTCTTTGGGCTGTAGACTTCGCTGGAGCTGTAAAACTACACGTTCTCCATTGATGTTGATTTTCATTAGAACGGGAACTTCACCGTTCTTCTTTGCTTTTGTTCTGCTGATGTAAACAACCAGCGAGAAGTTTGATTTTTGACTTGACGACATTTGGCACTAATTTTTTACGTTGTGCCCCCCTTTATTGATGTTACAAATTTACGTTTCCAAAGGAGAAAATAGTCGCCTAACTCATTGTTTTTCAGTCTTATTATGTCTATTAGCGTCTAACTGCTTGGTTTCTTTTTTGGCTTCTAAAAAAAGAAACCCGCTAAGAAACCAAAAGTATAGACAAACCTAGACTTTTTTAGAATTTGAAGAACATAAAAAAAGCGCGTAAAACCTTGATTTTACACGCTTTTAGACTGTTTTAGACAATCTGTCTGCGGAGAAAGAGGGATTCGAACCCCCGGACCTGTTACAGTCAACAGTTTTCAAGACTGCCGCATTCGACCGCTCTGCCATTTCTCCAATATGTTGCTACCATTTTCGTGGTTGCGAGTGCAAATATAAGTGCTTTTTTTGGTTATGCAAATCTATTTGAATAAAAAACACATCAATTTTGAAGTAGCTTTTTTAATTGTTTCATTTTCTTTGTTTTAGAAAATAAAAAAATCGTTTATTTTTTATCTATGCGATTAATAATTGACGTGTTCAATGATTTCAAGTCCATAACCAATCATTCCAACGCGTTTACTTTGGCTCGTATTAGTTACTAATCTGATTTTAGAAATATCTAAATCGTGTAGAATTTGTGCGCCAATGCCAAAATCTTTAGTGTCAATAATAATTCGAGGTGCTTGCATTTCGCCTTCAGTTTGTAATTGTTTCAATTCGGCAATACGACTTAATAAGTTGACTGATTGCATGTCTTGATTGATAAAAATGACAGCTCCTTTTCCATTTTCATTGATGGTTTGGAACATTTTATCCAAATGATGTTCAGCATTGTGGGTTAAAGTACCTAATAAATCATTATTTACTTGAGATGAATTAATGCGAGTCAATACAGGTTCACCTAAATTCCAAGTGCCTTTGGTCAAAGCAATATGTACCTGCTTGTTAGTAGTTTGTTCATACGCACGCAGCCTGAAAGTACCAAAACGAGTTTCGATATCAAAGTCTTCTTTTTTGACAATTAAACTATCGTGTTGCACACGATACGCTACTAGATCTTCAATAGAAACTAATTTTAAGTTAAATTTTTTAGCCACTTTAACTAATTCAGGTAAGCGTGCCATGGTACCGTCTTCGTTCATAATCTCTACAATAACACCCGCTGATTTGAATCCTGCTAATCTTGCAAAGTCAATAGCCGCCTCTGTATGTCCTGTTCTTCTTAAAACTCCACCTTGCTTAGCAATTAATGGAAATATATGTCCAGGACGTGCCAAATCGTGAGGTTTGGTATCTGGGTTGACTAATGACAAAATTGTTTTGGCTCTATCTGCTGCTGATATTCCTGTGGTTACTCCGTTGCCTCTTAAATCTACCGAAACCGTAAATGCGGTTTCCATAGGATCAGTATTATTTGACACCATTACGTGCAATCCTAATTCTTTACAACGACTTTCAGTCAATGGAGCGCAAATCAAACCACGACCATGAGTAGCCATGAAATTAATCATCTCTGGTGTTACTTTTTCGGCAGCAGCTAAAAAATCGCCTTCATTTTCTCGATTTTCATCATCTACTACAATGATAACTTTGCCTTGTCGGATATCTTCGATAGCTTCTTCGATAGTATTGAGATGTATTTTTGTCGTTGTCATTGTGTTTAATTTTGAGGAGGAAATATTTTTTTAATTATTTTTTGGAATGGTGCCAATATAACATCCATATTGATTAATCCTATGTCATTTGTAGCTCGATAGGTAAGAAGTATTGCTAATGGGGCTAAAATGAAAGAAGACATCCAAGTGCCTAAAAAAGGAGTCAAACTACCTTCTTCTGCTAGTTTTTTTCCAAAGGTATTGGTAAAATGAAAAGAAATAAAAATCAACATAGCAAAAACTACAGGAAGTCCAAGTCCTCCTTTTCGGATAATAGCTCCTAATGGGGCACCAATAAAAAACATTAAGAAACATGCAAAAGCAATTACAAATTTATCATGTAAGGCAATCAAATGAGCGTCAATATTTTGTTGTTTCACTTTGAATTCGGTAGTAGAAGTTTCAATAGAATACTTGACGCTTTCTAAATTGCTATTGGCTAAATTTAAAATGTCTAATTGTTGTTGAGGTGTAAATAGATGTAGTAAATTAGACTGAAATTGGTTCTTTATTTTTTTGGGTTTAATTGTTGGTTGTACCATTTTTTGTACACCAACTCTTTGATTAATATTTTCTGTAAAAGACACGACATCATTCTTAAATGTTTTTTGTAGAGAATCTAACGAGTATCGCAACTCGCTTGATGTTAACATCGTACTTGTATTTGTGATATTTTCGTTACTGACATCTACTTTATTAAATTCGGATATGTCAATGTTTATGATGTTTTTCTTGAAGGCACTCTTAACGAATGGCATTTTAGGTCGGTCTTCATAATTTTTAGGAATAACATCTTCATAATAATTACCTTCATTTAAAACCATTTGAAGGGTATTAGCTCCTTCTGCACTAACTAATTTTCCATTTTTGGCTTTGATAACAACACGACTTCCATCTCCCTGATCTGATTTTTTATGAATAGTAATTCCTGTTAAGATATTGCCATTTTCTCCAGATTTTTTGTTGACTTTAATGTTATACAATCCCACATCACTGAATTGCCCCTCAGTAATAGCTAAGGCAGGCTTAGCTTGTGCGATGTTTTTTCTAAAATTGATAAACTTGTATTCGGCATAAGGCAAAACACTATTAGCAAATACAAAGGCAGTAATACTAAAAACAAAAATTAAGATAAATAGTGGTTGTAAAGTACGTCGTAATGAAATACCAGCAGATTTCATTGCGGCTAATTCATAGTTTTCTGATAGGTCTCCAAATGACATTATGGAGGCTAGTAAAATTGACAAAGGCAGAACTAATGGAACTAATCGAGGCATTGAGAACAGCAAAAACTGGATAATCATGGATGTATCTAAGTCTTTACCTGCTAATTCGGCAATTAATAGCCAAACAGTTTGCAAAATGAATATAAAAAAAAGGATTACAAATACTACCGTAAATGTAATCAGGAATGTTTTTAGAATGTATTTGTCAATTATTTTCACCTAGGAATTAATCTAATGAATTGATGTAGTAATTGGGATATTTACTCTTGACAAAGGTAAATTGATTTTTTGACAAAGGTTGGTTGGTTTTAAAAGAATTAACAGTTAGGGTAGTTTTCGTTCCTTTTTTACCAATTTCGATCAAATTGTAGATGTTTTTGGTTTGGCTATCAATTCCTAATAAAATCTCTTTTCGTTGATCTTTGGAACTGATTGGAACTAATTTTACATATTGAATTTTTCGTCCTTTAATTGTAACAACTTCGTCTAAATTGTATTTGTATCCTGAATTAAAAAAGGTCAACATTTTTGAAGGAGTGACAGCAGTATTATCATTTTCATCTACTTTTGAAATAGTGACTTCTTCGTCCTCAGGAACGATAGTATAGTTTTTTTTGCCATCAAAAATTTTAGTTACCCCCATAAAATTTAGCACATATTGATTTCCTTTTAAAATAACATTTCCTTTACTGTCTTGATTGATATTTTCTTTGGTATTTGAAAGGGAATATTTAAAATCGATTAGTATGGAATTATAACTTTTTACTTTAGCCGAAACCTGATCTAAAAGCGCTTTAGCTTTTTTATCTTGTGCTTGAGAAGTACAGCCCAACACTAGTAAAGTGATGAATAATAGTTTTTTAATCGTATTCTTGTTTTGCATTTGGGGATTAATTTTGTTCGTTGTTGAAAAACTCATCTAGAGCCATCATATCTGAGATATTAACGTTACGTGCTTTACTTCCTTCAAAAGGACCTACAATACCAGCAGCTTCTAATTGGTCAATTAAACGTCCCGCTCTATTGTAACCTAATTTCAGTTTTCTTTGTAATAACGAAGCCGAACCTTGTTGTGCGTTCACAATAATTTCAGCCGCTTCTCTAAATAATGAATCTCGCTCTGAAATATCAATATCAAGATTGATGCCAGTTTCTTCTCCAACAAACTCTGGAAGTAAATAAGCAGTAGCGTATGCTTTTTGTGAACCAATAAACTCAGTGATTTTTTCTACTTCTGGCGTGTCGATGAAAGCACATTGTACTCGAACGACATCATTTCCATTAGAATATAATAAATCCCCACGACCAATCAATTGATCAGCACCTTGAGTATCTAAAATAGTTCTCGAATCAATTTTTGAAGTTACTCTAAATGCAATTCGAGCCGGGAAGTTGGCTTTAATTAATCCCGTAATTACGTTTACTGACGGACGTTGTGTTGCAATAATTAAGTGTATTCCAATCGCACGCGCTAATTGTGCCAAACGCGCAATAGGTACTTCTACTTCTTTGCCAGCAGTCATAATCAAATCGGCAAACTCATCCACCACCAAAACGATGTAAGGCAAAAATCGGTGACCGTTTTCAGGATTTAATTTTCTCGATTTGAATTTGTCGTTGTATTCTTTAATGTTACGCACCATAGCGTCTTTCAATAAAGAATAACGGTTGTCCATTTCTACGCAAAGCGAGTTTAATGTATTAACTACCTTAGCATTGTCTGTAATAATAGCATCATCACAATCGGGTAATTTAGCTAAATAATGTCTTTCAATTTTATTGAAAAGTGTTAATTCTACTTTCTTTGGATCTACCAAAACGAATTTCACTTCAGCAGGATGCTTTTTGTATAAAAGCGAAGTCAATACAGCGTTCAATCCTACCGATTTTCCTTGTCCAGTTGCTCCAGCCATTAATAAGTGAGGCATTTTGGCCAAATCCACCACGAAAGTTTCATTCGAAATAGTTTTACCTAAAGCAATAGGCAATTCCATTTCAGCTTCTTGAAATTTGGTAGAACCAATTGCACTTTTCATAGAAACCATAGTTGGGTTCTTGTTTGGAACTTCAATACCAATCGTTCCTTTTCCTGGAATAGGAGCAATGATACGAATTCCTAATGCAGAAAGGGATAAAGCAATATCGTCTTCTAAGCTTTTGATTTTTGAAATACGAATCCCAGCTTCGGGAACAATTTCATATAAAGTTACCGAAGGACCAACGGTAGCTTTGATTTGTGCAATTTCAATTTTGTAGTTGCGAAGTGTATCTACAATTTTGTTTTTATTTTCTTCTAATTCTTCTTGGTTAATCGTAATTCCGCCACTTGAATATTCTTTTAACAAATCAATGGTTGGGAATTTATAGTTGGATAATTCCAAAGTAGGATCAAATAATCCAAAATCAGCTACTAATCGAGAGGCCAAATTTTCTTCAACAATATCCTCTTCTTCTGCTTTTTCAATTACAAAAGCTTCATCATTTGTTGTTATGATAGTTGGCTCTTTATGAACTGGAGGTGTTGTTGGGAATGATTGTGTTACAATCGGCTCAACAATCGGTTTTGGCAAAGTATCCAAGTTGATTTCAGAAGAAGAACTAATGGTTGGTTTTAATGCTTCTTTGTTGATTTCAAACTGCGAAGTTGTCGATTTTAAATGGATTCCATCTAATTCCTCGTCTTTTTCTTCCTCTACTGTTGGAACAGCATATTCTTCTAAGTTATAACTACTTTCAGTAGATTTCTCAGGACTAGCTGTTATTTTAGATTCGATTTCTTTTTTCGAATTTTCAATAAAATTATGAATGGATTCGGGAGATACTTTAATTTTAAAAATCAAGTAAATAACCAATCCGAAGATAAGCAATAATAGAGTTCCCGTTTTTCCAATATAATCTTGTGAAAACAAATTCATTTCATACCCAATGATACCTCCTAATTCAGGTGCTGAAGTAGCAAAGAATCCAAAAATTATGGAAACGATAATCATGGCAAATAAATCCCAAAACCAGGTGGTTCTTAATTTGCTTAAAGGCATTCCTAAAAACAAATACAAACCGGTTAAGAAAAATAAACGTACAAAAAGGAAAGAGGCCACACCAAAACCTTGGTACACCAAAATATCGGCTAAATAAGCACCAAATTTCCCTAACCAATTATCAACAGTAGTATTACGGTCAGCTAATTTAGCTACCGCACTTTGATCGGCTTGACCGTGAATATAAAAGGAAATAAAAGCAACTAATAAAGCAATTGAGAATAAAACCAAAAGGCTCCCGATTACGATTTTATTCTGCTTCGATAATTTCCAAGTTCTTGTTCCTGTAACTTCGGAATCGTTTTTTGTTTTCTTTGCCATTTTTCTTTCTGAAAAGTAGTAAATTTAGAATTTAGGGATGTAAATTATAGAACCAATTAGTATGGCAGTTAATGCAGCAAAAAACACTGCACCCGCGGCAATATCTTTGATAAATCCAATTCTCTCATGGTATTCAGGATGAATGAAATCAGCTACTTTTTCTACAGCAGTATTCAATCCCTCAACACTCATTACTAATCCTATGGCAAAGATTTGGAAAAGCCATTCAGTTGCAGTAATGTTAAAATAAAACCCAGCAATTGTCATCAAGATTCCAATAGAAAATTGAGTCATAACACTGTGTTCTGTAGTAATTAATTTGTAGGCGCCTTTATAAGCAAAAGTGACACTTTTTAATCGTCCTGAAACAAATCGATTGTCTTTTTGAAATTCCATTAATCAAGTATTATAGTACTGCTAAAGCAGCTTCATAATTCGGTTCGTTAGCAATTTCTTGCACTTGTTCTGTGTGTAAAACAACGCCTTTTTCGTCAATTACAATTACGGCTCTAGAATGTAAACCGGCTAAAACGCCATCAGTAATTTCTAAACCATTGGTTTTACCAAAACTTCCGTCTTTAAAATCAGAAAGATTGACTACATTCTCAATTCCTTCAGCACCACAAAAACGTTTCTGAGCAAATGGTAAATCTCTTGAAATACAAAGCACAACCGTATTGGTTAAATTAGCAGCGGTTTCATTAAATTTTCTAACAGATGCTGCACAAGTTCCAGTATCGATACTTGGAAAAATAGTAAGAATTACTCTTTTACCTGAGAAATCAGCTAGAGTAGCAATTGAAAGATCGTTTTTTACTAATTTAAAATCAGCTAGTTGAGTGCCAATTTTTGGCAATTCACCTGAAGTGTGTACAGGATTTCCTCCTAATGTTATAGTTGACATACTATGTGTTTTTAATTGAGTTTCAAAAGTATGAAAATTAATTCAAATTTTAGATTGAAGTGGTACTTTTTCTACGGATAGCTCTATTGTAGCATCAGAAAAGAATATAAAAAAAACGCACCCAATGCGAGTACGTTTGTTGTAACTTATTCTAAAGAATTCTATTTATCAATTGAACCCAAAACGCGCTTCATAAAAGTATTCAAAGCTTCTTTTTTATCCACTCCGTCTTTTACTAATTTTTGTACTTCTAAAGCACCATACATATTAGAAATTAATTCGCCAATAACATCTAATTCTTCATCTTTCAGAGAAGGGATTTCAGTCATAGCTTCTAGCACTTCAATAGTTTCAATAATATAATCTTGATCGTTTTCTTCGATGAATTGAGTCAGATGTTTGATAACGGGTAATTTCATAAAATAAAGGTGTTTTTCTAAAATTAGTAATAATTAAGCGATTTCGTTTACTAAATCAGCCAATACTTCTTGTTTGTTCGTTTGTGTTTCGTTTACTAATTTTCCGTTTACGAAAGTAGCAAAAGTAGGTAAGTTACTTACGTTAGCTAATTTTCTTGATTCAGGAGAATTTTCAGCATCTACCAATACAAAAGTTAATGCCTCATTTTCTGAAGCCAATTTTTTGAATTTTGGTTTCATAATTCTGCAATTTCCACACCAAGAAGCTGAAAACTGTACCACTACTTTTTCGTTTTTTGCTACTAAGTCTTGTAAAGTGTCTTCGTTTAATTCGATTAACATAGTTTGAATTTTTAATACCAATGGTGATATCAAATAACAATCTCAATAAGCTACTGAGATTGTTATTGTTTTTTGATATTGTAATTGATTTTGTTATTAGTGAGATCCTAAATAAGCAGCAGTACTGTTTCTATCAGCAGTCATTGCGTCTTTACCAGCTTCCCAGTTAGCAGGACAAACTTCTCCTTTTTCTTGAACGTGAGTGTATGCGTCAACTAAACGTAAATATTCGTTTACGTTACGTCCTAATGGCATATCGTTTACACTTTCGTGGAAAATTTTACCAGTCTCATCAATTAAGTAAGTAGCTCTGTAGGTTACGTTAGAACCTTCCACGATTACTGTGTCTAATTCTTCGTTGTATTCAGCACTCTCTACATCAAGAATTCCTAAGATATTAGATAAATTTCTTGTAGTATCAGCTAATAGTGGGTAAGTAACACCTTCAATACCACCATTGTTTTTAGGAGTATTTAGCCAAGCAAAGTGTACTTCGTTAGTATCACATGAAGCACCAATTACGATAGTGTTTCTTTTTGCAAATTCTGGTAAAGCAGCTTGGAAAGCGTGCAATTCCGTTGGACAAACGAAAGTAAAATCTTTTGGGTACCAAAACAATAGTACTTTTTTGTTGTTTTTTGTAGCTTCTTCAAAAATGTTGATTCTTAAATTATCTCCCATTTCAGAGATAGCATCTACAGTGATGTTTGGGAATTTTTTTCCTACTAATGACATATTTTTTGTTTTTAAGTTAAAAATTTATTGATGCAAATGTAATTCACTAATAAAGGTAGTGAAATAAATTTTAATTATTAATATTTATCAAACGATAATCGTTTGCTATTGAATGTAAAATTAAAACAATTAATCGTTTGATTTATAGATTTTTAATATTTACGGGAAGTTGTCCTTTGCAAACCGAATTATGAATAAATTGTTGGGCAGCCACTTCTTGAAAAACGTCAAAATCTTGGTAAGCCATAACAATTTCTTTGGCTAAAGCCAAGTTGGGTAGGACTTGCAGCGCATATGGATTTCCAAAAACATAGAGTACACAATTCTTAGTCGCTAATAATTCACCTAAATACTGAAGCACCTCCGTTTCAATTTCAAAATGATTCAAAGGTTTTGCTTTGGGTACAAATAAAGAAATCAAGAGCGTATCATACTTATTTAAAGTTTCTTTAAAATCTATTGGATTTTCTGCTGTTATCGAAAAAATAGGAGCTTGAAGAGAATGCGCTACTTTGGTTGCAAAACCATCCTTGTAAATACTCAATTGAGCCACTGATTTGTTTTTGTCAGCTTGTTGTATTCTAAATGGAATACTGTCTGATTTTACTTTAGTCAAGCAACTCGCAGCAATGTTACGATTTAATTCGGTGCTTATTGTAAAGTCCAAACTAGCATTGGTTTCGTCAGGGAATTGTTTGTTATTCTTTAGAATTCCCACTTTTTCTTTGTATTTCCAAATCCTTGCAAAACTTTCCTCAATTCGTTCTGCTGTGGCATTATTCAAAATGGTTTGAATTCCTTCGTTTACATTTTCAGCAAAGCATAAAATATCATTTCCTGCATTGAACGCTTCCCATTCTAATTGCCCTTTGGTTTGATATAAATCGGAAACGCTTTTCATATTTAAGGCATCGGAAATAACCAATCCTTCAAAACCCAATTGATTACGAAGCAGGTTTTCAATAATATTCTTCGATAAAGTGGCGGAAGTGTTTTTACCATCGTTTAAAGCGGGTACAGCCAAGTGACCAATCATTATGGAATCCACCTTGTTTTCAATGCCTTTGATGAACGGATACAATTCGTTATTCATCAATTGCTCTAAATTTTCATTCAAAATAGGCAATCCCAAATGCGAATCGACATTGGTATTTCCGTGACCGGGAAAATGTTTCAAACAGCCCAAAATTCCGGCGTCTGACATTCCTTTTAAATAAGCGTTGGCAAAAAGAGCCACCTTTTCTTTGCTTTCTCCAAAGGAACGGTACCCAATTACAGGATTGTCAGGATTATTATTAATGTCTGCCAATGGTGCTAAGTTGTACTGAATCCCTGCGGCTTTTAAGTCGTATCCGATTTGTTTTCCCACTTCGTACACCAAATCAATCTCAGATTCAGGTAAAGCGCCTAATGTTATGGCGTAAGGATATTGTGGTGTTTTTTCAATGCGCATGGCTAAACCCCATTCGGCATCAATGCTCATTAAAAGTGGAGTAGGTGCACATTTTTGATAACGTACTATTAGTTCTTTGAGCTTGGAGTAACTATCGTCATAAGTAACTACTTTTTGTTTGCTTTCATAATTCGTAGCAGCACTGGCGCGACTGTGAAAGAAAGTGAGTCCACCAATATTGTGGTTGCGAATCAAAGCTTCGGTAGCTTGAATGTTTTCTTCGGTATCGTTGATGAAGACCGCAGGAAAGAAAAATTGTCCTATTTTTTGCTCTAAAGTCATAGTTGATTTATTCGTTGGTGGCTGATTTCTTTCCGAAATCGGCAGGAAACACTAGAAATCGTGACAAGATTATTCCTGGAATTGTAGCACAAAATACCCAAATAAAGAAATTACCATATCCTAAATATTCTTGAATGTATCCGCTAATCATTCCTGGTAGCATCATTCCTAACGCCATAAAACCTGTAGCTAAAGCGTAATGCGATGTTTTTGACTCGCCTTCGGCAACATAAATTAAGTACATCATAAAAGCGGCAAAGCCAAAACCATAGCCAAATTGCTCTATGATTACTGCCAAATAAATAAACAACGTATTTTCAGGATGAAAATGAGAGAGTAGAATAAATCCAATAATAGGTAAGTGCATAATCAAAATCATCGGCAACATCCATTTGCCTAGTCCTTGTTTAGAAATGGCTATTCCACCCAAAGTACCTCCAATAAGTAATGCAATTACCCCAAAAGTTCCATAGATAATTCCAACATCTTCCGTAGTTAAGCCCATACCGCCTAGTTCTTTCGTGTCAATTAGAAAAGGAGTTAACATTTTCATTAATTGTGATTCGCCTAAACGAAATAAGAGAATAAATGCCAATACAATCCCAATTTGCTTCTTTTTGAAAAAGCTAGTAAAAACGGTAGCAAAATCTTTTTGTTGTTCCGAAGATTCAGTTCTAGTTTCGTTTTCCGAGATAGGAGTAGCAAATAAATTATACAATGTAATTGCTGTCATAAGGAGTCCAACAATAATCATAGTGTACGACCATGCTTTTGTTTTGTCTCCAAATTCAGTTTCTAAATACCCACCAATAATCACAATTAAGCCGTTTCCAGTTAACATTGAAAGGCGGTAAAATGTACTTCTAATTCCTAAGAAAAAAGATTGTTGGTCTTTGGAAAGAGCCAAAAGATAAAAACCATCAGTAGCTACATCATTCGAAGCAGAAGCAAAAGCCGCCACCCAAAAAATAGCTAAACTCAAAATGAAAAACTGACTCATTGGAATAGTAAATCCTACAATTAAAAAAGCAACAGCAATGAGTAATTGCATACTTAAAAACCATTTTCTTTTGGTACTATGCAAATCGATAAATGGACTCCATAACGGTTTGATTACCCAAGGCAGATAGAGTAAACTAGTATAAATACCAATGTCTTCATTACTGATGCCAAGGTTTTTATACATGATTACCGAAACTGAAATTATGATGGCGTATGGAAATCCTGAAGCAAAGTTCAACAAGGGAATCCAAAGCCAAGGGTTTTTCTCTGCTTTCATTTTGTATTTTTATTAATGTGTTTTTACTACAGCTATTGGTAGCTGTGTCATGATTTCTTTGCTTTCGTTTCCATAATAATCGATATAAGATAAAGCAAAGTTGGTTTTATTTTCGATAGTAGCTATTGGGACACGAATGGACAAATGATTGTTGTTTTTATGGATAAAAAATCGATCAATTATTTGACTAGGGTCGTCACTATCAATTATTGAGTTACCCTCTGTTCCATAAAAAATCACGTAGCGAACATTGTTTCGAGTAAGTTGCAAAGAAATGACTAACTCATTTTTTTCTTTTATAACGCTAGTTACTCTTGGAACATCAAAAACTAATTTTTTAAAATTAGGAACGGCAGCAGGAATTGCTGGAAATTTGTATTGATTTTCAGCTAGTAACTGAGTAACGTCTTGGTTTTTGTTAAGAAACCATTTGGCACTAAAAAAGGCATTTCCTTGTACATTATTGAAAGTACGCGTATAATCAATTTGATTCGGAATTTCAGTAGGCAAATCCCATTTTTTATCGGCATCTGATTTAATTTTATAGGTGCTATTTCCAATGTATACTGCACTATTTTTAGCGTTTTCAGACCACCATTTTAGCAATTTAGCATATGAAGCTTTTGGGTGATCCAAACTCCAATACAACTGTGGTAAAATATAGTCAATCCAATTGTTTTCCATCCAAACCAAAGGATCAGCATATAAATCATCATAATTGGTTTGTCCGGCTTGTGTGTCCGAGCCTCTTGGGTCTACTGATTTATTGCGCCAAACTCCAAATGGGCTAATGCCAAATTGTACCCAAGGCTTTATTTTCTTGATGCTTGTCGAGATTTGTTGAATAAAAGTGTTCACATTATTTCGTCTCCAATCGGCTAAAGTAAGACCATTTCCGTATTTGTTGAACGAAGCAGTGTCGTTAAATTTTTCACCATCTACCGTATACGGATAAAAGTAATCATCAAAATGAATGGCATCGATATCGTATTTTTGAACCACTTCTTCCACTACTTTTGTCAAGTGATTTTGTACTTCGGGTAGCGCAGGATTGTAATAGTATTTTCCAGCATATTTAATCATCCAATCGGGATGCTTAATCAAGTCGTGTTTTCGACTTAGTATTTCAGTATTGGCTCCTGATGTGGCACGGAAAGGATTTAACCACGCATGAAATTCAAAACCTCGGTTGTGAGCTTCAGTAATCATCCATTCTAAAGTATCAAAATAGGGTGAAGGAGCTTTGCCTTCTTTTCCAGTCAAGTTGCGTGACCAAGGCGCTAATTCAGAGGGATAAAAAGCATCACCATTACTGCGAATTTGAACAATCACTGCATTGTAATGAAGCTTTTTATACGATTCTAAAATTTCAATAAAATCGGATTTTTCTTTTTCAACACTATCGGTATTGTTTTTTGGCCAATCAATATTGGCTACGGTTGCAATCCAGACGGCTCTAAATTCGTTTTTAGGATATATTATTTTACTTTGTGCTGTGCTATTGGTAATAGAAAGTAGCGTAAATAAAAAAGCAAAAGTAAAGGACTTGTAATTCATCATTATGGGGTTCATCTTATAGAATACAAAAATAGACTTTTTAGAACAGTTGTTGTGCTAAAAAAGGCATAAAATAATTTTAATCTGGGAAAGAAATTTTACCCATTGTTACCGATGGAATTCCTTTTTTAGTGCCAAAATGAGTAGTACCTCCAGCTACCGTTTCGTTAGCCAATACAGCAAAAAGTATCGCTTCTTTAGCATCCGCTGAAATACCTAAATCGTTGGTATTCTTAAAAGAACAAGGCAATAATTCCTTTAGATACTGCATTAGTAGCGGATTGTGTATTCCTCCACCCGAAACATAGACCGTAATAGTATCAGTAGTTGCTTCAGTTTGATTTATAGCAAACAGAATTGCTTCGGCGGCAGTTTCGGCACTAAAGCGTGTAAGTGTTGCCAAAACATCTTCAACAACAAGATTTTGCGTTTGACTTTCAGTGACTGCTCTCTGAATATAGTCCAAATTGAAGAGTTCAGGTCCAGTAGTTTTGGGAAACGGTCCTTTGAAAAAGGGATTGTTTTTAAGCGCTTCTAACAAATTAGGATTTACATTTCCTTTTCGAGCTATTTGAGCATCTTTGTCGTAACTCATTTCAGGAAAATGCAATTTTACAAACACATCAATTAGTGTGTTTCCTGTACCTGTATCAGTAACAAAAACGTGTTCTGGATTTTGATTTTTGGGCAAAAAAGTAAAGTTTCCAATACCGCCTATGTTCAGCATGATTCGGTTTTCTTTTTCGCTTCCAAAAAGGAAATAATCCCCATATACCGCCAAAGGAGCGCCTTCGCCTCCTGCGGCTACATGCTTTTGTCTAAAATCAGACACCGTAATAATTCCAGTGCGAACGGCAATATGATCTCCATCTCCAATTTGCAAAGTGGCGTTTGGAAATTGTGCTTGTTGGTGTAGGATTTTTGGAGCATGCATTACCGTTTGTCCGTGCGAGGCAATTAAATCTACATCAGCAGGAGCAACTTTCCATTCTTTTAGGCAATCTAAAACGAGATTAGCATGTAAAATTCCAATCCATTCATTCAACAAAGCGAGATGTTGGAAATCAATTGTTTTTTTGGCAAACACTTTTCGGATTTCAGCTTTTATAGCTTCAGAATACGGTATGGTTTTAAACTCTTTTAGGTGAACCACAGTGTTTTTAGATGCTCCCGAAATTTCGCATAAGACTACATCCAAACCGTCCAATGAAGTACCCGACATCAATCCAATAATAGTTCGAGTAGGTTTTTGTGCGATTCTATAAAGCGATTCAATATTGGTATTCATTTAGAATGGATTTAAAAATGGTATTTATCGGCTACGGTTTTACTAGTCAGTAATAATCCTGTAAAAGTGATGAGTGTGTTGAGAATGATTAATTCGTTATCAAAAACATACCCCCCTAAAAGATTCACTGAATTTTCATTGATAAGAAAGGTTAATGCAGGAGATAGTAAACAAATGAACGGTACTAAACGGTCATTCACTTTTTTGGATTTCATAAACAAACCAAAAGCGTATAAACCTAAAAGTGGTCCGTAAGTGTAGGATGCCACTCTAAAAATCATTCCAACAACCGAACTATCGTTGATAGCATTAAAAACTAATATGACCAAAAACATACAGGCCGAAAAAGCAAAATGGACAATGTGTCGTGTTCTAACTAGATTTTCTTTTTGACTGTTCTCCACTTTATCCATTCCTAAAAAGTCCACACAAAAAGAAGTGGTTAGTGCTGTTAAAGCTGAATCGGTTGTGGCAAAAGTGGCAGCAATTAGTCCTAATAAGAAAACAATAGCAGGAATGGTGGCCAAATGATGTAAAGCTATTTCAGGGAAAAGCAAATCGGTTCGCGGTTTATTGGTAACCAAATCTAACGGAACTTGAATGTTATTTTTGGCAGCAAAAATATAAAGTAATGCTCCTACACTTAAGAAAAATAAGTTGATGATTATAAATATAGTCGTGAAACTAAACATGTTTTTTTGTGCTTCACCAATGTTCTTACAACTTAGGTTCTTCTGCATTAAATCTTGATCTAATCCCACCATTGCAATGGTTACAAACATTCCGCCAAGAATTTGTTTTACAAAATGAAATTTACTTCCGATAAAATCATCGAAGAAAAATATTTTGGAATAGTTACTGTTTTTCACTTCTTCAAAAGCGCCAACCACACTTAAATCTAGGCTGCTACAAATAAAATAAATGGTTAAAAATACCGAAGCGACTAAGAAGAAAGTTTGCAAAGTATCGGTAATAATAATCGTTTTTAAACCTCCTTTGTAGGTGTAGGAAAAAATCAATAACAACGAAATTAATACGGTAGCTGCAAAAGGAATGTTGTAATAATCAAAAACATAACGTTGCAAAACAATTACAACCAAATACAATCGGAAGGCTGAAGAAATAGTACGACTAACTAAAAATATAGAAGCGGCCGTTCGGTAACTATAAAATCCCATTCGCTGTTCGATATACCCGTAAATAGAGGTAAGGTTCATTCGGTAATAAAGTGGTAAAAGCAATTTGGCTACAACAATAAATCCAATGGCATTTCCTAAGATAAACTGAAAGTACTTGAATTGTTCTCCGTTTGGCGAGCCTACTTCACCAGGTACAGAAATAAAGGTAACTCCAGAAAGTGCGGTGCCTATCATTCCAAAAGCAACTAAATACCATTTTGAGTTTTTATTGGCGGTAAAAAACACATCGTTTCCGCTATCTTTTTTGCTAACCGTATGCGATATGTAAAATAACAAACTAAAATAGATACTAATAATCAGTAGAATGATACTTGGAGTCATAGTGTTTTGAATTGTAATTGTAGACAAATATGCTAAATTATTTCTGTATTCGGAATACGATGCGTTTACTTTTATTTGCTTTTAGTCATTCTTTCAATTCTCTTCTATTTAAAGCGCTAGAATTTTTATATTTGTCAACCAAATACTGACTATTCAGTAATTACATTCGAATACAATGTCACAAATACTACCTTTACAACAACTGTCAGACTCATTAGAAGGGGATCTTTTCTATGACGAATTGCATAAAATCATATACTCTACAGATGCTTCGGTGTACCAAATCAAACCCATTGCAGTGGCGAGGCCAAAATCAGTAGCAGATATTCAAACTTTGGTTCGTTTTGCTAATAAGCATCATATTCCATTAACGCCAAGAACCGCAGGAACTTCTTTAGCTGGTCAAACGGTGGGTAGTGGAATTATTGTGGACGTCTCCAAATATTTTACCCGAATCGTTTCTTTTGATAAAGAAAATAAAACGGTTACGGTTCAGCCTGGTGTGATTCGCGATGAGCTGAATTTGTTTTTAAAACCACACGGTTTGTTTTTTGGCCCCAATACTTCAACGTCTAATCGTTGTATGATTGGAGGAATGGTAGGAAACAATTCGTCGGGAACTACTTCCATTCGCTATGGAGTGACACGAGATAAAATTGTGGAACTAAAAGCTATTTTGAGTGATGGTTCGGCTACAGTTTTCACATCGCTTACTTCGGCAGAGTTTGTCGAAAAAACAAAAGGGGATTCTTTGGAAAATCAGATTTACAGAACATTGTACGAAGAACTTTCCAATTCTGAAACGCAAAATGAAATTGTAAAAGAATTTCCAAAACCTGAAATTCACAGAAGGAATACAGGCTATGCCGTTGATTTATTATTGAAATCGAATTTGTTTTCAGGTACCGAACCCACAATTAATCTAGGAACCTTACTTTGCGGAAGTGAAGGGACTTTGGCATTTACAACAGAAGTTACGCTGAAAGTAGACGATTTGCCTCCCACACACAATATTATGGTGGCGGCACATTTTCATACCATTCAAGAAAGTTTGGAAGCCGTAATGATAGCGATGAAACATCATTTGTACACTTGTGAAATGATGGACGATACGATTTTGAATTGTACCAAAACCAATAGAGAACAAGCGAAAAATCGTTTCTTTATACAAGGTGATCCAAAAGCAGTGATTATGTTAGAAGTGGCTTCGGAATCTTTAGAAGAAGCCGAACGACAAGCGGATGCTTTAATAGCAGATTTAGAAAAAAATAATTTCGGTTACGCTTTACCTAAGTTATACGGTGAAGAGATTGATAAAATTAATGACTTACGAAAAGCAGGTTTAGGACTTTTAGGAAGTATTGTCGGTGATGATAAAGCAGCTGATTCGATTGAAGATACTGCGGTTGAATTGAGCGACTTGCCTAATTATATTGCCGAATTTGCCGCGATGATGCAAAAGCACGGACAAGAGGCGATTTATTATGCGCATGCGGGTGCAGGAGAATTGCATTTGCGACCAGTACTGAATTTAAAGAAGAAAGAAGATTTACAATTATTTAGAACCATCGCTACCGAAGTGGCTATTTTGGTAAAAAAATACAGAGGTTCGCTTAGTGGAGAACACGGGGACGGAATTGTACGCGGGGAATTTTTGCCTTTTATGATTGGCGAAAGCAATTATGAATTGCTAAAACGTATCAAAAAAGCATTCGACCCGAATACTATTTTTAATAAAGGACGCATTACTGATACGCCTAAAATGGATGAAAATTTGAGGGTAGAATCGGGTAGAGTAGAACCAGAGATTGCAACGATTCAGGATTTCTCAGACAGTATGGGAATTTTGCGCGTAGCTGAAAAATGTAACGGTTCCGGTGATTGTAGAAAATTACCATCGGCAGGAGGAACTTTGTGTCCGAGTTATCGTGCCACACGAAATGAAAAAGATACGACTCGTGCTAGAGCCAATGCTTTGAGACAGTACTTAACCGATACGGCTACAGAAAATAAATTTGATCACGAAGAATTATACCAAGTATTTGAATTGTGTGTGAGTTGCAAAGCATGCGCTAGTGAATGTCCGAGTAATGTGGATATTGCGTCTCTAAAAGCAGAGTTTTTGTACCAATACCAAAAAGTAAATGGTTTTTCGAAGCGAAACAAAACATTTGCTTATAATGCCAAATTGAATAATCTAGGAAGTTTGACACCGAAATTGACCAATTGGTTTGCTAACTTATCTTTCGTTAAAAATAGTATGGGAATTGCTCCACAGCGAGTAGTGCCGCATTTGGCTCCCAAAACTTTCCGAAAATGGTTGGATAACAATCATAAAGAACTCGAAGAAGGAACCTATCCTAATGGACAAGTCCTATTATTTTGTGATGAGTTTACTAATTTTTATGACGTTTCGGTAGGAGTTGATACGTATGAACTATTGACAAAATTAGGCTACCAAGTCTTAGTGGTAGATCATCAAGAAAGTGGGCGTGCTTTTATTTCCAAAGGCTTTTTGGAACAAGCCAAGGCTATTGCTACTATTAATGTGGATATTTTCAAGGAATTGGTTACCGATGCAATTCCTTTGATTGGAATAGAACCATCGGCTATTTTGACTTTTAGAGATGAATACATTCGATTGGCAGAGGATAAAGCAGGAGCAGAACAACTAGCGAAGCACGTTTTTACGATAGAAGAATTCTTTAAAAACGAAATTACTAAAGGCGCCATTCGTTCGGAGCAATTCTCGGATGAAGCTAAAGAAATAAAAATTCACGGACATTGTCATCAAAAAGCGTTGAGTACTGTGGAAGCTACTTTTGCGATGTTGAATTTACCCAAAAACAATACTGTTACTATTTTTAACTCGGGTTGTTGCGGAATGGCAGGCTCTTTTGGCTATGAAAAAGAACACTACGAAATTAGTATGCAAATGGGTGAAGATACCTTGTTTCCAAAAATTAGAGCAACGGATGCTTCTGTTGCTATTGCAGCGGCAGGAACAAGTTGCCGTCATCAAATATTTGATGGAACGAGTAGAGAAGCGCAACATCCTGTTACAATTTTAAAATCTTGTTTAAAATAATTGATTTTATTTAAAATGAAATTTTAAGTTTGCATCACAATAAAAGAGACTTTAGTTCACTATCTGAATACAAATTATACTATGGCATTAAAGGGTTTGTTTAGAAAAAAGACGGTTCATGATATCATGAAACAAGTCGAGCAAAATGAAAGTGATGGACATAATGCTTTAGGCAAACATTTAACCGCAAGAGATTTGACTGCGTTTGGTATTGCCGCTATTGTGGGAGCCGGTATTTTTAGTACTATTGGTAAAGCCAGTGCTGATGGCGGTCCTGCGGTAATTTTCCTTTTTTTATTCACGGCTTTGGCTTGTAGTTTTGCGGCTTTTGCCTATGCTGAATTTGCTTCTATGGTACCCGTTTCTGGATCGGCATATACGTATTCGTATGTGGCTTTCGGCGAAATTATTGCTTGGATTATAGGATGGGCTTTGATTATGGAATATGCCGTAGGTAATATTACGGTAGCCATTTCGTGGAGTGATTATTTTACAGGATTACTCAGAACAGGTGGTATTGAATTACCGCAATGGATTCAGATGGACTATTTGTCGGCATCCAATGGTTTCAAAGATGCAACTGCCTTGATGCAAGGAGGAAAGTCATTTGATAATTTAAGTGCTAATTTGCAAGACGCCTATACTGCTTGGACTTCTAGCCCAGTAATTGGAGGTTTTCATTTCGTTGCCGATATTCCTGCTATGTTGATTATTATTGTGATTACTGCATTGGTATATAGAGGAATGAAGGAATCCCGTAATGCAGGAAATTTAATGGTGATTGTGAAATTATTTATCATTTTATTAGTAATTGCTGTGGGTGCTTTTTATGTAGATACCACGCATTGGAGTCCGTTTGCTCCCAATGGTGTAAGTGGTGTTTTAAAAGGAGTTTCGGCAGTGTTTTTTGCTTATATTGGTTTTGATGCTATTTCAACTACTGCTGAAGAATGCAAAGACCCGCAACGAGATTTGCCTCGAGGAATGATGTGGGCGATTATTATTTGCACCATTTTGTATATTGTTATTGCATTGGTTTTAACCGGAATGGTAAGTTATAACGAATTGAATGTGGGAGACCCATTGGCTTTTGTATTTGAGAAGTTAGATTTAAAATGGATGTCGGGAATTATAGCAGTAAGTGCTGTAATTGCTATGGCAAGTGTGTTGTTGGTTTTTCAAATGGGACAACCTCGTATTTGGATGAGTATGAGTAGAGATGGTTTGTTACCTAAGAAATTCTCTAGAGTACATCCGAAGTTCAAAACACCATCGTATGCCACTATAGTGACTGGTTTTGTAGTAGGAATTCCTGCTTTGTTTATGAATTTGACTATGGTAACGGATTTATGTAGTATTGGGACCTTATTTGCATTTGTATTGGTATGTGCTGGGGTTTTAGTCTTGCAAAACAAAAAAGATATTCCGAGAGGAAAATTCAAAACACCCTACATCAATGCGAAATACATCTTTCCTATAGCATTAGTGTTGGGCTTGTTTTTTGCGTTTGCCTACAATAATAAGGCTACTATGGGATTTATTACGAATGAAACTCAAGTGAATTCCCCTTCAGCAATTATAACCGCCTTGGATAAAGAAGAGACTAGTAAAGTCTATGCATATTTATCTTCTTTGGAGTCGAAATCAGCTACACGAGATGTAGAAGCATTATTAAGTCAGTACCAAGAAGACGAAGCGAAATACGAATCGATTGTGGCTCGTTTGCCAATTTCAGACGATATTAAATACGAAAGCGGTTTTGATTTGTTCAAACATAAAATCCCGATGTGGATTTTTGTCATTACTTTAATTGGTTTGGCGGTTTGGGCTTTTAAAGAAAACTTATCCTTAATTCCCTTATTAGGTTTGGTTTCTTGTTTGTACATGATGGCCGAATTGAGTGTTTGGAATTGGATTTATTTCACAGTTTGGTTGCTTTTAGGATTGGTAATTTATTTTGGCTTTAGCCGAAAAAATAGTAAATTAAACTTGCAGAAAGAGTAGTTTTTTTGTTAAAATTGTATTAAAAACTCCCTGTTGCTATCTAAAATCTTTTTATTTTAAGAATAATTCAGCCCAAAAACACAAAAGAGCTACAATTCGTAATAAAAAACCTTAAAGATTAAATAGTAAACAAAACTTAATTACTTAATTTTGCATCACTAAAAATAAATATTATTACTATGAGTTCATTTGACGTAGTCATTATAGGTTCTGGTCCTGGCGGATATGTATCAGCTATTCGTTGCGCACAATTGGGTTTTAAAACAGCCATTATTGAAAAATATTCCACTTTAGGAGGTACTTGCTTGAATGTAGGTTGTATCCCTTCGAAAGCATTATTGTCTTCTTCACATCATTATTCAGAAATTGCTCATTTCGCTGAACACGGAATTGAACTTTCGGGAGATGTAAAAGTGAATTTAGAGAAAATGATTGCGCGTAAACAAGCGGTGGTAGATCAAACTTCAGGAGGAATCAACTACTTAATGGACAAAAACAAAGTAACTGTTTTTAATGGTTTAGGTTCGTTTGTAGACGCTACACATGTAGCTATTGCTAAAGCGGATGGCACTTCAGAAACTATTGAAGGTAAAAACATCATTATTGCTACAGGTTCAAAACCATCTTCTTTGCCATTTATCAAAATTGATAAAGAAAGAATCATCACGTCTACTGAAGCTTTGGCTTTGAAAGAAGTGCCAAAACACTTAATTATTATTGGTGGTGGTGTGATCGGAATTGAATTAGGACAAGTATATCTTCGTTTAGGAGCACAAGTTTCTGTAGTGGAATTCATGGACCGAATTATTCCAGGAATGGACAGTTCATTGTCTAAAGAATTGACTAAAGTTTTGAAAAAACAAGGAATGAAATTTTATACGTCTCACAAAGTACAATCAGTAGAAAGAGCAGGAGATGTTGTTACTGTGAAGGCTGAAAATGCAAAAGGAGAAATCATTACTTTAGAAGGGGATTATTCATTAGTGTCTGTAGGGCGTCGTCCTTACACAGACGGATTGAATGCAGATAAAGCAGGAGTGAAAATTACGGATAGAGGACAAGTAGAAGTAAACGATCATTTACAAACTTCGGTTCCCAATATCTATGCTATTGGAGATGTAGTTCGTGGTGCTATGTTGGCTCACAAAGCCGAAGAAGAAGGAACTATGGTCGCTGAAATTATTGCGGGTCAAAAACCACATATTGATTACAATTTGATTCCAGGAGTGGTGTACACTTGGCCAGAAGTAGCTGCTGTTGGACAAACCGAAGAGCAATTGAAAGCTTCTGGTGTCGAGTTTAAATCAGGAAGTTTCCCGTTCAAAGCGTTAGGTCGTGCTAGAGCAAGTGGAGATTTAGACGGATTTGTGAAAATTTTAGCCGATGCTAAAACCGATGAGGTTTTAGGAGTTCATATGATTGGGGCTAGAACAGCCGATTTAATTGCAGAAGCAGTTACTGCTATGGAATTTAGAGCTTCTGCTGAAGATATTTCAAGAATGTCACACGCACACCCAACATTTGCTGAAGCTATCAAAGAAGCGGCTTTGGCTGCAACTGATAATAGAGCATTGCACGTTTAATACTGTAAAGTTGAAATAAAAAAAAGCCCGTTCATTTGAACGGGCTTTTTTATTAGTTAGCAGAGAAAATTCCTTTGTAGGTTTCCCAATTAGTATAAATCAAAAATAAATTTCCGATTAATAGGAATAGTGCAACGGGAAGATTTTCAGGAGCTAAAAAAGCATTGATAAACAAAATATTTACAGATACTGGTAATAATACTAAATTGAATAATTTCATAAATTTTCCTGAAACATAGGACAATCCTGAAAGTAGTTCTACCATTTTTGCTAATGGAAATAAATACTTGGTTGCCATAAATCCTGACATTACTACTGCCATTTCTCCTGTTGGAGTTGGTTGTTCTCCAAACTTAAAGAAATAAGAAAGTGAGGCAAATAATAGAAACAAGCCTAGTAATACACGAATAATAATAGTTGCAATCTTCATACTAATTTGGTTTTAAGGTTAGTATTTCAAAATTACTCATTTTATAAATAGGATAATCACCTACAAATAAATAATTTGATTAGCCACTTTCTCGTTTGTTTTTCCGCTTATAAGAATGAATTTTGTTGTATTTTTGGCAACCTAAAAAGAGATGTATTGAGAACTGAAATTCATAAAACGATAGCAAATCCGATGGCTTTTAAAAAGCAATTATTGGATTGGTCACAGCAATTTCGTGAAGTTGTTTTTATGGATAGTAATGATTATCCGCAAGAGTTTTCAAGTTTTGATGCGCTACTAGCGGTAGATGCGTTTACATTGATTCAGACGGATTATCACAATGCATTTGAGGATTTACAACAATACCAACAAACTACCAAAGATTGGCTGTTTGGTTACTTATCGTATGATTTGAAGAATGATAGCGAACATCTGCAGTCCAATAATTTTGATGGATTGGCATTTCCTGATTTATTCTTTTTTCAACCCAAGAAATTGTTTCTCTTGAAAGGAAATCAACTCACCATTCAATACCTGAATTTATGTGATGATGAGGTGGAAACGGATTTTGATGCAATTACAAATAGAGTTAGTGTCGATTTTTCAGAAAGCGAAAGTATAGTGGTTCAAGCCCGTATTTCAAAAGAAAAATATATTGAAAAGGTAAATGCACTTTTAGAACATTTACATCGTGGCGATGTGTACGAAGCTAATTTTTGTATGGAATTTTATGCTGAGAATACTACAATTAATCCGCTTGAAAAATTTAAAAGACTAAACACCATTTCTCAAACTCCTTTTGCTGTTTTTTTTAAGAATAACAAACAGTTTTTACTTTCCGCTACACCGGAACGTTATTTGAGAAAAGAAGGGGAGAATTTAATTTCGCAACCGATTAAAGGAACGGCAAAACGTTTTTTAGACCTAAAAGAAGATGAAAAATCAAAAGAAAATTTAGCGTCTGATCCAAAAGAACGTGCCGAAAATATTATGATTACGGATTTAGTTCGGAATGATTTATCTCGAACTGCCCAAAAGGGAACGGTAAAAGTTCAGGAGTTGTGCGGAATTTATTCCTTTCAACAAGTACATCAAATGATTTCTACAATCACCTCAAAATTAGATAGTAAGTATTTTTTAGTTGATGTTTTAAAGTTGACTTTTCCTATGGGAAGTATGACGGGTGCGCCTAAGATTTCGGTAATGAAAATTATTGAAGAATTGGAAGAAACTAAAAGAGGATTGTATAGTGGTGCTATTGGCTATTTCAGCCCAGATGGCGATTTTGATTTTAATGTAGTGATTCGAAGTATTTTGTATAACCAAGAAAAAAAATACGTTTCCTTTTCAGTTGGAAGTGCGATTACTTCGTTGTCTAATCCAGAAAACGAGTACGAAGAATGCTTACTTAAAGCCAAAGCGATGCACGAAGTGTTGCGTTAAATTGCTATGAATTGATTACTTTTGAGCATGTTGAAACAATTCCAAAATCATTTATCCAACCAATTTCCTTTTTTAGAAGGTAAAAAACTCTTACTTGCTGTTAGCGGGGGATTGGATAGTATGGTTTTACTACACCTTTTTCAGCAATTGGACTATGAAATTGTAGTGTTGCATTGTAACTTTCAGTTGCGTGGTATAGAAAGTTTTGGTGACCAACAATTTATTCAAGAATACACAAGCCAAAATGGTATTTCGTTCTCGTTTACGCAATTTGATACCGAGGCTTTTGCCAAAGATTATAAATTATCTACTCAGCTGGCTGCAAGAGAGTTGCGTTACAGTTGGTTTTACGAGCAACTCGAAATCCAAAAAGGAGATTATATTTTGACAGCTCATCACGCGGATGATAATCTGGAAACCTTTTTAATCAATCTTTCAAGAGGAACTGGTTTGGATGGGTTAACTGGAATCCCTGCTCAAAATGATCTCGTAATTCGTCCTTTACTTCCTTTTACCAGACAAGAGATTGAAGAATATGCCACCCAAAATAAGTTGTCTTGGCGTGAAGATAGTAGCAATGCTTCGGATAAATACTTGCGAAATAAAATTCGGCATCATTTGATTCCTGTTTTGAAAGAATTGAACCCTAATTTCATGAATTCTTTTGAAAAGACGCAATTATATTTGAGAGAATCTAAAGAATTGGTAGCTGATGCTGCTATTATGGTGTACCAACAAGTAGCAAAAGAAAAAGGGGATGATATTTATTTCGATGTCAATCAACTATTAAAATTGCCTAATTATACTTCGTATTTGTGCCAATGGCTGACAGAATTTGGGTTTACTGCCTGGAAAGATATTTATGATTTGGTAACCAATCAGTCGGGTAAACACGTTTTTGCACCCCAGTTTAGACTAATAAAAGACCGTGACTACTTGATATTAACTCCACTAAAACTGGAAACCGAAGAACAAGAGTTCTTAATTGAATCGGTTGATTCGAAAGTTAATTTTCCCTTAAATATGTTGTTTTCCAATGTGGCTGAGATAAGTGCTACTTCAAATTCAACTATATTTGTTGACCAAGATAAATTACAATTTCCACTGGTTTTGCGTCGTTGGAATGAGGGTGATGTTTTTCAACCGTTTGGAATGGGAGGGAAGTCAAAAAAGGTAAGCAAATTATTTAAAGATGAAAAGTTATCCTTGATTGAGAAAGAAAATGTTTGGCTTTTGTGTTCTGAAAGTCAAGTAGTTTGGATTGTTGGGATCCGACAAGATGAACGATTTAAAATAGATTCAAAAACAAAAAAAATACTAAAAATAGCAATCGAATAATGAAAAAAATAGTTGTTTTATTAGTGATGGTATTGGCTTTCGCCAAAGGAAATGCACAGCTGCTGAATCCAGTAAAATGGACCACTCAAATTGAGAAAAAATCAGAGGAAAACTATGTACTTACTTTTAATGGAGTGATTGATACTGGTTGGCATTTGTATTCGCAATTTACGGCTGAAGGAGGTTCGTTACCATTGGAAGTGCTTTTTAAAAATCAAAAAGGCAATTTTGAATTAATTGGTAAAACAAAAGAAAGTAAAACGAAAACGGCTTACAATGATATATTTGAAGTCAACGAAACTTTTTTTGAGAAAAAAGCGCAATTGACACAAGAGATTCATGTGACAAATCCGAAACTCTCAAAAGTAGAAGTAAGTCTGAATTATCAAGTGTGTAAAGAGGCTTGTATCAATTTAGAAAAGAATTTTACATTCGTAATTCCGTCTCAATCAAAAGAGGCTGAGAATGTTGTATCTGTTCAGGATTCGGCAAAAACAACAGCTGTTGTTGCGTCAGATGAAGTTGTAAATAAAGAAAATTTAACAACTGTTCAATCTACTGAAACAACACCTGTAACAGAACCAGAAAAAGGATTGCTTTCCATTTTTATTATTGCATTTTTCTCTGGATTCGCAGCTTTATTGACTCCTTGTGTGTTCCCTATGATTCCAATGACGGTAAGTTTTTTTACCAAACAAAGTAAGTCAAAGGGCGCTGGTATCCGAAATGCTATTTTTTATGGGGTTTCTATTATTGTGATTTATGTATTGTTAGGGGTTTTGGTAACATGGTTGTTTGGAGCTGATGCTTTGAATGCTCTTTCAACTAATGTTTGGTTCAATTTGTTTTTCTTTATTTTGTTAGTAGTTTTTGCGGCCTCATTTTTAGGAGCGTTTGAAATTATGTTGCCCAATTCTTGGGCAAACAAAGTCGATAGTCAAGCCGATAGAGGAGGTATGATAGGGATTTTGTTTATGGCATTGGCATTAGCAATCGTTTCTTTTTCATGTACAGGTCCTATTGTAGGAACCTTATTAGTACAAGCGGCTTCTAAAGGCGGAATTGCCCCAATTGTTGGAATGTTAGGATTTTCATTGGCATTATCCTTACCGTTTATGTTGTTTGCACTATTTCCAGGCTGGTTAAACTCGTTACCAAAATCAGGAGGATGGTTGAATACGGTTAAAGTAGTTTTAGGCTTTTTAGAATTGGCTTTAGCATTTAAATTCTTATCCAATGCCGATTTGGTTTTACAATTACATTTGCTAGAAAGAGAAGTGTTCTTGTCCATTTGGATCGCTATTTTTGGAACGTTAGCCTTGTATTTATTTGGAAAAATTACGTTGCCACACGATAGTTCGATGACACATATTTCTGTTGGAAGATTGTCTTTTGGTCTGGTTGTGTTATCATTTACGATATATATGATTCCGGGATTGTGGGGGGCGCCTTTACAATTAATTAATGCTTTTCCACCACCAATGGAATATAGCGAAAGTCCTTTAGGAATAGGAGCAAGCTCGGTTAATTCTAGTTCATCTGTTTCAACTTTGCCAGAAGGCGCAAAACTGGGGCCTCACCAAATTGTAGTTTTTGATGATTATGACAAAGGATTGGCTTATGCAAAAACAGTAAACAAGCCCATTATGTTAGGTTTTACGGGACATGCTTGTGTCAATTGTCGTAAAATGGAAAATAATGTTTGGTCTGATGAACGTATTTTGACAATTTTAAAAAATCAAGTAGTTGTGATTTCTTTGTATGTTGATGATAAAAGAGAGTTGCCTAAAAGCGACCAGTTGATTTCTAAAACAACAGGAGCAAGTATTGAAACTATTGGTGATAAATGGACCGACTTTATGATTTCGAAATACAAAACGAATACACAGCCTTTGTATGTTTTGACTGATTTAGAAGGAACTAGTTTGAATTTAAAACAGCCTACTATTAGTTTTGTTGGTATAGAAGAATATGAATCGTGGTTAAAAGAAGGTATTTCAAAGTTCAAGAAGTAATAAAAAGAATCTCTAAAATAGATAAACCGCAAGTTGTATAATTTGCGGTTTTTTGTGCATAAAAAAACACCCTAAAATTTAGGGTGTTTTAAAAAAAAAATATCAAGTGGAGTAACTATTATAGAAATTCTCCGTGTTGAGTAATATCTAATCCTAATTCTTCTTTGTCTTCACTTACTCTTAGAGGCGTAATTTTGTTTACAATAAAGAACAAAGCATAAGAAGCAGAGAAAGCAAAGATAGATACCAATACAAGTGCTTTTAATTGGATTAAAAATAAAGTAGCATCTCCAAAGATTAATCCTTGGTTGTCACCAACAATTGGGTTGATTGCTTTTGAAGCAAATACACCTGTTAATAACATTCCTACCATACCACCAACACCGTGACAAGCAAATACATCTAAAGCATCGTCAATTTTTCCTTTAGGGAATTTCATTACCATAAAGTTACTGATGATACTAGCAATGATACCGATAGTGATTGCGTGAGGAATGCTTACAAATCCAGCAGCAGGAGTGATGGCAACTAAACCAACAACTGCTCCGATACAAGCTCCCATAGCAGATAGTTTGTGTCCCATAATCTTGTCTAAAAACACCCATGCCATTGCAGCAGCGGCAGCGGCAACAGTAGTTGTTCCTAATGCTTGAGCAGCAAGTCCACTAGCACCTACGGCAGATCCAGCATTAAAACCAAACCATCCGAACCACAATAAACCAGTTCCTAATAATACATAAGTAATACGCGCTGGGTTTACTTTTTGTACTTTTCTTTTTCCTAAGAAGATAGCGCCAGCCAAAGCTGCCCAACCAGCACTCATGTGTACTACAGTTCCTCCAGCAAAATCAAGCACTCCCATTTTGAAGAATAGTCCATCAGGATGCCATGTCATGTGACATAATGGTGCGTAAATAATTAATATGAATAACACCATGAATAACAAGTAAGCCCAGAAACGAACGCGTTCTGCAAATGCTCCAGTAATCAATGCGGGTGTGATAATGGCAAATTTAGCTTGAAAGAAAGCAAATAAAAGTAAAGGAATAGTTGGTGCTAATTCCCAAGCTGTAGTAGCGCTTACTCCATTAAAAAGTAAATTAGCAGAAGGATCTCCAATGATTCCTCCTATAGATGGTCCAAAACACAATCCAAATCCAACTAATACCCATAGAACAGTTACAATAACCATTGCCATAAAACTTTGTAACATCGTACTAATTACATTTTTCTTCCCTACCATACCTCCGTAGAAGAAACCTAAACCAGGAGTCATAATTAATACCAAAGCGGAAGCAACAATCATCCATGCTGTGTCTCCAGTATCTAATTTTAATTCAACAATATGAGCCCCTAGTTTTGCTGACTCAACAACAAAATAATTTGAGAAAAAAGTAAGTCCCAAAACAGTGATTAGAATCACACTTAAAACAATTTTACGCATAACTTTTAATTTTAAATTTTTGATAAAAGTATAAAAATATCATATTGACCCATAAAAAAATAGGGGTTAATTGTATATTTTTATTAAATAATTAAATTATACCTATAATTTTTTAGGGTTTGATGTAATTTTAAATTGATATTTTGAATTTGACAATCTGTTTTTTCTAAAAAGAGAATGTTTTACTATTAGTAGTAGTATTATAGATAAAATAATTTTGAATTATCAGTAAATTTTAAAATATAAGTTCTTTTTTTGTCAATCGTATCTGGTTTTTATTTATTTTTAAAAAAAAGATTGATTTTATATGTTGACGAAAGTTTTTGGAAGTGCTGTTTTTGGGGTTGAAGCGACTACAATTACAGTTGAAGTAAATATAGACAAAGGAATTGGGTACCATTTAGTAGGCTTACCCGATAATGCAATTAAAGAAAGTAGTTATCGAATTGCTGCTGCATTGAAAAATAATGGCTATGCTTTACCAGGAAAGAAAATTACCATTAATATGGCTCCTGCTGATTTGCGCAAAGAGGGTTCGGCTTATGATTTGACTTTAGCTATTGGAATTCTAATTGCTTCTTCTCAAATTAAAGGAGATGAAATTGAGCGTTACATTATTATGGGCGAACTGTCTCTCGATGGAAGTTTGCAACCTATTCGAGGCGCTTTGCCTATAGCAATAAAAGCCAAGGAAGAAGGATTTAAAGGATTCTTTTTACCCAAGCAAAATGCAAAAGAAGCAGCGATTGTGTCTGATTTAGACGTGTATGGTGTAGAAAATCTTCAAGAAGTAATTGATTTTTTTGAAGGAAAAGGAACCATAGAGCCTACTAGAATTGATACTAGAGCTGAATTTTATAAAACCTTAGATTTTCCAGAGTTTGATTTTTCGGATGTAAAAGGTCAGGAAAGTATTAAGCGTTGTATGGAAATCGCCGCAGCCGGTGGGCATAATATCATTTTGATTGGGCCACCAGGAGCTGGAAAGACTATGTTGGCCAAACGATTACCGAGTATTTTACCACCAATGACTTTGCGCGAAGCTTTGGAAACTACCAAAATTCATAGCGTTGCTGGAAAATTGAAAGAAGTAGGTTTGATGAACCAGCGTCCGTTTCGTAGTCCGCACCATACTATTTCTAATGTAGCATTAGTAGGTGGTGGGAGTTATCCGCAGCCTGGAGAGATTTCGATGGCACATAATGGGGTTCTTTTCTTGGATGAATTGCCAGAGTTCAAGCGCGATGTACTCGAAGTAATGCGTCAACCTTTAGAAGACAGAGAAGTGACTATTTCACGAGCTAAATTCACAGTTACCTATCCATCATCATTTATGTTAGTAGCAAGTATGAACCCGAGTCCGAGTGGTTTTTTCAATGATCCGGATGCTCCTCAAACTTCTTCTCCCAACGAAATGCAACGGTATATGAATAAAATATCTGGACCATTATTAGACCGAATTGATATTCATATTGAAGTAACCCCCGTTCCATTTGATAAATTATCAGACGACAGAAAAGCAGAAAGTAGTGTCGAGATTCGGAAAAGAGTAACTAATGCGCGCGAAATACAGTCATCTCGTTTTGAATTGATGCCAACCATTCATTACAATGCTCAAATGAGTACCAAACACATTAGAGAATTTTGTGCTTTGGATAAACCTTCTAAAGAATTACTAAAAAATGCGATGGAACGATTGAATCTTTCCGCTCGAGCGTATGACCGAATATTGAAAGTAGCCCGAACAATTGCTGATTTAGAAGCTGCTGAAAAAGTAGCATCCCATCATATTGCCGAAGCGATACAATACCGAAGTTTAGATAGAGACGGTTGGTTGGGTTAGTTTTCTTCTGATTCGACAACAACTACTTCTTCATTTTCGATACCAATAATTGCATCATAGATGGCGTATTGCATTGACATATTGAAAGGTATAGTAAAAAGTACCCCGATACAAAAACCAATCAAACCTACTAAAGAACCTAAAAAGGCAACGAATAAAAGTAGAAAAAGAGTTAGAAATTGTGAGCTAGTTAAACTGATACTCGCTTTTATCGCTGCAGTCGCTTTTTGTTTGCCAAAAATAATTACAGGGGTACTCAAAACAGTAAATATTCCGATTGCAAAAGAAATAATTCCTCCTAATACAGGAATTTTATAAAAAGTTAATGCACTATCGATTCCAGTACTCAAAAGAGTAATGATAAAAGTAGCAACAAATAATTCTTTGAAATACGTCCATTTGTAAAAAGAGAAAAATTGACGCATTTTAAATTCCACATCTTTATCAGCAGATTCAGCCATTTTTAAAAAGCCCGCACTAATTGGACTAAAAAGACTATTGATGGCTAATACAGCTATAAATTGATAACCAAGGTATTCTTGTTTTAGCATTTTAGCTTCAAGTTGTTTTATCATATTTTCATTCAAATGCTCCGCGCCTACAAAACTAACTACGCCAATAGCCGCAAGAAAAGCGAAAAGAAAACCAAAAATTAAAATAGCTAAACCTGCATAAAGTGCTATTTTTTTATAGTTTTCGAAAGCTTTATTGAATACCTCTTCAAATTTCAATTCGTATCCATTTGTTTTTAATTGTGCAATTTTTTGATTGATTGTTTCCATTCTTTAACTAATTCATTGATTGTTTTTTGGCTTACAGCCAATTTAATATTTTCTTTACGGATGCTAATTTATCTTTATAAGGTGCATATCGCAACGGTAAGTCTATCCAAGTTGCTTTTTTGACCACTCCCTTATGGTGCGAAAAAATATCAAAACTTAACTTTCCATGGTAAGCCCCAATGCCACTATTTCCAACACCTCCAAAAGGCAATTGCTTATTAGAGAAATGAATCATAGTGTCGTTAATACAACCACCTCCAAAAGAATGTGTAGCAATTATGTTGTTACAGAATGATCTTCTCTCGCTGAAAATATACAAAGCCAAAGGTTTTTCGTATTTTGAAATAATACTATCGATTTCGCTTTCATTTTCATAGGTCAGAATGGGTAATAATGGACCAAATATTTCATCTTGCATAATTAGACTATCAAGATTATTTTCCTCAATTAGAGTAGGAGAGATGTAATGGGTTTCACTATTGTATTTGCCTCCAAAAAGAATTTTAATATCTTCAATCATTTCGACTAATCGGGACCAGTTTTTCGCATTGATTATTCGAGCAAAATCTGGAGAAAGTTCAGGATTTTCACCGTATGCTTTAGTAATCTCCTCTTTTAAAAATTGGATAAAATACGATTTACTATTTTTATGAACCAAAATATAATCGGGTGCTATACAAGTTTGTCCAGCATTGATGAATTTTCCCCAAACGATTCGTTTGGCTGCCAATCTTAAATTAGCGGTTTCATCAACAATACAAGGATTTTTACCTCCTAATTCTAAAGTTACGGGAGTTAAGTTTTTCGCAGCTGCTTTCGCAATGATTTTACCAACTGCCACACTACCTGTAAAGAATATATAATCCCAACGTTGTTCTAGTAAACGACTGGTTATTTCAACACCACCTTGTACTACTTCCACATGATTGGTTTGGAACGTTTTGCTGATGATAGTTTCGATAATTTCGGCAGTTTTGGGTGTTAACTCCGAAGGTTTTAAAACTACTTGATTTCCTGCTGCAACAGCTGCTATTACAGGGCAAAGTGCCAATTGAAAAGGATAATTCCAAGGTGCAATTACTAATACTTTTCCGTAGGGTTCTTTGTAAATGGTATCTGAAGAAGGAATGTTTAATACAAATGGGAAAACTCTTTTGGGTTTTGCCCAACGGGATAGATTTTTAATAGTGTATTTTAAATCAGAGATAACATAACTCGTTTCGGTAACTACAGATTCAAAAGCAGGTTTGCTAAAATCCTCTTGTAATGCTTTTACAATATCATTTTCATACGAAATGATAGTACTCAACAAACGAGTCAGAATTTCTTTGCGGTAACCAATGTTGGTTTTGTAATTCATATTTCAATACTACTTAAAATGCTATGCAATTTAATTTTTAAAATTGAATAAAATACCATTCATTAATTAAAATCAAATCGAATTCCAAATAACATCATCGGGAGTAGGAGCAATTATGGTTAAAGCTTCTTTGGAAACAGGGTGAGTAAAACTCAGTTTTCGAGCATGGAGATGGATTCCTCCGTCAGGATTACTTCGGTCAAAACCGTATTTCAAATCGCCTTTAATTGGAGAACCAATTGCAGCCAATTGTGCTCTAATTTGGTGGTGTCTTCCTGTATGAAGATGGATTTCTAAAGCGGTATAGTTGGTTAATTCTTTGATGATTTGGTAATACAAACTAGCCAATTTACTATCAGGTACTTCTTTTAAGTGTGCTTTGGAAGTATTATTTTTTTCATTCCTTTTGAGGTAATGAACTAATTTGTCTTGCGGTTTTTCAGGTTTGTTTTTTACTACAGCCCAATAAGTTTTTTGAGTTTCTCGATTACTAAAAAGCTCGTTCATTCTGGACAATGCTTTACTCGTTCTTGCAAAAACTACGATACCTGTTGTAGGTCTATCCAAACGATGCACTACGCCTAGAAACACTTCTCCCGGTTTATTGTATTTTTCTTTTATGTATTCTTTGACAATTTCGTTAAGTGGTTTGTCTCCCGTTTTATCTCCTTGAACGATATCACCAACGCGCTTATTGACTACGATGAGATGATTGTCTTCGTGAAGCACTTGAAGGTTGGATTTATTGGAAACAATTTTCATTGAGATAGTTTAGATTTTTAGTAGGTTAGATTTTTAGAGTGGATCTAAATTTTGAAATCATTTTGACAATTTCTTCTAACTCATTTAATAGTGTTTCGACAGTTTCAGATTTTAAAAATTTCAAATCATTTGAAATTAATAATTGAGTTTCAATTTCATAGGCCGAACCAATTGCAATTTCGAGAAATCTTGAAAAGTCTTTGTTTGATGCTCTTGACGAACCTTCTGCAATATTAGATGGTATTGAAACAGAAGCTCTTCGCAATTGATTAGTTATCCCAAATTTTTCATTATCTGGAAAATTTGAGGTTACACCATATATTTTAGAACAAAATAATCTACTTCTTTTCCAAATTTCTAAATTTTTGAATTGGTGCATTTTTCTAACGATCTAAAATCTATATTTTCTGATAATCTAACTTAATATTGTTCATTGGCATTAGGAAAATCAGACGATTTAACATCTTCAACATATTGGCTTATAGCCGAAGTCATTCCTTCGTACAAATTCATATAGCGTCTTAAGAAACGAGGGCTGAATTCATTGTTCATTCCTAACATATCATGGATAACCAATACTTGTCCGTCAACACCTCCACCAGCACCAATTCCAATTACAGGAATAGAAATGCTTTTAGCTACTTTTTCTGCTAAATGAGCAGGGATTTTTTCTAAAACTATAGCAAAACAGCCTAAGCTTTCCAAAAGTTTTGCATCTTCCATTAATTGTTCCGCTTCTGCATCTTCTTTGGCACGAACGGTATACGTTCCGAATTTATAAATGGATTGTGGAGTTAAACCCAAATGTCCCATAACAGGTATTCCTGCATTTAATATTTTTTTGATGGAATCTTTAATTTCGCTACCACCTTCTAATTTTACAGCGTGTCCACCACTTTCTTTCATTATTCGGATAGCAGAACGCAAGGCTTCTTTTGAATCCGATTGGTAACTTCCAAAAGGTAAATCGACGACAACTAATGCGCGTTCAATAGCACGAACTACTGATGAAGCATGGTATATCATTTGGTCAAGCGTAATGGGCAAAGTAGTTTCATGTCCTGCCATTACATTGGAAGCTGAATCTCCCACAAGAATTACATCTACTCCAGCAGAATCTACTATTTTTGCCATAGTATAATCATAGGCAGTAAGCATTGAAATTTTTTCGCCATTGGCTTTCATTTCAATTAATGATTTAGTGGTAATTCTTTTGTAATCTTTTTTTGCGACTGACATAGTTTTATTTTAAGGCTGTAAAGGTAATAAAATGTAATTTTCTTAACTCAAAATCGCTGATTAATATTATTTGTAACAATAAGTTTGTTTAAATTCGTCACATGAAAAAAATACTGTTTGGGTTTTTGTTGTTCATAACAGGATCTGTCTACTCGCAAAATCAAGAAGTCAAAAATGTTATTGAAACTTTTTTTCAAGGGTTTCATGCTAAAGATTCGGTTGTAATGCAATCAGTTTGTTCCAATCAATTGATTCTACAATCGGTAATTTCAAATACAAAAGGAACTAAACTAATTAATGAAAGTCCGAAAGATTTTTATCATTCCATTGCAACTATTCCAGTTGCCACTCTTTTCGAAGAAAAGCTATTGGATTATACTATTCAAGTTGATGGAGCAATGGCTCATGTTTGGACACCGTATGAGTTTTACTTCAATGGTAAAATAAGCCATAAAGGGGTAAATGCTTTTACTTTATTTAAAGAAAACAACCATTGGAAGATTATTTATATCATCGATACAAGAAAAAAATAGTTTAACAATCGGCCATATTTACTGCGACTGCTAATCCTCCTTCTGAGGTTTCTTTGTATTTTGAATTCATATCCTTAGCGGTTTGCCACATGGTATCTACTACTTTATCTAAAGGCACTTTTACATTTTTTGGGTCGGTAGCCAATGCTAATTCAGCTGCATTAATTGCTTTGATAGCCCCCATAGTATTTCGTTCAATACACGGAATTTGAACCAAACCTCCCACGGGATCACAGGTTAGTCCTAAATGATGTTCCATAGCAATTTCGGCCGCTATCAATACTTGGCTAGGACTTCCGCCCATGAGTTCACACAAAGCCGCAGCTGCCATAGCTGATGAAACACCTATTTCTGCTTGGCATCCTCCCATAGCTGCTGAGATTGTAGATCCTTTTTTGAAAATACTTCCAATCTCGCCAGCTACCATCAAAAATTGTTTGATTTCTTTTGCTCCTGCTTGGTGGTTTTCGATTACTAAATAGTACATTAATACTGCAGGAATTACTCCAGCACTTCCATTGGTAGGCGCCGTAACAACTCGACCTAGTGAAGCATTTACTTCGTTGACAGCTAAAGCAAAACAACTCACCCATTTTAAAATTTGGCGAAATTTAACCTCTGTTTTTCGGATTTGTTCTAACCAAGTTTGAGGCGAATTATAATTGGATAATCCAATCAAATCTTGATGCATATCAAAAGCTCTTCGTCTAACATGCAATCCGCCAGGTAGTATTCCTTCGGAATGACAGCCAATGTACATGCATTCCAACATTGTATTCCAAATACGTAGCAGTTCATTATGAATTTGATCTTCGGAACGCATTGATTTTTCGTTTTCAAAAACAATCTCTGAAATTGTCTTATTTTCTTGAAGAGTGTACGCCAATAATTCAGTGGCTTTTTTAATTGGAAACGGGAAAGCGCATTTTAATACTTGTTTCTTTTTGGCATTAATTCGCTCTTCTTTCACAACAAATCCTCCACCTATAGAGTAATAAGTGGCTTGGTATGTTGTATTGTTATTTATTAAAGCAGTAAATCGAAGACCATTAGCATGAAAAGGAAGAAATTTTTTATTGAAAATAATTTCACTTTCAGGAAAAAAGGGGATTGACTTTTCATTTCCTAAACGGATTGACTTTTGTGTTTGAATTTGGGTAGTTATAGTTGTTATTTCATCAACTGGAATTGTTTCTGGATCTTGACCGCTCAATCCTAAAAGTAGTGCTAAGTCAGTAGCATGACCTTTGCCCGTTAATGATAATGAGCCATACAAATCGACTTGAACTTTTTCGGTTGAAGCTAATAAGTTTTCGCTTCTTAGTTCAGACAAAAATCGTTCGGCAGCACGCCAAGGACCTAAAGTATGTGAACTTGATGGACCAACTCCAATTTTTAACATATCAAATACTGATATACATTCTTCCATAGAATCGTTTTTTAATTGGAATTAATAAGGAATAGCAATGATGAATTATTTGTCTTTTAGTCGCAAACCAAAAGGAACCATCAACACTCCTTTTTCGTAAATGTTTAAATACAATACAACAGTTTTTTTTTGACCTTCCCATTTAAGTTCGTATACATCTAAGAAACCAGCTCCCATATCACTTCTTTTAGTAGGGAAGGGGCAACAGCTCTCTAATTTGGCATATGTTATTTTTTCTCCTTTTGGTCCAGCCAAGGCATTCAAAAAGCGTTCTTGATTAGCATCGGATTTACTGGTTTGATAAAAAATATTAATGGGATAATCTTTGTCGTATCCGTATTTTTTGTCGGTACTAAATAATTTGATGTCAAAAGTATTATTGTTATTTAATACTAAGTCAGGCGCAGTGTCGTCTACGTTTTTTAAAGTAGATCTTGTACTTACGCAAGAACAAAGTATAATTGAAATACTTAAAACAAATATGATTTTTTTCATAATGGATTATATATTGAAAAACAAAATTAATTTAAAAAGTTCCAATACAAATATAAAGAGAACTTTAAACGCTTTTTAATTTGTGACAACAATTATGCCTAAATTAATTGTTTTTGTTTGCAGAATAGAATTGCTATTTTTACCAAAAAATAGAATTTATGGATATCTTTTTTCAAACTTGGCCTTGGTACATCTCAGGATTTATAATAGGTATGATTATGTTGATCTTAATTTATTTCGGAAAACAATTCGGCATGTCCTCTAATTTAGAGACACTTTGTTCTATGTCGGGGATAGGGAAAAAAATAACCTATTTTAATTTTGATTGGAAGTCTAATAAATGGAATCTTATTGTTGTATTAGGCGCTATGCTTGGCGGATTTGTGGCAGTACATTTTATGAGTGACCCAACGAATGTATCGATTAATCCGAAGACTATTGAACAATTAGCCGCACTTGGAATCGATGCGCCTAACGGAAAGTTAGCTCCTGATGTTCTTTTTGGAAATCAAACTTTTGAATCTCCTAAAAGTATTTTGATTTTACTAATAGGTGGGGTTTTAATTGGATTCGGTTCTCGTTATGCAGGAGGCTGTACTTCGGGGCATGCGATTTCAGGCTTGAGTAACCTACAATTACCTTCTTTGAAAGCCGTTATAGGATTTTTTATCGGCGGATTAATAATGGCACATTTTGTATTACCTCTAATTTTTTAATTATGAAATTCATTAAATTTTTAATAGTAGGTTTTATTTTCGGAATTGTTTTAACCAAATCGGAAGCGGTGTCTTGGTACCGTATCTACGAAATGTTTCAATTTCAATCGTTTCACATGTATGGCATTATTTCGGTAGCCATTGCAACGGGTGTAATTGGAATTCAGCTTATTAAAAAGAATCAATTAAAAGCAATTGATGGTACTTCAATTGTTATTAAGGATAAGGAAAAAGGCTCGGCTCGTTATTGGATTGGAGGTATCTTTTTTGGTTTAGGTTGGGGATTAATCGGTTCTTGTCCTGGTCCTATTTTTATATTATTAGGAGCTGGAATTTTACCTGTAATTTTAGTTCTTATCGGGGCTTTAGTTGGAGCCGTTTTATATGGTGTTTTAAAAGATAAATTACCACATTAAGAATAAATACAACTTATTAGAATAGCATTTTCGTATTAATGAGAATGCTATTTTTTTTGATTTAAGTTTAGAATCCCCCAAACTATACTATACTGCGCTATTAAATAAGTAATCATTATTAAGAAGGAGGCTTGAGGAATGGGGTGGTAGAATTTATTAAAAGCCAAAATACTATCTGAACTAATAAAAAATACAGCACCTATCAAAACGGAATTATACGGAATGGAATTCCATTGATAACTTCCTTTTAGAGCAAAAAATAACATGGTACTTATCACTACAGCGTAGATAACTACAGGGAGTGTAAGCGGACCTAGTTTAGGACCTAGCGTTCCAATCATCACTGAAAAATAAATTAGAATCAATCCAATTCCGGCTCCAAAACTTAATTTGTTGCTAATAGACTTACTCCTAGTTTGTTTGTTAAATAGTACAATGTAAAAGAGATGGGAAATTAGGAACGCTACTAGTCCTAGTATAAAATAGATTTCGCCTTTATCTGCAAAAAGCAAAATTACATCGCCTATCCACGAGAAGATTAATGCCGTTATTAAGATTTTTTTGGTTTTAAAGCTTTCTGAAAAATACACTGCAATTAATAAAATAGGAAGGAGAAAAGGTTTTACTACTCGGGCAATTTCTTCTTGGTTGAATGCTGTGATTAGTAAGTAAAAAACACTACAACCTAAGTAAATGGATAAGAATAACTTGTTTTTCATTTTGTTTTGTAATTTAGGTTAGAGCTAATTTTTCAGATTTGAACCCCGATCTTACAAAATAGATGTTGATAATTAACGAAAGAGTTAGATATCCCATTATTAAGTAGGTTCCAAAAGGAATCATAGTGTCAATTTCAAACCAATTTCCGAAATAAGTAATTATCCCAATTCCAAAAGCAAATCGGATACTTTCCCAGAATAAGGAATAATTGTTCGTGTCCATTAATTCGGTGTAACTATACACACTAATAAAAATAAAAGTTCCGTAAACGAAAATATGTTGAATGTCTATTCTTGCAATAGAAAGGTATAAATAGCTTACTAATCCTAAAGTGACAAATAATTGTATCACCGACCAATACATCAACATTTTCGAATGTTGGGTTCCATATTTATGAAAACTATAGACGTTCGAAATTTTGGGTACAGGATATTTTTCTTCAAAATTTTCAGGACGCCAACCGGTTGGTTTGAACCAAATGGTGATTTTGTCTTTCCAATTTTCGGCTCGCCAAGCATCGCAAATTAACAGCCAAAGATGTTGAAAATTAATTCGGAACGGATTCCAAGTTTGCGCGGGTCTTGTTATTCCAAAGACAGGAGGGACAGTATCTAGTTCTTCTTGATAGGTTCCGAATAATTTATCCCAAAAAATAAAAATTTGACCGTGATTTTTATCGATATATTCTGGATTGATGGCATGATGAACTCGATGGTGGGAGGGGGTGACTATTATTTGTTCCAGAATCCCCATCTTTTTAATGTGTTTGGTATGATACCAAAATTGCAAAAACAAATGAATAGGTAAGGTAATCGCAATAACTTTAACAGGAACACCAAGTAAAGCTGCTGGGATTAATAAGAAAGTAAATAGGTTGACAAAACTAGATACACTTTGGCGTAAAGCACACGACAAATTGAACTCTTCGCTACTATGATGAATAGCATGTTTGTTCCACAAAAAATTAATTTGATGTGACCATCGATGCGACCAATAGCCATAAAAATCGATGACTATAAAACCAATACAGTAAGCAAGAATTGTGGTGTCTTGATGCAATAGTGCGATTTTGGGAGCCATCCATTCATAAGAAAGTAATGTTACACTTAATCCCAATACATCTTTTAAAGAATTGATGATTCCAGAACTTATACTTGATACAGAATCCATAATAGGAGCTGTATTTTCTCCTTTAAAATAGCCGTATAACTTTTCGATAATTATTAATGCCAGAAATAAGGGCATAGCATATAACAAAACAGTAGCATATTCTTTCATAAAAACGGATAACTTTAATCAAATATAGAATAAAACTATAAAATTTATGAAGAAATGATAAAAAATGTATAGTACTAGATAATTTCGGCACTCAATCCAGCTTCCAGTAGCTGAATGCATTGTGGTTTGAGTTTGTCATACACGTCAGTTTTGACAGTACATTTCCCGTTGTAATGAATAATTAGTGAACATTGCTCTGCTTGTTCAGGAGTATGGTCGCACACTCTAACCAAGGTGTCAATCACGTGATCAAAAGTATTGATATCATCATTATAAACAACAATTTCATTATTTACTGTTGTTGCTTCTTTGAAACTGACTCTTTCTCTTACTTTTTCTTTAGTACTCATTTGAGGGTAGGTTTTGTACTTTGGTAATTATAAAACTAATTTACATATTTTAAGGAAACCCAATTGTTTCTTTGGAACTTTTTAATGTAAGTTAAGCCTTTTTCGGTGCAAGAACCATCAATGAACGGAATGTCTTCTTCGTAGAAACCACTAAACAAAATAGTTCCTCCAGGGTTCAAACAATCTACGTACGATTGCATGTCATTTAATAGAATATTTCGGTTGATATTAGCAATGATCAAGTCGTATTTTTTGTCTTTTAGCAAAGCCGCATCACCTTCATACACGCTAATGTGTTGGCAATTGTTACGTTCTGCATTTTCTATAGAATTCAAATAACACCAATTATCAATATCAATGGCATCAATAGGTTGGGCGCCTTTCATTTCAGCTAAAATCGCTAAAATTGCAGTTCCGCATCCCATATCTAAGGTTTTTAAACCTTTTACATCCATTTCTAAAAGATGCTGAATCATCATGTGTGTAGTTTCGTGGTGTCCAGTACCAAAACTCATTTTAGGTTCAATAACAATATCAAACTCAGCTTCTGTTTTAGGGTGAAAAGGAGCGCGAACATGGCATTTACCGTCTACCTCAATAGGTTCGAAGTTTTTTTCCCATTCTTCATTCCAATTGATTTGTTCTATTTCTTCGTAGGTGTAGTCAATGGTAAATTCTTCCGATTGTAAAATGTAAACATCATCAAGAATAGTATCGTCCCACAACTCTTTTTGAACAAAAGCATCAATTCCTGTTTCCGTTTCCGTAAAGCTTTCAAATGCTTTTTCACCTAATTCGGCAATTAGAATTTCTGAACCTAGTTCTTTTGGCTCGATAGTAAAATGGTATCCGATATAACTATTTGACATGTTTATTTTTTTGCAAAGGTACAGTTTCTCTTTATTTATTGTGACCAATAAAAACAAAAAAAAAGAGTCTCAAAAATATAGGCTTTGTCAAACTGAACTTGTTTCAGTTTCTGTAAAAAAATGATATAATTCTAATTTACAGATTCCGAAATAAATTCGGAATGACAAAATGTATATTTTTAAGACAATCTTTAATTTATTGTATTTTAGTGTAAAATTTAGATAGCGTTGATAATCGCAACGAAATCATCAGCTTTTAAAGCTGCTCCACCGATAAGACCTCCGTCAACATCTGGTTTAGAGAAAATTTCTTTTGCATTTTCAGGCTTAACACTTCCTCCGTAAAGGATAGAAACGTTGTCAGCTACATCACTTCCGAAAGATTTACGTACAGTTTCTCTGATGAATTCATGCATTTCTTGTGCTTGTTCTGGAGAAGCAGTTTCTCCTGTTCCGATAGCCCAAACAGGCTCGTAAGCTAAAACAACATTTTCCCAATCGTTAGCACTAATGTGGAATAAACCATCTTTCAATTGATTTTCTACAACGTTAAAATGAGTGTTAGATTGACGGTCTTTTAATTCTTCCCCAAAACAGAAAATAACAGTCATATCGTGTTCTAAAGCTGCATCTACTTTGCTTGCGATTAAAGCATCTGTTTCGTGAAAAATAGCTCTACGCTCAGAGTGTCCAAGGATTACTGTGTTTACACCAACGCTTTTCAACATATCAGCAGATATTTCTCCAGTGAATGCACCACTTTCAGCTTGGTGAACGTTTTGAGCAGCTACATCAATATTGGTAAACTCTAAATGATCCACTGCCGAAGCTAGGTTTACAAAAGTAGGTGCTACAATAACTTGTGCAGTACTATCTGTAGGTACTTTAGCAATTAAATCATTCAATAAATCTTCTGTTTGCTCTGCGTTTTTATGCATTTTCCAGTTTCCTGCAACAATCTTTTTTCTCATTTTAGTTGTATTTATTTTAATAGTTTTTAGTTTATTTTAATTTGTTTAATGTCTCATTGATAAGGTCGAAATCAGTTTCAATAGCTCGGTATACTACAATTTTCCCTGATTTATCTAAAATAATATACCTTGGAATCCAATCCAAATCTATCGCTTTACCAAAAACACCTTTCATTTGGTCGTTAGCCATATAATGGCCTCCTTTTAATTCGTGTTTTTCAATCCCCGCTAACCATTTGTCGGATGTTTTGTCCATCGAGATAAATGTAAAAGCTACTTCTGGGTGATTGGCTTGTAATTCTTTTACCTTAGGCATTGCTTTGACACAGTCTCCGCACCAAGACGCCCAAACTTCAATTACAGTAGTTTTACCTTTTTGTTTCTTGATAATATCTTTAAAGGCCACTTGGCTTCCGTCGGTTGCTAATAGCGTTTCAGACAAAGCAGTTTCCGAAAATGTTTTCTTCTGTGCGTTGCTTGTACAAGAAAAAGTAGCGAAAGCAATTAATAAAGCAATTAGTTTTTTCATTTTGATAAATATTTACAAAGTTAATTTAAACTCAATAGAAAGTTTGTTTTTGGTTGAATACTACTTGATTTCAATATCGTTATAGTTAATAAATAAGCGACTTATTAACGATAAAATGAAGTTATAATTTCAAATCTTCAATATCATTATAATGTACTTTTTGTTTTACAGTACCTTTTTCTAAAATAACAATACTTGGATTGGCTCTTTCAATGGTTTTTAAAGCGGTGGCATCACAGAAGTAAAAATCAAATGTGAATCTAAATTCTTTCTTTGTTTTTTCTATTTGTTCAGGTGCCGAACCCGTCATACCGATAACAGTATATCCTTTGGCAGCAGCTTGTTGTTTGAGACTTTCTAATTGGGCTAACCCTTCTTTGTTGGCAATAGCTAAATCATAAGTAACAAATAGCATTAGTTTTGGGTTTTGTAACAACTCGTCTTTATAGTCAGCACCGTCTTTTTCCATTGCAAAATCATGAATAGGAGGTACATACCCTTCTACAATGACTTTGTCTTTTCTATCCACAAAAGTAGCTCCTGCTGGTATTTTCATTAAATCCTTTTCTGTAAATTCAGTATCTATTCCGTTTACTTTGTAGATAAAGGTCATTTCTACAACAGATTGTGGCGCTCCTTCTGGAATTTCCATTCCTTTTTGAATATTGTTGCCTACTTTAAAAGGTCTGAAGTCAATAATTGGTAAATGATGCAATACCCAATACGCCATAAAACTACATAGTCCAATACTAATAAGGACTAAAACATTCTGGATTTTGGCTTTGAATAAAGGTTGAATTAATTTGACATTGAAAAATAAAATCAAAATAAAGAATAACAAAACCACATCTTTTGTAAAGGATTGCCAAGGGGTTAAATGCAAAGCATCTCCAAAACAGCCACAATCTTTTACCACATTAAAATAAGCCGAATAGAAGGTTAAGAAAGTAAATTTAATGATAAGAATCAGCAAAAGCCAAACGGTTACTTTTGATCGGTAACCTAATAAAAGCATAATTCCCAAAACGACTTCAAGAATGACTAAAAAGATAGCTATTGCTAATGAAAACGGAACAAAGAAAGGCAAGTTAAACACAGGTTCACCAAAATATTCCGCTAATTTATAAGAGAAACCTACAGGGTCATTCAATTTAATTAATCCTGAAATAATAAAAAGGATTCCTACGAAAATTCGAGAAAATTGGGTGAGTATGTTTTTCAGCTTTGACATAATATAGAATTTGAGATACAGATTGTTTTTATTTCATTAAAATCAATGCAAAAACGGCATAATTAATCATGTCCTGGTAATTTGCGTCAATACCTTCTGATACTAATGTTTTTCCTTTGTTGTCTTCAATTTGCTTTACGCGAAGTAACTTTTGCAGAATCAAATCCGTTAATGAACTCACTCGCATATCGCGCCAAGCCTCACCATAATCATGGTTTTTATTTTCCATTAATTCTTTGGTTTCCTTGATTTTGGCATCGTATAATTCGGTGGCTTTAGTGACATCCAAATCAGGTTGGTCGGCAATTCCTAATTCCAATTGAATCAATGCCATGATAGAATAGTTGATGATGCCAATGAATTCTCCCGACTCATCTTCGTTTACTTTACGAACTTCGTTTTCTTGTAAACTTCGGATGCGTTGGGCTTTAATAAATATTTGGTCGGTAAGTGATGGCAAGCGTAAAATGCGCCAAGCACTTCCGTAATCTTTCATTTTATTGATAAATAAAGAGCGACATACCGCAACAACGGCATCATATTCTTGTGAAGTATTCTTCATTATTGATGTATATTTGTATTCAAAATTTTTCAAAAATAAGAATAATTTTTCTGAAAGAAGAAAAACAAGGTCTTTAAAACCAGATTGAAATGACGATTAATTGCAAAGGACAGCTCATCGATTTATCAAAGCCTAAAGTAATGGGAATTCTGAATCTAACTCCCAATTCTTTTTTTGATGGTGGAAAGTATAAAAACGAAACTGAAATTATAGCGCAAGTTCAAAAAATGCTTTCAGAAGGGGCTGCCTTTATTGATATTGGCGCCTATTCCAGTAAACCCAATGCTGAATTTGTATCTATAGAAGAAGAAATGGCACGAATTGTTCCTATAGTTGACTTGTTGGTGCAACGATTTCCAAATATCTTGATTTCAATTGATACGTTTCGCTCTCAGGTAGCTGAAGCTTGTATACAAAAAGGAGCAGCATTAATCAATGATATTTCAGCAGGAAAATTAGACGATGCAATGTTGGGTGTTGTTGCCAAGTACAATGTGCCTTATATTATGATGCACATGCGAGGGACGCCTCAAACGATGTCAACACTAACGCAATATGAAGATGTGGTTAAAGAAGTGCTTTTGTATTTCTCAGAACGAATAGCTGTAGCGCGAAGTTTAGGCATCAATGATTTGATTGTTGATCCTGGATTTGGCTTTGCCAAAACACTAGAACAGAATTATGAAATGCTTCAGAAGATGGAATTATTTCAGCAATTAAAATTGCCAGTTTTAGTTGGAATTTCAAGAAAATCAATGATTTATAAAACATTGAATAATAATGCATCTGAATCTCTTAATGGAACCACAACTTTAAATACGATTTCATTGTTGAAGGGAGCGAATATTCTTCGTGTTCATGATGTAAAAGAAGCGGTGGAATGTGTCACTTTATTTAATAAAATGAATTCATGAAATACATAAGTGTGTTGTTGTTTTTTGTTCTGTTTTCTTGTGGAAATAAAGAAACGATATTGTTGCCAAAATCAAACGTAACTCTTATTAAGGAGGTTCAGGATTATTCGCCAATTTACTTGTTTTTTAAAACCAAGGGAAAAGATACTTTGCTAGAGGTGAATAGAAAAAATTCCATTAGTTCGACGAATTGGATTTTTCATATTGACAAACGGTTGCCGTTGCGTTTGGTGGTACCAGAAATCATCAAATTACAAGCTAAAAAGGAGGGAAGTGCCCACAAAAGCGAAACTTCGGAGAATTATTTCTCCTATTCGGACAGTATTCACAAGAATTTAGCTTTCATGTCTTTTACGAAAATAAAGTACCAATTAACAAATCCAAAGAAAGGTGTCCCTGTTTATATATCAAAGAATGGGTTTCAGCTTCAAAAGTTAAAAAGTATTTTAGGCAAAATTACTTTGGGGTTTGATAAGAATTTAAGTTTTGGAGACTATCTTCAATATAAAATTGCCATTCAAAATTTACATTTGTCTAACGTTTCACAAGATGAATTCGTCTACTAGTACTCTGCTTAAAATCGTAAATTAAAAGACACACCCCAAGCCCCTCTCAAGAGGGGAAAGTGTAATTTTCGGAAAACGTATATTGTAAATCGTATATCGTAAATCGTATATCGTAAATCCTACTTCGTAAATTTACTGATGATGATACGGTTCGTTTTTTAAAATCGTAAATCCGCGGTAGAGTTGCTCAATAAAAAATAAACGTACCATTTGATGTGAAAAGGTCATCAGCGAAAGTGCTATTTTTCCTTGCGCTTTAGCATATACCGTATCCGAAAATCCATAAGGGCCACCAATTACAAAAACCAAGGTTTTGATGCCGGAGTTCATCTTCTTTTGTAATTCTTCTGAAAATCCTACACTCGAGAAATTTTTTCCATTTTCATCCAATAAAATCAGCTGGTCTGTTGGAGTTATTTTGGCTAAAATTAATTCGCCTTCTTTTTCTTTTTGTTGGCTTTCGGATAAGTTTTTTACGTTTTTAATATCAGGGATAATATCCAAGTCAAATTTGATGTAAAAAGACAATCGTTTGGTGTAATCGTCAATTAACGATTGCAATGCTTTGTTGTCGGTTTTACCAATAGCGATGAGTTTAATATTCATTTTGGATGGATTTCAGAAGGCAAAGATAGGAATTTGGCAAAAAGCCACAGTTGTATTATGAAATAGATTTTTATGGTTTATTCGTTTTAGGCTAATGTATATTGTTATTTTATCAATAACCCTATTTTTTTGAGGGGTGTAATTTTATAATTGATAATTTTTTGTAATTAACCCCTGTTTTTGAAATTAAAATTTCACAATTTTTATTAAAAACATAAAAAATATATTGTGGTGTTTATTTACTTTTGTATCACAAATAAAAAATTACAATTATGTTAGATGTAGGCTTAACTACTTTTATGATTCTTGCCACTAGTTTGGTAATGTTAATGACGCCTGGACTTGCTTTTTTTTATGGAGGGCTAGGGTGCAATAAGAATATTTTGAGTATTATGATGCAAAGTTTTGTTTCCATGGGAATCAGTACGGTGCTTTGGTTTGCTTTTGGGTATTCGGTTTGTTTTAGTGGAACGATGGATGCTGGAAATGATTTCTTCGGAATCATTGGAAATTTTGATAAAGCATTTTATCACGGGATTACTCCTTCAACCTTGTATTCGACAGATAAGCGTTTTCCAGAATATATTTTTATTGCTTATCAAATGATGTTTGCGATTATTACACCAGCTTTGATAACAGGTGCCTTCATTAATAGAGTTTCGTTTAAATCATATGTGGTTTTTCTTATCGTATGGCAAATTTTTGTGTATTATCCATTTGTACACATGGTTTGGGGTGGTGGATTGCTAGCTGAATGGGGTGTGTTTGATTTTGCAGGAGGAATTACAGTTCACGCAACGGCTGGTTTTGCTGCTTTAGCCTCTGTTTATTTTGTTGGTAAACGTCAAAAATCCCACGAACCTAATAATATTCCGTTAGTAGCTATTGGAACCGCGCTGTTATGGTTTGGATGGTATGGATTTAATGCGGGTAGTGAATTGGCAGTGAATTCAGTGACGATTTCGGCATTCTTAAATACAGATACAGCGGCATCCTTTGCAGCGGTAACTTGGTTGTTAATTGAATGGAATACCGGAAAAAAGAAACCTACTTTCATTGGATTAATGACAGGAGCTGTAGCGGGATTGGCAACGATTACGCCTGCGGCAGGTTATGTTGATATTTACTCAGCGGCCATTATTGGTATTATAGCTGCGTTTGGTTGTTTTGCAGCAGTAAAATATAAAGAACACAAAGGTTGGGACGATGCATTAGATGTTTGGGGAGTTCATGGAATGGGTGGAATTATCGGAACGATTTGTTTAGGTTTCTTTGCGAATAGCCAAATCAATGCTCTAGTTCCTAATGGTTTATTCTTTGGAGGAGACGGCATGTTGTTGTTCAAAGAATGTGTAGCTATTCTGTTTGCTACAAGCTATGCTTTTATTTTTACTGTTCTATTGTTTAAAATTATCAATAAATTTATTCCAGTTCGTGTGAATGAAGAAGATCAAACGGTGGGATTAGATATATTACATCACGGGGAAGTGGCTAGACAAACACACAACTAAAAAATACTTCTCGAGTTGAAAAGGGTAACATTGGTTACCCTTTTTTTTGTTTTTATACGGCTTCGCAATTATGCCTCCTTCAAATTTTTAAATCCCCAAAATATATCCTACTTTAGCAATTCATAAAAAAGTAGAAAATGATTAGTGATTCCCAATTCAAAAATGAGTTAGAACTTTTGATTGCCAATGCTATACGTGAAGATGTGGGGGCGGGTGATTATAGCTCTTTGGCTTGTGTTCCCGCTTCGGCCAAAGGAAACGCTAAATTATTAGTAAAAGAGGACGGAATTATTGCAGGTCTTGCATTCGCCAAAATGATATTCGATTATGTAGATGCTGGTTTACAGTTGGAAACGTTTATTGAAGATGGTGCAGCGGTGAAGAAAGGCGATGTGGTTTTTCACGTTTCGGGAAGTTCACAATCTATTTTGAAAGCCGAGCGTGTGGTGCTGAATTCTATGCAACGCATGTCGGCTATTGCTACAAAAACAAATGAGTATGTTCAATTATTAAAAGGGACTCAAACCAAAATTCTGGATACTCGTAAAACTACTCCAGGGTTTCGTGCTCCTGAAAAATGGGCAGTAAAAATAGGCGGTGGCGAAAATCATCGTTTTGCCTTGTACGATATGATTATGTTGAAAGACAATCATATTGATTTTGCAGGCGGAATTACTTTGGCTATAGCCAAAACCAAAGACTACCTTAAAGCCAATAATTTAGATTTAAAAATTATAGTAGAAGCTCGGGATTTAGATGAAATCAAAGAAATTTTAGAAAGCGATGGGGTACATCGCATCTTGATTGATAATTTTAATTACGAAGATACTCGAAAAGCCGTTGCTTTAATTGGAGATCAATGCCAAACGGAATCGTCGGGAAATATTAATGAAACTACCATTCGACACTATGCAGATTGCGGTGTAAATTATATTTCTTCAGGAGCTTTGACACATTCAGTTGCTAATATGGATTTAAGTTTAAAAGCATTTTAATATGTCGAAGGCGATAGAAAGTAGGCTTTTAAAAGTACCCATACTAAGGAATTTAGTTCAGGTGTTACAACGAATCAAATTACCTTGGTTAGAGGGTTTGTCGTTGTATGATTTGATGGAGTTGTATATTCTTGGAATAGTAGAAGGTGGTTTGACCTATCACGCTAGTGCGGTCGCTTTTAGTTTCTTTATGGCTTTGTTTCCTTTTGCCTTATTTATCTTGAACTTGATTCCGTATATTCCGATTGAAGGTTTTCAATCTGATTTTTTGGAATTTGTAAAGGAGGGCGTGCCTCCTAATACCTATGATGCTATCTATAAAATTATTAGTGATATTTTAAATAATAGCCATTCAGGCTTATTGTCTTCAGGATTTTTATTGTCGATTTTTTTAATGGCCAATGGTATTTCGGGCATCTTGGGAGGTTTTGAATCTTCTAAACACGTTTTGGTTAAACGTGGTTTTTTACATCAATATGTAGTGGCTTTAGGCATATCAATGGTATTGTCTATTTTGTTAATTGTAACAGTGGCTGCAATCGTTATTTTTGAGGTGATTATTCAACAAACGATTATTCAAGATGTGTTGAATGATCAAGTGCCCTTAATAGAAATGGGACGTTATGCGTTCGTAATTTTGATGATATTAATTACAAGTTCGATTTTGCTTCGTTTTGGAACAAAACAATTTCATAAACCTCGTTTTATTAGTATAGGTTCTGTTTTTACCACAATCTTAATTATTATTTCGTCTTATTTTTTCGGAATTTGGGTAATTAAATTTTCTAAATACAACGAGCTATACGGTTCAATTGGAACCTTGTTGATTTTGATGTTTTACATTTGGATTAACTGTATGATTCTTTTGTTAGGGTTCGAATTGAATGCTACTATTGCCAAATTGAAAAAACAAAACGCAGCCCAATTATCATAACTCAATCCAATTTTAATATGTATAAATTTTGTGTTCTTTTATTGTTTGTGTTTTTCTCAATTAATGTGAATTCTCAATCTATTCTTGGCAAATGGAAAACTATTGATGATGAAACAGGAGAAGCTAAGTCTATTGTTGAAGTGTTTTCTAAATCAGGAAAAATCTATGCAAAAGTTGTCGAAGTATTGGATTTAGGTCATAAAAATAGTTTGTGCCAAAAGTGTGCTGACGAAGATAAAAACAAACCCATTTTAGGTTTAACTATCATCAAAGGCTTGTCAAAAGACGGTTCTGAATACAATTCGGGTGAAATCTTGGATCCTAAAAACGGGAAGTTGTACAAATGCGCACTTTCTTTGGAAACAAAAGATAAACTTAAGGTTCGTGGTTATATTGGTTTTTCGCTATTGGGAAGAACGCAATATTGGCATCGAGTTAATTAATTTACAATCAATAGATGTATTTTGTCGAAGTAATTTTACCGCTTTCACTTGCTAAAACCTTTACGTATAAGGTTTCAGAAGCTGAATTTCATTTTGTGAAAAATGGGATGAGGGTGGTGGTGCCTTTCGGTAAAAGTAAAATGTACACGGCTTTAATTATCGATAAGCATCAAAATGAGCCATCGCTGTATGAAGCCAAAGAAATTGATCAAATACTAGATGAAAAACCGATTGTAACTGAATTTCAAATTGCACATTGGCAATGGATTGCGAGCTATTATATGTGCGCAATTGGTGATGTGTATCGAGGCGCTATGCCAAGTGCTTTGTTATTAGAAAGTGAAACGATTATTTCGCAAAAACAATCTGTTGTGGTAGACGAAAGTTTGCTTTCGGATGAAGAGTTTTTAATCTATCAAGCCTTGCAACAACAAAGTTCGTTACGTATTCAAGATATTACGGCTATTTTGAACAAGAAAAATATTTTCCCTGTTGTTCAGAAATTGATAGACAAAAATATTTTAGTGCTTCAAGAAGAAGTACAAGAATTGTATAAGCCTAAATTAGTTCGCTATGTGCGACTGCATTCCCAATATGATTCTAATTCGGGCTTGAGTGAATTGTTGGAAACACTAAAAAGCGCCTCCAAACAAAGAGAAATTGTATTGACTTATTTTCAGTTGAACGCAGCAGAGAAAAAGCCAATTTCGGTTAAGCAATTAGTAGAAACTGCAAATTCAACATCGTCAATCGTAAAAGCATTGATTGAAAAAGAAATACTAGAAGAGTACTTTATTCAAGAAGACAGGATTAATTTTAGCGGCAATGCTCAAGAAGCAGCTTTGCAATTGAGTGTAGCACAACAGCAAGCTTATGATCAGATTAATGAACGTTTTGAATCAAAAGAGGTTTGTTTATTACATGGAGTGACTTCAAGTGGAAAAACAGAAATTTACATTAAGCTAATCGAAGAACAAATAGCGACAGGAAAGCAAGTAGTGTATCTTTTGCCGGAAATTGCTTTAACCACGCAGTTAGTCGGTCGTTTACGAGCCTATTTTGGAGACAAGGTAGGTGTGTATCATTCAAAATACAGCAATAATGAACGTGTTGAATTGTGGAAACAAGTTTTGGAACATTCTCCTAAAGCGCAAATAGTAATAGGAGCGAGGTCAGCCTTGTTTTTACCTTTTTCTAATTTGAGTTTGGTTATTGTGGATGAAGAACACGAACAAACCTTTAAACAGGTAGATCCTGCACCAAGGTACCACGCCCGAGATGCAGCAATAGTTTTAGCAAATGCGCATAAGGCTAAAGTGCTTCTGGGTTCGGCAACGCCAAGTCTTGAATCGTATTTTAATGCGCAATCAGATAAATATGGTTTGGTCGAAATTACGGAACGTTACGGAAATGTTCAGTTGCCAGAAATTGAGTTAGTCGATTTAAAAGACAGTTACTTCCGTAAAAAAATGACCGGACATTTTAGTGATTCGTTAATTGAAGCCATCACTACCGCTTTGTCATTAGGAGAACAAGTGATTTTATTTCAAAATAGAAGAGGATATTCGCCTATAATGGAATGTCTTACTTGTGGTAACGTACCGCAATGCCAGCAATGTGATGTAAGTTTGACCTATCATAAACACAAAAATCAGTTGCGTTGTCATTATTGTGGCTATTCAATGGCAAAGCCAACGCATTGTCACAGTTGTTCGAGTATCGATTTGGCTACCAAAGGTTTGGGTACGGAACAAATCGAACAAGAATTACTTACTATTTTTCCTAATGCCAAAATTGGAAGGATGGATCAAGATACCACCAGAGGTAAGTTTGGGTTTGAAAAAATCATTGATAGTTTTAAAAATCAAGAAATAGAGATTTTAGTTGGAACCCAAATGTTAGCGAAAGGTTTGGATTTTAATAACGTGAGTTTGGTAGGTATTATGAACGCTGACACTATGCTGTATCATCCTGATTTCAGAGCTTTTGAAAGAAGTTTTCAAATGATGACTCAGGTTTCGGGTCGTTCAGGACGTTCAGAAAAACGAGGGAAAGTGGTGATTCAAACCTATAATCCGAATCATAATACGATACAGCAGGTAACTAACAATGATTATATTGGAATGTATAAAGAGCAGTTGTATGACCGCCAAATATATAAATACCCACCTTATTTTAGATTAGTTAAACTAACATTGAAGCATCGTGATTTTGATAAATTAAAAGAAGGAGCGATGTGGTTGTATCAGGTAATGAGTCAAAATTTAGCATTACCTGTTTTGGGTCCCGAAGAACCACCCATTAGTAGGATAAGAAATGAATATATTAGAACTATTTTAATTAAAATTCCTCAAAATAGTTCAATTGGAAGTACTAAAAAAACGATTCAAAAAATACTCAATAGTTTTGAAGCAGTTCCGCAATTTAGGGCAATAAAAGTCGCAATCAATGTAGATTATTATTAATCTATGCAAAAGCAAGGGCTTTAATTAAGTCTTCTTTTTTATGTCTACTTAAAGGAATTTTGGAAGAACCAATCTCGGCAAACTTACTATTGTAACGCTCTACTTTATCAATATTAATGATGTAGGATTTGTGTACTCTTACAAATTTCTCTTTACTCAGGTTGCCTTCGAATGATTTCATTGTAGAAAGCACAAGATTATTTCCTTCTTCGGTTACTACTTTTACATAATCTCCAAAAGCCTCAATCCATTTTATCTTAGCAGTGAATATTTTTAATTTCTTGAGATTACTTTTAATAAAAATATGTTCGCCAGAATCTTCTTTGGTTTCGTTTTCGAGTGAATGTAAATGTAAGGCTCGTTTTACGGCTGTCTCAAACCGGTTTAATGTAACTGGTTTTTGAAGGTAGTCAGTAGCGTCGTAGTCAAATGCTCTTAATGCATATTCTGCTTTGGCAGTTACAAAAATAACTTGAGGCTTCGTTTTTAGGCCTTCTAAGAAAGAAAATCCGCTTATTACAGGCATTTCAATATCTAAAAAAACAAGATCTACTGAATGAATTGCCATGCAATTTCGCGCCTCTATGGCGTTAGAAAAATCTCCTATCAAATTCAATTGTGGGTGATTGTTAACTAATCTTGCCACAATCATTCGCTGAACGGCGCTGTCTTCGATTATTAAACAATTTAATTTCATAGCTTTTTAAATTATTGATTATCAATTACTAATTTAATTAAAATTTATTTAAAAATCAAAAATGAAAGTAAATAGTTACACAAAAGTGTAATAAAGATAATTATCGCTTGTATATATGAAAGAATTGATTATTTTTGCACCCAATTTAACAAATAAATACATTATTTATGAATCATTATGAAACTGTTTTCATTTTAAATCCCGTTTTATCTGAAGTTCAGGTAAAGGAAACAGTAAGCAAATTTGAAGAATTTCTTACTAGTCGTGGAGCTGAAATGGTATCGAAAGAAGACTGGGGTCTTAAAAAAATGGCTTACGAAATTCAAAACAAGAAAAGTGGTTTTTACCATTTATTCGAATTCAAAGTTGCTGGTGAAGTATTACTTGCTTTTGAAACTGAATTTAGACGTGACGAGAGAGTTATGCGTTTCTTAACTGTAAGTTTAGATAAACACGCAATTTCTTGGGCTGAAAGAAGAAGAACTAAACTTAAATCTCAAAAAGCTTAATTATCATGGCTACATTACAACAATCTGCTTCAGGAAAAAAAGACGGAGATATCAGATATCTTACGCCTTTGAACATAGAAACTAACAAAACTAAAAAGTATTGTCGTTTCAAAAAATCAGGTATCAAATATATCGATTATAAAGATGCTGATTTCTTATTGAAATTTGTTAACGAGCAAGGAAAAATTCTTCCTCGTCGTTTAACAGGTACTTCATTGAAATACCAAAGAAAAGTGTCTGTTGCTGTAAAAAGAGCACGTCACTTAGCTTTAATGCCATACGTGGCCGATTTATTAAAATAATTTAAAACTCAGTTGTTGGTTTCTCATTAAAGAGAACCTAACTTCTATAACAAGGACAACAACATGGAATTGATTCTTAAAAAAGACGTTCAAAATTTAGGATTTAAAGACGATGTAGTAACTGTGAAAAACGGTTATGGTCGTAACTTCTTAATCCCACAAGGTTTCGCACAATTAGCAACTCCTTCTGCAAAGAAAGTATTAGCTGAAAACTTGAAACAAAGAGCGCACAAAGAAGCTAAAGTAGTAGCAGATGCAAAAGCATTAGCTGAAACTTTAAAAGCTATCGAAATTAAAATCACTGCAAAAGCAGGTGGTGAAAAATTATTTGGTTCTATTACTAATATTGACATCGCTGCAGCTTTGGCTAATGCAGGTCAAGAAATTGATAGAAAATTCATCACTAGCGGAATTGTTAAACGTACAGGAAAATATACTGCTTCAGTTCGTTTACACAGAGATGTTATCGTAGAATTAGCTTACGAAATTGTTGCTGAAAAAGCATAATTTCTTAACTTATATCTTAAAATCCCGATGCGAGTCGGGATTTTTTTGTTTAATGTCATTGCGAGGAACGAAGCAATCTCATTTTTTTATTTTTAACTATTTGGAACTAGTTTAGCATGTTCCCTCAATGATATGAAATATTCAAGATTAACTAAAGAACAATTTGAAGAATTACATCCAGAGTTTATCAATTTTTTGGCAAGCCAATCGATTGATAAAGCCGAATGGGATACAATAAAAGAACATAAACCCGAAGTTGCTGAACAAGAATTAGACGTTTTTTCTGATTTGATTTGGGAAGGGGTTTTAACTAAAGCGGAATATTTAGAACATTTTTCTAAGAATCATATTTTCCTTTTTCAATGTTTTGATACCTATGTGAATTCTATTGTATTAAAATCATTAGTTCCAGAAGTGGATTTTTTAACCAAAGACGGGTTACAATGGTTGAGTGATAATATGTTTACAGAAACTATTGAAATGAAAATAGGTAAAAAAGTATTTACCGAAGAGCGAAATGCCTCTATATTTGGACTAATTCAACAAGGTGCTTTCTTGAGCGACGGACAATTGTACCAACAAATAAATTCGATTATTGAATCGTAATTGTATTGGTATTTCTATTAATTTGGCTATTTTAGTACACTATTTCAAAAACTAAAATAGCCAATTTTATTTTCTATGGACATTCAAAATACGATTCAAAACTTACGAGAGGAATTAAATCAACACAACTACAATTACTATGTGTTAGATCAACCTACTATTTCGGATTATGAGTTTGATTTGAAATTGGCCCAATTACAAGAATTAGAAAGGCAACACCCTGAATTTTTTGATGAAAGCTCTCCCACACAACGCGTTGGTGGAGCCATTACCAAGAATTTTGAAACAGTAGCTCACGAACATAGAATGTATTCCTTAGATAATTCATATTCTAAAGAAGACTTGTTGGAATGGGAAAAACGAATTCAAAAAGTATTGGGTGATGTTCCTTTGGAATACACTTGTGAGTTGAAATACGATGGAGCGTCAATTAGTATTACATACGTGAATGGAAAACTACAACGTGCAGTCACTCGTGGGGATGGTTTTCAGGGAGATGATGTAACGAATAATATTAAAACCATCAAATCGATTCCGTTACAATTAAAAGGAAATTATCCTCCAAAATTTGATGTGCGAGGCGAAATTATCTTGCCTTTTGCAGGTTTTGAAAAAATGAATCAGGAGTTAATTGAAATTGGAGAAACTCCGTATTCTAACCCTAGAAATACGGCTTCCGGAAGTTTGAAGTTGCAAGATAGTACCGAAGTGGCTAAAAGGCCTTTAGATTGTTTACTCTATTTTTTAATTGGAAATCTATTGCCTTTTAATTCACAATTTGAAAGTTTAGAATCAGCAAGGTCATGGGGATTTAAAGCACCCAAAGAAGCAAAATTGGCCAAAAGTTTGGATGAAGTGTTTCAATTTATAGACTATTGGGATACGCATCGTCATGACTTGCCCTATGAAACGGATGGAGTAGTAGTGAAGGTAAATTCATTTCAACACCAAGAAGAATTAGGTTTTACTGCCAAATCGCCTCGTTGGGCAATAGCATATAAATTTAAATCAGAGCAAGTGGCTACTCGATTGAATTCTATTTCGTACCAAGTTGGACGCACGGGTGCTATTACGCCTGTAGCTAATTTAGAACCTGTACAATTGGCTGGAACTATTGTAAAACGGGCTTCGTTGCACAATGCCGATCAAATTGAAAAATTAGACATCCGTGTTGGAGATACTGTTTTTGTTGAAAAAGGCGGAGAAATAATACCAAAAATTATTGCTGTTGATTTGGCGCAACGCCCTTTATTTACGGAACCAACGCATTATATTACGCATTGTCCAGAATGTCAAACCGAACTAGTACGTAACGAAGGAGAAGCCAATCATTATTGTCCTAATTTTTATGGTTGTCCACCACAGATTATTGGCCGAATCCAACATTATATTTCTAGAAAAGCGATGGATATTGAAGGGCTTGGTGGAGAAACGGTGGCTTTATTATTTAATAATGGTTTGGTTCATGATTATGCTGATTTGTACGAATTAACAGTGGAGCAAATCTTGCCTTTGGAACGAATGGCTCAGAAATCAGCGGAGAATTTAGTCAATGGTGTAGCGCTTTCTAAAAATATTCCTTTCGAGCGAGTGTTGTTTGCTTTAGGAATTCGTTATGTGGGAGAAACTGTAGCTAAGAAATTAGCCAAACATTATAAAAATATTGATGCTTTACGTCAAGCTAGTTTGATGGATTTGATTTTAGTTGATGAGATAGGAGAGCGTATTGCACAAAGTGTGATTGATTTTTTTGACAATCAAGAGAATCAAATTATTATTGAAAGATTGAAAAACTACGGTATTCAATTTGAAATCGTAGAAAAAATAAATCCCAATGCTACCGATAAATTACAAGGTAAAACCTTTGTGGTTTCTGGTGTTTTTTCGCTGTATTCAAGAGACGAGTTGAAACAAGCTATTGAAGATAATGGCGGAAAAGTAGGAAGTTCTATTTCGGCCAAAACCGATTATGTAGTAGCGGGTGACAATATGGGACCAGCAAAACTAGATAAAGCCAATAAACTGAACATTCCGATTATCTCAGAAGAAGATTTCAAAGTGATGATTGCTTAATTATTCTGTTTCATCTTTTTTATCCACATGGATAAGGAGGCAATTACCGTGATGAAAAAAACAAGGGCTACTAATTGCCAATAGGTTTTGAAGAAATCGACAAAATAAATACCTATTAAAATATAAGCAGAAGCGATGCACAATTTCAACGGAATGAATTCGGCATTAGTCCAAGTTGTTTTTAAGTTGAAGAAATTTTTCATAAATCAGTATTTGAATTATACAATGATAGATTTGCCTTTCGCAATATTTTTTTTGTTGCTGTCAAAGTAAAAATCAATGCGTCCTAAGTTAATACCGTAGCAACCTACTTGGTTGACTAACACCTCTTTTCCGGCTTTGTTATTGACTACAGTTGGTTTATCCAAGAAGGTGTGGGTGTGACCACCAATGATTAAATCAATATCTTCAGTTACTGCGGCCAATTTTAAATCACTAATCTTATCAGCATCTTCTTTAGTGTATTTGTAACCAAGGTGAGACAGACAAATCACTAAATCGCATTTTTGTTCCTTTTTCAAAATACGAACCATATCTTGACTAACTTCTACGGGGTCGTTATACACCGTTTCTTTGTACAATTTCTTGTCTACAAGTCCGTCAAACTCAATTCCTAATCCAAAAACTCCAATTTTAATTCCATCTTTGATGAAAATTTTATACGGTTTTACCAACCCGTCCATAACGGTATTTTTGAAATCGTAATTGGCTGAAATGAATTCAAAAGTAGCATGAGGCATTTGTGCGTGTAAACCATCGACACCATTATCAAAGTCGTGATTTCCAATAGCAGAAGCATCGTATTTCATCATACTCATTAATTTGAATTCCAATTCGCCTCCGTAGTAGTTAAAATAAGGAGTTCCTTGAAAAATATCACCTGCATCAAGAAGCAATACATTGGGAGTTTCTTGGCGAATACTCTCTATTAATGCCGCTCTTCGGCTTACCCCTCCCATATTGGCATTTCGAGGATCATCTGCAGGAAATGGGTCGATATGACTATGTACATCGTTTGTATGTAAAATGGTAATTTTCTTAATATCGGCCGATTTGAAACTGCTCAATGACAATCCCAATCCTACAAATGCAGAACCAGCTGCTGTTTTTTCTATAAAATCTCTTCTTTTCATCTTTCTGTTTTTGGAATTTATTCTTCAGTAATTCGGATGTCATTGATTACCGGAATGGTATCGACTTCTTTGAAGTAGTCAATCAGAATATTTCGTAATTTATAATCTAAATCATATTTCTGGATTCCTTTTTTGAAAAAATTCATATTGTCTCCTCCGTTAGCCAAGTAATCATTGGTAGCCACATTATAGATAGCATTCAAATCAAGAGGTTTTCCTTGAATTAGAATATTTTTAGGACTGTTGTTTTTTTGAATAGTAAAAGTGATTCCGGCAATTGGATGCGCTTTTTTAGTAGCAATGAAATAATCTACTAATTCTTGTACCTGTTCGCCTTTTAAAGCAATTACCACCAAGCTGTTTTCAAACGGCATGATTTCAAATGCAGTACGTGCGGTTACATTTCCTTTAGGAAGTATAGAACGAATTCCTCCACTATTCAGCAAACAGATATTGACTGATTTTTTTTCTCTTAATTGGAATACTTTATCGCCTGCTTTGAATGTTACATCAGCAAGTAAATTCCCTAAAGGCGATTGCCATTTACTGCCACTTTTATCTAAAGTTTCAGGGCTGTAGGCTAAAACAGCACTTAAATCAGCATCGATATGCTCGCGATACGGATTGATGTATTTTTCTATTTCTGGGGTTTGTTGTATTGTTTCTGTAATAGGAATGCGTTTTCCTTCAATTATAGTTAATTGATAACTAGGCTTTCCGCATGAAATAACTACTGAATATGTTATAATTATAACAAAAAGTTTGAAAAATTGATTATACTTTTTTAGTTTTACCATCTCTAATGCAACTTTATTAATTAGTTTTGTAATTAGGTAAATGTACTATGTTTTTAAATTATTTAAAGAATTTTTTTTTAAAATATACGTTAAAAAACAAATGGCAAGAGGTGAGTAGCTTAGCTGGTACAAATGCTATACGTACAGTTGGTTTAGTGATAGACGAAACGAAATTTTTGGATAAAGAAAGCTTGATTCAAGAATTAATTTCGAATGGGTTTGCTGCAAATAACATTAGTATACTTGTTTACAGAGATACGATAAATAAAAAAGAAACCTATTCTCGACACACCTTTAATTCAGCTGTTTTGAATTGGGATGGTGCAATTACTGATAGAGTGGTAAACGAATTTATCGAAACAGAATTTGACTTATTGGTGAGTTATTATGAAATAGAAAAAGCAATTTTGCTACTCATTACTTATAATTCAAAAGCAAAATTTAAAGTTGGGTTTTCTTCAATTGATAAAAGATTACATCATTTGACGATTACTACACGAATTGAAAATTATACGATTTTCGTTCACGAATTATTTAAATATTTAAAAATATTAAACAAAATAGAATCTTAATATGCAATCATTAATAGGAACAGGTGTTGCTTTGGTAACTCCTTTTAAAGCTGATTTTTCAATTGATACAGAAGCATTAACTCGAATTGTGAATTTTTCCATTGACGGTGGTGTTGAATATCTTGTGGTATTAGGAACAACGGCTGAAAATGCAACATTGTCAGCATCAGAAAAAGAAGTAGTTATTGCAACTGTTGTTGAAGCTAATAAAGGAAGATTGCCTTTAGTGTTAGGAGTAGGGGGTAATAATACCATGGAAGTGGTTGCAGAACTAAAAACTAGAGATTTGGCTGCTTTTGCCGCTATTCTTTCCGTTTCTCCTTATTATAATAAACCAACACAAGAAGGGATTTATCAGCATTTTAAAGCGGTTGCAGAGGCGTCTCCGCTGCCGGTAATTTTATACAACGTTCCGGGTAGAACTTCAAGCAATATGTTGCCAGCAACAGTAGTTCGTTTGGCTAACGACTTTAAAAATGTTGTTGCTATTAAAGAAGCTTCGGGAGATTTGGTGCAAGGGTTCCAATTATTGAAAACAAAACCTAAGGATTTCTTAGTGATTTCAGGCGATGATATGACTGCTTTGTCTTTAATTTTAGCAGGGGGGGCAGGTGTGATTTCAGTTATTGGACAAGGTTTTCCTGCTGCTTTTTCAGAAATGATTCGCTTAGGATTGAACCGTAAGGTAGATCAGGCTTTTCAAACCCAATACGCATTGTCAGATTGTATTGATATGATTTTTGAACAAGGTAATCCTGCAGGAATTAAACAAGTATTTCAATCGTTAGGAATTGCAGAGAATACAGTGCGTTTGCCATTGGTAAAAGTAGATGATTCTTTAGCTAATAGAATTAACTTGTTTGTTCAAAAAAGCAATAAATAAGGGCAATTTATTTCACATTTTTTTAACTCAAAAAATATTTTGTAGTCGCTAAATTAATACCTAAATTTGCGACCTTAACTTCGGTATGCTTATATCAGGTTGATGTCAATCTGAAGTAATCATAATAAAAGTAAAAAAATGAAAAAAATAGTATCTCTCTTACTTGTCATTGTTCTTTTTAGTTCGTGTAACGAATATCAGAAAGCATTGAAATCCGAAGATGTAGCCATTAAATTTGATGTTGCTACTAAGATGTACGAAGTAAAGAGCTATAATAAAGCGTTACGTTTATTTGAACAAATTGCACCATCATACAGAGGAAAACCTCAAGCGGAGAAATTGTTTTATATGTTTTCTCAATCGTATTTTAAAACAAAACAATATTATTTAGCAGGGTATCAATTTGAAAGTTTTGTTTCAAGTTATCCCAAAAGTGAAAAAGCACAGGAAGCAGCTTTTTTAGGTGCTAAAAGTTATTCTATGTTGTCTCCTGTATTTAGTTTAGATCAAACAGATACTACTAAAGCAATAGAAAAATTACAAACATTTATTGATACCTATCCTAATTCAGAATATTTGCCAGAAGCAAATATAATTATGAAAAATCTGAATGAAAAAATTGAAAAGAAAGTATTTGAAAATGCAAAAGGATATAATACTATTTCAGATTATAAATCGGCTTTAGTAGCTCTTGATAATTTTATTGCAGATTATCCAGGAACTCCTTTTAAAGAAGAAGCGTTGTATTATAAATTGGATTCAGCGTATCAATTAGGGATAAATAGTATTCCTGCAAAAATGGAAGAGCGTTTGAATGTAGCAAAGGTAGCGCATGCTAATTTGATTAAATTCAAAGCAGACACGAAATACAAACAAAAAGCGGACGAAATGTTGGTTCGCATTGAAAAAGATTTACAAAAATTTACTAAATAAATAAAGTCATGGATTTAAAAAAGACGAATGCTCCAGTAAATACAATAACGTACAACAAAACAGTTATTGAAGAACCTACTGGTAACGTGTATGAAGCAATAACCATTATGGCTAAAAGAGCAAACCAAATCAATTCTGAAATTAAAAAAGAATTGACTGAAAAATTAGAAGAGTTTGCTACTTACAACGACAGTTTGGAAGAAGTTTTTGAAAACAAAGAACAAATTGAAGTGTCAAAATTCTACGAAAAATTGCCTAAGCCACACGCTTTAGCAGTTCAAGAATGGTTAGACGGAAAAATCTACCACAGAGACTCCAACAAATAATACATTTACCATGTCAGTTTTAAGCGGTAAGAAAATTTTACTAGGAGTCTCTGGTGGAATTGCTGCCTATAAAACAGCTTCATTGGTAAGACTATTTATAAAAGCAGGTGCACATGTCCAAGTGATAATGACACCTGCTTCTAAGGATTTTGTCACCCCACTTACTCTTGCGACATTATCTAAAAATCCGGTTTATTCTACTTTTTACGATACAAATGATTCCGTTACTTCTGAAGCGCAACACGCGACAGCAGAAGGAGTGTGGAATAACCATGTGGAATTAGCACTTTGGGCGGATCTAATGTTGATAGCTCCAGCTACCGCCAATACGTTGTCAAAAATGGCATCGGGAACTTGTGACAATTTACTTTTAGCTACCTATTTATCGGCAAAATGTCCTGTGTATTTTGCGCCAGCCATGGATTTGGATATGTACAAGCATCCAAGTACAATAGCTAATTTTAAAGCGTTACATGAATTTGGCAATACCATAATTCCTGCAGGAAGTGGCGAATTAGCGAGTGGTTTATCTGGAGAGGGACGTATGGCTGAACCTGAAAATATCGTTGCTTTGATCGAAGCGGATATAACCAATAAATTACCACTTAGAGGGAAAAAGATATTGGTTACTGCGGGACCAACGTATGAAGCGATTGATCCTGTACGTTTTATAGGCAATCATTCTTCGGGAAAAATGGGCTACGATATTGCTTTGTGCGCAGCACAATTAGGGGCTTCGGTAGTTTTAGTTTCGGGGCCTTCCCATTGCAAAGTAAATCACTCCGGCATACAATTGGTTGCTGTTGTTGCTGCTCAAGAAATGTATGAGGCTTGTCATACTTATTATTCGCAAGTAGATGTAGCTATTGCAGCTGCAGCCGTTGCTGATTATAAGCCTAAAACAGTGGCTTCTCAAAAAATCAAAAAATCAGATGCTGAATTTTCTATTGAATTAGAGAAAACCAAAGACATATTAGCGTCTTTAGGAGCGGCTAAGAAAAATCAATTTTTGATTGGTTTTGCTTTGGAAACTGAAAATGAAATTGAGAATGCAAAGTTGAAAATTCAGAAAAAAAACTTAGATTTGATTGTTTTAAATTCGCTTCAAGATGAAGGGGCTGGTTTTCAAAAAGATACCAATAAAGTCACTTTTATTGATAAAAATTTCAATATTGAACCAATGGAATTGAAATCTAAAGAAGCAGTGGCAGCTGATATTATAAACAAGGTAATAAACCATTTCAATGCGTAATCTAATTGTTGTATTCTTTTTTTTGATTGGCATAACTGTACATTCACAGCAGTTAAATTGTACGGTCACAGTCAATTCACAACAAATCACCAACGTTAACCAACAAATTTTCAAAACATTACAATCCTCTTTAACTGATTTTGTCAACAAAACGGATTGGACAGGTCAAGTGATGAAACAGAACGAAAAAATCAATTGTTCTATTTATATCAACCTAACCGCAGGTTCATCGGATCAATTCTCAGGAACAATTCAAGTACAATCATCGCGTCCAATTTTTGATTCTACCTATTCTAGTCCAATCTTCAATTTTAATGACAAGGATTTCAATTTTCGCTATGTCGAATTTGAAAATTTAATATATAACCCTAATACATTTGACTCTAATTTGGTAGCAGTAATTGCTTATTATTGTCATATAATACTAGGATTGGATGCCGATTCTTTTGTTGAACAATCTGGAACCTCTTTTTTAGAGGCCGCACAAAATATCGCTACTTTGGCACAACAAAGTGGAGGTAAAGGGTGGACGCAATCTGAGGGAACTCAAAACAGGTACTTTTTAATTACGGATTTATTGTCACCAACGTTCAGTGAAATACGTTCGACTTCATACCAATACCATACTGCTTTAGACGGCATGAGCAAAGATTTGAAAGTAGCCAAAGAAAAAATAAAATTAGCTTTGTTAGGATTGAATAAAGTACATTCAATACGTCCAAATGCTTTTTTAACTAGAGTGTTTTTTGATGCCAAATCAGACGAAATTGTTTCTATATTCTCAGGAGGACCTAATTTGTCTATCACTGATTTAGTGGATAGTTTAAATAGAGTGTCGCCGATGAATTCCAGTAAATGGAGTGCTATTAAATACTAAAATTAACCCAAGGTAAATTACCAAAATGATTACATCGCTGTCGATAAAAAACTATGCATTGATTGAGAAATTGGCTATCGGTTTTTCAAAAGGATTCTCTATTATTACAGGAGAAACGGGTGCTGGTAAGTCGATAATTTTGGGAGCTATGGGATTGGTTTTAGGAAAACGAGCCGATTTAACTTCGCTTAAAAATAAAGAAGAAAAGTGCGTCATTGAGGCGTATTTTGATATTTCAAAATACAATTTACAAGCCTTTTTTGAAGCCAATGATTTGGATTACGAAGACGAAACTATTATTCGAAGAGAGATTCTTCCTTCCGGGAAATCAAGAGCTTTTATTAATGATAGTCCAGTAAATTTACAAGAATTACAGGATTTGAGTTTGTTTTTGATTGATATTCATTCGCAACAGCAAACCCAAGAATTATCAGACGAAGGGGTGCAATTCAAAATTATTGATGCGATTGCCGACAATCAACACGAAATAGAAAGCTATCAAACCCTTTTGAAAAGCTACAAAGAAGATAAATCGCATCTAAACGCACTCTTAAAAAAGCAAGCAGAATCCATTAAGGAACAAGAATACAATACCTTTTTACTGAACGAATTGGTCGCTGCTCAACTGAAATCAGGTGAACAAGAACAGCTCGAAGCTGATTTTGAGAAACTGAATAATGTGGAAACTATTAAAGAAGCGGTGGATAAGTCTTTGGCTTTGGCCAACGAAGAGCAAATAGGAGCGCTGTCTACTTTGAAAGAAATTAAAATTGCCTTGCAAAAAATTGCTTCTTTTGCTCCAGAATATGCTTTGTTGTTAGAACGTATTACAAGTTTGGCTATTGAATTAGATGATATTTCAGATGAATTGACTAATTGTTCAGAAAAATTAATCAATGATCCAGAACAATTGGATTTGATTAGTCAAAAACTGCAATTGATTTTCAATTTGCAAAAGAAACACCAAGTTACTACTGTTGATGAATTATTGGCTATTCAAACGAGCTTAGAAAATACTTTATTTGAACTAGGTAATTTAGAAAGTGATATTGCCACTTTAACTCAATCGATTCAAGACAAAACGAGTCAATTGGATGGGTTAGCTTCGGTGATTCATCAAAAAAGAACGAAAGCTGTTCCGGTTTTATCAGACAAATTAATTACCATTTTAGCTACATTAGGAATGCCTAACGTGCGTTTTAATATTGAAATTAAAGCGGCTGATAACTATTACCAAAATGGAAAAGATGAAATTCAGTTTTTGTTTTCGGCGAATAAAGGAACCGATTTTGGCTTACTGAAAAAAGTAGCGTCAGGAGGAGAGATGTCTCGAATTATGTTGGCTGTCAAAGCGATTTTGGCGCAGTATTCCAAATTACCTACTTTGATTTTTGACGAAATTGATACGGGGGTTTCAGGAGAAATTGCTATCCGAATGGGAGAGATTATGAAAGCGATGAGCCAGACCATGCAAATTTTTGCCATTACGCATTTGCCACAAATTGCCGCTAAAGGAAATGCGCATTTCAAAGTGTTCAAATCTACCGTTGGCGAGGATACACAATCCGAATTACAATTATTGAATGAAGAAGAAAGAGTCTTAGAAATTGCTCAAATGTTATCAGGAGCAGTCGTTTCTGATTCGGCTCTAAATCACGCCAAATCCTTGCTGAACTAAAGATTTGGTTTATATTTGCACACTATTAAACAACACAAACAGTAAATAATTAGAATTTAAGATATGATTATAGAACCTAGAATGAGAGGATTTATTTGCTTGACAGCTCACCCAGCTGGATGCGAGCAAAATGTAAAAAATCAAATTGCTTATGTACAATCAAAAGGTACTATTGATGGACCAAAACGTGTATTGGTTATTGGAGCTTCCACAGGATTTGGATTAGCGTCAAGAATTACAAGTGCCTTTGGTTCTAATGCTGCTACATTGGGTGTGTTCTTCGAAAAAGCACCATCAGAAGGCAAAACAGCTTCACCAGGTTGGTACAACTCTGCTGCTTTTGAAAAAGAAGCGACTAAAGCAGGTTTGTATGCCAAAAGTATCAATGGAGATGCTTTTTCTAATGAAGTAAAACAACAAGCGATTGACTTAATCAAAGCGGATATGGGTCAGATTGATTTAGTAATATACAGTTTGGCTTCGCCAGTGCGTATGCATCCTACAACAGGAGTATTGCATCGTTCTACTTTGAAACCAATTGGCGGTACGTTTACCAATAAAACGGTTGATTTCCATACTGGAAATGTAACACAAGTTTCTATTGAACCTGCGAACCAAGAAGATATCGATAATACTGTAGTGGTTATGGGTGGTGAAGATTGGTCAATGTGGATGAATGCTTTGAAAGAGGCTAATGTATTAGCAGATGGTGCTACAACAGTTGCGTATTCATACATTGGGCCAGAAGTTACTGAAGCGGTATACAGAAAAGGAACTATTGGTCGTGCCAAAGATCATTTGGAAGCGACTGCTTTTGAAATTTCGAAAGATTTAGCTTCTTTGAATGGTAAAGCGTATGTGTCTGTAAATAAAGCATTGGTTACACAAGCGAGTTCTGCTATTCCAGTAATTCCATTGTACATTTCATTGTTATACAAAATCATGAAAGCGGAAGGAATTCACGAAGGGTGTATCGAACAAATCCAACGTTTGTACCAACAACGTTTGTACACAGGTCAAGCCGTGCCAACAGATGATAAAGGAAGAATTCGTATTGACGACTGGGAAATGCGCGAGGACGTACAAGCTAAAGTAGCGGCTTTGTGGAAAGAATCTACAACAGAGTCATTACCAGAAATTGGTGATTTAGCAGGATACAAACAAGATTTCTTAAACCTATTTGGTTTTGGTTTCGAAGGAGTAGATTATTTGGCTGAAGCGGATGAAATGGTACAAGTACCGAGTATTTCGTAATACCTCATTCAATTGAAATATAAATGCACCCAATTGGGAGCATTTTTTTTATTGTTGCCTTCGAAGGTTTCAAAACCTTCGAGTAGCTAGAATTTATTTTAGAACATGGTGTGCTAAAACCTTTTGCACATCATACACATTTACCGATTTATTAAACTGCTTTTTAATACTTGGTTGTGCTTCACTTGAAATCCATATTTTTAGCTCAGCATCTAAGTCAAACGTGCCCGCAGTTTCAATACTGAATCTAGAAATACTTTTATAAGTAATAGATTTGTATTCAGTTTTACTACCTGTTAAACCTTGAATATCGACTAAAATAAGTCTTTTGTTCGTAAAGATAAAGGTATCCCTTAGAAGTTTAAAACCCAATTCAATTTCTTCGCCATCGGTTAGGAGTTGTCCATATTTTTTAATTAATTCTTCTTGGCTTACTGCACCGGCATTTCCAAGAATAGCAGAAAATAGTCCCATAATGTTTTTTTTATTTTCCTAATCGTATGGCTTTTCGGTTACGCCCCGTTTTTTATAGTGGTTTCTGAACTCCACATTTATAGTTAATGGTTAGTTTTATTTTTAGTTGTTATATGAAAGTATTTTATCTATCTTAATTGGTAAAATTATCATTTTTGCAAAACGACTTTTTTCTATTGGATTGATTTTATAATGTGTTAGTATTTTTTTGTATTTACTTTGTTAATTGAAAATCAAATATAGTAGATTAATTTTATTAATATGATTTAGAGTACATTTTTTGTCATTTAAACTAAATAGAAGATAGACTTTTAATAATCTCATTTAATGACTCGTAACTATTTTTTGCTACCAATTGGCTATAAAGACTATATTTGTGGCACAATCCAAAAACGAATCATTATTTTAACTTAAAATATGCATTTTTCTCTTATTATACCGGTATACAACCGTCCTGACGAAGTAGATGAGTTGTTAGAAAGTTTAGCTAAAACGACCTATCAAAATGATTTTGAAATTGTCATTGTAGAAGATGGCTCCACAATTCCGTGCGGAGAAGTGATTCAGAAGTACATGGCGCAATTGAACATTGCTTATTTTTATAAAGAAAATTCAGGTCCTGGCGATTCTCGTAATTACGGTATGGCTAAGGCAAATGGCGATTATTTTATCATTTTTGATTCGGATTGTATCATTCCTGCTCAGTATTTGGACGAAGTGGATAAAGCTCTGAAATACGATTATGTAGATTGTTTTGGTGGTCCTGACAAAGCGTTGGATAGTTTTTCAGACATTCAAAAAGCCATCAACTTTGCGATGACCTCATTTTTGACTACAGGAGGTATTCGTGGTGGATCGGAGAAAATAGGGAAGTTCCAACCGAGAAGTTTCAATATGGGATTGTCTCGCAAAGCTTTCGAAGCCTCCAAAGGGTTTGGTAATATTCACCCGGGCGAAGACCCAGATTTGTCTATTCGTTTGTGGAATTTAGGTTTTGAAACCCGACTTTTTTCTAAAGCGTTTGTGTATCATAAACGTAGAATTGATTGGGATAAATTTTCTGTTCAAGTAAGTAAATTTGGTAAAGCCCGACCTATTTTGAACAGTTGGTATCCAGAACATAACAAGTTGACTTTTTTCTTTCCAACGGCTTTTATTTTAGGATTCTTTCTTTCGGTAGCCTTGTTGCTACTAACGTTTGATTATTTTTTACAACTCTATATGTTGTATTTCTTTATTTTGTTTGTAACTTCAAGTATTCAAAATAGGAGTGTGCGCATAGGGTATTTGTCGTTAATTGCGGTTTGGAAACAATTTTACGGTTACGGTTTAGGATTTTTAGAATCGTATATCAAAGTGATTGTTTTAAAACGCCAACCTCAAGTCGCTTTTCCGTATTTGTTTTTTAAAAAATAGCAAATGTCTAAAATAATTGGCCTAACCGGAGGAATTGGTAGTGGTAAAACTACCCTTGCGACGTATATAGAATCGCTAGGAATACCTGTGTTTATTGCCGATGACGAAGCTAAAAAACTGGTGCAATCTGCTGAAGTTTTGGGAGAAATTAAAGCTATTTTTGGTGAAACTATTTTTGAAAACGGGCAACTGAATCGGCAACAACTTGCTGCTATTGTTTTTTCTAATCCCGAAAAATTGAGCCAACTCAATGGCATCATTCATCCTGCAGTTAAAAAGCAATTTAAAATTTGGCTTGACCAAAATCAGTCGGATCCTTTTGTTGTTTATGAAGCTGCCATTTTATTTGAAAGCGGCAGTTACCAAAACTGCGATTATATTATAACCATTACTGCTCCTTTTGAAGACAGAATTGCACGGGTAATGCAACGCGATAACAGTTCGAGAGAACAGGTTTTGAATCGGATTAATGCGCAATGGACCGATGAACAACGGACTGCTAAAAGTAACTTTATCATTGAAAATAGTGACCCTCAAAATGCAAAATCACAACTTGACGAAATTCTTAAAATTTTAAAGATTCAGCAAAATGAAGCCTAGATGTTAATATTTGGTTAATGTATTATTTATTATATTGTTAAAATACTAAATTTGTTTTGATGAGTAAGCTGTTTTTTAGATTGTTGGTTTTGTTGATGAGTTTGTCTCTAATTGGGATTATTCTCGTTCAGGTGTATTGGTTCAATACCTCTTTTCAAAACAATGACGAACAATTCAAATTTCATGTTAAACAAGTATTGGGTAATGTAGCCGAAAAATTACAAAAACAAGAGGCGTATAGTTTTTATGACAAGTACAACCATTTGAAAGATAGTACAGGTAAAATTCCTAAAAAAGATGATTTATTAGAGTTTACTTATGTTCAAAAAAACTTAAAAACGAACAAGACTATTGTGTATTCGAATAGTATCATCGCCGAAGATTTTCATATTAATTCATCGCTCTTTGACAAAAAAACGGACAATACAAAATTATTTAAGAATTTCAGCTCCAAGCGTGTCACCGAAGTCTACAATAATAAGCCATTAGATAATTCGCTATTAGGGCAAAGTCTAATTCCAGATGAACGCACGGAGAAGTCAGGAAATTTAGATGTATTAGACAATGCGCAATTTGAAATTTTCTATAAAGATATTGCGATGGCTATGCCTCTCGAAGAAAGGGTATCGGCAGACAATATCCGAAAGTTGATTAAAAAAGAACTAGAAGAATATGGTGTTAATACCAAATTTGAGTTTGGGATTTATAGTAATGATTTGGCTACCAAAGTAAAATCGGCAGATTTTAAATACAATAAGAGTAACAGCTATTCGATTCCGATTTTGACAGATAATGAAGGGCATGAGCAGTATAAATTAATGGTCGCTTTTCCGCATAAAAAGCGATTCTTATTATCTGAATTGGTGAGTATTACAATACTCTCGATCATTTTTACGTTGATTATTATTATAGCTTATACGAGTGCTTTGAGTCAGTTGATTCGTCAACGTCAAATTTCCGAAATCAAAACAGATTTCATTAATAATATGACTCATGAATTCAAGACACCTATTGCTACCATAAATTTAGCTTTGGATGCCATTCGAAATCCAAAAATAATTGACGATAAGGAAAAAGTATTGCGCTACCTTCAAATGATTAGAGACGAGAATAAGCGAATGCATGCTCAGGTGGAGAATGTATTGCGAATTTCTAAATTGGAGAAAAAAGAGTTAGAAATTGATAAAGAATCCAATCATATTGAAGATGTAATTAACGATGCTATTGAACATGTTAATTTGATTTTAGAAGATAGAGGAGGAAGTATTACCACCCATTTTGATGCTACCAGAACAACGGTACTGATTAATGATAATCATTTTACCAATGTGATTGTAAACATCTTAGAAAATGCGATTAAATATTCGCCAGAAGCACCAGAGATTGATATTTACACAGAAAACATCAAAGATATGGTGTTGATAAAAGTACAAGATAAAGGTTTGGGAATGAGTAAGGTGGCTCAAAAACGAATTTTTGAGAAGTTTTACCGAGAACATACTGGAGATATTCATAACGTGAAAGGACATGGTTTAGGCTTGGCTTACGTTAAGAGAATTGTAGAAGACCATAACGGTCAAGTATATGTAGAAAGTGAAAAAGGGAAAGGAAGTACCTTCATTATAAAATTACCACTAATTAATTAGACTATGGAAAATACCAATAAAAAAATACTTTTAGTAGAGGACGATCTTAATTTTGGAGCGGTACTAAAAGATTACTTGATGCTAAATGACTTTGATGTTACTTTAGCTAAAAATGGAATGGAAGGTTTCGAAAAATTCAAAAAAGACAATTATGATTTGTGTATTTTGGATGTGATGATGCCTTACAAAGATGGTTATACTTTAGCCAAAGAAATCAGAGAGAAAAATGCCGAAGTGCCAATTATCTTTTTGACGGCTAAATCAATGAAAGAAGACGTGTTAAAAGGATATAAAGCGGGTGCTGATGATTATTTGAACAAACCTTTTGATTCTGAAGTATTGTTGATGAAAATCAAAGCCATCATTCAGAGAAAATCATCAGATGTCAAAGCAGAACAAGTGCAGTTTGAGTTTAATGTGGGTAAATTTCATTTGAATTCTAAATTGCGTTTCTTGACTTATCAAAATGACGAACCGATTAAATTGTCTCCAAAAGAGAACGAATTATTAAAAATGTTGATTCTTCACGAGAATGATTTGATGCCAAGAGAATTGGCTTTGACTAAAATTTGGAGAGATGATAACTACTTTACTTCTCGAAGTATGGACGTGTATATTGCCAAATTAAGAAAGTATTTGAAATCAGATGAAAATGTTGAGATTTTAAACATCCACGGAGAAGGTTTCCGATTGGTTGTGAAAAAATAAGATTTGTTTTTAGAAATAAAAAAAGCTCCAATTTCTTGGAGCTTTTTTTATGGAAATATTAGGAGTTAATAAGAACGTTTCATTTTGTCTTTTATCGCATCCAAACATAAGTTATTGATACTTCCCTCGTGAGTATGTTTAGTTGCTTTAGGCGATTGGAATGTGCCATTTTCCAGTTGTTCAGCAACCGCTTTGTAGGCATCTCTAAACGGAACCCCAGCGACTACCATTTCGTTTAAGGAATCAACTGTAAAAAGATAGTCGTATTTTTTATCGTCTAAAATATGTTCTTTCACCGTAATATCTTTGATAGCAAAAATAGCAATGTCCAAACAGGCTTTTAAATTTTGAATTGCCGGAAACAATCCTTCTTTCAATAATTGTAAATCTCTATGATAACCGCTTGGTAAATTGTTTGTAATCAAAGTGATTTCGTAAGGTAACGCTTGAATTTTGTTGCATTTTCCACGAATCAATTCAAATACATCAGGGTTTTTCTTGTGCGGCATAATGCTTGAACCTGTTGTAAGATGAGATGGCAAGCTGATGAAATCAAAATTCTGGCTCATGTACAAACACACATCCATAGAAAATTTCGCCAAAGTTGCAGCCACGCTACTCATAGCAAAAGCCACTGTTTTTTCCGCCTTTCCGCGACTCATTTGAGCAGCTACGGCATTGAATTTTAAAGTTTCAAATTGTAGTTCTTGAGTGGTAAACGTTCTATTAATTGGGAAGGAACTTCCGTAACCCGCAGCTGAGCCCAATGGATTTTGATCTACTACTGTTAATGCCGCATTCAGCATTGTAATATCATCAATCAAACTTTCAGCATAAGCCGAAAACCACATACCAAAAGAAGAAGGCATGGCGATTTGTAAATGTGTATAACCAGGTAATAATACATTTTGGTGCTTATCAGCCGATTCCATCAATAAATCAAAAAGTACTTTTACTTGTTCTTTTAATTCTTTGACAACGTCTTTTAAGTACAAATGTACATCTACTAAAACTTGGTCGTTACGAGAACGCGCTGTGTGAATTTTTTTTCCAGCATCGCCTAATTTGATAGTCAATAGGTATTCGATTTTGGAATGAACGTCTTCAAAACTATCTTCGATTTCAAAATTACCTGCCTCGACATCTTTAATGATTTCCTCCAAAGCGACAACCAATGAAGAGGTTTCTACTTCAGTCAATAAACCAATTTGACCTAACATTTTCGCATGAGCAATAGAACCCAATGCGTCGTATTTAGCCAAAACTAAGTCTAATTCTCTGTCGTTTCCAACAGTGAAATGTTCGATTTGCTTATCAGTGGCAATTCCTTTTTCCCAGAGTTTCATGTGTGTAATTTTATTGCTTGAAAAAATCAGTTAGTATTTTGATGTATAACTGAATTCCTTCTTCTATTTCGTTAATAAATATAAATTCGTCAGCCGAGTGGGAGCGAAGCGTTTCTCCAGGTCCTAATTTCAAGGATTGGCAACTCAATACCGACTGATCTGAAAGTGTTGGCGAACCATAAGTAGTTCTTCCTAAAGCAATTCCAGCTTGAACTAAACCGTGTTCTAACGGAATAGATGAAGCGTTTAGATGCATCGAACGAGGATTTACTTCTGCGTTGACATGATTTTTTACAGTAGCCAAAATTTCGGCATTGCTATAACAATCATTCACGCGGATATCCACAACCAAATGACATTCAGCAGGAACCACATTGTGTTGTTTTCCAGCACTTACTTGTGTTACGGTCATTTTCACAGGACCTAAAACGTCAGATATTTTTTCAAATTGATAGGTTTTGAACCAATCAATCACAGGCATTGCATTGTAAATAGGATTGTCTTCATTTTGATGTGCCGCATGACTAGCAGTTCCTTTGACAATAATGTCTAACACTAACAGACCTTTTTCGGCTATAGCCAATTGCATTAAAGTAGGCTCGCCCACAATCGCACAATTCAATTCAGGTAAGTGTTTCAACACACTATTCAGACCATTTTTTCCGCTGCTTTCTTCCTCTGCGGAAGCAACGATAACCATATTGTACGGTAAATTTTCTTGTCCGTAAAAATGAACAAAAGTGGCTAAAAGCGAAACCAAACAACCTCCTGCATCATTACTTCCTAATCCGAATAATTTACCGTCTTTAACAATGGCTTCAAAAGGATCATTGGTATAGCCTTGGTTCGGTTTCACGGTATCGTGATGCGAATTCAATAAAAGTGTTGGTTTACTTTCGTCAAAATATTGATTGAAAGCCCAAATATTGTTATTCTCTCTTTGAAAAGGAATTCCGTTTTGGGTAAACCAATTCTCAATTAATAGTGCTGTTTTATCTTCTTCACTTGAAAAGGAAGGGGTTTCAATTAGCGCTTTTAATAAGGCAATAGCTTCTTGTGTAAGTATTTCTATAGTCTTCATAAAGTAATTGTCGTATAAGTCGCCGTTTTGTTTTGTAACATCCGGTGATGTCCAATTCTGATTTGTTTTACTCCTTTAGATAGGCTGTTGAAACAATTGTCTAATTTAGGAATCATTCCGGAATGAATCGCTTGCTCTGCTTTTAATTTGGCATACAAATTCGGATTGATTTGTTCAATCACCGAAGTGTCATCTTCTGCATCAAACAAAACGCCTGGTTTTTCAAAGCAATAGGTAAGGGTTACATCAAATTGACCAGATAGGGCAATCGCTAATTCGCTAGCAATCGTATCGGCATTAGTATTTAATAATTGGCCTTTTCCATCGTGAGTGATGGCGCAAAAAACAGGGGTTATTCCTGTTTCAAGTAGGCTGGCTAACAAGCTTGTATTGACTTTTTTTACATCACCTACAAAACCATAATCGATGGTAGGATGGTTTCGCTTATCAGACAGAATTAAATTGCCATCCGCACCCGAAAATCCCATGGCATTGGCACCGTTGGCTTGTAATTGGGCTACCACTTCTTTGTTGATTTGGCCTGCATAAACACCCACCACTACTTCAAGCATAGGAGCATCGGTAATTCTACGTCCTTCAATCATTTGAGGAACTAATCCCATGCTTTGGGCTAATTTAGTAGCTGATTTTCCACCGCCATGAACCAGAATGGTATTGCCTTCCAAAGCAGCAAAATCAGCTAAAAAAGAAGCTAATTCCGTAGGATTATCAATGATATTCCCGCCGATTTTTATAATGGATACTGATTGCTTATTTTCCATCTTCCAATATTTTTTGCAAAACCAATTGCGCTGCGTACGTTCGGTTATTGGCTTGTTCAATCACAATTGAATTCTCACTATCAATCACTTCGTCTGCCACGATTACATTACGTCTTACAGGCAAACAGTGCATGAATTTGGCATTATTAGTCAATTTCATTTTCTCAGCGGTAACGGTCCAGTTTGGGTCTGAGTTAGTTACTTTTCCATATTCTTTGTAATTACTCCAGTTTTTGGTGTAAATGAAATCGGCATTTTCAAAGGCTTTGTTTTGGTCGTATTCAATTTTTGAATTTTTTGTAATCTCAGGATTCAATTCATAACCTTCAGGATGCGTAATCACAAAATCAGCGTCTTGCAATTGCATCATTTGTACAAATGAATTGGCTACGGCTTGTGGTAGTGCTTTTGGGTGTGGCGCCCAAGATAAAACTACTTTTGGACGGTGAGCTGTTTTGTGTTCTTCCATGGTGATGGCATCTGCCAAAGACTGTAAGGGATGTCCCGTAGCACTTTCCATGTTTACAATAGGCACCGTAGCATATTTTAAAAATCCTGAAAGTACGGTTTCGGCATTGTCTTTTTCCTTGTCAATCAATCCCGCAAAAGCTCTAATAGCAATAATATCGCAATATTGTGACACGACTTGAGCTGCTTCTTTGATGTGTTCAGAAGCACCTTGATTCATTACCGCTCCATCTTCAAATTCGAGTGTCCAACCTTCATTGGTAAAGTTCATCACCATCACATTCATTCCTAAATTCAACGCCGCCTTTTGTGTACTCAAACGCGTTCTTAAACTAGGATTGAAAAATAACATTCCTAAGGTTTTATTTTCGCCTAAGGCTTTGTTTTGCAATGGATTTTTTTTGATTGCAATCGCTTCTTTTACCCATTCTTGAAGCGAATCTATTTCTTGTATGTTGATGTAATTCATTACTTTAAGTGTATTAGTTTATTTGGTTATCTGTTTATTTGGATCACCAAATAAGTTGACAACTCGTTTATTTTTTATATAATCTTCGTAAAAGAAATCTCGTTTTGTAAGGCTTTTAAAATAAAGTTATCTTCTAGTCCGTTGACAATCCAAGTTTCGATATTGGCGGCTTTGGCTATGGCTGCCGAATCAATTTTGGATTGCATTCCACCCGTTCCGTGGGAAGATTTAGCATCTCCAATTTCTTTTTCTAAAGTTTGTAAATCCGTTACTAAACGAATCGTTTCAGGATGTGTATCATGAATAGATGCTTTAGTGTAAATTCCGTTGGTATTGGTGGCAATAATCAAAATATCGACATCCAATAAAACAGCCGTCAAAGCGGCTAATTTATCGTTATCTCCAAATTTAATCTCATCCGTTGAAACAGTATCATTCTCGTTGATAATAGGAATGTAGCTGTTTTTGACCAAAACATCAATCGTGTTGACAATATTGACTTTGGTTTCGGTTTTTTCAAAATCAGAATACGAAAGTAAACATTGCGAAGTATGCAAACCTAAATCACTGAAATTCTCATGGAAAATCCGCATTAGGTGCGGTTGACCGATAGAAGCCAAGGCTTGTTTGACAAAAATTTCGTTATCTGGCGCTTCCAATTTAACAAACTGTTTTGCTGCAGCAATCGCACCAGAGCTTACAATTACAAATTCGTAATCGTCTTTCAGCGCCGCAATTTGCATTCCAATGTCCTCAATCTTTCCTCTCGAAATATGATTGGTTTCTTTGGTGAGCGTGTTACTTCCTATTTTTAATAAAATTCTTTTTTTAGGCATTTTATTTTTTTTAACCACTAAGTCAACAAAGTGTTTTTATTATTGAATCACTAAGTTTACGATATTATATATTGATAATTTTAATTTTTTAAAGTATTGATTTAACTTATTCAAAATATTATATTTTGTTAAATCTTTTTAAAATTTCTGAAATCAAAATAATTATAATTGTTCCAGATATTAAATATATTCTCCATTTATACATCTTTGAAACAGAATCTATTTCTTCTAATTTATTATTTTCTTTGATTTCACGTTTTCTTGTCCACCAAATTAATAGTATGTTAAAGAATATTATGATAATTAAAACGTAAATGTTTTCGTCTTGTATTAGTTTCATATTAAGCTTTATTATTTCACAATCAAAAATCGTTAATCAAAAATCGTTATTCTGAAATCAAACATTATCTACCGTATTTGTCCATCTCCGTAAATATACCATTTGTTAGTTACCAAATGCTGCAAGCCAATAGGCCCGCGTTGGTGTAATTTATCTGTGCTAATGGCTAATTCGCCTCCTAATCCAAATTGTCCTCCATCAGTGAATCGAGTAGAGGCGTTGTGATATACTGCTGCCGAATCGACATTATCCATGAATTCTTGAGCTGTAGCTTCATTTTCTGTAATAATCGACGCCGAATGTCCTCCGCAATAGTGATTAATTTTATCAATGGCTTCTTGGTCAGAATTCACCGTACCAATCACAATTTTGTAATCTAAAAACTCTTCGTACCAAATTAAATCGGATTCAATAGAAGGAATGCCTGTTGCAGCTGCTACTTTTTGGTCCCCCAAAACAGTTACGTTGTATTGTTGTAGGTTGGCTACTATTTGTTGAGCAAAAGATTCCCAATTACTTAAATTGGTGTCGATTAAAACTTTATCTAAAGCATTACAAACTGAAATATTAGATGTCTTACCGTTGATGATAATATCCGTTGCTTTTTGTAAATCCGCTTCTTGATTCACGTACACAAAATTGTTACCACGTCCACTTACAATCACAGGGCAAGTAGCGTGTTGCTTCACAAAAGCAATTAATTGTTCGCCACCACGAGGCACAATCAAGTCCACTCGTTGTGTTGGCTTTTCTAAAAAAGCTTGGGTTTCTGTTCGGTTGTAATTCAAATATTCTACCCAGTTTTCTGAAACTTCATTCTCTTTCAAGGCTTGGTGCCAAAGCGCTACAATTTTTAAATTGGAAAGCAAGGATTCTTTTCCGCCTTTCAATAGAATTTTATTCCCTGACTTAAAAGCAATACCACCTGCTTCAACAGTAACATCTGGACGTGACTCGTAAATAATCATTACCGTACCAAAAGCGGCAGTTTTGTTGGTGATTTTCATTCCTTTTTCATGAACAAAATGAAAACGTTCTACTCCAATAGGATCTTCTTGGCTTGCCAATTGTTGCATCGACAAAATCATTCCGTCAATTTTAGCGTCGTCTACCAAAAGGCGTTTCTCCATAGCTAAATCGGCTCCAGAATAATTATCCAAGTCTTGCTTGTTGATAGCTTTAAGGTTGGCTCTTTCTTCTTCAAGAAGTGTCGCCATTCGGCTTAAAACTGCATTTCTTTTTGTTATTGAAAGTAGTGTGCTCATGAAATTAAGATTGAATTTCCTTCAAAGTTTCTCTTAAAGCAACGATAAAAGTATCTATACCTTTCTTATTGATTGTCAGAGGTGGAAGTATTCTTAATAGATTTTTGTTATTGGCATTTCCAGTGAAAATATGCTTGTCAATAATCATTTTTTTACGGAGGTCATTGATTTCAAAATCAAATTCAACACCAAGCATCAATCCTTTTCCTTTTACTTTTTTTACTTCAGGAATTTGTTGAATGGCTTCTAAGAAATAAGCATATACTTCATTCACATTGTCCATTAACTTTTCCTCTTTAATGACATCCAAAACGGCAATTCCTGCCGCACAAGCCAAATGACTTCCGCCAAAAGTAGTACCTAATAAACCGTAACTTGCTTTGAATTTTGGCGATATTAAAATACCCCCAATTGGGAATCCGTTACCCATTCCTTTTGCCAAACAAATAATGTCGGCTTTGATGTTGTGGTGTTGGTGTGCAAAGAATTTTCCTGTTCTTCCGTAACCCGACTGTACTTCGTCTAAAATGAGAACTACGTCATATTGTGCGCACACTTTTTCTAGGTCTTGGAAGAATTCGGTAGTTCCTTCGTCCAATCCGCCCACACCTTGAATTCCTTCAATAATTACACAGCAAACATCGCCTTTTTTTAATTCTGCTTCGACCAATTCGATTTGGTTCAAAGGCAAAAAGGTAACCACTTGTTGCGCATTCAATGGTGCTACAATTTTTTTATTATCGGTTACAGCTACTGCTGCCGAAGTTCTTCCGTGAAAGGAATTGTTAAAAGCAATAACTCGTGATTTATTATTGTGGAAAGAAGCTAATTTTAGTGCGTTCTCATTGGCCTCAGCCCCAGAACTACAAAGAAATAAGCTGTAATCATCATAACCGGATAATTTCCCTAACTTTTCAGCTAATTCTACTTGCAATGGATTTTGTATCGCATTAGAATAAAACCCAATTGCATCCAATTGTTGTTTTAATTTTGATACATAGTGTGGGTGGGTATGGCCAATTGAAATTACACCGTGACCACTGTATAAATCTAAGTATTCTACACCCTTATCGTCTGTAATAGTGCAATCTACTGCTTTTACAGGGGTGATATTGTATAAAGGATAAACGTCAAATAAGTTCATAATAAGCCTCCCCTAACCCCTCCAAAGGAGGGGGACTGAGCAACGGGGAAATTGTTTTATATGTTCATAGTTATATCTAAATTATTTCTTTTCCCCCTTTGGGGGATAGGGGGCTAAAATCCACAAGGCTTTAAATGCAATCCTGTGGTTTCTTCTAAGCCAAATAACAAGTTCATATTTTGAATTGCTTGTCCAGAGGCTCCTTTGGTTAAATTGTCAATTATGGATGTAATTAAAAGCCGGTTTCCTTTTTTCATTAAACTAATAATACACTTGTTGGTTTGTACTACCTGTTTCATGTTGATATTGGTGGTCGTAACTGTTACAAAGGGTTGATTAGCATAATAGGCTTCATATTTCGCAACAATATCTTCCAAACTATCCGTTACAGTAGTGTATAAAGTAGCAAAAATTCCTCTAGCAAAATCCCCTCTGTTAGGAACAAAAATCAATTCGTTAGGATATCCAGTTTGTAACTGCTGAATACTTTGGTTGATTTCGCCTAAATGTTGGTGTTCAAAAGCTTTGTAGTGCGACATATTATTGTTTCTCCAACTGAAATGGGTGGTTTCTGAAGGACTTACTCCAGCTCCTGTGCTTCCGGTTGTGGCGTTAATATGTACATCTTCGTTGAGTAATCCATTTTTTGCCAACGGCAATAATGCCAATTGAATTGCGGTCGCAAAACAACCTGGATTAGCGATATGATTAGCAGATTGTATTGCTGCTTTGTTCAATTCAGGTAAACCGTAAACAAATTGCTTTCCGTCAAATGCAGCGTCTTTAGTCAATCTAAAATCGTTGCCTAAGTCAATAATTTTAGTGTCGTTTGAAAATTGGTTTTGTTCTAAAAACGCTTTTGATTTACCATGACCCAAACACAAGAAAACCACATTTACGTTAGGGTTTACTTGGTCAGTGAAATTCATTTCGATATCGCCCATCAAATCGTGATGCGCAATGGATAAAGGTTTCCCAGCATTAGTCGTGCTGTACACAAAATCTAGAGTAGCATTGGGGTGAAACATCAAAATTCTGATGAGTTCGCCCGCCGTGTATCCAGAACCTCCAATTATTCCAACTTTAATCATGACTCAATTGGTTTACTGATGAAAATATATTTTGTGCATTTCCTAAAATCTTAATGAATCCTTTGGCATCTTCTGATGTCCAAGCATTGTTCATTTCTCCATATTGTCCAAATCCAGTATTCATCAAATCGTTTTTAGATTCGATTCCGTCCAATGAGAAATGATACGGCTTCAAAGTTACCGTCACGGTTCCGTTGACTGTTTTTTGAGTGTCTTCCAAGAAAGTTTCAATATTACGCATCACTGGGTCTAAGAATTGTCCTTCGTGGAATAACATTCCGTACCAGTTGCCTAATTGTTCTTTCCAATATTGTTGCCATTTACCCAAAGTATGTTTCTCTAGTAAATGGTGTGCTTTGATGATGATTAATGGAGCAGCGGCTTCAAAACCAACTCTTCCTTTGATTCCGATAATGGTGTCACCCACGTGGATGTCTCTACCAATAGCATAGGCATTCGCCAATTTTTCTAAAATCACAATGTTGTTTGGAGGCGTGTCTTTTTTACCGTTTACGGCTATCAATTGTCCTTCGTTGAATTCCAAAGTTACTTTTTCTTCTCCTTGTTTTTGCAATTGAGAAGGGTAGGCTTCGCTTGGTAATGCTTCGTGAGAAGTTAAGGTTTCTTTTCCACCCACACTGGTTCCCCAAAGGCCTTTGTTAATCGAATATTGTGCTTTTTCCCAAGAATAGTGTACGCCGTTTTTAGCTAAATAATCCACTTCTTCCTGACGTGATAATTTCAAATCACGAATAGGAGTGATGATTTCAATTTCAGGAGCAATGGTTTGGAAAATCAAATCAAAACGAATTTGGTCGTTTCCAGCACCGGTACTTCCGTGAGCAATTGCGCTTGCGCCAACTGATTTCGCATATTTAATCGCTTCAATAGCTTGAAAAACACGTTCAGCACTTACAGAAAGTGGGTAAGTGTTGTTTTTTAATACGTTTCCGTAAATCAAATATTTAATGGCTTTATCGTAATATTTATCTAGAATTGTAAGGTTAGCGTGTTTGGCACTTCCCAATTCATAGGCTCTGTCTTCGATAGCTTGTAGCTCTTCGTCATCAAAGCCACCTGTATTGATTAATACAGTATGAACTTCATATCCTTTTTCGTTTTTTAAATATTTTAGGCAATATGAGGTGTCTAATCCTCCGCTATAGGCTAATACAACTTTTTTCATGGTATAATTATTTTTTTAAGAATAAGGCTTCTTTAATTTTTTTTAATCTGTTGAGTACTTTTACGTTAAATGGATGTTTGGGTGGATCTTTTGGTTTTTCCTTTGGATCGTACAACATTCCGGTACAAAGACACATTTTATTGTCTTTGCTCTTTAAAATTTCATAGTTGGTACAAGTTTGACATCCTTTCCAGAAACTTGGATCGGTAGTTAATTCAGAAAATGGAACCGGTTTGTACCCTAAATCCGAATTGATTTTCATTACGGCTAAACCAGTAGTGATTCCGAAAACTTTAGCATCAGGGTATTTTTTAAGCGAATAATCAAATACTTTTGATTTGATTTTTTTGGCTAAACCGTGATTTCTATAGTCTGGGTGTACAATTAAACCCGAATGCGCTACGAATTTTCCGTGTTCCCAACTTTCGATATAACAAAAACCAGCAAATTTACCATCAGCCAAAGCGATTATGGCGTCTTGGTTTTCCATCTTTTTCTGGATGTATTCTGGAGTTCTCTTAGCGATTCCAGTTCCTCTTAATTTGGCAGAGGTTTCAATGGTATCGCAGATTTCTTCCGCAAACTTATAATGCTCTTCTTGAGTTACAACAATTTTAATATTCATTGCAAGAGTTGAATTTTGAATTAAATGAAACAAAAACAATTAGTTTTGAACCAATTTCATTCCAAGTTATAGCCCACTTCTGTAAAGTGTTCCAACTTAGTATTAAAGGATTTAAAATGTAATTCTTAGGATATGTACATCCAATGTAAAACGAAAATGATTTCAAAACGGTAAATTGAAAAATGAATAAATGATACAACACTTTGTGGATACTATAAAGATAGTGTCCGTACCTCGGGAGAAGTAGAATAGGTGTTTATCCGTGATAAGAAAGTTATATGTAAACTGATTTTATTCATCGCCTGCAAAAATACAACTTTTTTTATAAAACAAGAGCAATTTTGCGATTTCTAACATTTTTTTGCGTCAATGTTAGGATGTGAAAATATAAAACTCGTTGATTTTTGATATTCAACGACTTAGTTATGTGTTGACGTGTAATTAATTTCGCAGCGGATTTTGGTTTAAAATACCTTTGAGTTTGTTTTTTAAATCCTCACCTGTATCAAAAATCATTTGTTCATTGCTAGGAAAAGGGACTGTTTTTTTATCAAAATTTGGAAAATAACTATCGTCAGCAGCTCTTCGGTCTCCTTTGTAATTGGCATACACATTTTCAAAAATGAATTCGCTACTCAACGGAAAGCTTTGTAATAACTGATTTGTAGTCCAGTTGCTATAATCCACTTTAGCTATAATCATACAGGATTTGAATTGTTTAACTTCATTAATTTTTACAGTTACATCTTTCCAATTGTCTACAAAAACGACTTTTCCTTTTTCGTCCAACACTTCTTTTCCGTTGGCATCAATTAATTTTTTTTGTCCGTCTTTGATGCGACGTTCTTTGATGAACTCTTTCTCTTTGATTTGCTCTGGTGAAATAACAACTTCTCTAAAACGGATACGAACCCCAAAATCATAGCGAATTCCATCTTGTTCTGCATTGTGATATACGGTCCATTTGTCGTTCAAACCATAGGTGTTAAAATCCAGTAAATCGTTTTGTAAACGAACGGGAATAATCATATTGGTTTCGTTTTTTGTGCTAACCAAAACATAATCAGAGCCCTTGAATTTAGCTTCTTTTAATAGCTCATTGACGTCTTTGAAATTGGGATTGATTTGGCTCAAATAAGTAAAATCGTCAAAAGCTTTACGAAAATCCATTTTATTTGTGCTCTTAAGTAAAGCTTTGGCATTGATATACAAATAATTAGAAAGAGCGTTTTTAGTTGCAATTAATTTGTCGTTGTAATTTTCAAATGGAAAAATAGCAGCGCGCCCTTCTTTGAATAATTGCAGCGGGAGCAAAGGTTTGATTTTTTCTTGTCGGTTATTTAATCCTAAGTAAAGCTGATATATACGTTCTATTTGCGTTGGATTATTCTCTTTTTCGAGCAAGTTTAAAGTATTCAAGTCTCTTTCTTTGGCTTTGGCGAAAGCCTCTTCCAACAAATACACATAATCTTGCTTGCTCTTTTTATCTTTATTGGATTCCAAACTTGAAACGGCTATTGTGATGGCGTTATCATAATCGCCAGAATGGACTAATTCTTGGGTGTGTTTGAGTGCGCAACTGGTTATAAAAACTAAAAAGCTAAAAAGGAGTGTAATTTTTTTCATGAATAGTGGTTTTAATTTTAGTTTGGGATAGGGTACTTTTTTTCAAAAACGATGCCATCAAAAAGAGAGCAGGTCCTTTGTTAATTAATTTGTTAAAAAATACTAGTCCAAATATATTGCTAAGCGACTATTTAGCCAACGAATTTTTGTATTTTTGCGGGAAATTAACGAAAACTACACAAATGCAACGCGACGAACAAATTTTTGACCTTATCTTAGAAGAACAAGAAAGACAAATTCACGGAATAGAATTAATTGCATCAGAAAACTTTGTAAGTGACGAAGTGATGGAAGCTGCGGGTTCTGTTTTGACTAACAAATATGCAGAAGGATATCCTGGGAAAAGATACTACGGCGGTTGTGAAGTAGTGGATGTTGTGGAACAAATTGCCATTGACAGAGCTAAAGAATTGTTTGGTGCTGAATATGCTAATGTGCAACCTCACTCAGGTTCTCAAGCTAATACTGCGGTATACCACGCTTGTATTAAACCAGGTGATACTATTTTAGGATTTGATTTGGCTCACGGTGGTCACTTGACTCACGGTTCGCCAGTGAATTTTTCTGGACGTTTGTACAACCCAGTTTTTTACGGTGTTGACAAAGAAACAGGGCGATTAGATTACGATAAAATTCAAGAAATTGCGACTAAAGAGCAACCCAAATTAATTATCGCTGGAGCTTCGGCTTATTCTCGTGATATGGATTTTGCTCGTTTCAGACAAATTGCAGATAGCGTTGGTGCTATTTTATTGGCTGATATTTCGCATCCAGCAGGTTTGATTGCCAAAGGATTGATGAACGATCCGTTGCCTCACTGTCATATTGTAACAACAACTACACATAAAACATTGCGTGGACCACGTGGTGGATTGATTTTGATGGGGAAAGATTTTGAAAACCCATTTGGTTTAACTACTCCAAAAGGCGAAATCAGAATGATGTCTAATTTATTGGACTTGGCTGTTTTTCCTGGAAATCAAGGAGGGCCGTTAATGCATATCATCGCTGCTAAAGCAGTTGCTTTTGGTGAAGCTTTGAAAGATGAATTCTTTACGTATGCGATGCAGTTGCAAAAAAATGCGAAAGCTATGGCTGACGCTTTTGTGAAAAGAGGATATAAAATCATTTCTGGTGGTACAGACAATCATATGATGTTGATTGACTTAAGAAACAAAAACATTTCTGGTAAAGACGCTGAAAATGCGTTAGTAAAAGCAGAAATTACAGTAAATAAAAACATGGTTCCATTTGATGACAAATCACCATTTGTTACTTCAGGAATTCGTGTGGGAACTGCTGCGATTACTACTCGTGGTTTAGTGGAAGAAGATATGGAAACTATTGTAGCACTTATTGATAAAGTCTTGATGAATCATACTGACGAAGATGTAATTGAAGAAGTAGCTGCTGAAGTAAATGAAATGATGAGCGAAAGAGCCATCTTCGTTTTCTAAGATAGCACTCCTTATTGATATAAAGTTTAAAGTTTTGTGTAACACTGTTTCGCAAAACTTTAAACTTTTTTATTTTTACTCCCTTATAAATTCCGATTCAAATGTCCATACTGAGATTAAAACTACCTACCGACCCAAGATGGGTAAATATTGTTGAGAAAAACATTGAAGAAATTCTGACGGATCACGCTTGGTGCGAACAGAAAGCCGCTACCAATGCTATTACAATCATTACACACAATTCGGAGCATCAAGATTTAGTTCAGGATTTATTGGCTTTGGCCAAAGAAGAAATCGACCATTTTGAACAAGTACACAATATCATCATCAAACGCGGACTGAAATTAGGTCGCGAACGCAAAGATGATTATGTGAATGAATTGTATTTGTACATGAAACGAAGCAATACGGGGAGTCGGGTTTCGGGCTTAGTAGAACGCTTGTTGTTTTCGGCGATGATTGAGGCCAGAAGTTGTGAGCGTTTTAAAGTACTTTCCGAAAATATTGAAGACGAAGAATTGTCGACCTTCTATCGTGATTTGATGGAAAGTGAAGCGGGTCATTATACTACTTTTATTGGCTATGCCCGAAAATACGGAGAAGGCATTGATGTGGAGCAACGCTGGAGAGAATGGTTGGATTTTGAAGCTTCTATCATTACTAATTATGGTAAAAGCGAAACCGTTCACGGATAGCAATATCAAAAATCAATTTCAAAGGTCAATTACAATTTCAAAAGTCAATTTCAAAATTCATTGTTTAATAACGAAACCTTATATTTTCTTATATTCCTTATATGGTTTAAAACAATTTCAAAAATCAATTACAATTTCAAAAGTCAATTTCAAAAGTCAATTTCAAAATCTAAAAAGTCTAACAGTCTAATCATCTAACCATCTAGTTTCAAATGCTTTTCATTCAAAAAGGTTCACCAGTAGATACAGCAACAATACGTGATATCGCGTATAGAACGTGGCCAGATACCTACGGCAGCATTGTTCCTGCGGCGCAATTAAAGTACATGTTGGAATTGTTTTATTCTGATGAAGCGTTGACGGTGCAAATGGAGGAGAAGGGACATCAATTTATTTTGGTGAAAGAAAACGAAACTGTTTTGGGTTTTGCTTCCTATGAACACCATTATTTAGGACAAAACACCACCCGATTGCATAAGATTTATTTAGTACCCGAGTCGCAAGGCAAAGGAGCAGGGAAGTTGTTGATTGATTCGGTAGTGAAAGCGGCTACAGAAAATCAATCTGATGCTGTGTCTTTGAATGTGAATCGATTCAATACAGCAGTTACCTTTTATCAAAAAATGGGGTTTGACATTGTAGGAGAAGAAGACGTTGCCTTAGACCACGGCTACTTGATGGAAGACTACAAAATGGAGTTTCGATTGTAATTATTTAAAACGTCAGTTCGAGTGTTTTTTGTGAAGTGAAGCGAAACAAAAAATGTATCGAGAACCGTTTTAAATACAATTTTCCTTTTTCTCGATACTATTTTCTTCCCGAAGTATCGGAAGAAAATCACTCGAACTGACGGAAAATTATCTTTAAACTAATTACTCCACAATAATATTGTGTTTGAACAACAATCCTTTAAGGCCTTCTAAAGCGAAAGTGGCTTTTTTAATTTTGGTTTTCTCAGGGTCAATGGTATAATTGTAGCTGGTTCTAAAATCAGCTTTTGAGGCATTGGCTTTGTCAAATTCTGCGCGATACAAATCACAATGGTCAAAAACTACTTCTGACAAATCAGTCGCCATAAAATCGACAGCAATCAAACTACAGTTTTTAAACTGCGTTTCTTTTAGTTTTAGCGTATAAAATTTGGAGAAATCCAAGTTGCAACGGCTAAACGCTATTTCAAAAATTAATTTATCGCACATGGAGAAATTAATGTCTTGCATTTTGCAGTTGTTGAAATGTACGGTTCGTAAAGCGGTATGATTGAGTTTGGTGCTATTAAAGTTGCAATTGGTAAATGTACAGTCAATAAAAGTAACCCCAATAAAATTACAAGCGGTAAAATCACAATTAATAAACTGACAGGATTTAAATTCTTTGAGGTGCATGGCTTCCTCACCATAAGTGGTGTCTTGGTAGGTGGTGTCAAAGAAATAGGTGGTCATAGAATTGTATTGGTTCCTGTTGGGGCTAAATTACTTATTTCTATTGGGAAATAATGGGAATAATTATTTTATGTATTTGGTAAAGCGTTGAGATTTCGAGGAGTCGGGTACTACTTTTATTTGATAGAAAAGTCCATTAATTCTTTAGGTTCAATCCCTAAAGCATTAGCTATTTTTATTAATGTACGTACAGTTGTATTTATTTTAGCTCTTTCTATTCTAGCAACTTGAGATTTAGGAATAGCGCAATCATTTGCTAAATCTTGTTGAGACATATTTTTCTTTTCACGTAATTGTCTTATGTGAACACCAAGATTTGCAATAAAACTTTCTTCTGAAATATCCATATATCAAAAATCAAAAGATTTATTTTTTGAATGAACGCATAAGTGCCTACAATTTTTATTATATTTGACAAAATTTAATTTATAAAATATGAAAAAGTTATTATTGCTATTATTAGCGGTCTTTGCATTATCAACAAATGCACAGGAAATTAAAAAAACAGATTATATTGTTGAATCTATGACTGGTTTAAGGATGGGAGTAACTACAGTTAAAGAAAATGGAGAAATTCTAAGAAAAGAATATTTTTCTTATATGCCTACAACGAATCAATTCGATGAAGGAATGACAATAGCACAGTCTAATAATGCAGATGATTTTTTAAAGCAATTAGAAAAGCTGAAGGAATTAATATTGAAATTAGAAAAAGGTGAGTCAATTAATTTAGACTTAAATAGAACTGTAAAGAAAGATACCATTCTTGGCGTTAAAGTTCTTTGGATTTCAGGAGACGGACAGGCTGGGGTTGCACAATTAAATGAAGGTCAAATAAATAAACTTATTGATAAGTTAAACAAATGGACAATCAAACAGCAAAAAAACTAAATTTAATAGAAATTATAAAAACCTGATATAGTTTATATATTATCGGGTTTTTATTATCTTAAAAATCCCTGCTACGTAAAGTCTCCTGACTTTTAGCTAATACTATTAAAACAAAAAAACGCTCAAGCAGTTTCTGGATTGTATATCCAGTAAAGCTCCGCTTTGAAAAAACAAACAATCCAAAAATAATTTCAAGTAAACTTGATTATTTTTGGATTGTTTTGTTTTTATTCGTGACCTCGACTGGATTCAAACCAGTAACCTTCTGAGCCGTAATCAGATGCGCTATTCAGTTGCGCCACGAGGCCTTAATTCGGGTGCAAATATAGGTAAAATTAGTAGATATCCAAATCGAAAATTAAAAAATAACTGCTTTTTTTGGACAACTACTGCCTTTCGGTATTTATTTGTCTAAGGCTCTACAGGTTACATAATAACGGTATCCTATCAATGCCATCTGCCATTTCTTCGCTTTGGTGACATCCAAACCTTGTTTGGTTAAACTCGGCAATAGTATTTTGTTGATTTTGGCTAACACTTTGAACATTGCTTTTTTTGGTAAAATAGAGGGTTAGAAAAAGTACGAATTTTGTCATTCCGAATTTATTTCGGAATCTATAAATAATATCAATATTTTTTAAGAAACTGGCTCGAGCGATAGCGAATAGGTAATGCAAACAAGTTTAGTTTGACAAATATATGATTTTTTGTTACTTATTTCTTTTTGGATTTCGACTGACTGGCTTTCTCCAAGGCGATTCGGGCTTTTTCTAATTCTTCTTTTGCTTTGATCATTTCCTCTTTGGCTTTAGCCAATTCTGATTTTTCGTCGGCATCCGTATCTTCAGAATGCATCATTTTTTTGATTTTTTTCTTGAAATCTTGAATGCCTTTTTCATTTCGTAAATCAAATTCGCCTAATGGGTTCGCTTCTGTAGTCCCAAAACTATCGGAACTTATTTCAGCATCTTTTTTGATTTTTTCAATTTCTTCGGTAGTGTAATCGTCTTTTCCTGAAATGACTTCACCATCTTCAATAATTAAGTCTTTTTTATTCGGTTTTTTGATGACAATTTTGGATTTTTTAGTCGATTTTGGAGCATCGTTTTTGTCAGAGAAATTAAATCGGAAGTTTTCAGTTGATGGATTTCCGTCTTCATCATGGAAACCAAACTGCTTCAATGCGTCTCCATTGGGTAAACCATTAAAGAAAAAGTTACCCATTCCATTGGAATTAGCAGGTGTTCCAAAACCAATTTCGTTTCCATATTTGTAAAAGTTAATAGTCGAAATAGGCGATTGCTGGTTGAGTTTCAATTCGCCTTTATTCCCTTTTTCGTCTTCGTAGCTTAGTTTTAAACCCGTTATTTCGTTTTTGGTATTACGTTTCACATCCGAATAATTGATGGTTACACCGTATTTTTTTAAGGCTTTTACATCGTCATTCATTTCTGATTCGGGTGTGGTTTTGTTCCAAGTCATCACCACATCATCCAAAGTGTTGTTGATTTCTAAGCGGTCTTGGTTTTTCTTATTTTGTGCCAATACAGCAATAGAACCACCAATAATTAAAGTAAAAGCAAGTGCTAATGTAAAATACTGTTTTTTGATATTCATAGTATACAATTTAATTAATACGACTGATTTTTGTTTTTAACGAAGCAAACCTATTAATTGATTTTTGTACCCAAAAATACCTTTACAAAAATTTAACGTAATTAACTTTTTGATAAGAAAATGCCAACATTTTTTTCTGAAAAGAGATTAGTGTTCCAAAGCCAATAAACGTTGCAACCAAATACAACACAACACAGCAATTACGCCTAGACTACCCATGACAAACCAATTGGCTTGGTAATTCCATTGGCTAATGATTTCCAAGCCCATTTTAGAACTCGCTATATGCGCTAAACTGAAACTCATAGTAAACAGCGCCATATAACGCCCTTCGTGACCTTTAGGCGCGCGACTCATTGCAAAGGAATTGGAAAAAGGAAAAATGAACATTTCGCCAAAAGTGATAAAGAGTAAACTCACAATTAAGATGCCCGCCCAAGCGTTGAATAGCAAAATGTAAAAACTAATCGCCATTAAGACACATCCCCAAAGAATGATACTCAGTTTACTGATGTCTTTGCGTTGGCAATAGCTGACAATGGGCATTTCTAAAAAGAAAATGAGAATTCCGTTGAATGATAAAATCAGTCCGCTTTGAAATTCGGTTAAACCAAAATGCTCACTGTGATAGAGCGGTAACGTGGTAAATAACTGAAAAAATAAGACTGCGGTAATGAAACAAACGAATAAGAAAATCCAAAATATTTTGTCTTTAAACACTTATTCCCGTTCGGATTCAGCTTGTTTTTTGGCAATCAAATCTTCAGGAACTTTCTTTTCTTTGACCAATACTGCAAAGAGTACAATCGCAATGATACAGGTACTTCCATCGACCCAAAATAACGCTTGATAGCCTTGACTCAAAATAATCAAACCTCCTAAGGCGGGACCTGCAGCAAAACCAAGATTAACAGCTAAACGCACTAAAGTTAAGGCTCGGGTGCGGTTTTCGGGTTTGGCATAAGTACTTAACGAAACGAACATGGCAGGACGAAACATATCGGCAATAACCATAATAGTAAACATACTGACGCACAAAGTCCAAAACGAAGTGACGTATTGCAAGAAAAAGAACAACACACCACTAGTAAACAAACTGAAAATCATGATTTTGTAAAACCCAATTTTGTCGGATAATTTTCCGCCCAACCAAGAGCCTAGCATCGATCCAAAACCAAAACATACCATAATCCAACCTACTTGTGAATAGGAAAGATGCAAGTCTTCTTTTAGGTATTTGGATAAAAAGGGCAATACCATTGTCCCTGCACGATTAATAAAGGTAATTAACGCCAAAATCCAAACTTCTCTTCGAAAGCCTCTAAAATTATTGATGTAACGTTGCAGTCCGGACTGAATCATAGTATAGTTTGAGCGACAAAGGTACCAACTTTTAGTCAAGGATTTATTTTTGAAATTAGCACTATGTGAAATAAATTTCATTTGAATAGAAAACACTTTGTTTTCTGTTGTATTGTGTAGTATTTTTGTTGAAAAGATATTCAGATGAAGAACTTACTTGTACTTTTAATGGTGTTGCAGTTTGGCTTTGCCCAAGCCCAATTCAGCCTGGCTGCGGTAGAAAAATTCCAAAACGAATTGAATGCCGAATATGCCGATGCTAAAACGAGTCCGCTTTTACCTGAAGATTTAAAAACGTTTCAAACCTTAGATTTTTATCCTGCCAATGAAAAGTTCTACGTGGTGGCTAAATTCATTCGCACGGAGAACGAGCAACCTTTTGAAATGAAAACGTCTACAGATAGAAAACCGGTTTATGTGAAATACGGAGAAGCGCATTTTAGCATTGACGGTCAAACTTTTCAGCTCAATATTTACAGAAATATAGAATTGTCTAAGAAAGAGCAATACAAAGACTATTTGTTTTTACCTTTTTCTGATTTGACTTGCGGGAACGAAAGTTATATTGGCGGAAAATACATTGACATGAAAATTCCGCAAGGAGATACTATTGTGATTGATTTTAATACCTCGTATAATCCGTATTGTGCGTATAGTCACAAATATTCGTGTCCCAAAGTGCCTTTGGAAAACGATTTAAAAATCGCCATTCGAGCTGGAGTTAAAAAGTTTCATGACTAATGCGTTATTTTAATTTACATACTCATTCGTATAGCAATCAGGCAGATGTGGTTGAATTAGTCAATCAATACCCTCAAGAATTTACCGATGCAATTCCTAATTATTCTATTGGAATCCATCCTTGGTTTATTGTGGAAGATCGCATCGAAAGTGATTTGGCTATTATCGAAAGTAAATTAAAGGATTCCAGTTGTTTGGCAGTGGGCGAATGCGGATTGGACAAGCGAATTGAAGTTCCGTTTGAATTGCAGCAAACCGTTTTTGAGCGTCAATTGCTTTTGGCAGAACAGTACCAAAAACCAGTTGTGATTCATTGTGTAGCGGCTTTTCAAGAATTGATTGCTATTAAAAAGAGATTGAAAATTTCGGTTCCTTTTTTAATTCACGGATTTTCTAAAAATGAACAAGTAGCCAAAGAATTGTTGGCAAATGGTTGTTACATTTCATTTGGGAAATATTTATTGCGAATGCCCCAATTAGAATCCGTTTTTTGCGCCATGCCCAACGATCAATTTTTCTTGGAAACCGATACGGATGAGCAAACGATTCAAGAAGTGTATGACTTGGCAGCACAATATAAAGGGCTGTCAGTAGCCCAAATACAAGAACTAGTGAATGCCAATTTCCGAAAGGTCTTTGGATCAGAACAAATAACCAAATAAACGAATAAACAAATAAACACAATCATGGCAGAGTGGACAGAAAGAGCCGAATTATTATTTAAAAAAGAAGGATTAGAAAAATTACAAAACGCTAAAGTATTAGTCGTTGGATTAGGAGGAGTGGGATCTTTTGCTGCTGAATTTTTAGCAAGAGCAGGAGTAGGCAATATGACTATAGTTGATGGCGATGTGGTGGATATTACCAATATTAACCGACAATTACCCGCTTTACATTCTACCGTTGGTCAACCTAAAATTACGATTGTAGGCGACCGTTTAATGGACATTAATCCCGAATTGCAATTGACTCGAATCCAAGAATTTTTGTCGCCAGAACGTGCGTTTGAATTGGTTTCACCTGAATTTGATTATGTTTTAGATTGTATCGATAGTGTCACTCCTAAATTGAATTTGATTATTGCGGCCAAACGAAAAGGAGTAAAAGTCATCAGCAGTATGGGTGCTGGAGGCAAAATGGAAGCCGCTAAAGTTAAAGTGTCCGATATTAGTAAAACGGAGAATTGCTTTTTAGCTCGCACCATTAAACGCCGTTTGAAAGAAGTGAAAATTGACAAAGGAGTGAAAGTAGTTTTCTCTTCAGAAATACAAGATGAAAGCAGTTTAAAAACTACTGACGGAAAGAATTTTAAGAAATCATTTTACGGCACCAATAGTTACATGCCAGGCTTATTTGGCTTATATGCTGCTGAAACGGTGATTCGTTATTTATTGAATAGAGAGTAATTAGTGAATAGTATAAAAATATGATACAAACGGTAATTTTTGATATGGATGGTGTAATTGTGGATACAGAGCCAGTACACCGCTATGCGTATTACAAACAATTTGCAGAATTGAATATTGAGGTAACCGAGGCGATGTACACTTCGTTTACAGGATTTTCTACTCGGAATACATTTCAAACTTTAAAAGAACAATTTCAGCTAGCGCAGGAGGTAGAAGATTTGATTCAGCGAAAAAGAAGTATTTTTAATGATGCTTTTGATACCAAAGAAGATTTGGAATTATTAGAAGGTGTTCGTGCTTTAATTGAAGATTTACACCAAAACGGAATCCAACTAATTGTGGCTTCTTCGGCTTCTAAAGTGACCATTGACCGAGTTTTTACTCGTTTTGGCTTACACGATTTTTTCACTCATATTGTGAGTGGAGAAGATTTTCCAAAGTCCAAACCACATCCGGCTATTTTTGAACATGCTGCTTCTTTGTCGATAGCTCCAAAAGAAAATTGTATTGTGATTGAAGACAGTACTAACGGAGTAAAAGCGGCTAAAGCGGCTGGTATTTTTTGTGTGGGATACAATAGTGAACATTCCAAAGACCAGAACTTGGACGAGGCAGATAGGGTAATCAATCACTTTAAAGAGTTGAATGCTGAAGTTGTACGTGTATTAAATTAATATTAACACTGAACATTCAATTGAATTTGTAAATTTGGAAAACTAAAAAACAAAACTATGAAAAAAATAATTTTTGCATTAGCAGTATTAATTTCTCAATTTGTTGCTCAAGCACAAATTAAAACACCACAAGCCAGTCCAAGAGCTGCTGTCAATCAAATGGTTGGATTGACAGAAGTAGAATTAAATTATTCTCGTCCAGGAGCAAAAGGAAGACCTGTTTTTGGAAATTTAGTACCGTTTGGTAAACTTTGGAGAACAGGTGCCAATGAAAATACAACCGTATCTTTTAGCGATGATGTAATCATTGACGGAAAAACCTTGAAGAAAGGAAAATATGCTTTGTACACAGTACCAAGAATTGAAAGTTGGGATATTATTTTTTATACGACTACTGATAACTGGGGATTACCAGAACAATTCAATGAAGCTAACGTAGCATTGAAAACTACGGTAAAAGAAGAAGCATTATCAAAACCAGTAGAAAGTTTAACCATTAGTGTCTCGGGTTTAGAAACCAATTCAGCATTTTTAGAAATTTTTTGGGAGAACTCCTACGTGGCTTTAAAGTTTGAAGTACCTACTCAAAAAACGGCGATGGCAAGTATTGAAAAAGTATTGGCCGGTCCTACAGCCAATGATTATTATTCAGCAGCGAACTTTTTATATCAATCCAATAATGATTTAGCAAAATCATTGGTCTATGTAAATAAATCGTTAGAATTGAGTAAAGACAAACCATTTTGGTTTTTAAGATTAAAATCGTTGATTCAAGCAAAACAAGGTGATAAATCAGGCGCTATTGAAACCGCAAAATTATCTCTAGAGGCTGCAGAAGAAGCTAAAAATCAAGATTACGTAAAAATGAATAAAGACAGTATTGCTGAATGGAGCAAGAAATAATTTGCCATTCATTGCAATAAAAAAAATCCCGTTTAAAATTTTAAACGGGATTTTTTTATTTAGCTAACAAAGACTTTCTGATTTTTGAATACCAATCGCTCCAGAAGCCAAGCAATAACTATGGTCAATAAAGCACCTATGAAATTGAGCCATAAATACCCTAATTTTTCTTCGCCACTTGGGTAAATATAAATGGCAAAGTAGTAAATAATAAATATGGTAATTTGGCTAAAAACGGCGCTGTAAAAAATAGCATCCGATTGAATTCGTTTGGAGTAAATACCTACTAGGAATATTCCTAACACTGTTCCGTAGAATATAGACCCAATGATGTTGACCAATTGAATTAAGTTTTCAAATAAGGTGCCAATACAAGCAAAAAGAATGGCCACAATTCCCCAAAATAAAGTAAAAAGTTGGCTGGCATTCAGGTAATGCTTCTCGGATTTTTCTACTCGTAAATTGCGTTTGTAAATATCAATGGTTGTGGTGGAAGCCAATGCATTCAATCCCGAAGCGGTTGATGACATGGCTGCTGAAATGATTACAGCTAGTAACAATCCGATGAGTCCTTTGGGTAAATAATTTAAGATAAAGTGAAAAAACACATAATCTTTATCGTTCGTTTCGCTGTGAATATCAGCTTTGGAAATGATTTCTTTGGCACGATCTCTTAAGTCTTTTTCTTTGTTAGATAGAGCAATCATTTCTTTTCTAAGAATAGGATTGTCGTAATCTTGATTGAGTTGGTCAATGTACAAGAGGTTGATTACTTTCTTGTCTTCAGACACCAATTCCAACTTTTTTTCTAGTGTATGATATTCCTTTTTGAATGGCGAATTTTCAACTATAATTTTATTATTTGGATTGAAATTTAACGGAACAGGATTGAATTGGAAGAAGACAAAAACTAAAACTCCTGTCAATAGAATAAAAAATTGCATTGGGACTTTTAATAGTCCATTCATCAATAATCCCATCTGACTTTCTCTTACTGATTTCCCAGATAAATAGCGCCCCACTTGAGATTGGTCTGTGCCAAAGTAGGCTAAAGCCAAGAAAAAACCGCCCGTAATTCCGCTCCAAAACGTATATTTTTCTTCTGGATCAAGCGAAAAATTGACTATGTCCATTTTAGCATTAGCACCAGCAATGTGCATCGCATTACTGAAACTCATGTCATTGGGCAAGTAATACAATATCCAAAAAAAGGTAATTACCATCCCTAGCAAAATGACAAACATTTGCTGTTTTTGGGTTACGTTGACCGCTTTGGTTCCTCCAGTTACGGTGTAAATAATAACCAGTACTCCAATAATAATATTCAGATAATTGATATTCCAACCCAATAAGGCTGACAGAATGATAGCTGGAGCATAAATAGTCAATCCTGTTCCGAGTCCTCTTTGAAATAAGAAGAGGATAGCAGCCAAAGAACGGGTGCGTAAATCAAATCGTTTGCCCAAATATTCGTAAGCGGTGTACACTTTGTATTTGTGATAAATAGGAATGAATGTTACACAAACAATTACCATAGCGATGGGTAAACCAAAGTAAAACTGAACGAATCCCATTCCGTCATGATAGGCTTGTCCCGGAGTAGATAAGAAGGTAATAGCGCTGGCTTGTGTTGCCATTACAGAAAGTCCAACAACGTGCCAAGGCGTTTCATTACTTCCAAGAATGTAGTCTTGAACGTTTTTACTTCCGTGACTTTTCCAAGCACCATAAATTACTATAAATAGCAGTGTAACAACGAGTATGATCCAGTCAAATAATTGCATAGTTTAAGCGTATAACTGCATTATGAGGTAAAACAACAAGATATAAATGGCATTAATTACAAGTACCCAAGTATAACTTTTTTTCCATGTTTTAGTTTTTGCCTTCATCGTTGATTGATTTTACTCTTAGTAAATGAATTGGATTTAATCTGTAAAATCAGTAGGTTCAAAATCAGTATTAATAATCGAAACTCCTTTTTGTAGCAATAAGTTATTAGGATAGATTACTAATTCGCCTTCTTTATTAATCATACTTATGTAAAAAGCGCTGATGTCTTCAATTTCAGCAATCACGGGAAAATCTTTATCGTGAATATGAATGGTATCTCCAATTTTAAATGGATAAGAAAAAAATAAAATAATTCCCGAAGTAATATTACTCAGAATAGACCATTGTGCAACCATCGCCACACCTACAACCGTTGCAATTGACGATACAGCTATAATAATGTCTTTGGCATCAACTCCCCAAATAATAATTAAAGCTACAATTAAGAGAATATTAATTAGTAAATGCAGGTATTTAATTACCAAATTTGTTCTTCTTTCTATAGTTTGGCTCAAACGCGCATAGCGGCGTACTAATTTAGTCGTGATTACTCGTAATAGTACCAGTAGTATCAAAACAATTCCAGTACCAATGGCTTCGCGTGCAAAATCGTTGAAAAATGAAATGTACATAGTTTAGTTGTCTAAATTGTTTAAATAATCAAATACTTTATCTGTTGGCATTCCCATTACATTGGTGTAAGAACCTTCTATTTTGGCTACACCAACAAAACCAATCCATTCTTGAATTCCGTAAGCTCCCGCTTTGTCGTACGGTTTGTAATGGTCTAAATAATACTGAATAGCTTCATCGCTTAGCGTATTAAAAGTTACTTTAGTTACTTCAAAAAAAGTATCTGTTTTCTCTTTAGTTTTAAAACAAACCGAAGTTATGACTTCGTGAGTGGTATTCGACAATGATTTTAAAATGGCAAAAGCATCTTGTTCATCTTTGGGTTTCCCCAAAGCAGTATTGTTGTGCCAAACAATGGTATCACTTGTAATTAGAATTTCGTTATCGTTTAATTCTCCTTCAAAAGCATTGGCTTTTAGTTCGGCTAAATAATTAGTAATGGCTTCGGCCTTCAATTCAGGAGGATAGACTTCTTCTATTTCTTTAAGCCGAATTTCAAAATCCAAATCCAAATCTTTGAAAAATTGTTGGCGTCTCGGCGAACCCGAAGCTAAAATCAATGAATAATTGGCTAATTTATGTCTAAGCATTGGATAGAATTATTAATCGTGTTTTCCGTCAAAGTTTTCCATCCATTTTCCTTGCACTTTCATCACTTGTTCAATCACATCACGAACAGCACCTTTTCCTCCATTTTTATGTGAAATATAAGTAGAAATGGCTTTGATTTCAGGGCTAGCATCTTGAGGACAAGTAGGTAATCCTACTAATTTCATTACGTGATAGTCAGGAATATCGTCTCCCATATATAATACCTGTTCCGGTTTGATATTATAAATATCGGTGTATTCATCAAAAGTGGCTACTTTATCGGGTGTTCCCAAATGAATATCGGTAATGCCTAAATTACGTAAACGAACACGAACCCCTTCGTTGCTTCCTCCCGAAATGATACACACATTATAGCCACAATCTACCGCTGATTTTAGGGCATAACCATCACGAATATTCATGGTTCGTAACATTTCTCCTTCGGTAGAAACAAAAACAGAACCATCAGTAAGTACGCCGTCAACATCAAAAATAAAAGTAGTGATGTCGTTCATTATTTCTTTATAGCTTTTTGCCATTATTTTGTATAGATTGAGTTAGTAGTGTATAAATAGTAGATTGGTTTTCATCAGTCAAAAACTGTTGGTGTGCTTCAATTGTGGTTATATCGTTTCGTTTTGCTGGGCCTGTTTGGGCTTCTTTTGGCGAAAGCGACACAATTTTATTCGCCGTTTCTTGAATCAAAGGTTTTAGAATCTCAAAAGAAACGTTGTTAGTATTGCAAATTTCGTTTCCTATTTGGTACAAATGATTGACAAAATTATTCACAAATACGGCCGCTACATGCAAGGCTTTCCGTTGATCAGAATTGATTTGGTATACAGCATCTGAAATTGCATTAGCAATTTGGTTTAGCGTTTCTAAATCTTTTTCATTTTCGGCTTCTAAACAAATGGGAATTGTTTTGAAATTCACTGCTTTGTCTTTGGAAAACGTTTGTAACGGATAAAAAACTCCACGACGATTTTTATTTTCTAAAGTAGTCAAAGGTACCGTTCCCGAAGTATGAACCACCAATTGATTTTCAAAAGGCAATTGGGACGAAACCTCAGCAATAGCATCATCGGATACTGCTATAATGTAAACATCTGCCGCTTGTAATTGGGTGTAGTCAGAAGTAATACTATTGGAATCGAGTAGGTGAGTCAGACTCTTTTTATTGCGCGCAAACACCTGAACCAATTCAATTTGGCTATCCAAAACAATTTTATTTTGAAAAGCCTGAATCAAATGTTGCGCTACATTTCCAGATCCGATAATAATTACTTTAGTCATACCCGCAAATTTAGCAAAAAAATGAAGAGTTTGGCTTCAATTTATTCAAATCCTAATGAGGCTTATTTTTGGATTAAATTAACAAGTGTCCGATTATGGAAGTCAACATTTTTAAGTACTTTTGTCCCACTTATACAAAAATATAATTCCTTACTAATGGATAAAAAAATAAGCTCAATTTTGTTTTCTACCCGCTTGATGGCGGTTCTTTTTATAGTTTTTGCTGTGGCGATGGGAGCAGGGACTTTTATTGAAAGTAAATACAATACAGATACTGCTCGTATATGGATATATAACGCTTGGTGGTTTGAAGTAATAATGGTATTTTTTATGATTAATTTCATTGGAAATATAAAGCGTTACCAATTGTTGAAAAAAGAAAAATGGGCTACTTTGTTATTGCATTTGGCATTCGTTTTTATTCTTTTAGGCGCTTTTATTACCCGTTACATAAGTTATGAAGGGGTGATGCCTATTCGCGAAGGCGCAACAGAAAATAAAGTATATTCAGATAAAACCTTTTTGACTGTTTTTGTAGATGGGGAGTACAAAGGCGAAATGAAAAGACGTGTGTTTGAGAAGCCGTTATTACTTTCTCCGGTTGCCAATAATAATTTTACACTTTCTGGCGAATTTGCCGACAGTCCCTTCAAAATAGAGTACTCTAATTATATTATGGGTGCCAAACAAAAAATTACTCCAGATGCCAAAGGAACTTTGTATTTGAAATTAGTAGAAGCTGGTGCGGGTGGTCGAGAAGAACATTTTTTAAAAGAAGGCGAAGTGCAGAATATTCACAACGTGTTATTTGCATTGAATAAACCTACAGCAGGAGCTATCAATATCAATACTACAGGAGCAGCGCCTACCATTCAAACTCCTTTTGAGGGAAATTTTATGCGAATGGCGGATAAGTTGCAAGGCAAAGTTGAAAAAGACATTGTACAACCCTTAATGATGCGTTCGTTGTATTCTATTGGCGAAAAGCGATTTGTTTTTCCAGATGTTCCCACTCGAGGAGTTATTGCGTATGAATCTAGTAATGATTTTAAAGCCAAAAATCACGAAGATGCTTTAGTGATTAAGTTGAAAGCCGAAGGACAAGAAAAAGAGGTAACAATTTTAGGTTCGAAAGGAAAAACGGGCGAACCACAAACAGTAAAAATTGGTAACAAAGACTATTCTTTCTTTTTTGGAAGCAAAACCTATGAATTGCCTTTTACTATTAAATTGAATGATTTTATTGCTAAAAAATACCCTGGAACAGAGAAAAGTTATTCGGCTTTTGAAAGTCAGGTGACAGTTAAAGACACAACAGAAACATTTGATGCTCAAATTTATATGAATCACGTTTTGGATTACAAAGGCTTTCGTTTCTTTCAATCGTCTTTTGATCCTGATGAAAAAGGAACCGTGTTATCTGTTAACCATGATTTTTGGGGAACCAATATCACTTATTTAGGATACTTCCTTTTGTATATTGCTATGATGGCCATTTTGTTTACGAAACATTCTCGTTTTGCCGATTTGAAACGAAAATTAGAAGTGGTGAAATCGAAGAAAGCAAATTTGCTGATGCTTTTGATTTTGATGTTCAGTTGGAATGGTTGGTCTCAAGAACAGCATCATACGCACGAGGCAACAGCAGTCCATAGTCATTCGGGGACTAGTCAAAAAATGCCCTCTCTAAAAGAAATCGATTCTTTGATTGTAAAATACAAAGTATCAGAAGAGCATGCCGCAAAGTTTGGTCGTTTGATTATTCAAGATGCCGGTGGACGAATGAAGCCAATTAATACTTTTTCTTCTGAATTGTTGCGAAAAGTGAGTCATGCAGATACCTACAACGGAATGAATTCTGATCAAGCATTTTTGTCGATGACCCAGTATGCCAGTGCTTGGATTCAGGTACCCATTATTTATATCAAAGCAGGAAATGACAGTATTCGTAAAGTAATCGGGATAGATTCCAAAGCGAAGTTTGCTCCTTTTATTTCTTTTTTTGATGCTAAAGGAAATTACAAATTGACACCTTATTTAGAAGAGTCTTTCAAAAGTGCTAATCCCAATCAGTTTGAAAAAGATTTTATTGAAACAGACAAAAAAGTGAATTTGATGGAATCGGCATTAAGTGGTCGAATTTTGAAAATTTTTCCTATTCCCAATGACCCCAACAGCAAATGGATTTCATATTTGGAGTTGAATGAATCAGGTATGAAGGGCATGGATGCTACTTATACGAAGAGTATTTTACCTTTGTATTTTGGAACTTTAAATACTGCGGCGACTTCTAATGATTATACCTCGGCTAATGAATTATTGGAAAGTTTAAAAGGTTTTCAAAAGAAATTTGGAAGTACGGTGATGCCTTCGGAAGATAAAATTGATTTAGAGATTGCCTATAATAAATATGATGTTTTCAAAAATTTGCCGTATTGGTATTTGGCAGCTGCTGTTTTGATGCTATTGCTATGTATTGTAGATATTTATAAATCAAGAAAAGCAATACATATAAGTATTAATGTGATGCATGTCACTATTGGATTGCTCTTTGGATTACATACTTTAGGGTTAATTGCTCGTTGGGTAATTTCGGGTCATGCACCATGGAGTAATGCATATGAATCAATTATTTATGTGGCTTGGGCGACTATGTTCTTTGGTTTGGCTTTCGATAGAAAATCAAAATTAACGGTAGCCTCATCTGCATTTGTAACGGCTATGATTTTAATGGCAGCTTATATGAATTGGATTGATCCTGAAATCGCTAATTTGCAACCAGTCCTCAATTCGTATTGGTTAATGATTCACGTGGCAGTAATTGTAGCTAGTTATGGTCCGTTTGCTTTAGGTATGATTCTAGGATTAGTTTCTTTAATATTGATTTTGTTTACCAATGAGAAGAATAAAGCTAAAATGGATTTGAATATTCAGGAGCTGACCTATATTAACGAAATGGCATTGACAATTGGGTTGATTATGTTGACGATTGGAAACTTCCTTGGTGGACAATGGGCTAACGAAAGTTGGGGACGTTATTGGGGGTGGGACCCAAAAGAAACTTGGGCATTGATTAGTATTATGGTCTATGCGTTTGTAATTCATGCCCGATTTGTACCTGCTTTGAGAGGAAAGTGGATTTTTAACTTGATGAGTATGTTGGCTTTTGTATCGATCTTATTTACGTATTATGGAGTAAACTTTCACTTAGTTGGTTTGCATTCGTATGCCAGTGGAGAGGCAAAATCATTAAGTTGGATTTGGGAAACGCTAGGAGGGATTACGTTGTTAGGAGCTGTTACTTATCCAAAGTATAAAAAGTATTATAAAAAATAATAGAAAATTTATATACAAAAAAGGTTCAATTTAAATTGAACCTTTTTTTATGGAATTAAGCGTAATGTTTGTTTTTCAATATTTTGACAAGAAATTCCTGAGGAGTTGATCCTGTTACATCTTTAAAGCTTACAAAGAAAGTGTTGTAAGAGGTAAAACCAATCTCCTTAGCTAAAGAATCGTAAGTATTGGTTGCTAAATATCCTGAGTTGATTAATTCTAAACCATCATAAATACGGACTATTTTTTTATATTCAGGGAAAGATATTTTAGAATGGTATTTGAATAGATAGGTAAGATGACTTTTAGGGATATTTAATTTATTGGCTAAATCAGTTAGAGAAAATTTAGCATTTCGATAGGCTTGATTATGAAATGAAAATTGATCTACTTCACTCATATATTGTTCAATAGAATTTTTAATTTTTCCATTTAGTTGGATATCTTGTGAATTACTAATTGCTGAAATTGGAGAATTAGTCCAAAAAGAAATGATTGGATTATCATTCTTTTTTTGTTCATTTATTTTCGAATTTAAAAAAGTATAGCCGTACAGTATTTCAGGAGAAATAATAATTTTAAAATATAAAATCAGCCAAAAAACAGCAGAAATCCATAGATAGCTTGTCCCAAAAATATATTTGGTATTATTTATTTCCCAAAGTAAAACAGTAATTAATCGTAGGGCAGTAATCGCTAAAAATAAAAAAAAGTAAATACTCCATTTTTTAATTAATTGGTTTTGCTTCACAACAATACTAATTTCTCCTTTTCTATTCCAAATATTTGTATTGAGTAGCCTAAAAATAAGGAAAAAATAAACAATCGTATAAATTGTAAAAAAGATGTAGTAAGAATAATCAACCTTAGTTATGTTTACATATTTATTCTCTAGTATGTAATCAATTATATTAAAGACTAATGGAATTATAAAATGATTGAAATTCTTTAATTCAATTTCTTTTTGATCCTTTATTAAGTTGGAAAAATATAAGTAGCTACAAGGAATAATTACAATTGATAAGTTGTTGTATTTACTGAGTAGCACTATTATAAAAGGATTATTATCAATATTCAGAGTACCTACCAACAACATTCGGGTTGATATAATCAGGAAAATAATAACCAAATAAATATTAGTAATTCGATTCGATTGATATCGTAATAGAATTAAAAAAATGGTCAAAAAACCTATAAGTCCAGAAAATGAAACTATTAAATTCTCAATCATTCAGTATAGAAATAAATTAACTATTTATTACTCTAGTTAAGGGGGGACTAGTTTTGATTTAGATTACAGGAATGTTACAAATGTACTACTTTGTTTAATATAATTCTCATTGACAAGAAGGATTGTTTGATAAACAGAATATGATTTTTCAGTTTGATGTGTTGTGAAATTAGTCCCAATGAAAATTTTTTTCATTGTCCTTAAAAGTAATGTTGTCATTAACTTCAACTTACTAAAACCTTAAAAGTTGTTATCTAAATCTTTAAAAATAGAGGGTTGCTTAAAGAGGCTAATTACAGATAAAAAAGAGTGTCGTACTATTGTTTTAAATATCCCCACTATATGAAACAACTACTACTTTTATTTTTTGGATTTTCTATGTATGGACAGCAATTACATCATCAGATGCTGTCTTCGCAAGGGAGTTCAAACTTACTTTCAACAGGTACTTTAGTTCATCAGACCATTGGGCAACAAAGTGTTATTGGAAATTACAAATTTTCGAATATTGTTGCAGGACAAGGATTTCAACAAAGTCTTATTACTAAATCAGTAACAACTTCGTTATCTAATGGAATTACTACAACAACGTATCCGAATCCATTTGTAGATCAAATTCATTTTCAATTTTCTAAACCAATTAATGGACTAATTACGATTAGTATTTATGATGTTTTAGGCAGATTGGTTTACAAAGACCAGAAAGAAGCGATTCAAGATGTTCTAACCTTAGAAAATCTTCATTTTTCTCAAAATGAATATCTAGTAAAATTATCGGCACCGAATTACAAATACTCAACACAAATAATACAAACCAAATGAAACAAAAACTACTAATTCTATTTGTTTTTCTGATTTTTTATACTGCTAGATCGCAAGAAATTTCCTTTGCTACAGGAACCAATTTTACTCAGTACAATTTAAAGAATCCAGAAAATTATGTTGGAACTCCGCTACAATCTGGCTCAGGTTCATTTTATGAAATAGCTTATTTATTGCCTTCGGGAAAAGAAAAGTTGATGTATGATTTTGGTGTAGGACTTAATGAATATAGTGCTTTAGCAGGTACATTAGCCAATTCGTATAAATGGAATACAAAGTATTTAGGTTTGAGAGCCGGATTTGAATACGAATTCATCGAGATAAAAAATATTAAACTAGTTCCTATAGTGGGGATGAATTTTTCTTCTATTATTTATGGTAAACAAGAAATAAATGGCGCCGTGTATGATATCACTAATAATTCTGAATTTTCAGGTTTAAAATTGATTCCTTATTTAGGATTTAAAGCCAAATATAGAATTAAAGATTTGGGCTATTTATCTATAGGGTATAATCACTCTACTACTTTCAAACCTTCTTTAACCAATAAAGAATATCTTACTATTTCTTCAAATCAAATAGTTTTTGGTCTTCATTTTAATGTTAATAATTAATCATTATGAGAAAAATATTACTCTTAATTTGCTTTTTAATGTCTGTAGTGACATTTGCTCAAAATAATGGAATTACCTATCAAGCAGTTATTTATAGCGCTAGTGGTGAATCAATTCCAGGAATTCAAAATCCTAATTCACCTTTAGTAAACAAAGCCATTTGTTTGCAGTTTAGTGTTATTGATGAGAGTAGCCAAACAGAATATCAAGAAAAAGTTACAATTACTACTGATGATTTTGGGATGGTAAATTTAATTATTGGAAACGGAACCCAAACAGGAGGTTATGCTAGTTCATTTAACTCCATAGTTTGGTCGAATTCTAAGAAATATTTAAAAGTAAGTTTAGATCAATCTGGTGCTTGTTCGACATTTGAAGAAATTAGCAATCAATTGTTAACTTATGTCCCATTTGCTTTAGTAGCTGATAGTGCGGCATCTGTATCAGGAATTGTGGGAATCGCTCACGGAGGAACTAACGCTACAACTGTAATTGGTGCAAAAACTAACTTACAATTGCAGAATGTGGACAATACAAGTGATTTAAACAAACCTATTTCTACTGCTACACAAACAGCATTGAATTTAAAAGCCCCAATCAACAATCCTATTTTTACAGGAACGGTTTCTGGGGTTACTCAAGGAATGGTAGGTTTAGGGAATGTAGACAATACTTCAGATGTAAACAAACCTATCTCTATAGCTACACAAACAGCATTGAATTTAAAAGCTCCAATCAACAATCCTATTTTTACGGGAACGGTTTCAGGAATCACAAAAGCAATGGTAGGTTTAGGTAATATAGATAATACAAGTGATTTGAACAAACCTATCTCTACTGCTACACAAACCACTTTAAATTCTAAAGTAGACAAAGTAGTAGGCAAGAATTTATCAACAGAAGATTTTACTACTGCAGAAAAAACGAAGTTAGCAGCTATTTCAGGTTTGAATACAGGGGATCAAGATTTGAGTAGTTATGCAACTTTAACTAATTTGAGTACTAAAGTTGACAAGGTAGTTGGAAAGGATTTATCTACGAATGACTTTACAACAGCTGAGAAAACGAAGTTAGCAGCTATTTCGGGTGTGAATACAGGGGATCAAGATTTGAGTAGTTATGCAACTTTAACTAATTTGAGTACTAAAGTTGACAAGGTAGTAGGAAAGGATTTATCTACGAATGACTTTACAACGGCTGAGAAAACGAAGTTAGCAGCTATTTCAGGTGTGAATACAGGGGACCAAGATTTGAGTAGTTATGCAACTTTAACTAATTTGAGTACGAAAGTTGACAAGGTAGTAGGAAAGGATTTATCTACGAATGACTTTACAACGGTTGAGAAAACTAAGTTAGCATCTATTTCAGGTGTGAATACAGGGGATCAAGATTTGAGTAGTTATGCAACTTTAACTAATTTGAGTACTAAAGTTGACAAGGTAGTGGGAAAGGATTTATCAACCAATGATTATACAACTGTCGAAAAAAACAAATTGGCAGCCGCAACGGATACCAATACCGTTAGTACTATCGTTGCAAGAGATGGAAATGGAAATTTTTCGGCTGGTACAATTAGCGCTACTTTAAATGGGAATGCTCTATCTGCTACTCAATCCTCTAACCTAAGTGGTGGAAGTGTAGGCCAAGTACTCTATCAAACCGCTGCAGGTACAACTGGGTTTATTTCAGGAAATGTTTCTTCCACAAAAAAGTTTTTAAGCGCTACTGGGTCTAATGGTGCTGCAACTGCTCCAACTTGGCAGTCATTGACTCCTTCCGATATTGTAGCTTCGTCTTCTACAACAGCAGGATATTTAAATTTTGAGACTGGAGTTTTTAGTGCTCAAAATTGGACAGAATTAAATTCTCAATGGACTATAACTAGTGGTTGGGCTAATACACGTAATTACAATGGATTGGCTTACCAAGGAAGTTATGCAATAATGGCTCCTGAATCACAAGATTTCACGTTACAGAGTTCGCAAGATTTTAACTTGAGATCAGTTTATCTAAAAAGTGATTTTCAAATTACAGCCACTTCAATAGAGTTTAAAGGTTACAATGCATCTGGAACTTTGATAGGTACAGTTACAGTAAATGTGTCTTCACTAAATCAATTTAGTTTTTCAAATGTTGCTGTAGCCCTTAATGGAATTAGAAAATTAGTTTTTCACCCAATAGGATACAATCCTAGTAATATGGGAGGTGGAACTTTTGCTTTAGATTATTTTGATATCGATGTATTAACTTCTAATAATTTGAATACAGTCAATGGCCTTTTAAAATCAAATGGGAGTGGTTCGATTACAGCTGCTGTAGTAGGAACTGATTATTTAAGTCCAACAGCATTAACTAGTTTAGTGCCTTATACAGGAGCTACGGGATCGGTTAATTTAGGTTCGTATGATTTGACTGTAAATAGTGTCAAGGTTGGATTGGGAGCTGGGGCAAAACCTTCTAATACTTCTGTAGGTGCTAATGCTTTAATTTCAAATACTACAGGTGTGTATAATACAGCATTTGGTAAAGATGCCTTACAAAACAATGCGGTAGGGGGCTTAAATACAGCTATTGGTAATGCTGCATTGCAAGCAAATACAGGTTCTTTTAATACCGGTTTAGGAAAAGAAGCCTTATCAAGTAATACATCTGGAAGCTTTAATACTGCTATCGGAACTGAAGCATTAAGAGGTAATACAACAGGAAATAAAATTACTACTTTAGGTTATCAAGCCGAAGTGGCTAGTGGAAATTTAACTAATGCAACTGCAATTGGGTCAGGAGCTGTTGTTTCTACTAGCAACACCATTCAATTAGGAGATACTGGAGTCACTAATGTGAATACCTATGGTTCTATAACAGCTAATGCAGCGATTAGTAATGAGATAACAGCAGATTTTACTATTGATGTTACTAATGTAGAGCAATATAAAGGAAAGGTAATAATATGTAATCCATCTAACCCTATCACCATTACTTTTGCTACAGGCTTGCCAATAGGGTTTAATTGTATGATTTTACAAAAAAGCGCCGATGCTAATAAAATCAATCTAACAGGAGGTTCGGGGGTTACAATGAAAAATAGAAATAATTATACTGCAACAGCAGGTAACTATGCTATCGCAACAATTGTAAGTATTGGAGGAGATATCATGGTGACAGCGGGAGATATGCAATAAATTGATTTTAAAATTAAAATAAGAACTAAAATATAATATGATGATTATGAAAAAAAGCATACTAATAATGATTTTATTTGTTGCAGTAACTTTTAAAAGTTCAGCAAATAACTTAATAATGGGTACTCCTACAGTTAATGGAAGTACAGTTTCGTTTACAATTAAATGGGATAATAGTTGGAAAGTAAGCACAGGCCCCTCAAATTGGGATGCAGTTTGGGTTTTTGTAAAAAGACAAACTTGTGTTAGTAGCGCAACAAGTCCATGGATACACGCTGATTTAGCCGCTTCAGGACATACCGTGACGGGATCCCAACTTCAAGTGGATGCTGTTTCTGATAATAAGGGAGTTTTTATTAGAAGAAATGCAGCTGGTTTAGGGAATATAAATCAAGCCACGGTAACTTTAACACTTGCTTCCGCCATAGGTTCAGATAATATTGGTGTTTATGGAATAGAAATGGTAAATATTCCTCAAGGACAATTTTATATAGGAGATGGAAGATCTGATCTTCGTGCTTTTACAGATGGGAATACCAATAATCCAAAATTAATTGATGCAACTATTCAGTCCAATGGTTTGGGGGCAGCTTCCAATTATCAAAAGCAAAGTTTAGGGTCATCAAATAATTTACCTGCTACTTTTCCTTTGGGTTACAATCGTTTTTATTGTATGAAATATGAAATTACAGCAGGTCAATATGTTGCGTTTTTGAATACTTTAACGTACAAACAACAATTGCGTATGCAACGCGATTATAATCCTAATGTAACACCACCAACTTCTGCTACAGGAACTCAGTTTCATTGTTGGCCTTGTGGAAACAGATCGGCAAATATTGTAATTGCTACTCCTGCACAATCAGTAACTCAAATCTCTCCTGCTGTATATGCTAACGATTTTGACAATGATGGAGTGTATGATGAAGATGCCGATGGTTTAGGACTACCTGTAGTATTGAATATGAAAAATTTCTTTGCTTTTTTGGATTGGGCAGCCATTCGACCAATGACCGAATTTGAATATGAAAAAGTGTGTAGAGGACCTAATACTCCAGTGATTAATGAGTTTGCTTGGGGATCTACAGATATGTTCAGGGAATTCGATATGGTAGATCGTGGGAAATCTACAGAATATAATAGAAAATCAGGTTTAGGTCCAGCAAATTGTGGTATAGACACTTTATTTAGAACTGGAATGTTTGCTACTGCAACTTCTGATAGAATTCATGCTGGAGCAACCTATTATGGAGTTTTAGATATGACAGGAGGCGTTTGGGAATCTTGCATTGGAGGATGGAGTGTAGATTTTTCAGGATTTACTACTGCTAATGGAGATGGAAATTTGTATGAAAATGGTGATTCAAGTAATAATGGATCTACTGATATGCCGGAATGGATATCGAATAAAATCACGGTTAGAGGAGGAGGTGCAAATTGGCAAGATGTTTGGCAAGCGGTATCTCCTAGGAACTGGGTTAATATTGATTCTTATGGTCATTATCAAGGAGGTAGAGGAGTCCGTTCTTATTAATCGTGCTAGATATGAATAGAATAATCGTTATATTCTTTCTTTTTTTTGGACTTAATTTTGTTCAAGCTCAAATTAATTTACCTGCAATGAGAGGTTTGATTAATTCTAAACCAGATCAAATTTTTACTATGTTTTCCGGAGGAAAAGGCTATGGTACTGCACAAAGTACTAGTGTGCAGCAGGTTTGTAGTCCTTTCGTAGTAGAATCAATTTATTATGGAGGTGAAGGATATGGATCACAAAATAATTTAGTTGTTCAATCTGCTTGTTCTCCTCAGTTAGTAGAGTCAATTTATTATGGAGGTGAAGGATATGGTAGTCAAGATAACGTACTTTCACAATCTATTTGTGCTGCAGTGCCTGTTGAGTCCATCTATTATGGAGGTCAAGGTCGAGGGACTAGTGAAGTAGTTATCATTCAATCTTTATGTTCACCTCCATCCGTAGAGTCTATATATATTGGAGGATTTGGTTTTGGAGACCAACAACAAAGAGTAATTCAAACTATTTGTCAATAGTTTTAAACATAAAATAAGCTGTCTATTGAGACAGCTTATTTTTTTATTAGTTATATTTACAAAAAACAAAATCATGAAACTAGCTACTCTAACCTGTTGTATCGCATTTCTTTTTTGTTGCCAAAACAAAGCTCAAAATGCAATGGCAACGACTACTAATTCTACTGAAACTATGACCAAACAATCCATTCATCAATTTAAAGTGACCGATTTATCTGGTAATACTTTTGATTTTGCCTCATTGAAAGGGAAGAAGATTATGGTAGTCAATACTGCTTCTAAATGTGGTTTGACCCCACAGTATAAAGATTTAGAAGCCTTGTATAAAACATACAAAGACAAAGGTTTTGTTATCGTTGGATTTCCAGCCAATAATTTTGCTTCGCAAGAACCAGGAACTAATGAAGAGATTGCGCAATTTTGTCAATTGAATTACGGAGTAAGTTTTCCTATGATGTCAAAAGTTTCGGTAAAAGGAAGTGATATGTGCGAGGTGTATCAGTTTTTAACGCAACAATCTAAAAACGGTTTGCAAGATTCTGAAGTGGAATGGAATTTTCAAAAATACTTGTTGAATGAAAATGGGGAGTTGGAGAAAGTAATTTCGCCTAGAACCAAACCATTAGATGAAAAAATTGTCAATTGGGTTAAAGGGTAAAATTTTCAATTATAATAGTACACAAAAGAGATTTTCATAAGTTGAAAATCTCTTTTTTTATTTTTATTCAGCAGCTAAAATTTCTTTTACTGCCAATTCGTAATTCCGAATGTTTTTTGTTTTGTTGATTCTCTTCAACACCTTATGTGGATTAGAGAAGATAACCGAAAAGTACTCCCACAAATGATGCATCTTCAGCAAAATATGCGCAGGTCCTGAAAGCGATTCGCTATAGCCTTGGTACAAAGTATTGTGAAAATCACTAAACAACGCTATTTTATTGGCAGGATATTCTGTAGTGTCTTGTTTGATCATACTCGGTAAAAAAGGATCGGAAATTAATCCTCTACCAATCATCCAATGATCAATACTTGGGAAACGCTCTTGCATTTCCTTAAATTTAGTAACCGAAGTAATGTCCCCGTTATAATATAGTTTGTGCTTGGTGTTATCAATACATTGCTGAAAAGCATCTAAATGTACCCCACCTTTGTACAGTTGCTTCCCAATACGCGCGTGAATAGCAATGTTTTTTATGGGATATTTATCTAAAATGGGTAAGACATCCAGAATTTCTTCAGTAGTATCATAACCCAAACGCATTTTCATTGAAACCAAAATATCCGATTCTGAATGCGCTCTTTCTAAAATAGTGTTGATTTTTTCGGTATTGCTTATTAAGCCCGAACCCATTCCTGATTTGGTTACCATTGGATAAGGGCAACCTAAATTCCAATTTAACTCTTTGTAGCCTAATTCTCGTACGTATTTGGCAACAAATAAAAATTCATCTGCATCATTGGTGATTACTTGAGGAATCACTTCTAAACCTACATTATTTTCAGGTAATAAATCCCTTTCGTAAGACGATTTGATTACCATTTTACCATTCAATCGAATGTAAGGCGAGTAATAGGTGTCGATTCCGCCAAAATAAGTATTGATGGCGTTTCTAAAACGAAAATCAGTAAATCCTTGTAAAGGAGAGGAGAGTAGGGTAAAATCCATAGTATTTGTTAGAGAACAAAGATACGATTGTTTTATTCTAAAATGAGTTGCACAAATACAGAATCCAACCATCTATTAAATTTGAACCCTGACTCTTTGATAACACCGACTGTTTTAAATCCGAATTGATGATGGAAGTCAATACTATTTTGATTTTCGGCATCAATCACGCCAATCATCGTATGTAATCCTTGTTTTTTTGCTAATTGAATCAATTCAGTTAACAATAGTTTTCCAATACCTAATCCTTGACTGTTTTGTTGTACATAAACAGAATGCTCAACAGTGAATTTATACGCCTCTCTAAATCGGAATTCGGAGTACATTCCGAAACCAACTACTACACCATTATTTTCGGCTACAACCACTGGAAATCCAGCTTGTATTTTGGATTCTAAAATCGATTCTTGTTGGGCTAAACTTCGAATAGAGTAATCGTACAAAGCTGTAGCATTCAAAATATTATAATTAATAATATCAAGTATTGCTATAGCGTCTGATTTTTGATAATTCCGAATTGTAATTGCCATTATTTTTTTGTTTTTGGAGCTGGCTTAATTGCTACTTTTTGTCTTTCTAAAAGGTCTGCAAGTAGTTTGTCGGCTTCTTTACCATCCCATCCCATGCTTGTACTAAATGCTTTGGCTTTTTTGGTAAAAGCAATAGCAACTGGAATATTGTTTAGTTTTCTTTGTACACGTGCTTCAAGTAAGATTCCATCATACGATTCCTCTAATTCATTAGAGTGTTTGATCCAACTTAAGGACTGGTTTAAACTTGGTGCATCTATAGAATTTCGCATCACATTCAAGACAATATTTTTAATGTCTTTAGTACTATTCCAAACGTATTTTTTAATGTTTTCTGACGCTACTTTTTTATATTTTATCCAATCTTTATTGGTTTCATAATGATCTAAATCGTATTGGAATAACAACGAATCAATTACAGGAGCTGTTATCGTTTTTGCAATAGCACGTTGTTTAGTGTAATTAGCAGTATCACTTGTTTTTACAATAGGTTTTAGTAACTCAACAACGCTGTTAATAAACTTGTCATTTACCCTTTTTTGAGAAGTAATTGCTGCAAAGGCTTGTTGATTCACGTTTACAAATTTGTATTCTCTGGATTCAATATCACTAACGCCATTAGTAAATATTTTCCAATTAATCTCACTAACCATTTTCTCGTCTTTAACTCCTTCAAAGTAGTCGTGAGCAATTGGGTTTAACTCTTTTCTGTCGTTTCCTTTTTTCAAAGCAATTAAATAACGCATACAATTGACCCCGTTGGTCTTATCTTTCTCGTATTCAGCTTTTAAATAGGGTAATTGTTGTTTTGGATTTAAAGCTATTTTAGCTTCCGAAAGGAATTTTTCTTTTTTTAATTCACCCGTAAATCGAGCCAATTCTATTCCATTAGTATCAAGAACTAAAAAAGTAGGGAAGGTCTTGATATTGTATTTGCTTTTGAAAGATTCAGAACCTGCTTTTTCAAAATCCAATCCTGCAAAAACGTAATTGGTATTCATAAAAGAAATCACTTCGGAATCTTTCAAAGTAGTGGCTTTAATGTTTTTACAATGCGGACACCAATCGGCATATACCATATAAAATATAGGTTTGTTTTCGGTTTTGGCACGCTGAATAACCAATTCTAATCCACTTTCATCAAAACGAATAGAGTCTTGTGCTTGAATTGAAAAAGTAAAAAATAATAGAAGTGAACAAATTAAGTGTCGAAAGTGGGGCTTCATACTGTAGTATTTAAATATTGGTTGCAAATATATTTTGTTTTTTAGAATTCCTCTCAAATTTATACTGGTTTTTACTAACAGAATAGAATTACAATTGTAAATTTGCTTCTAGTTATTCTAAAAGAAGTATTCAGAATCATGATATACCCCAAAATACCTTTAGCACAAAGTATCCTTGAGATTTTTTTAGCCAAAGGAATTACCACTATAATAATTTCACCTGGTTCTCGAAATGCGCCCTTAACTATAGGTTTTGCATCCAATCCTGCTTTTCAATGTTACAGTATTGCTGACGAGCGTTCAGCGGGATTTTTTGCTTTAGGCATAGCGCAACAAACTAAAAAACCAGTAGCTTTAGTTTGTACTTCGGGGTCGGCATTATTGAACTATTATCCCGCTTTTGCAGAAGCTTTTTATAGCCAAATCCCTTTAGTAGTGCTTTCTGCAGACCGTCCACAATCTAAAATTGATATTGGCGATGGCCAAACCATTCGTCAGGAAAATGTATTTGCAAATCATTCGTTATACAATGCTAACTTAAACGAATTAGCAAGTCGAGAAAATGATGTAAAAATTAACGAAGCCTTGGATACGGCTTTCGCCAAAAAAGGACCAGTGCACATTAATGCGCCTTTTGAGGAACCTTTGTATGAAACTGTTGAATCGATTTCAGTTCAGTCTTATATTTCACAACCTAAAGTAAAATCAAGTACTGTTGGAGAACTAAGTTCATTCGCCGATATTTGGAACCAAGCTTCCCGAAAAATGGTATTAGTTGGAGTAAATGAACCTGATGCTATTGATGAAGAAAATATCAATTTTTTAGCAAATGATTCTTCGATAGTCGTATTGACCGAAACAACTTCTAATGTACATCATCCTAGTTTTATTGCGAATATTGATACGATAATTACGCCTTTCACTACGGAGGATTTTGAGAATTTTCAACCAGAAATACTGGTGACTTTTGGCGGAATGATAGTTTCTAAACGTATCAAAGCTTTTTTACGAAAATACCAACCCAAACACCATTGGCATATTGATACATTACGTGCTTACGATACTTTCGGCGTGTTGAGCCATCATTTTGAAGTTAATCCGCAAGTGTTTTTCAATCAATTTATTCCGCTGACAAAAGCAATTGCAAGTGATTATACACAGCGATTGGATCACGTTAAGCAAATCAGAAAGGCAAAACACGACAATTATTTGTCAACTATTCCTTTTTCAGATTTTAAAGTTTTTGAACAACTAATTCCTCAATTACCTAAAAATAGCCAATTGCAAATCAGTAATAGTTCAGCGATTCGATATGCACAATTAATTCCAATAGATGCGTCTATTGAAGTGTATTGTAATCGAGGGACGAGTGGGATAGATGGCGCTACTTCAACGGCTATTGGAGCGGCTGTAGCCAATCAAAAACAGACTACTTTTATCACTGGAGATGTTGGTTTTTTGTATGATACCAATGCGCTTTGGAACAATTATATTCCGAAGAACTTCAAAATTATTCTAATCAATAATGGAGGAGGAGGAATTTTTAGAATTCTCCCAGGTCATCAAGAAACGCCAGTTTTTAATACTTTTTTTGAAACTTCCCATTGTCTGACGGCAGAACATTTAGCTAAAATGTATGGTTTCGATTACACCACAGCAAGCGATGAAAATAGTGTAGATAAAGCGTTAACTCGTTTATTTGCTATCAATGACCAACCAGCTCTATTAGAAATATTCACTCCAACTCGTGAAAACGATACCATTTTGCTGAATTATTTTAAGAATTTAGTATAGAAAAAGCAGTAAGGAAATTAAATGTTTTGTCATTCCGAATTTATTTCGGAATCTATATACATGTATTAGTATAGAAACTGAAACAAGTTCAGTTTGACAAGATTAACTTAACTTTAGTAACATTTCTTTTTTTATTATCTAACTGGAACGGGAAAGATGGGTAAGCTGGCATGTCCCAATTCATCTACCGCTTGTACTGCAAAGAAATAATTGTCTTTTGAATACGGAATAGTAACAGCACTATCTTTTACGAATACTGTTTTCTCCCATTGCGAAGCTGAGGTTTCTCGAATTAGAATGTTATATCCGTATACTGGTTTGCCTTCAGGAGCGGTCCAAACTAAATCAGAAAAGTTAGTCAACTCACTTATTTTTATACCAACACTTTTTGGTGATTTTGGAGACCAACCTAAGTTACTCAAAGTGGCTAAGTTGGCACAAGTTACTTTTCGCATGTATTCAAAATCCATAAATTCAGGCAAATCTCCGTATTGTGTTCCTTTTTCAAGGCGCACGTCTTGATGTTGATGATCGTAATTTTCATTCATTTCGCAAAAGCGAATAGCTGTAAATCCGTTTTGACAAAAAGGAGTGTGGTCTCCTCCTCGAAGAAAACGGTCGTTTCGGTACACTAAATTGATATTCAATTGGTCAACATATTGAGTTGTCGTTGTTTTGATATAGCGAGCCAATTGACGTGACGGACTATCATTTTCACGATTGGTTGCTTTGCGGATTTTTGCTTCGGCTTCGGTTTCTAAATACGGAATGGTTTCGCTAAAAACACGCACGTTTAAATTGTCTCGCAAGCCTGTTCCGTTAGATAAACTGTTGCCAATCATATCGTTGTTCAGCATGGCTACTACATTCCAGTTTTCTGCTTTGGCTTTATCGGCTAAATGTTTAGCGCCATATAATCCTTGTTCTTCTCCAACAACGGCCACAAAAATAATCGTAAAAGGGAATTCTCTCTTACACATAATTCGGCTAATTTCCATCATGGCAGCTACACCAGAACCATCGTCATTGGCACCAGGAGCATCAATTGTAGTATTCATTACATCTGTTGCACGTGAATCCAAATGGCCACTAATTATCAAAACTCGATCGTCTGTTGGGTCGGTACCTTTTAAAGTTGCCATAACATTGCCTAATTGACTGTCTGTTGCGATTCTTTTTCCATCTGCTTTGACTGTAAAATAATCGATTTTAGCCGTTAATCTTCCGTTTGACCCTAATGCATACTTATCAAATTCGGCTTTTACCCAACGCTGTGCAGCACCAATTCCACGAGTATTACTTTTGGTATCACTCAGGGTATGGCGTGTGCCAAAAGACACTAATTTACGAATAGTAGTTTCCATATTGGAAGCACTAACTTCCGAAACCATTTTTTTAATTTCGGGATCACTTATAGTAGTTTGTGCATTGTTGTTTTGGAAAATGAACAAGAGTAGTATTGCATATAAAAATGAAGTAGTTTTCATAAATTCAGTTATTTAGATAGGTCAAAGTTAACGAAACAGTTTTAGTTATTGGTCTTAATAAATTCAATTACTTTTTGAATGACATGAGCATCGCCTAGTATTTTTCGATGCCCTAATCCTTCTGTTAACATCAAGTCTCCATTTTTCACATGTTGGTAAATATGCATTCCTGCTTCAACAGGAACTTCAAGATCGTTTTTGTCGTGGATGACCAAAATAGGAATTTCGAGAGCCGATGCGGCTTTATAAGCAGAATAATTGTCCATGGCCTCTCCATATTTTGTTTCAAAATAGTTGCGCAACTTCTGACTAATAATTGGCTTTAATTGTAGACTTGAAATAAAGTTATCCAAAATATCTTGAACGATATCTCCACTGCCAATGACTGCGATTTTTTGAACTTCTAATCCTGATTTTGCGGCATTCAATACTGCCATTCCACCTAATGAATGTCCGATAGCAATTTCAAAAGGTCCAAATTGTCTTTCCAATTCAAAAATGGAAGCAATAAATTCAATCATAATAGTTGAATTTCCTGGTGATTTTCCGTGAGCAGGGGCATCAAAACTGATAGTTGTATAACCTTCTTTTAGTAACGCATCGGCAATTTTAAAAAGTTGTGTTCCTCGACCTGACCAACCGTGAACTAAAAGCACTTTTTTTGTACTATTTCCATATTCATACACCATAATCGATTTATTGATGGCAGGAATAGGAATTAATTGTTGTTTACTAGTTCTATCCATAGCCAATTCTCGCTTAGGAACTTTATGTTTGATGGGAGTAGTAAATAATTTAGCAGCAAATAAAGTAACAGCCCGTGTAGAAATACTGCTTAAAAATGTACTAATCAATAGTATAATTTTAGGAATCGCTAATGGTTTAGGCGAATTTATTGTCTTTTTTGACATTGTCGTAATTTTTTAAGAAAGTTCTAAAGTAATCGTTTTTTTACTAAATTTAGAAAAACATAAAAGTACTTTAATTAACAATGTAGTATCCCAATATTTTGAAGAATCCATAACACTTTTACTAACATTAAATATTCATTCGGAAATGAAGGCAAAAAAGAAAAATGTAATTGCGATTATTTTAGGAGGAGGACAAGGTTCTCGCTTGTATCCATTAACAGAAACCCGATCAAAACCCGCAGTTCCAATAGGTGGAAAATACCGTTTAGTCGATATACCTATTTCCAATTGTCTAAATTCCGATATTTATAGGATGTTTGTTTTAACGCAGTTCAATTCGGCGTCTTTAAATGCACACATCAAAAACACCTACAATTTTAGTGTATTTAGCCATTCATTCGTTGATATTTTAGCTGCCGAGCAAACGCCTGACAATCCTACTTGGTTTCAAGGTACTTCGGATGCGGTGCGCCAATGCATGCCTCATTTCCTCAATCATGATTTTGATTATGCTTTGATTCTCTCTGGTGACCAATTGTACCAAATGGATTTTAATGAAATGATTGAAGCCCATATCGCTGCTCAGGCCGATATTTCTATTGCTACATTGCCTGTCAATGCTAAAGATGCACCCGAATTCGGGATTTTAAAAACCAACTCCGAAAGTTGTATTGAGGCTTTTATAGAAAAACCAGCCGCAGAGTTATTGCCACAATGGGAATCGGATGTGAGCGACGAAATGAAAGCACAAGGGAAACATTATTTAGCCTCTATGGGGATTTATATTTTCAATAGAAAACTATTGGTAGAGTTGATGAAAAATCCGGATACCAAAGATTTTGGAAAAGAAATTATTCCTCAAGCCGTTGGTCATCAAAAAATATTGAGTTACCAATATGAAGGTTATTGGACAGATATTGGAAATATAGATTCATTTTTTGAAGCCAATATTGGATTGACAGACGATATTCCGCAATTCAATTTGTTTGATAATGAAAATAAAATCTATACGCGTCCAAGATTACTACCGCCTTCTAAATTCCAAAAAACGCTAATAGAAAAGTCTTTAATTTCGGAAGGATGTATTTTAAATGCTAAAGAAATTAAAAAATCAGTTATTGGAATTCGTTCCCGAATAGGTGTAGATACTGTTATTCAGAATAGCTATGTAATGGGGAATGACTATTATCAAAGTTTGGAAGATATGAACGAGGATATTTATAATAACAAACTATTAGTGGGTATTGGTGAACGTTGTTTTATCAATAACGCACTTGTCGATAAGAATGTCCGAATTGGTAACGATGTACATATTAATGGAGGTAAACATTTAGAAAATTGTTCCAATGAGTTGTATGCTGTTAAAGATGGAATTGTAGTGATTAAAAAAGGAGCTATCATTCCTAATAATTTTGTTGTGAAGTAATTCAGCTGAATAGCTTCTCCATAAAAAATGCAATTGGTGAAATATAATGGAGTAATTACTGATAATTTTAAATTTATTTACAATTATTAGCATTCAAAACCTATTTTTTTTAGAATACCCGTAATTTTTATTCTAAAGTTTTGCACATCTGTTTTTTTTACTAAATTTCGAATTCATTATAATTTCATACAATGCAGAATCAAACCCGTATTATAATAGAAAATGTTTTGCCTCAATTAGATGGAGGTGTCTTTGCAATAAAACGAATTGTTGATCAAAAAGTTAGAGTAACCGCTTCTGTTTTTTCAGATGGGCATGATGTTATTCAATGTGCCGTAAAATTCAAACATCAATCGGATAAAAAATGGCAAGAAATTCGAATGATTCCTGCTGATAACGACGAATGGTATTGTGAATTTAAAGTCGAAAAACAAGGAACTTATACTTATTTTGTTGAAGGTTGGGTAGATTATGCGCTGAATTGGCAACACGGTACCGAACGTAAAATTTTTGATAGCCAACAGGTTAAGTCAGAATTGTTAGAAGGTGCAGAATATGTAAAAGAAATTCTTAAACTAGCTTCTAAAGAAGAAAAAAAATACTTGGACACTGTAGTCAAATTGTTCTCAACAGAATCCGAATACGATAATGGAGTTAGAGAAGCAATTTCGCACGAGTTAACACAAATTTTCAAGAAGTACCCAACGCGTTTTCTTGCCAATCAATCGCAAGAATTACAAGTGTATGTAGATAGAGAAAAAGCATTATTTAGCACTTGGTACGAGTTTTTTCCACGTTCTGCTTCGCAAGTAGAAGGCAAACACGGAACGTTCAAAGACTGTGAAACGCTTTTGCCAAGAGTGGCAGCAATGGGATTTGATACCTTGTATTTTCCGCCCATTCATCCTATTGGAGAAGTAAATAGAAAAGGAAAAAATAATGCAACTAATGCCGAACCTGGAGATGTAGGCTCTCCTTGGGGAATTGGTTCCCAGTATGGTGGGCATAAATCAACGCATCCTGAATTAGGAACAATTGAAGATTTCAAATCTTTAGTGAAAACAGCCAAGGATTTGGGAATTGAAGTAGCTATGGATTATGCGCTACAAGCGGCTCCAGATCATCCTTATGTAAAAGAATTTCCTCAATGGTTCAAATGGCGTCCTGACGGCACGGTACAATATGCTGAAAATCCGCCTAAAAAATACCAAGATATTTTGCCTATTTATTTTGAAAGTAGCGACTGGAAAAACCTTTGGAAAGAGTTGCTTGATGTGGCGCTGTTTTGGGTAGAAGAATGCGGAATTCGTGTTTTTAGGGTCGATAATCCACATACCAAACCTTTTTACTTTTGGGGTTGGCTCATTGCTGAAATTAAGAAAAAACACCCAGATGTACTGTTTTTAGCGGAAGCTTTTACACGTCCAAAAATTATGAACGAATTGGCTAAACAAGGTTTCAGTCAATCATATACGTATTTCACTTGGAGAAATACAAAAAGTGAATTGACAGAGTATGTAACCGAATTAACGCAATCGGAACAAAAAGAATTTTACCGACCTAATTTTTGGCCAAATACTCCCGATATTAATCCGTTTGCCTTGCAAAGTGGTAACGAGTCGGTGCATTTGCAAAAGTATTTCTTAGCAGCTACTTTGAGTTCTAGTGTTGGAATTTATGGGCCAGTATTTGAATATCGTGTTTGCGAACCACAGGCTCCTGGAAAAGAAGAATATCTGAATTCTGAGAAATACGAGTTTGTGAAATGGGATTGGAATCAGCAAAATAAAATAACCACGCTAATCACTCGAATCAATTTCATAAGAAAACAGCAAACTTCGTTACAACAAACTAACAATATTGTTTTTTGCGACACCAATAACGATCAAGTATTGGCCTATTATAAGTTTGATGATGAGAAACAAAATGAAACCTTGATGGTAGTGAATTTAGACGCATTTAATACCATTCAAACCACGATTAGAATTCCTGTAGAACATTTGGAAACAACCCAAATTCAGGTTACAGACTTGATAACGGGTAATACATATTTTTGGAATCAAGAATGGAATTTTATAGAACTTTCTCCAGAACTACCTTTTCATTTATTTAAAATTCAGCGATAATGAAAGAAAATAAAATCAACGAAGACGAATTTCAAAATCCATTTGTTTTTAAAACAGATTGGAAGAATGCCTTTGACGACGAAGAATTTATAAAAGTTTTTTCGTCAGATATTTTAGAAAACTACATCATCAATAAACGTTGGTATGGGGGTAAGGCAAGTACTTTGAAATACATCGAAGTCGTTGATTCTTTCAAAATCACATCAAAGAACAACAACTATTACGGAGTGTTGTTAGAAGTCAATTTTAAAGAGGCTTTCTTTCAACATTATTTCATGCCCATTTCTTTTATGTTAGAAGAAGAATTGGATACGAATACAATTATTGCTCCTGTTCAATTGAATGGTAAGGATGGATTCTTGGTCGATGCGTTACATCAAGAAGATTTCAGAAAATTACTATTTGATAAAATTATTACTTCTAAAGAAAATGATATTTCTAAAGTGAATTTTCATAAAGGAGTAAAATTGTTAGACAAAGAGTATATTTCGTCCAAATTTATGGGAGTAGAGCAAAGCAATACTTCGATTATTTACAACGATAACTTAGTCTTAAAGATTTTTCGAAGAATTTATATTAGTATGAATCCAGACTATGAAATCAGTCGTTTTCTTACTGAGAGAATGAATTTTAAAAGTTCGCCAGAATATAAAGGAAGTATTAGTGTTAATTTTTCAGAGGGCGATATCACGTTGGGATTGATGCAAGAATTGGTTCCAAATCAAGGTGATGCTTGGAAATATATGTTAGAAGAAGTGGATCGAATTTTTTCTAATTTGAGTGCTAAAAAAATCAAAATCGACAAACTTCCCAATATTGAATTATTTCAAAAATTGCGGTTGAATGAAGTTCCTCCAGAAATTATTGATTGGGCAGGATTGAGTGTTATTTTGCGCATTCAAACTTTAGCCAGACGCACCGCAGAAATGCACATTGCTTTAGGAAGTGACATTCACGAAACGGCTTTTACACCGACTACATACAACGGAGATTATACGGTTTGGCTTAAAAATAGGTTAACGTATCAATTTCAGAATCGTTTGAATATTCTAGAAAATAATTTGCATAAACTAGATGGTTTAGCGTTGGATTTAGCCAATCAATTTTTAGATCATAAAAAATCAATTCGAAAATTATTTTTGGATTTTGATTGGACTAAAATGAAATCAGAACGCATTAGAATTCACGGAGATTATCATTTAGGACAAGTGTTGGTCAACGGAGATGATTTTTATATTTTGGATTTTGAAGGAGAGCCAGAAAGTACCATTCGAGATCGAAAAGTGAAGCAGCCGCCATTGAAAGATGTAGCTGGGATGTTTCGTTCGTTTCATTATGCTATTTACGCAACGATTTTTAATAATAAAGAGAAGTATCCTTACGAACAAAAAGAGTTGTTTCAAGCAGGGGAAGTGTTGTTTAAATATTTTGTAGGGGTCTTTTTGCAAACTTATGTAGAAGTGGCTCAAGCAGGTAATTTGAACATTGGTTACAACAAAGAAATCGACTTTTTGTTGAAATATTGCTTGTTAGAAAAAGCAGTATATGAACTGGGATATGAACTCAATTCACGTCCGCGTTGGTCTGTAATTCCGTTGACCGGAATTGCAAGTATTATGGAATTTGATAAAAATTAGTAGTATATAAAAGTATATTTGATACTTATAGAAATAAAAACACACAATGAGCAAAGTACAAGGATATTCCCTTTTTACCGATTTTGATATTGATTTATTTAAAGCAGGAAAACATTTTAGACTCTATGAAAAACTAGGAGCGCATCCGATTGAAGTAGATGGAGTTTCGGGTGTTTATTTTGCTGTTTGGGCACCATCAGCACGTTCTGTATCTGTAGTTGGAGATTTTAACTATTGGATTCAAGGCGAGCATCAATTAAATGTTCGTTGGGATTCTTCTGGAATTTGGGAAGGATTCATTCCTGGAGTTCAAAAAGGAACTACTTACAAATATAAAATTCAATCTGAAAATGGTGGAATAATCACTGAAAAAGCAGACCCTTTTGCATTTTACTGTGAAAAACCACCGCTTACAGCTTCTGTAATCTGGGATTTGGATTACAAATGGAAAGATACTAATTGGATGAAAACCCGTAAAGAACACAATGCTTTGGATAAGCCGTATTCGGTTTACGAAGTGCATTTGGGTTCTTGGAAACGTCATGGTTCAGAAAATCGATTTTTGACCTATTTAGAATTTGCGGATGAATTAGTAGCATACGTAAAAGAAACAGGTTTTACTCACGTAGAGTTTATGCCTGTGATGGAGTATCCGTATGATCCTTCTTGGGGCTACCAACTAGTCGGTTATTTTGCGCCAACTTCTCGTTTTGGAACTCCACAAGAATTCATGGTTTTGGTAGACAAACTACACCAAGCAGGAATCGGAGTGATTTTGGACTGGGTTCCTTCACACTTTCCTGACGATGCGCACGGTTTAGGCTTCTTTGACGGTTCGAATCTTTTTGAACATCCCGACAGACGCAAAGGATATCATCCCGATTGGAAAAGTTTGGTTTTTAATTATGGACGAAATGAAGTGCGTTCGTTTTTGATTAGTAACGCTTTATTTTGGTTACAACATTATCATATTGATGGACTTCGTGTAGATGCAGTAGCTTCGATGTTGTACTTGGATTATTCTAGAAAAGACGGGGAGTGGGAGCCTAATATTTTTGGTGGAAGAGAAAACCTAGATACGATTAGTTTCTTAAAAGATTTTAACGAAGCCGTTTATGCTAATTATGAAGGTGTGCAAACTATTGCTGAAGAAAGCACCTCGTTTCCAATGGTTTCAAGACCAACATTTGCAGGTGGTTTAGGCTTTGGTATGAAATGGATGATGGGCTGGATGCACGATACATTACAATACTTTAAAAAAGATCCAATTCACAGAAAATACCATCAAAATGATTTGACTTTTTCAATGACCTATGCTTTTTCAGAGAATTTTATGTTACCACTTTCACATGACGAAGTTGTCTATGGAAAATGCTCCATTGCAGGTAGAATGCCGGGTGATGAATGGCAAAAATTTGCCAATTTACGATTGCTTTACGGTTATATGTTTACGCATCCTGGAACCAAGTTGCTTTTTATGGGAGCTGAGTTTGGGCAAAGTGGGGAATGGAATTTTGAACAAAGTTTGGATTGGCATTTACTGCAATATCCATTTCATGAAGGAGTAAGAAAGTTAATTGCAGGTTTGAATGATTTGTATAAAAGTCAACCTGCTTTACATGAAAAACAATTCAGTCCCGAAGGATTTGAGTGGATTAACTATTCCGATCATCATAATGCAGTAATGACGTATATCCGTAAAGGAAATAACTCAAAAGAAGATGTGATTGTAGTGTGTAATTTCACTCCTGTAGTGCGTAAAAATTACAGAATTGGTTTGCCTAAAAAAGGAAAATTAGTCGAAATATTCAATAGTGATGCCGAAGTTTTTGGAGGAAGCGGTGTAGCTAATTCAGGTAAATTAACCATAGAAAATTCGCCTTATGATGGTAGAGATTATTCTATAGAATTAGATTTAGCTCCTTTGGCGGTCATGGTATTCAGAATTTCGTAATTCAACCGTATATTTTGTTTTTGTTCGATTTAGATTTTAATAAAGATTTAAAAACTATAAATTTGTAACTCTTAAATCTAAATCGAATGAAAAAATATTTTTTACTAGGACTATCCGCTTTTGGATTATTATTTTCTTGTGCAACCAACCCATTGACAGGAAAATCAACACTTAATTTTGTTTCAAATGCAGAATTATTTCCGTCATCATTCCAACAATACGGAACGTTTTTAAAAGAAAATAAAGTAATTACAGGTACTGCTAATGCTAAATTAGTGGAGAAAGTAGGTATCAGAATTAAATTAGCCGCCGAAAAATATTTGAATTATTTGGGGCAAACGCAATATCTGAAAGGCTATGAATGGGAATATAAGTTAGTAGAAAGCAAAGATATCAATGCGTGGTGTATGCCAGGAGGTAAAATTGTAGTCTATTCAGGAATATTACCCGTAACCCTTAATGAAGCTGGGTTAGCAACGGTTATGGGGCATGAAGTTTCTCACGCTTTAGCCAATCATGGAGCGCAACGAATGAGCGCAACTCAGTTACAACAGATAGGAGCTGTAGGAGTAGCTCTAGCGACAGGTAAAGAGAGTGCTGAAAAGCAAGAAATGTGGCAAAAATATTACGGTATTGGATCTCAAGTAGGCGTAATGTTACCTTTTAGCAGAAGTCATGAAAGCGAAGCAGATAAGATTGGTTTAACATTGATGGCTATTGCGGGTTACAATCTAGAGGAGTCTGTACTTTTTTGGGAAAGAATGGCTGCTAAATCATCTGGAAAATCCCAACCTGAATTTTTAAGTACTCACCCTTCTGATGCTACTCGAATAGACAATTTAAGAGCATTAATTCCAGAGGCGAAAGCGATTGCTACTAAAGTTGGAATTATAGCTAGATAATTTAATCAGTTCATAAAAAAACGGGCTATTCTTTTCTTAAAGAATAGCCCGTTTTTTTACAAATTACAGTTTAAAGTCCGAATTATATCTAGTTTTTGTGATACTAATTAAAAAATAAATAAATTAGTCCCCTAAACCAAAATAATTATGGCAGATTTACAAAAAGGGGATAAGAAATTATTGAATGCTTGGGCATTTTATGATTGGGCTAATTCAGTATATTCATTAGTAATATCCTCCGCTGTTTTCCCTATTTTTTATGAAGCCTTATTCTCAGAACGCAGCCATTATATCACTATTTTTTGTTTCTCGCTTAAGAACTCGGCCTTAATTAGTTTTGTTACTGCTTTTGCTTTTTTAGTGGTGGCTTTTATTTCTCCAATCCTCTCCGGAATTTCAGATTATGTAGGTAATAAAAAATCATTCATGAAGTTCTTCTGCTACTTGGGTGCCTTATCTTGTATTGGATTGTATTGGTTTAGTCTTGAAAATATTTACCTCAGTTTAATATTCTATTTTTTAGGATTAGTGGGCTTTTGGGGAAGTTGGGTTTTTTATAATTCGTATTTGCCGGACATAGCTTTTGCTGAACAACAAGATGAAATTAGTGCCAAAGGCTTTTCTTATGGGTACATTGGGAGTGTAATTTTACTTGTGGTTAATTTGGCTATGATTATGAAGCCTGATTTTTTTGGAATGACAGGTAATGAGAATGAAGCAGCATTAAAAGCCATGCGGTATTCCTTTGTGATGGTAGGTATTTGGTGGATTTTGTTTAGCCAATATACCTATTACTATTTGCCAAAAGGCAATAAAATTGTAGCAAGTAAAATAAAACAACACATTGTATTCAACGGTTACAAAGAGTTATTAAAAGTTTGGAATTTATTATCCGAAAATTTGGCTTTGAAAAAATACCTTGCTAGTTTCTTCGTGTATAGTATGGCAGTGCAAACGGTAATGTTGATTGCAACCTATTTTGGAAAACAAGAAATTCAATGGGCTTCGCAAAGTGAGAGTACTACTGGTTTGATTATCTGTATTTTATTGATTCAGTTAGTTGCTATTGTGGGGGCTACCTTTACTTCTAAAGCATCTGCTAAATATGGAAACATACCTACTTTGATTGCTATTAATGCTTTCTGGGTAGTATTGTGTGCTTTAGCCTATTTCATCACATTGCCCATTCATTTTTATGTGATGGCGGGTTTAGTCGGTTTGGTAATGGGTGGAATTCAAGCATTATCTCGTTCTACCTACTCAAAATTGTTACCGGAATCTGAAGATACGGCTTCATTTTTTAGCTTTTATGACGTAGCCGAAAAAATCGGAATTGTTATTGGGATGTGTGTTTATGGAATCATAGATCAAATTACGGGTAGTCCGCGATTTGCCATCGTGTTTTTAGGTATCTTCTTTGTAATTGGACTTGTTCTATTACGACGTGTTCCCAAAACTACTGAATTAGAATAATCATTTCTATTTGGTTTTCTGTTTTGGCACAGAGATTGACTTATTAAGAGTCGGTCTTTAGAACTGCATTGCCAATTGCATAGACCAATCGAATTATAAAAATTAATGACAAAACGACTTATTATACTTTATGTCAAATCATAAAATACTCACAATTGACAATCTGTCACTTCAAGAATTTGATTCAGATGCTGAATTAATTCCATTATTAACGCCCGAAGATGAGGAGGAAATGAATAATGAAGAATTACCGGATTCATTACCAATTTTGCCATTGCGCAATATGGTTTTGTTTCCAGGTGTTGTTATTCCAATTACCGCAGGACGCGACAAATCGATTAAACTAATTAATGATGCTAACGCATCAGGAAAAAATATTGGTGTTGTAGCACAAAAGAACGAGGAAGACGAAGACCCAACTAAAGCTGATATTAATACTATTGGAACGGTAGCCCGAATTTTACGTGTGCTAAAAATGCCTGATGGTAATATTACAGTTATTCTACAAGGAAAAAAACGTTTCGAAATTGCAGAAGTAGTTTCAGAAGAACCTTATATTACTGCTACAGTAAAAGAAGTGCCTGAAAAACGGCCTAAAAAGAACGATACCGAGTTCAATGCAATTATTGATTCACTGAAAGAATTAGCTGTTAAGATTATCCAAGAAAGTCCTAATTTGCCTAGTGAAGCTACTTTTGCTATTAAAAATATTGAAAGTAAATCGTTCTTGGTCAATTTTGTTTCTTCTAACATGAATCTTTCGGTAAAAGAGAAACAAGATTTGTTGAAAATTAATAATCTAAAAGATCGCGCTTTAGAAACTTTACGTTTTATGAATGTAGAGTTGCAAAAATTGGAATTGAAAAATGACATTCAGTCCAAAGTGCGTTTTGATTTAGACCAACAACAACGTGAATATTTTCTTCATCAACAAATGAAAACCATTCAGGAAGAATTGGGTGGTGTTTCGCATGAAGAAGAGTTTGACGAAATGAGTCAGCGTGCCAAAACTAAAAAATGGGATGAAACTACGCAAAAACATTTCGAAAAAGAACTATCTAAGTTGCGTAGAATGAATCCGCAAGCACCTGATTTTAGTATCCAAAGAAACTATCTGGATTTGTTTTTGGACTTGCCTTGGAACGTGTTTTCAGAAGATAATTTCGATTTAAAACGCGCACAAAAAATTCTGGATCGAGATCATTTTGGTTTGGAAGACGTGAAGAAAAGAATGATTGAACATTTGGCAGTTTTAAAATTGCGAAATGATATGAAGTCACCCATTATTTGTTTGACAGGACCTCCGGGTGTGGGTAAAACATCGATTGGGCGTTCTATTGCAGAGGCATTAGGTAGAAAATATGTTCGCATTTCTCTAGGAGGTTTGCGTGATGAAGCGGAGATTAGAGGTCATAGAAAAACATATATTGGCGCTTTGCCAGGGCGAATTATTCAAAGTTTGAAAAAAGCAGGAACATCGAATCCCGTTTTTGTTTTGGACGAAATAGATAAATTATCAAACAGTCATAGCGGCGATCCATCTTCGGCTTTGTTAGAAGTTTTGGATCCAGAGCAAAACAATTCATTTTATGACAACTTCCTTGAAATGGGTTATGATTTGTCTAAGGTAATGTTTATTGCTACTTCAAACAATATGGCAACTATCCAACCTGCTTTGCGTGACAGAATGGAAGTGATTAAAATGTCGGGCTACACCATTGAAGAAAAAGTGGAAATTGCTCGTCAACATTTGTTTCCAAGACAGTTGAAAGAACATGGTCTGACTTCTAAAGATTTGACTATTGCTAAAAAACAATTGGAAAAAATTGTAGAAGGGTACACGCGTGAATCAGGGGTTCGTGGCTTGGAAAATAAATTGGCACAAGTCATTCGAAATGCAGCAAAATCAGTTGCAATGGAGGAGGAGTACAATAAAAAAGTAACTGATGAAGACATTGTAAAAGTATTAGGTGTTCCAAGATTGGAAAGAGATAAATACGAAAGTAATGATGTCGCAGGAGTGGTTACAGGATTGGCTTGGACCAGTGTAGGAGGAGATATTTTGTTTGTCGAATCGTTACTTTCTCCAGGAAAAGGCGCTATGACTCTTACAGGAAATCTAGGGACAGTCATGAAAGAATCGGCTACAATTGCTTTGGAGTATATTAAAGCCAATTCGGACATTATGGGACTGAATTCGGAAATATTAAACAAATATAACATCCATTTACACGTTCCAGAAGGAGCAACACCAAAAGATGGTCCAAGTGCCGGTATTGCTATGCTAACTTCTTTGGTGTCTCTCTTAACTCAAAAAAGAGTCAAGAAAAATTTAGCCATGACTGGCGAAATTACGTTGAGAGGAAAAGTATTGCCTGTGGGCGGAATCAAAGAAAAGATATTAGCTGCAAAAAGAGCTAATATTAAGGAGATTATTTTGTGTCACGAAAACAAAAGTGATATTGACGAAATCAAACCAGAATATTTAGAAGGACTTACGTTTCATTATGTGAAAGAGATGATCGAAGTCTTGAAAATAGCCATAACTGAACAGAAAGTTAAAAATGCGAAGAAGTTAGTGTAATATTAATTTTGTTCCAAAAAACTAATTCCAAATTCCAAACTGAATATTTTTCGGTTTTGGAGTTTGGAATTTTTCGTTTATTGTATTTATAATTTTATCTTCGCAACTCATAGTTGAATAGAACAGCATTAACACATTATATTTTGACAAAAAAAATCACAATAGCTATAGACGGATTTTCATCTACTGGAAAAAGTACTTTGGCAAAGCAACTGGCAAAACACTTAGGTTATATTTATGTAGACACAGGAGCAATGTACCGAGCAGTGGCTTTATTTGCGATGCAAAATAATTTAATTTCAGCTAATTTTTTTGATAAGGTAAAACTACTTAATGAATTAAAAAACATAGTTTTAGAATTTAAATTTAATAGCGAATTGGGTTTTGCAGAAATGTACTTGAATGGTGAAAATGTAGAAAAAGCTATTCGTACTATTGAAGTGTCTGGTTTTGTAAGTAAGGTGGCTGAAGTATCTGAAGTTCGCGCTAAATTAGTGGAACAACAGCAAGAAATGGGGAAGAACAAGGCAATTGTTATGGATGGTCGTGATATTGGTACGGTTGTATTTCCAGATGCCGAATTGAAAATTTTTATGACGGCTAGCGCAGCCACTCGAGCTCAAAGACGTTATGATGAATTGTTGCAAAAAGGAGATTCAGTAACGTATGAAGAAGTATTGAAAAATGTGGAAGAACGAGATTATATTGACACCCATCGCGATGACTCACCTTTGGTAATGGCAGAAGATGCTGTTGAAATTGACAATTCCTACCTTAGTAGAGAAGAGCAGTTTGACGCTGTTTTGGACTTAGTGAATGCTATTATTAAAGAGAATTAAATTTTTGCGTATTTCTTTTTTAATGTTAGATTTACAAACTATTTATTACAAATACATAAAATAATTATGAGTATAAAATTTAGATTGACAGTCATGAGCTTTTTGCAATTTTTTGTCTGGGGAGCTTGGTTAATCACAATTGGGACCTATTGCTTTAATGCTAAAGGTTGGACAGGAGCTGAATTTGGTGCTATTTTCTCCACTTTAGGCTTGTCTTCTTTATTCATGCCTGCTATCACTGGGATTATTGCTGACAAGTGGCTTAATGCTGAAAAATTATACGGAATCCTTCATATTTTGTACGGAATCATATTGATCTATGTTCCAAAAGTAGATGATCCAAATGTATTGTATTACGTGATTTTTGGAGCAATGATTTGCTATATGCCAACGATTTCTTTGTCAAATTCTATTGCGTATACTATTCTGAAAAATAATGATTACGATGTAGTAAAAGTTTTTCCGCCTATTCGTGTGTGGGGAACTGTTGGTTTTATCGCTGCAATGTGGTTGACTAATATTTTTAGTTCGCCAAATCCACCAAGTTTTTTACATGATTTTGGTTTGAGTGTTGGTAATGGAATTGCTACTTTGTTAGACAGCCCTGTTACAGCTAATCAGTTTTATTTTGCTGCATTTTTTGCCATTGTATTAGGGATTTATTCTTTTACCTTGCCAAAATGTCCTCCACAACGATTGATCTCAAAAGAAGCGTCTTTTACAGAACAGTTGGGTTTGAATGCTTTTAAATTGTTTTCCAATTCAAAAATGGCATTATTCTTATTGTTTTCTATGTTTTTGGGAGCCGCTTTACAATTAACCAATATGTATGGAGATGCGTATCTCAATGATTTTAAAAACTTTCCAGAATATAAAGATTCAATTGTAGTGAGTTCGTCAACTATTATTATGTCTATTTCTCAAATTTCGGAAACGGTGTTTATTTTGGCAATTCCATTCTTCTTAAAACGTTTTGGAATCAAACAAGTGATGTTGTTTTCAATGATTGCTTGGGTGTTGCGTTTTGGATTATTTGCCTACGGAGACCCTGCGGAAGGACTTTGGATGATTATTTTGTCTTGTATTGTGTACGGAATGGCATTTGATTTTTTCAATATTTCAGGTTCATTATTTGTAGAAACCACAACTGATTCTTCAATACGTTCCTCTGCTCAAGGATTGTTTATGATGATGACCAATGGAGTAGGAGCCTTTTTAGGGAGTTATCTAAGTGGAATTGTAATTGATAATTATTATACTCAAAACGGAATTAAAGACTGGCATAACATCTGGATTGCTTTCTCGTCTTATGCATTAATTATCGGATTAGCGTTTGCTATTTTCTTTAAACATAAACACAATCCCGAAGAAGTAGCAAAAGTGAGTCATTAGTAATCTAGTTTAAATATGTTTTTTTAATTATTTATTTTTGTAATTTTGTAAAAATAGTATTGATTATGAGTTCGATAACAAGTATAGAAATGTACAATATTCTTAAAGAAAAGCTTGGTGAAAACGAAGCCAAAGCTTTGACTGAATATGTAGAAACTAAAGTTGAGAAATCGTTAGAAAAAGAACGAGATATTTTGGCAACAAAAGAGGATATTTATAAAATTGATGTAAAATTGGCTGATACAAAATCTGAAATCATAAAATGGATGTTTATTTTTTGGATTGGTCAAATTGCAGTAACCTTAGGAATTATTTATTTTAGAAATTAATATCATTTTATATAAAATAACAAGAAAAGCTATCTGAAAAGGATGGCTTTTTTTATACAAAAGTTTAAGAGATTTAACTTCGCAAATTCAAGCTAACTATTGCTACTGATTGTCAATGAATTAATCGTTTGTTTTATATTAAAATAAATTTGATAATTGAATAAAGATGTATTACCTTTGCGCACCTTTTGGTGGATAAGGATTTCCTCTAGGTATCAATTAATTATACAAACAACTTCTGTTGTTTTCTTTCGCATCAAGAAATCCGAGAAAATACAGAATACAAATTTTTAATCAGCATGTCTGAACAATTAAAATCACAAGAAGAGTTTTTAGCAAATTTTAACTGGCATAACTTCCAAGAAGGAATTGATGCAGTAGATGAGAAAAACTTACAAGAATTCGAAGAACTAGTTTCAAAAACTTTCATCGCTACAGATCAAGAAGAAGTAGTAGAAGGTGTAGTTGTTAGAATTACAGATAGAGACGTTATCGTTGATATCAATGCAAAATCGGAAGGTGTTATTTCTTTAAACGAATTCCGTTACAATCCAAACTTAAAAGTAGGTGACAAAGTAGAAGTATTAATTGACATCCGTGAGGATAAAACAGGTCAATTAGTATTATCACATAGAAAAGCGCGTACTATCAAATCTTGGGATAGAGTTATCGCTGCAAACGAAACAGGTGAAATCGTTACTGGTTTTGTTAAATGTAGAACTAAAGGTGGTATGATCGTTGACGTTTTCGGAATCGAAGCTTTCTTACCAGGTTCTCAAATTGATGTGAAACCAATCCGTGATTACGATGTTTACGTAAACAAAAACATGGAATTCAAAGTAGTTAAAATTAACCACGAATTCAAAAATGTTGTTGTATCTCATAAAGCGCTTATTGAAGCTGATATTGAGGTTCAGAAAAAAGAAATCATTGGTCAATTACAAAAAGGACAAGTATTAGAAGGTGTTGTTAAAAACATTACTTCTTATGGTGTGTTTATTGACTTAGGTGGTGTTGATGGATTAATCCACATTACTGATCTTTCTTGGTCAAGAATCAATCACCCAAGTGAAGTTCTTGAATTAGACCAAAAATTAAATGTTGTAATCCTTGATTTCGATGATGAGAAAACAAGAATTCAATTAGGATTGAAACAATTAAACGCTCACCCATGGGATGCTTTAGATGCTAACTTAGCTGTTGGTGATAAAGTAAAAGGTAAAGTAGTTGTAATCGCAGATTACGGTGCATTTATCGAAGTTGCTGAAGGTGTTGAAGGTTTAATCCACGTTTCTGAAATGTCTTGGTCAACTCACTTACGTTCTGCTCAAGATTTCGTAAAAGTGGGTGATATCGTTGAAGGAGTTATCTTAACTTTGGATAGAGACGATCGTAAGATGTCTTTAGGTATCAAACAATTGACTCAAGATCCATGGACTGACATTACTTCTAAATACCCAGTAGGTTCTAAACATTCTGGTATCGTTAGAAACTTTACCAACTTTGGTATTTTCGTAGAATTAGAAGAAGGAATCGATGGATTGATTTATATCTCTGACCTTTCTTGGACTAAGAAAATCAAACACCCATCTGAATTTGTAAATGTTGGTGAAAAATTAGATGTAGTAGTATTAGAATTAGATGTTGAAGGACGTAAATTATCTTTAGGTCACAAACAAACTACTGCTAATCCTTGGGATCAATACGAAGATTCTTTCGCAGTAGGAACTATCCACACAGGAGAGATTTCTGAAATCGTTGACAAAGGAGCTACTGTAGAATTTGGTGATGATATCGTTGCTTTCATTCCTACACGTCACTTAGAAAAAGAAGACGGTAAGAAATTGAAAAAAGGAGAATCTGCTGATTTCAAAGTAATTGAATTCAACAAAGAATTCAAAAGAGTAGTTGCTTCTCACACTGCTATCTTCCGTGAAGAAGAAGAGAAAAATGTGAAAACAGTTTCTGAAAATACTTCATCTGCTTCTACTAATGCACCAGCTGCAACTTTAGGAGATAACAATGATGTATTAGCTGCTTTGAAAGCTAAAATGGAAAAAACAGAGAAAAAATAATTCTCAGTTCTTTTTAAATACAAAAGCCTCACAGTAATGTGAGGCTTTTTTTATTGTATTGATTTTTTTCCTATTTTTAATGGATTAACCAAATCGTACAAACAATGGAAGAAATTACAACAACAGAAGAAACAAAGATGTATTTGACAGAAAACTCAAGATCATTTTTGAAAGAAGCGGCCAAATGGGCTTATTTTTTATCAATTTTGGGATTCATAGGAATCGCATTTATTGTTTTGATTGCACTATTTATGGGAACGTTATTTACAAAATTAAGTTCTTTGGGTGGAGGAGAAGCTACTTTAGGAGCAATTGGTGGCGGATTTATAGCGGTCATCTATTTGGTAATCGCCGTGATTTATTTCTTTCCTGTGTACTATTTATATCAATTTTCTTCAAAAGCGAGAGTAGCTTTTGTTACTAATAATAATGAACAATTAAACGCATCGTTTGAATATTTAAAATCTCATTATAAATTCTTAGGCATTTTTGCTTTGATTACTCTAATACTCTATGGTTTAATTTTTATTTTCGGAATAATAGGAGTAATTTTAAAAGTGGTATAGCATATTATCAAAAAAAGAAAACCCCAAATCTAATTAGATTTGGGGTTTTACTTTATAGTGTTTAAAATAAATTATCTCAAAACAGCACCTAGTTCTGTTTCAAAATTCTTCTGTAATTTATTCATAATTTTGTCAATTTGCTCATCGGTTAAGGTTTTTGAGCTATCTTGAATACTAAAGCTTAAGGCATACGACTTTTTACCTTCGGGTAAGTTTTGTCCTTCGTACACATCAAACAAATCAATATTTTTCAATAATGATTTTTCAGTTTGTTTTGCAATAGTATAAATACTCTCGTAAGTAACAGTTTGGTCAATTAACAATGCTAAATCTCTACGAACTTCAGGGTATTTTGGAATTTCGGCGAATTTAATCTTATTCGAAATTAATTTCAAAATAGCAGCCCAATTGAAATCAGCATAGAATACTTCTTGTTTGATTCCGAAGTGTTTTAGTATTGATTTCTTTACAACTCCTATTTCGACTATAGTATCTTTTCCTAAACTAACAGCAATTCCTTCAGAAAAAACATCCGACGTTAACGGTTGGTTTTGTGTTTTCTGAATTCCTAATCGTTCTAGAACAGCATTTACATATCCTTTGAACAAAAAGAAATCAGTTGGTTTTTGGCTAGTTGTCCAAGTTTCTTGATTTCTATTTCCGGTAAGGAAAAGCGTTAAATGTTTTTTCTCTTCATATCCAGAAGGGTAGTTGTGGTATGTTTTTCCGAATTCAAATAATTTTAAATCGGTATTCTTTCTATTAATATTATACGAAATCGCTTCTAATCCAGAGAATAATAATGATTGGCGCATGGTTGCTAAATCGCTACTCAACGGATTTAACATAGTTACATTATGTTCTTCTTTCAACATTTCAGAAAGCTGAATGTAATTGGCTGTGGTCAAAGAGTTGGCCATCATTTCGTGAAATCCTTGCGAATTCAATTGAGTAGCCACCACATTTTGTATCTTATAATCTTCTGTTCTTGGTGAATTAGCAACTGTAGCGTTTACCTTATTGGAGAATTTAATGTTATTATATCCATATACTCGAAGGATTTCTTCAATAACATCAATTTCTCGCTGTACATCTACGCGGTAAGCCGGAATAGTTAATCCTAATCCCGAATCTGAAACGCTATTTACTTTGATATCTAAAGAAACTAATATCTTTTTGATAATGTCTTTCGAGATTTCTTGACCAATAATTTTAGCTACTTTGTTAAAGTTTAAGAAAACACTAAAATTTTCTACTTTTTTAGGATATACATCAATTACATCCGATGTAATTTCGCCACCAGCTACTTCTTGAATTAATAAAGCTGCACGTTTTAAAGCATATTCAGTAATAGAAGGATCAATTCCTCTTTCGAATCGGAAAGAAGCATCGGTGTTTAGTTGATGTCTTTTGGCCGTTTTACGAACACTTACCGGATTGAAATATGCACTTTCTAAGAAAATAGCATTGGTACTTTCTGAAACCCCCGATTCTTTTCCTCCAAAAACTCCTGCAATACACAAAGGTCCTTTTTCGTCACAAATCATAATGTCTTCTTCGTGTAAACTTCTTTCTACATCATCAAGTGTAGTGAATTTAGTTCCTGAAGGTACTGTTTTTACAATCACTTTACCGCTAATTTTAGCAGCATCAAAAGCGTGAAGTGGTTGTCCTAATTCGTGTAATACATAATTAGTAACATCAACAATATTGTTTTTTGGATTTAAACCAATAGATTTCAAACGGTTTTGTAACCAAGCAGGAGATGGTTTTACCGTAATTCCTGAAATAGTTACTCCGCAGTATCTTGGAACCAATTTACTTTCTTTAACGTCAATGTCAATTTTCAAGGTACGCTTGTCTACTCTGAAATTGCTTACGGAAGGAGTGATCAATTCTACGTTTGCACCACTTTGAAGCATTCCAGCTCTTAAATCACGAGCTGTACCTAAGTGACTCATTGCGTCTGCACGATTGGGAGTTAATCCAATTTCGAATACTTCATCATTTTCAATTTTAAAAACGGTAGCTGCAGGAGTACCTGGTTGCAGTGATGAGTCTAAAACCATAATTCCATCATGGCTAGTACCAAGACCAATTTCGTCCTCAGCACAAATCATCCCGTGACTTTCTTGTCCGCGAATTTTTCCTTTTTTAATTGTAAATGCTTCTCCTTCTTTATCGTACAAAATGGTTCCTATAGTGGCTACAGGTACTTTTTGTCCTGCCGCTACATTACTAGCACCGCATACAATTTGAACTGGAGTTCCGTCGCCTAAATCTACGGTAGTTACTTTTAGTCTGTCTGCATCAGGGTGAGGAGCACAAGTTAAAACGTGTCCGACTACAATTCCTTCTAAGCCACCTTTTACCGATTGGTATTTTTCAACCACTTCCACTTCTAAACCTAAATCGGTTAATAAAGCTGCGGTTTCTTCTGATTGCCAATCTATTTTAATAAACTGTTTTATCCAGTTGTACGATATTTTCATTTTGAATTATTTTCAGGTTTGCAAATATAAGGATTGCAGATTGGAGTAGGAAACAATTTTTTTGATTTTTAAAAGTCTTTCGTATTACTTGAAACAATTATTTTTTTCTTTTAATTATTCTTTTTAAGAAAAGGAATCAAGCCACCAAAATATACTTTTTGGTCGTCATAAAAGTCCATGTGACTTCCTTTTGGACAAAATAAATAGGTGCCATTTTGTACTAATTTCGACATTGCTGACATGTGTTTTGGATCCATGGTATCGTATTTAGCTCCAATAACTAAAGTAGGAATTGTGATGTTTTTTAAATCGGCTTTTCTATCCCATTTTTCTAATTTTCCAGAGATTCCAAATTCACTCGGACCTTGCATCGTCACATATAATGATTGATTCATTTTCGCAAAAGAGCGATTCACCGGTTCTGGCCAATCTTTTGCAGGAAAACGAAGAATATGTTTTTCGTAAAAATTAGGAATTAACAATTCCATATAACGTGGATTAGAAAAATCTTTCGCTGCTTCAATTTGGTTGAGTTCAGCCAATACTTTCGGATTTATTTGCTTGGCTAATACTTCATCAGCATATTTACCATATTCGGGACAGCTTGACATCATATTAGAAATAATCAATCCTTTCATATTATGTTGGTATTTCAGTGCATATTCCATGGCTAAAATCCCTCCCCAAGAATGGCCTAACATAAAGAAATTTGATGAATCTAAATTCAACGCTTTTCTAACTTGTTCCACTTCTTCTACATAGCGCCCTAAATCCCAAAGCGCTACATCATTCGGATTATCAGAGTTTCCACAACCCAATTGATCGTAATAAATAATTTCAATTCCTTCAGCAGGTAGGAAATTTTCAAAACATTCAAAATACTCGTGAGTGGCACCCGGACCACCGTTAAGAAGGAGTAATTTAATTTTAGGATTGTTTCCAATACGTTTGGTCCAAACGTTAAAAGTGCCTTTTGGAGTCGTAATAGGAATAACTTTTATTCCGCCATTTTGAATACTATCAGTTGTTTTTTCAAAATAAACAGATTGATTTTCAACAGTTCCTTTTTGACAAGAAGTAAAAAATGTAAGTGTTAAAACTAAAATAATTTTAGCGATAGTTTTCATAGGATTAAGTATAAGTTTTATAAAATTTCTTCGATATGTTTTTTGATATTTTCTGTTATTTTCTTTGTTGGCAAATCATTAGCATCTTCTCCAAATGGATCTTCGATTTCTTCTGCAATTAATTCTAAACTAGCTAAAACATAGAATATAAAAACGACCACTGGTACAACATAATATCCTAAACTAAATACATAGCCAAAGGGCAAAGTCAATACATAAATGAAAATGAATTTTTTTATGAATGCGCTATAAGAATAGGGTATAGGGGTATTTTTTATTCTCTCGCAAGCACCACAAATATCGGTAAACGATTGTAATTCGTTATTGATTATAATTAATTGATTTCCAGATATTTTTTTAGATAAATACAAATTGTTTACTTTCATAAATAATTTATTGGCGACTTGATTCGGACGGTGTTTGTGATGATCGATTTCTAAATCAACATCATCAAATAATTGCTTGCCTGTATCACTATCATTCAAATGTTTTCTCAAAATCGAAGCGTAGTGTGGAATCATTTTTCTAAAATAAGCTCGGTCAGTATCATCCACTAACATAGCATTTAGTTTGATAGCTAGATTACGGGAACTATTTACCAAACCGCCCCACATTTTTCTTCCTTCCCACCAACGGTCATAAGCAGTGTTAGTTCGGTAAGCTAATAATAAAGAAATGACAAAACCTAACATCCCGTGCATCATAGAAATGTTTTTTACATGACTGTCTTCAGGCAAGTGCCAATATTCAATTTCAAGATAGGCTATGATTCCTGAATATATTCCGATAATAATCATTATCGGGATTAATTTTCTAAACGTATCGGCTTTACTAATATGAAATATAAAACTGATCCAATCTTTTGGGTTGTACGATGTCATTGGGATGATTTAATTTAGGTTGATAATTCCAGCCAATTCTTTTAATGCGATTTCAGATAATTTAGCTTGAAACTGCGCATTACTATTGCGTACTTTGGCATTCACATAATTCAATTGAGCAGTTCTAAATTCTAGGGTAGTAATAGTACCAATCTTGAATTTATCTAAGGTAATGGCTAAATTTTGTTTGGCAATTGCTTCATTTTTTTCTTCTAAACTAATCAATTCTAAATTAGTTATATAGGTTTGAAATGAAGTGGCTAATTGCGATTGTAAAGCTAAATTTTGCTGCTCGATGGTTAATTTAGAGTTGTCAATTTGTAATTGAGCAATTTTTTCATTTCTATTTTGCGCAAACCCGTCAAATACATTCAATGCGGCACTAAATCCATAATTCAATCCTTTAGCCGAGGTTGCCGTAGCAAAACCCAGACTAGCTTGTGTTTCCGATAAATTGTAACCTGTATTTAATCGAACTGTTGGATATCTATTGGCCTTAACTTGTTTCAATTGTAATTCAGCAACTTTTAATGCAATAATTTGCGCTTCTAATTGAGGGTTTTGTTTTTCAGCTAAAGCAGTTAATTCGTTTAGAACTAAAGCAGCATCGACCTTAATAGCATCAATTACTTTGAAATTTGTTTTTGTATCTCGAGCCAAAATTTGATTGAATAGAATTTTAGTATTGGCATACAAATCTTTTTGTCTTAGTAGCGCAACCTTATCAGTATTCAAATCTACTTGTGCATTCAAGACTTCTAATTTAGAGGCTTTCCCGATAATAAATCGGTTTTGTGCCAAGGCCAAGCGTTGGTTCGAAATCACAATCGTAGAATCTAAGGCTTCCAATTGCTGTTGTTGTTGTACCAAATCAAAATAAGTACTCGTTACAGCACTAATTTTGGTCAAAATAGTTTGCTTCAACTGCGCTTCGCCTAATTTTTGTAGTTCTTTCAGTTGGTCTAATTTGGCAAACATTTTGAATCCGTCAAATACCGTCCAATCTAAATTAACGCCGTAATTCAAACTGTTATTTTTGGCATTGTCCAATGAATTGACAACCCCACTTTGTAAAGTTTGTGAGCTATTTTGAACGCGATTATTAGCAGCAACTGTTGCTGAGACAACAGGCAACATTCCGGCATTGCCAACCGCTACATTGGTGGTATTGATTAGTGAATTATTTGAGGCAATTTTTATTTCGTAATTGTTCTCTAAAGCTAGTTTTACGGCGCTTTCAAGTGTTAAAATTTCTTGTGCTTTAGCATTGCTAAAACCTAAAAAAAATAAACTAACTATGATGAATTTATAGTGTGTCATATTGATTTACTTTCTTGTTCATATTCGTTAATATGATCAAATTCAGGATAATGTTTTCTGGCTTTTGACCACATTAGATATAAGGCTGGAATAACGAATAAAGTCAAAACTAATGAGAAGACAGTTCCGCCAACTATAACCACTCCCATTCCGATTCTACTGTTAGAAGCAGCACCAAGCGATAAAGCAATTGGTAAAGCACCTAAAGCAATGGCTAAACTCGTCATTAAGATAGGACGTAGACGGGCTTCTGAAGCTTCCAAAATAGCTTCTAACTTAGGTTTTCCCTGCTCGCGTAATTGATTCGCAAATTCCACAATTAAGATTCCATTTTTGGTTACCAAACCAATTAACATCACGGTTCCAATTTGGCTGAAGATATTCCAAGTTTGATTGAATAACCACAACGAAAATAACGCTCCAGCAACGGCCATTGGTACGGTTAAAATAATGATGAAAGGATCCACAAAACTTTCAAATTGTGCTGCAAGAATCAAGAATATTAATACTAATGCTAATCCAAATGCAAAAGAAGTATTGGAACTACTTTCGACAAAATCTCTTGATTCTCCACCTAAATCTGTGGTAAAGGAATCGTCTAAGACTTTGGCTTTGATTTCATCCATAGCTTCGATTCCGTCACTAATACTTTTTCCTGGAGCTAATCCAGCCGAAACAGTAGCCGACATGTATCTATTATTATGGTACAATTGTGGCGGATTACTTTGTTCTTCAATTGCAATCACATTGTCCATTTGAATTAACTCTCCTTTGTTGTTTTTAACATACATCGAAGTCAAATCCAAAGGTTTTGCACGATCATTTTTTTCAAACTGACCAATCACTTGGTATTGTTTCCCGTTGCGAATAAAATAACCAAAACGCTGCCCACTTAATGAAAGTTGCAATGTTTGTGCTACATCGATAACAGAAATGCCTAAACTCTCTGCTTTTTCTCTATCAATAGTAACATTGATTTCGGGTTTGTTGAATTTTAAATTCACATCGGTAGTAGAGAAAGTTTCGTTTTTAGCTGCTTCTTCCATAAACAATGGAATTTTCTCTCTTAATTTTTCAAAATTCGGAGCCTGAATAATGTACTGAATCGGTAAGCCACCACGTCTGTTTACCGCAATAGTGGGTTGTTCAATTACAGCTGTTTTTGCCTCAGAATAGTTATTGGTCCATTTGGTTACTTTTTCAGCGATTTCTTTTTGAGTACTTTTTCTTTCGTTAGGATCTACCAATGAAATTCTAATAAACCCACTGTTTACAGAAGAAGCATTGAAGCCAGGGGAAGTAATAACAAGGGCTACTTTTTTTTCAGGGATAGAATCATCAACTAATTGAGATAATTCTTGCATGAATTTATCTGTATATTCATAAGAAGCACCTTCTGGGGTGGTGGTTCGTATTACCATCCCGCTTCGATCATCATAAGGTGCAGTTTCTTTTTTTAACAAATTGAAAAATAAATAAATCAATCCGAAACAAGCTATTAAAATGGGAAAGCTTAACCATTTCTTTTTCATGAAGCGTTCCAAAGCATTAGCATAACCCGTATTCAATTGTTGGAAATACGGCTCGGTGAGATTGTAGAATTTGGATTTTTCTTGTTTTCCACCTTTCATTAAATAGGCGTTCAACATTGGCGTAAGCGTTAATGATACAAAAGCCGAGACCAATACGGCAGCCCCAATGACTACTCCAAATTCCCGAAACAAGCGTCCTACAAATCCTTCTAAGAAAATTACGGGTAAGAATACCGCTGCCAGAGTGATAGAAATCGAAATTACCGCAAAAAAGATTTCGTTTGATCCTTTGATAGCGGCTTCGATAGGAGACATGCCTTCTTCTACTTTTTTGAAGATATTTTCAGTGACTACAATTCCGTCATCGACCACTAATCCTGTGGCTAAAACAATAGCCAGTAAAGTCAATACATTGATAGAGAACCCAAATAACCACATGATAAAAAATGTAGCGATTAAGGATACTGGAATATCAATCAAAGGGCGGAAGGCAATAGCCCAATCTCTAAAGAATAAATAGATAATCAAAACCACCAACAAGATTGAAATACCTAATGTTTCGGCTACTTCAATCACGGATTGTTTTACAAAAATCGTATTATCAATAACAATGTTTAAGTGAATGTCTTTCGGTAAATCGTTTTTAAATCGTTGGTACTCTTTGTAAAACGCCGTTGCAATATCCAAATAGTTGGCACCTGGGCGAGGTACAATAGCTACACCCACCAAAGGAACACCTGATTGCGTCATATTAGTTTCTACATTTTCAGGTCCAATCTCGGCTTTACCAATATCGCTAAAACGAACAATTTTTTCTCCTTCTGAACGAATGATGATATTATTGAATTCTTCGGGTTTGGACAAATTACCAATGGTTCTAACCGTTAACTCGGTATTGGCACCGGTGATTTTTCCTGAAGGTAATTCTACATTTTGTTTGCTTAACGCATTTCGAACTTCAGAAACGGTGCAACCGTAAGAAGCCAATTTTACAGGGTCAATCCACAAACGCATGGCGTATCTTTTTTGTCCCCAAATTTGGATACCACTCACACCCGGAATGGTTTCCAAACGCTGCCCAATTACGTTTTCGGCAAAATCACTTAATTCCAATTCGTTTCTCGAATCACTTTGTATCGTCATCGAAATGATAGCGTCACTATTAGCATCTGCTTTAGACACTACAGGTGGTGCATCAATGTCTTGTGGCAAACTACGTGTAGCTTGTGATACTTTATCTCGAACGTCATTGGCTGCTTCTTCTAAATCTTTGTCTAAGTTAAATTCAACGGTAATATTACTACTTCCTTGAATACTGGAAGAAGTAACGTTACGAATGCCGTCAATAGAGTTAATGGCTTTTTCTAATGGCTCCGTAATTTGAGATTCAATGATATCAGAATTGGCACCAGTATAATTGGTACGAATAGACACTTGTGCAGGATCTATAGAAGGAAATTCTCGAACTCCTAAAAAACTGTAGCCAATCAATCCAAATAAAACAATGGTTAGATTGACAACTATAGTAAATACAGGTCTTTTTATGCTTAAAGTGGATAAACTCATGTGTGTTTTTTTAAGAAAAGTAAATTAGTTTTTCCGTGCTTTTATTTAATTTTTACTACAATAGGCGCTTCGTCTTTTAACGACATTACTCCTGAAGTCAATACCGTATCACCTACTTTTAAACCTGAGAGCACTAAAATAGAAGCATCGGTTCGTGTAGCGGTTTCTACCATTACTTCTTTCGCCATTCCTTTATTAGCAATAAATACTTTTTTACCGTCTTGTACTGGAATAATCGCTTCCGTTGGGATAACTACGGCATCTTTGATAATATCCAAAGGTAATTGCACATCTGCAAAAGTTCCAGGCAATAACTTACCGTCTTTATTGTCTGCCAAAGCACGCACTTTTAAAGTTCTAGTTGCAATCTCCACTTCGGGTTCAATAGCATAGATTTTAGCCGAATAAGATTGGTTAGAACCCGTTACTTTGAAGGTAATCGTGGCGTTCTTTTTTACTTGCGAAGCATATTTCTCAGGAATAGAAAAAGTGATTTTTAGTTGACCACTATTCACCAACTTGGCTACCAAAAGAGTAGGAGTAACGTAAGTCCCTGGCGAAATAGAACGCAATCCAATCTTTCCCGAAAAAGGCGCACGTACCGAAGTTTTCTCAATTTGTGCTTGAATCAATTGACTTTGTGCTTTCGCAGATTGATAATCAGCGCGTGCTACATCATATTCTTCTTGGCTAATCGCTTCTTTTTGCAATAACAATTTGGCTCTTCTTTCATTTTCAGAAGCTAAACTTTCTTTGGTTTTAGCTTGAGCCAATTGCGCTTTCAGTTCAATATCGTTCACTTTGAATAACACTTGACCTTTAGACACATTACTTCCTTCTTGGAAATAGATGTTTTTTACAATTCCTGAAACTTCAGAACGAATCTCCACTTGTTCATTGGCCTCAATCGAACCCGAAAGAGCTAGATTATTGTCGAATGTTTGTAAATGAACAATTGTTCCACTCACCGTAATCGGCTGTTTGTCTTTTTCTTTGTCTTTAGGACCTTTGCTATCGCTATTTTTTGTAATTCGGTAACCAATTAAGCCAACTAATCCTATTAGTAATAAGGAGTAAACGAGAGTTTTTATTTTCATAATTTTAATTAAAGTGTCTTAATAACGCAAACGTCAAATTTAGAACTTTGAATTTGATTTTGAACTAACTTGAAGTTATTATTTTGAGTTGATTATATCAGCTTATATAATTCCAGATATTTTTCTTTTTAGTCATTTCTATAAACACAGCACGCAAGGTCGCATGTTCTGGTTTGTGCATGCCTGCATCGTTTTTGAGAAGTTGCAAGGCATAATTTCTGGCTAATAGTAAAATATCTCTATCCTTAACGATATCCGCAATTTGAAGATTCAAAACACCACTTTGTTGTGTCCCCATCAAATCGCCGGGACCGCGTAATTTCAAATCGACTTCGGCAATTTCAAAGCCGTCATTAGTACTCACCATTGTTTCCATTCGGGTTTTACTATCCGAACTCAATTTGTGGCTCGTCATCAAAATACAATAACTTTGTTCGGCGCCACGTCCCACACGGCCACGCAATTGATGCAATTGTGACAGTCCAAAACGTTCGGCACTTTCAATAATCATTACGCTGGCATTGGGAACATTAACCCCAACTTCAATTACTGTAGTGGCTACCATAATATTGGTTTTTCCTTCGGCAAAGCGCTTCATTTCAGATTCTTTATCCGCAGGTTTCATTTTTCCGTGTAAAATAGAAATAGAATACTGCGGTAATGGAAAATCTCTTGAAATACTTTCGTAGCCATCCATTAAATCTTTGAAATCCATTTTTTCGGATTCCTGAATCAACGGATAAACAATGTAAATTTGTCTGCCCAACGCAATTTCGTCTTTCAAAAACTTCCAAACTTTCAGTCGGTTGCTGTCAAAACGATGCACGGTTTGAATGGGTTTTCGTCCTGGAGGTAATTCGTCTATCACTGAAATATCCAAATCACCATACAAACTCATGGCTAAGGTACGTGGAATAGGAGTGGCAGTCATCACTAAAACGTGTGGAGGGATAATAGCCCCACCAACCTCCCCAGAAGGGAGGCTTTCCAAGATAGAGGTTATTTTTTTTAAAACATTTTCAGTATTGTGAATTACTTCTTCGTTAGTAAAACGAATCACTTTAAAACCAATTTCATTTAATATGTTGGTTCGTAATTCATCTGCCTCTCTCTGTTCTGCGGTATTATGATAACCACCATCTACTTCAATAATTAAATTTTTTTCTAAACAAATAAAGTCAACTATAAAAACATCAATAATATGTTGTCTTCTAAATTTAGAATTAAGATTTTTATCTCTAAGACATTCCCAAAGAATATTTTCTGCTTGTGTACTCTTTTTTTTATTTTCGTTTTTAAGCTCTTTTAAAAGAGTATACATTGAAGGTCGTGCAGTTTGATACTTTTTTAGGATACGTTCGGTTTCCCCTCTTTTGGAGGGGTCAGGGGAGGCCTTCTTCCACAATTTGGAACGTTGCTCTACGCCAAAACGATGTTGCTCATCAATTACAGCCAATCCTAAATTCTTAAACTGTACTTTGTCTTCTAATAAAGCATGAGTTCCGATAAGAATATGTAAACTGCCGTTTTCCAATGCTTCATGAATTACTTTTCTATCAGCGGTTTTGGTAGAACCGGTCAATAATTGGATGTTAATGTTGGCGGTCTTAGCCAATTCGGATAAGCCTAAAAAATGTTGGTTGGCTAAAATTTCTGTTGGCGCCATTAAGCACGCTTGAAAGCCGTTATCAATTGCCAAAAGCATACTCATAAACGCGACAATGGTTTTCCCAGAACCTACATCGCCTTGCAGCAACCGATTCATTTGGGCGTTACTTCCCATATCGGTGCGGATTTCTTTAATCACTCTTTTCTGGGCATTGGTCAACTCAAAAGGCAAATGATTTTGATAAAAGTCATTAAAATGTTGCCCAACAGAAGTAAAAGGATGTCCTTTTATTTTGTGTTTTTGAATCAGGTTTTTGGTAATCAATTGCAGCTGAATAAAGAACAATTCTTCAAACTTCAATCGGAATTGAGCTTTTGCCAAAGCTTCCGAACTTTTAGGAAAATGAATATTGAATAAGGCGACTTTCTTAGGAATTAGTTTTAATTCGTCCAGCAAATAATCAGGCAAGGTTTCTGAAAACAAATTTTGTGTTTCCAAAAACAACTGTTGCATCATTTTGATAATAACTCGGTTCGAAACACCTCGATTTGCCAAGGTTTCTGTGGAAGGATAAATGGCTTGCATGGCCGAGCGAAGACTTTTTTGGTGTTCGCTAAGCAATTCCATTTCAGGATGCGCCATGTTGAACGTACCATTGAATGAGGAGCATTTTCCAAAAATCACGATGACTTCATTCAACTTTAAACTTTCCCGAATCCATTTGTGACCTTGGAACCAAACTAATTCCATTTGGCCAGTATCATCAACAAAAGTAGCAACCAAACGTTTTTTGTTTTTGCCAAATTCCACCGTTTTAATGTGGATGATTTTGCCAATGATTTGGACTTCTGAAGCGGTGTTTTGCAACTCGTTAATTTTATAATAACGCGTTCTGTCGATGTAGCGATTTGGGAAGAAATTCACTAAATCTCCGTACTTATGAATCCCTAATTCCTTACGCAAGAGTTCGCCCCGATGAGGACCAACGCCTTTAAGGTATTCGATAGGAGTTTGTAGAAGATTTTGCTGCATACTGCGAAGATAGTTTTTTGTTTGTAAAAAATATTTTTAGATTACTATTTTTACAATTTCAAAACTATAAAAAAAATGGTTTTGCTGAGAAGTCAAGTTGCAGTTTAGTTCAATTTTTTTGCACTTTTGCGAGTACTTTGATCAAGTATATAAAAATAAAATAATAGCCACAGATTTCACGGATTATACTGATTTTTAGAAATAAAATCCGTTAAATCTGTGAAATCTGTGGCAAAAATAATTGGGATGACATTGATGAAAATTAAAAATTGATTTAATGGAATACAATTTTAGAAAATAGCGTTTGAAAATGATATATTTGAAAAAAATTAAATACATAAAATGATTCTCGACACCCTAGAAAATTACCAGTTGTACAGTACCATCAATGAAAGAATAGCCAAAGGTTTTGCCTTTTTACGCAACACTGATTTAGATGCTATTCCCTCAGGAAAACACGATATTGAAGGCGATATGATTTTTGCTTTGGTACAAGAATACCCAACCAAGCCCTTGAACGAATGTAAATTAGAAAGCCATAAAAAATACATTGATATTCAATATGTGATTCGTGGTGAGGAATTCATGGGAGTAACTACAAAAAACAATCAAAAGATACTGGAACAAGACGAAGATAAAGACTATACGTTTTACGAAGGTACAACTTCTTTAGTGCGCGTTTCAAAAGGAATGTTTACTATTTTTTTTCCAGATGATTTGCACCAACCCTGTGTTCAAACAGAATCCACTGCTGAAGTAAAGAAAGTAGTGATTAAAGTCTTAATTCAATAAATCGTACTTCGTATATCGTATATCGTATATCCTAAATCGTAAATTACAATGACAACCCATCTCGCTTTACTTCGTGGCATCAATGTTTCTGGACATAATATGATTAAAATGGAGGCATTAAAAACGGCTTTGGAAAACATTGGATTTCAAAACGTGACCACCTACATTCAATCTGGAAATGTGTTTGTAACGACTGAAGAAGACAATCCCGCTAAAGTAGGTTTCCTGATCAAACAAGAGATATTCAGAGCGTTTGGTCACGAAGTGCCTGTGGTGGTGATTGCCAAATCCGATTTAGAAGCCTGTTTAACTAACAATCCCTATTTGAAAGAAAAAGATTTGGATACCAAAAAACTCTATGTCGCTTTTGTATCGATGGCTTTGCGAAATGAGGCCATTAATGATTTAAAGATGAGTCAGGTGAAACCGGATCAAGCGCATATTGATGCCAATAAAATTTACATCAAATACGCAGTAAGCGCAGGAAAAACACGACTAGATCAAAAATACATTGAGAAAAAACTGAATCTCACGGCTACGATACGAAATTGGAATACGGTGACGCATTTATTGGAAATGTATAATGCGTTTGATTAATGTGGGGCTACCGATATGGCATCGCTACGCGATTATTCTCAATGTTTTTTTTAAAAATTGCTCCGTAAGGAGCTAAATAAAATTTTTAAAAGGTGAGTAGTAAAATATGTCTTTTAAAAATTATTTTCCGCATAAAATTCGAAGCCTTTGCTATAAAATGTTTATTGAATATATTTTTTTTCTGATTTTGTAAGTTCAAAAAACCAGACTCCAATAACTATTGTTAAAGAATATATTACAACCCAAAGTTTCTGTTGTACACCTCTTTCAAAAAAACCTTTGTCGAAAATATAAAAGGTAATCCAAACGGAAATAAATGAATAAATGCTTAAAATAAGTTTAGTATTATTCGATGTGAAAGAGGAAATAAGTTTATGTTGAATCATCCAAAATATAAACATAGCAGGAATTGATAAGACTAATCCATAAATCATCATAATTGAGATTATTGGCCAAGATCCTAAAATTTCATTCCATTTTGCGGAGTTAATTAATCCTAAAATTAAAAACAAGAGTAATGGTGAAACTACTACCGTAAAAATCCAAACTTTAAAACTATATCTCATAACTTATTGATATTAAATATTTATGAAAGAGGTGAACTTTACTTAAAAAGAATAATTTGAAATATAATAAAATATTTAATATTCTACCACAACTGTCCCACTTCTTGTTTGATCAAGTCCAAGGCAGCATAAGTAGGAGCGGCTTTATCTACTAAACTACTCACTACAAATTCTCTCAAGTCAGTGGCAGTTTGTACTTTTTCGTTTTGAGCGGCAATGCGTATCAATTGGATAGTCGCATTCTTAGCCGTTTGAATAATAGACCAACATTCGCCAGACACATAAATTTGTTGGCTTAGATTGTGTTCAAATTCTTGTTGGATTTGGTCAATGATAAAATTCTCATATTCTTTTTTATCGTTGGTTACAGGGCTATTTCGCAACAATATTTGTGCAGGATTGATGCGTTCCATTAATAAACTCAATCGTTCGTAGGCTTGCAAGCGCAAAGGTAAGATGTCTTTTTTGTTTTCTTTTTGCAATAACCAATGACGAATTTTCTCTTGGTCTTTAAAATAGTTATCAAATAAAAAATAAGCAACGCCACCCGTTACTAAAGAAGGTAATGTATATCCAAGGATTTCAAGTATTTTGACTGTTTCCATTTGTTTTTTTCTATTTTTGAAACACAAAAATACGCTTTTTGAAAATGTAACGGAATATTTTATTGCATACGAATCAATTTATATTACGTCAGTTCGAGTGTTTTTTGTGCAGTGAAGCGGAACAAAAAATGAATCGAGAACCTTCAAAAATAGTCACGGCTTCTCGATACAATTTAAAAAGAAAAGTTAGCTCATTTCTTTTTAAATCACTCGAAGTGACGTGTAGAGAATAAAATAAAATAAATTACTTAACCTCAATCCTTTATGGAAAATTACATCATTGTTTTACTTTGTTTGGCCGCCTTTTTTGCAGGATTTATTGATGCTGTTGTGGGTGGTGGTGGCTTAATTCAAACTCCCATGGGATTGATATTATTGCCTAATTTACCCGTTTCGACTGTAGTAGGAAGTTTGAAGATTCCAGCATTTAGCGGTACTTCGTTTGCGGCCTACCAATACCTCAAAAAAGTAGCGATGAACTGGAAATTGCTTTCGATTATGATGCTATTAGCTTTTCCATCAGCATTTTTGGGATCGACTTTATTGACCTATGTGAGCAATGATTTTATGAAACCTATTCTGTTAGTGGTGCTGTCTTTTTTGGTGATTTATACCTACGCCAAGAAAAATTTTGGACAACACATTGAAAAGAATAGTTCTCCTAAAAGACAACTAATCAATGCTGTGAGCATCAGTTTTGTGGTGGGATTGTATGATGGTTTTATAGGACCTGGAACCGGAAGTTTTTTGGTGGTGGCGTTTATTGCCTTGATGGGATTTGATTTTTTACACGCTTCTGCCAATGCGAAAATGGTGAATCTGGCTACTAATTTTGGTTCGATTTGTTTGTTTTTTATCAAAGGAAAAATTATTTGGGCGATTGCCATTCCGATGGCGTTTAGTAATGCTTTGGGTGGTTTTTTAGGCGCTAAATTGGCAATTAACAAAGGAAATCAATTTATCCGAATCTTCTTTTTGATTGTGGTAATTGGAACTTTAATTCGTTTTGGATACGATGTGTTTTTTAAGTAAACTAATCTATTGCAATATCTTTACCTCCACGGATACGATTATTCGCCTTTTTAATATTTTCTTCTGTTTTTAAGATTATTTTTACAATATGTAAATTCAGTTTTTCTTTCGAGTTTTCAAAATCCTCTACAATTATTTTTAAAATGTATTTTTCATCTATTGGATATTGGTCATAATCACCAATAACTTGTTCATTGTCAATTTGGAAAATAACGGGGCCTTTTAATGATTCTAAATATTTTGCTTTTAAATTGCTTAATGAGATAATCTTGGGTTTATAGGGGTTTTTTGTAGTAATAAATATTTTTCCATAATACTTAATAGTATCAATTTTAAATTCTTCTTTCTCAATATTCACTGTTTCAATCTCGATTTGGTTGAGAGTTCGGAGAATATTTTGATTAACCAATGTTCCATTTATATAAAAAGCAGGTTTCTTATTCGGGAGTATTCTAGGTTTATTGTAAATAACTTTAATTACGGTGTCATTTGCAGAATATGGTTTTGATATTGTTACCCCAGGAACTTTGCCTGAAAGTTGTTGTGCAAAAGAAGTAGCAATAACAAATAGCGTTAATGAGAGAAAGAGTTGTTTCATTTCAAAAAAATTATTCATTAAATATATAAATTAATCTTGTATTTCACATATTTTAAACTATAAAATCTGTGAATCTGCGGTTATTTAAAATGGTTAATAAATTTATTTGTTCTTCAATTTTTGCTATTCAAAACCTCATTCAAAATACCTATTTTTGTTTTTAATAATATAAATTTCCAAATGCAGCACTATATTGATCAATTGAACGAAGCGCAACGCGAACCCGTACTTCAGAAGGACGGCCCAATGATTATTATTGCGGGTGCAGGTTCTGGTAAAACGAGAGTGTTGACCATTCGAATTGCCTATTTGATGAGTCAAGGCGTGGATGCATTTAATATTTTGTCATTGACCTTTACCAACAAAGCCGCTCGCGAAATGAAAAATCGTATCGCGTCTATTGTGGGAGCCAGTGAAGCTAAGAATCTTTGGATGGGAACCTTTCACTCGGTTTTTGCCCGTATTTTGCGTTCAGAGGCAGAACATTTAGGCTATCCTTCTAATTTTACGATTTACGATTCGCAAGACTCCGTGCGTTTGATTTCTTCGATTATCAAGGAAATGCAATTGGATAGGGACATTTACAAACCAAAACAGGTGTTAAGCCGTATTTCTACCTATAAAAACAGCTTGATTACGGTAAAAGCCTATTTCAACAATCCCGAATTACAAGAAGCCGATGCGATGTCTAAGAAACCGCGTTTGGGCGAAATTTACCAAAATTATGTTGAGCGTTGTTTTAAAGCAGGAGCGATGGATTTTGATGATTTATTATTGAAAACGAATGAATTACTCACTCGTTTCCCTGAAATATTAGCCAAATACCAGAATCGTTTCCGTTACATTTTGGTGGATGAGTACCAAGATACCAATCATTCTCAGTATTTGATTGTTCGTGCCTTGTCAGATAAATTTCAAAATATTTGTGTAGTGGGTGATGATGCGCAGAGTATTTACGCCTTCCGTGGTGCCAACATTAATAATATTTTGAATTTCCAAAAGGATTACGACAATGTGAAAACCTTTCGTTTGGAACAAAATTACCGTTCGACCCGAAATATCGTGGAGGCGGCCAATACCATTATCGATAAGAATAAAACCAAACTGGATAAAATTGTTTGGACGGCAAATGATTTTGGCCCAAAAATAAAAGTACACCGCAGTTTGACGGATGCCGAAGAAGGGCGTTTTGTAGCCAGTACGATTTTTGAACAAAAGATGCAAAACCAAATGCTAAACGGTCAATTTGCTATTTTGTATCGTACCAATGCACAATCGCGTGCTATGGAAGATGCTTTGCGTAAACGAGATATTCCGTACCGAATTTACGGCGGACTCTCTTTTTACCAAAGAAAAGAAATCAAGGATGTTTTGTGTTATTTGCGATTGGTTATCAATCCAAAGGACGAAGAAGCCTTGATTCGTGTGATTAATTATCCCGCCAGAGGAATAGGGGATACTACCGTTGAGAAATTGACTATTGCAGCCAATCATTACAAGCGTTCGATTTTTGAAGTGATGCAAAACATTGATAAAATTGACTTGAAACTAAATTCGGGAACCAAGCAAAAGTTGACGGATTTTGTGAACATGATTAAGAGTTTTCAAATTATTAATGAAAACCAAGATGCGTTTTACATTACCGATCATGTGGCCAAAAAAACAGGTTTGGTACAAGAACTGAAAAAAGATGCCACCCCCGAAGGCATGGCTAAAATCCAAAACATTGAGGAATTGCTTAATGGTATCAAGGATTTTACCGAAGGTCAAAAAGAAATTGATGGTGCGCGCGGTGCCTTGTCCGAATTCATGGAAGACGTGGCTTTGGCTACCGATTTGGATAAAGACACTAGCGATGAAGATCGTGTGGCGTTGATGACGATTCACTTGGCAAAAGGATTAGAGTTTCCACACGTTTTTGTGGTGGGAATGGAAGAAGATTTGTTTCCAAGTGCGATGAGTATGAGTACCCGTTCGGAATTGGAAGAAGAACGCCGTTTGTTTTATGTGGCATTAACTCGTGCGGAACATCAAGCGTATTTAACGTATGCGCAATCGCGCTACCGTTGGGGAAAACTTACAGATAGCGAACCTTCTCGTTTTATTGAAGAAATTGATGGACAATATTTAGAATATTTAACGCCTGCCGAATCGAATTACCGCTACAAACCGATGATTGACAGTGATATTTTTGGCGATGTGGACAAGTCCAAATTGCGTTTAGCTAAACCGGTTTCAGGAACACCACCCAAATACATTACAGATAACCAACCTAAACCGGACAGTCCAATTAGACGATTAAAACCGGTTACTGGAAATACACCCACTTCAGGGAGTGCCAATTTGTTTGACAATAAATTAGTAGCTGGAAATATCGTAATGCACGAGCGTTTTGGTAAAGGTGAAGTCATCAATATGGAAGGGGTTGGTGCCGACAGAAAAGCGGAAATTCGTTTTGAAGTGGGGGGAATTAAGAAACTATTATTGCGTTTTGCAAAATTGGAAATTATTGGGTAATAATCATATTATTTAAGTCAGTTCGAGTATTTTTGTTTAGTGAAGCGGAACAAAACTTCTCGATACAATTTTAAATAGAAAAGCTATTGCATTCCTATTTAAAATCACTCGAAGTGACGTGAATGGATTGGTTAAATTGGATTATATAGTTTAAACGTCAGTTCGAGTGTTTTTTGTGTAGTGAAGCGGAACAAAAAATGTATCGAGAACCATTTAAAAGCGAAATATAATGAAGCAATCTTATGTCTATATTTTAAAATGTGCTGATGATTCCTAGTTACACTGGTGTAACAAGTAACCTAACTCAACGTATTTTTCAACATGAAACGGCTTATTATCCAGATTGTTATACAGTAAATAAAAGACCAGTTAAATTGGTTTACTATTGTGAATTTACCGATATTAATTTTGCAATTGATATAGAAAAGAAAATTAAAAAATGGTCTAGAGCTAAAAAAGAAGCTTTAATAAACGAGGAGTTTGACAAACTTCCTAACTTAGCTAAAAAGAAATTTTAATTTTACAGTCATTACACAGCTTCTCGATACAATTTTAAATAGAAAAGCTATTGCATTCCTATTTAAAATCACTCGAAGTGACGCGTACTTGAAACGTTAAAAGTAAGATATAGTTTATATGTCAGTTCGAGTATTGAAGCAGAACAAAAAATGTATCGAAGTGACAAAATAAAAAAACAAAACTATGGCTGAATTTATAAAAATATACCCTGATAAACCGAGTGAGTCGGCTATTGTCAAAGTGGTAAAGGTATTGAAAGAAGGAGGTTTAGTAATCTATCCAACCGATACGGTCTATGGATTGGGTTGTGATATTACGAATACAAAGGCTTTGGAGCGAATTGCCCGAATCAAAGGCGTGAAATTAGAGAAAGCTAATTTTTCGTTTATATGCCACGATTTAAGTAATTTATCTGATTATGTGAAGCAAATTGACACCGCTACTTTTAAAATTTTAAAACGAGCGTTGCCAGGACCTTATACCTTCATTTTACCAGGAAGTACTAATTTACCAAAAGAATTCAAAAAGAAAACTACTGTTGGTATTCGTGTGCCAGACAATTCCATTGCTTTAGAAATTGTTAGCCAATTAGGAAATCCAATTGTATCCACTTCCATTCATGATGAAGATGATGTGATTGAATATACGACTGACCCAGAATTGATTTTTGAAAAATGGCAAAATTTGGTGGATATGGTAATTGATGGTGGCTATGGAGATAATACGGCTTCTACCATAATTGACTTATCGGGGCATGAACCGATAGTTGTCAGAGAAGGAAAAGGAGATGTAGACATACTTTAGTTAGTTATATATAACTATTTGTATTTTAAAATTTTACATAAAAAAAACGTCTTGATTTTTCAAGACGTTTTTTTTATGTAATGGAAACAATTTTATTTTTGTTGTTTCTTCATTTCTTTTTCCACCATTTCGTAGAATTGGTCAATTTTAGGTAATACAACAATACGAGTTCTTCTGTTACGAGCTCTGTTTTCAGCTGAATTGTTTTCTACTAATGGTACATACGAACTTCTACCAGCAGCAATCAATTGAGAAGGTTTAACACCTAATTGATTAGTTAAAACACGAATAATAGACGTAGAACGTTTTACACTTAAATCCCAGTTGTCTAGTAAGATTCCGCTTCCTGCATAAGGTACATTGTCGGTATGTCCTTCTACCATACATTCGAAATCAGGTTTGTCATTTACTACTTTAGCCACTTTAGCCAAAACACCTTTCGCTTTATCAGTTACCTCATAGCTACCGCTTTTAAATAATAGTTTATCAGCAATTGAAATGAAAACCACTCCTTTTTCTACATTAATTTCGATATCTGGATCAGACAAACCAACTGCACTTTTTAAACTAGTGACAACAGCTAAGGTAACGCTGTCTTTTTTAGTTAAGGCATCTTGCATTCTGTTGATTTTCAAATCTTTTTCTTTGATAGATTCTAATGCTTTTTCAATATTTTGAGCACCTTTAGACGACAAAACTGCCATTTCTTTAGAAGTCTCAATTAAATTTAAATTTTGATCTTTTAAAGCTGCTGCAGTAGCTGCAAGTCCAGCTTTTTCTTCTAAACAAGAATTTAACTTTACAGTACAAGTATTTAATAAGTCTTGAGTTTCTTTATTTTTAGCCTCTAATTCAGCATATTTCTTTTTAGAAACACAAGAACTTAAAAGCGCCAATACTGATAAAGCAATTACAACTTTTTTCATAAATGATGATTTTATTGGATTATTTGATTTGTAGCAAATTTAGTTTTTATAATTTATTTGAGCCTAATTAAATCGTTAAAAAAACGAATTTTATTTATGAAGTAACTATAAACGATACTTTTGGTGATATAGTATTGGGTTTGTTGAAAATTACTTCGTTTAGCATAATTTTCGGCAAAGCGCGTGTAAAATGCGAAGTGTGCTTTTAGAATTGCCAAAAAGTGTTTTATTTTTCCTTGTAACAAGAATTGAATTCCGGCTATTCCGTCTAATAGCATTCGGATAAAAAGTATTCGATACAAGTCTTTTTTAGGTAAATTCTTGGTGAGCATTAATAATGAATTTCTGAAATTCAATTCCGTTTTTTTGGGATTCCCTTGCTGTAAAGTAGCACCACCAACATGATACACCTTAGATTCAAATAAATACTTAATTGTATATCCTTTATTTTTTGCCCTCCAACATAAATCAATTTCTTCTTGGTGTGCAAAAAAGGAAGTGTCAAATCCATTTAATTCGTTGTAAACAGCACTTCGAATAAAAAAACAAGCTCCTGAAGCCCAAAAGATTTCTTGATTGGTATCGTATTGACCATTGTCTTTTTCTAAAGTGTCAAATATACGACCGCGGCAAAAAGGATAACCGTATTGGTCAATATATCCTCCGGCAGCTCCTGCATATTCAAAATAGTCTTTGTTCTTGAAGTCTAAAATCTTCGGTTGAATGATGGCAGTTGTAGGTTCGTTTTGAAATGTTTTGATGATGGGTTGTAGCCAATTTTCTGTCACCTCAATATCTGAATTGACTAAAGCATAAACATCGGCATCAATATGTTGTAATGCTTCGTTATACCCACCTGCGTAACCCGTATTAGTTGGATTTACCACAATAGAAACCTCAGGAAAATGAGCCTTTACAAAAGCCACTGAATTATCTGTAGAAGCATTGTCAGCAACATAAACAGTCGCTTCTTTGGAAAATTGAACTACAGAAGGTAAAAACTGTTCTAGTAATTGTTTTCCGTTCCAATTGAGTATAACAACTGCTACTTTCATCTAGATTGTGTTTGATTGATAATGGGGTAATTCAGGTAAAAATTGGTATTTTTCATTTTCAAAATCCATTTGGCAAAAGTAATGATTCAAGCCATTAGTCACCATTAAATAATTCGATTTCAAAGTCATATTATATTGAGCAATTTGATCGAAAGTACTTTGTGAAATGGTCACTTCAGGGGCTTTACATTCGATTAATATAAAAATAGAACCATCTGAATTGTACACCACAACATCATATCTTTTTCGTAATCCGTTGACTTTTAAAACTTTTTCAACATTAATCAATGACTTAGGATAGTTTTTTTCGAACATTAAAAATTGAACAACGTGTTGGCGAACCCATTCTTCGGGAGTAAGAATTATAAATTTTTTCCTGATGGCATCAAAAATAGACACTTTATTTTCGCTATTTTTGAAACGGAAAGAATAGGATGAAAAATTCAATTGTTGCATGCGCCAAAATTACTATTTTAAATTTCAAATTTCCGAATAAAGACCTAACCAAAACAACTTTTTGTGGACGAAGTAGTAAAAATTGTAAATGATATTAAGGCAGGAAACATCAAACCAATCTATTTTTTGATGGGAGAAGAGCCGTATTATATTGATAAATTATCCGATTTTATTGAACAAAATGTATTGACTGAAGAAGAAAAAGGCTTCAATCAAACGGTTTTGTATGGTCGTGATGTTTCAATTGACGATATTGTTTCGACTGCTAAGCGTTATCCAATGATGGCCGAACGTCAAGTAGTGATTGTTAAAGAAGCTCAAGAATTGTCTCGAACAATTGATAAAATTGAGAGTTATGTAGAAAATCCAATGGAATCAACGGTCTTGGTTTTTTGTTACAAATACAAAACATTGGATAAACGTAAAAAAGCAACGAAATTATTAGCACAAAAAGGGATTGTTTACGAAAGTAAAAAGCTGTATGAGAATCAAGTTGGCGACTGGATAAAACGTGTTTTGGCTGGTAAAAAATATGCGATCGAACCTAAAGCTACTGCCATGCTAGTGGAATTTTTAGGAACTGATTTGAGTAAAATTAACAATGAATTAGAGAAACTGCAAATTATACTTCCGTCAGGAAGTACGATTAATCCACAGCATATTGAAGAGAATATAGGTTTTAGTAAAGACTTCAATAATTTTGAGTTACTGAATGCTTTGGGCTCTCGAAATCAAGCTAAGGCATTCCATATTGCTCACTATTTTTCAGAAAATCCAAAAGCCAATCCTTTAGTAGTAACCACGGGTCTTGTATTTGGATTTTTTGTAAAAATCCTAAAATACCACGGATTGAAAGATAGAAATCCTTCAAAAGTAGCATCTGCTTTAGGAGTAAATCCTTATTTTTTGAAAGATTATGATGTGGCTTTGAAAAATTATCCTATGAAAAAAGTAAGCCAAATCATTACTTCTTTACGAGATGTAGATGTGAAGAGTAAAGGAGTAGGAGCTACGATGTCACAGTCGGATTTATTAAAAGAAATGCTATATAAAATATTTAATTAGTAGTAAATTTAGATATTTGCACCACCAAAAAACAGAAAATACCACATGTTATGGGAATGAATAAAAATACCATTTTAGGATGGGCTACTTTAATTATGATTGCAATGGGCTTATTACTAATAGGTTTAGGGGCTTTTAGATATGATGATGTTGCAGGATGGGGCTTTGCTGCTGTCGGTGTTGGATTTTTAGCGAATGCTTGGGTTTTTAGTTCTCTTAAAGGTAGAGTCTAGAATTGTTGAGTACCAAATTTTTTGGTTTCAATTCGTTTCTCTTTTACCTGTAATACAAAGTTCGTTTCGATAATGGTTTCAGGTATTGCTTGTATACTGATGTTGTTTGAAACAATAGTTACATATTCTGAAAGTCCTTTTTTTTCAAGTGTGACGGTATAATTGTTCTTAGGAACATAAAAAATAAATTTACCTGCTTCATCTGTTTTTGTGTAAAAAACATTCCCTGAAGAATCGGTTAGGATTACTGACAATCCACCTATTTTTTGATTGATAGAAAATGAATTTTCAGTCGAAAAGTAGCGAATACTTCCCTTGATTGTACTTGTACGGCTTAGACCTATAGCGATTTTAGTAGGTTTGTCTACTTTTATTTTTTGCAAAGGGGCATGCCATTCATTGGAATTTATAGGGCGGATTTCATAATAACCAGTGGGCAGTCTTTTGTATTTTATAATTCCGTGGTCATTTGATTTAAAGGCTTTGTCATTAATAATAACTAATTGATTGATGGCAGGTTTGTTTTTCGAATCTAAAACACCATTCCCTGTAGTATCATAAAAAAGATACACTTCTAAATCACTTTTAGTAGCATCAATTTGAATGGGATTGAACCGTTTGGTCAAGCCAAATTGAATGGTGTTTACGGGTTGAAAACTAGTAGAAAAATCGCTGTAAAAATTGTTTATGAACAAATTCAAGTTCTTATTCCAATCAAAATCAATTCGGCTATTGGATTGTAACGTATTTGATATAAAACTATTTTTGGAATACATTATCCCTGCACGAAGATGCAATTTTTTATTCAATAGGTTCATTTGAATACTTGGAGAAATAATGCAATTGAAATAGGTGTTTTCTACTTGTTGTTGTGCTGCAATAATTTCACCGAGATAAAAATTATTGTGTTGATAATATGCCGTTAAATTGAAAAACTTCCAAGTATAGTTGAAATTAGTTTTCAATTGAAGTTGCTGTTTCGAATTCAAATTGGTCGTAAAAAACCCTCCTTCTAAAGAAAGGTTAAAGCTATGATTATTTTTAAAATAGTTGCCTCCAATCGTAACTCGATTCGCATTCATTTTATATTCTTGGAATAAAGGACTAACCAATGCAGGTTCTTTTCGCATTTCAGCAATAGAAGTTAGTGAGAATGAAAAAAATAACGCTCCCAATCGTTTAGAAATCCCCGTACTCAGTTGTGTATTTGAAAATTCTGAAGGAAAATATGCGGTGGTTTTAATCGTTTTGGGAGCAAATGAAAAATGATTCGCAGACAACCAAAAAGAATATTTTTCCAAATTGAAATGAATACTTTCGTTCAAGTTCAATGCACCACTTCTTATTCCTGCAAAATATCCCGAACTAAAATAATTCAAACTATTGTAAAATAATTTTGCGGTTTTACCATGAAGATTTACTTCTGCAGCAGCACCCAGTTTTTGATTTGAATTTTCATTGGAATATAGAGTACTCATTGCAGTACCTGTTTGCAAGGAAAAATTAGGTTTTTGTATAATCGAAAATTGAGTACTAACAAGTGCTTTTTGGATACCCTCATTACTATCGTTATCAAATAAAACAGCCGTTTTATAGCCTTTATCCCATCCGTCTTTATTAGTAAAACTTACCCAAGCCGACTGTCCTGAAGAAGGAGTAGAGAAATCAATAACAGAATATGATTTTTCTAAAAATCCAGCTTCTATTTTGTTATTAGTCGATGTTTTGAAGAACGTTTCAATACCTCTCCCTATTAAGTTTAAATCATTGAACTTGGATATATTCCCAATTTGTAGTCCAACTGTTTTTTCTTTGTAACCAATCCAGGTGTTTCTCATGAATGTTTGATTGGATTGTTCCCACCAATTAAAATCAAGATTGGTATACACAGTTCCTTTGTTGATTTCCGCTTGTACATTTCCATAAAATGCCATTACGTTTTGATGGCTGTTACTTGTTTGCTGACTTGTAGTGATTTGATTGATTGGACTAAACGGATTGGAATAGTCGGTTACAAATTCAGGTATATAGCGCCGACTTTGTTTGATTGGATTTGCTCGAATAGTGGCAAAGCCAATAATATCTCCATTTTGATATAAAGACCGAATTGCAATTGCAAATTCTTCTTGTTTCAATATTTCTCGAGTGATTTCCTTTTTTAAAATAAGTAAAGAATCAGTGTGGGCCTTTATAGTTATTGTGTTGTTTTCTATTCGATTTTTAGCAACAAATTCGGGATAATTGGCTAGAATAGTAATAGTTTGAGTTGAGTTACCTTCGTTTAGAAGGCGAATAGGAATTCGTAAACTATCACCCACTTGTTCATAGAGTAAATTGGTTTGTTGTACTATCATTTTAACCAATCGTATTTCTTTAATAACAATAGGTAACAAAGCACTGATTTTTTCTTTTGAATTAGAAAGTGTAAAATGAGCTTCTAATTGGGCTAAATTTTCTGGAGAAGCAGTAGCAGAAATCATAGCTTTTACGGCTATGAAGAGAGTTTCGTTTGGATTCAAAATAATTGTTTTGGATTTATTTTGTAAAACATACAAGCTCTCTGTTGTACTCAATATTTCCAAATGACCTTCAATGGTAGTATTAGTCGGATTTTTTAGCGCTACAGTAGCATCTATCATAGCACGGTCTATCGATTTATCTTTGTTTTCGGCCAATGAAATACGTACCATATTGGTTTGTGCCTGAACAGAAAATATCGAAAAACAAATGAGTATAGAGATTGTAATTTTAGCTAAATAGCAACGCATTGTATCAATTTTAATTGGGGGTCAAGACAAAATAGACGAAAGTAGAGTAGGTCGCTGATGGTACATTCATTCCGGGAGTATTGGGTAATATTGAAAAAGTTAAATCGTACTCAATACTAGGAATCCAACTTGTCCGAATAGCAATAATTTGATCAGCAGCACTTAAAGTTAGTGGTGAAGTAATGGTCATTCCATTTATTGCGGCACTTGTAGCCAATCCCACTTTTAAAACTGAAACGGGTAATGTGGCAGCTGTTGTAGCAGAAGTTAGCACTGAATTAGCCGCTTTTACCGAAAGCTGATAATTTGAATCTGAAGTAACTTTTAAACCTTTTAGGACGGTATTGGTCTTTCCTGTTGCAAAATCAGCAGCATTTGCGAAAATCAAATTGAATTGGTCTGCACCATTTTGAAGCACAATACTATTGTTCGCAATGTTACCGCTGTAATTAATTGTAAAGCCAGCACTGTTTCCTATAGATGTCATATAAGAACTCACAAGCACATCACTATTTCCTTTGACTTCGTACAATTTAAATTCGTAAGCCGATTGGTACGAACCATTGGGAACTGTTAAAAGTTGGTTTCCTCCTTGAATATTCAAATTGAAACTAAACACACGATTAACAGTTCCCTTCAATGGGATGGCACTATTTATCAAAGTAGTTTCACTGAATTTATTTAATGCAAACGGCCCTGAGTTGATTGTAATTAAACTTGTATTATCACTTGAGTTAGATTGTGTATTGTATTGTAATGCTGAATATTGAGCGCCAATACTGTTGCTTAAATACGTATAATCTTGAACCAATCGAACAGTTAATTTCCAATTACTTAAACTGTTTTGTCCTGTTTGTCTTTGGACATTAATATCTACTTGATTGACTTGTGATTTACCCACATTTAGTTCGTTGTAAGTATTGAATACGGGTTGTTGATTGCAATAGGCCGAAATACTATTTTGAGCCATACACCACATTCCATTAGTTAGAAATACTATCATTAGTAGTTTTTTCATATTTCAAATTCTAATTCGGCGACTTTTATGACATCTGTTTCTCCAAAAGATAATTGAGCAGAAATAGTGTATTTGCCTTTTTCTAAATTTTTTGGTAATTGAAAATGGAGTTCTCGTAAATCGTTGGGAAGAGTAAAAAAATCAGTTTCATTCAAATGACTTTTTTTCCCCGTATTATTATTGAATAATTCCCATTTTACCTTTCCATCTGCCCAAATAGTACTATTGTTGGCTATTTGTAGCTTGACAAATTTGGCTTTGTCAGTATCAATATAATTTTTGAAATCGGCAATTTCTATTACGGGTTCTGTTTTTTGACTAAAACTATGATAGATTTTAACCCCCATTCGTACGGTAACTTGGATTGCAGCACCACTCTCATCTTTGGCTTGACCAGGATTCAATTGGGTAAAGAAAACCATTGCATTATGTACTGGAATAGCCGTATTGGCATCAGTAGGAACTTTAAAAAGAATTTCGATTTCTTTGGTTTCACCAGGTTGAATGACAAAATAGGATGAGGGTAAAACCTGAATCCAATTCACACAAGAATTAGGCAGACTATTGGATTCCAAGATGTGATTGGCTCCTGAATTTTCGTAATTCCAATCGCTAAAAGAAACCCCGATTTCTAATTCCTTATCGTTTGGGTTCATTAATTTTATTATTTGCGAACTGCTTTCGCCAAGGCCTAATTTATAATACAACCGCCCAGGTGTAACTGAAATTCCTGCCTGAGACCAAGCTAATGGAATAGACAGAATTACAAACAGCGTTAAATAGAGTTGTTTCATGGTTTCCATTTTGAAGTTATTGTGAGGCAAGAGTGTAGATAACCGTTGCTGTATAGGTTCCTATGGGTTTATTCAAATAGAAACTTGTTTTAGTAGCCGGAATAGCATACGTTACATTATAACCTCTAGCTCCCTCGGCTACCGCATTTTTTATTACGATAGTATCGGTACTCCCTAATGTGACAGAAGGAGTTATTATTGTTGTTGCCGATGCTGGAGTATTACTTCCTGTGAGATCAGACCCCATAGTTGTTTGCAAGGCAATAGTATTCACAGGAATGGTACTACTGCTACCATTAAAAGATAAAAAATCAGATTCAGCTTTGACACTTACTTGATAATTAGTTGTAGAACCTACATTGATATGATTGGTTTGGATTGCAGAACTATTACCAGATATATAGTGCGCCATCTGAGTCAATTGAATATCTACCGCTGATTGGGTAATAGTAATGCTTTGTGCTTGGGCAATGGTAACATTGACTTGTGTTTGAGCAGTCTTAACTTGTCCAATTATTACTATTGGCATCATTAATACAACTAATATAAAGTGACTTTTTAATTTCATAGCGAATCGTAAAAAGATGAATTTAATAGTGCTAAAAAAAGCATCAACCGCAGTTGATGCTCTTAGAGACTAAAATTAAAGCTATTTGGCATATAAAGAATAAGTTACTTTGGTAGAATAAACCCCAGTATTTTTATTCAAATATTCATTGGCTTGTTGTGCAGAAATAGCATATACTACATCATATTCTCTTTTTGTTTCTCCTGAATTTTTAGTAATAATTGTTTTTTCGGTACCCACAGCTAAGGCATTTTGAGTTAGGGTTACATCAGCAACAGAGGGAGCAGTACCAGTGCCTTTATATGCTCCTAAGGTAGGGGTAACGGTCACTGTACTTACAGGGATAGATATACCATTATTTAAAAGTTCGGTCTCAGCAGCCACTTTTACTTCATAACCTGTGTTTGAACTAACGATAACATGTCCAGTTTGTTTTCCAGAGTCGTTACCTTGCTGGAAATGGTCTGGGGTTTTCATGTCTATTGAAACACTACTTTGCCCCACTTGGATGTCATAGGCATTATCTAGATTGACATTCAATGTTGTTGCGGCTGATTTTCCTGTTGTGGTTTGTGCTTGAGACACTAATCCAGTAAACAAAACTATTGCAAATGATGCAATTCTTACTACTTTCTTCATTTTTTTGAGATTTAATTGATTAATATTTATTTGTAACAAATTGGTATTTCTAATTCTTGTTGAATTTTGGGTGAAAAGTAAGTTGTACAAACAAAATTGGGGGCACAATTAGTTGTAATAAAATGATCGTAACACCTAGAATATAATAGTGAGATTATCTTTTTTAAGTATTCATGAAATAATTTCCCATGGTATAATTGAACTTATTTCGAATGATGATTTTTTTCGATTTGAAAATAGGTTTGAGCAAATAGGAGATGCGCTCTGTTTCTTTTAAATAGGCATCGTGACCAAAATCAGAATCAATTTCGTGATAAAAAACATTGGGTTTAATCTTTCTTAATTTAAGAAATGTGATGCGATTTTCATCGGCAGGAAATAAACCATCAGTATGGATTCCGATGAGATGAATATTGGCTTTTATGGTATTAGCTATCGATGAAAAATCTCTTCTTTTTCGAGTTAGATCATTCGATTTAAGAAGGAAGTTCATTAGCCTATATCCTGAAATTTGACATTTATTATTGGCTAAAACACATTTTTCAATTGGTGAGATAGAACTAATTTCAAAATTGGTTCGTTTAAAGACTTGGTTGACATATTCTAAATTTCTATAATGCAGGTTGGCAAAACATCGAGCTTCAACTATAGGATCTTCAGAGTTGTTTAAAATTTGATCCTGAATTAAAACATTGGCAATAATTTTATCGGTGGTTTTCCAATCTGTTGCAATTGGAATAAGATTTTCAATTCTTTTAGGTTGTAATGCGGCCATTTCCCAAGCGATTGCACCTCCTAAACTCCCTCCAATTACTGCAAACACATTTTTAATTTTTAGGTAAAAAAGTCCTTCCCAAAAAATTGCGGCAATATCTCTGATAGTAAAATCACGATAATTTGGAATTAAATCCTCAAAATTATTGTCATATCCATTTCCGGGAATATTAAAAGTAATAATGGTGTAGGTGTTAGTGTCGATTGTTTTGTTGTCTCCTATCAATCCATTCCACCATCCATTTCTACCACAAACGGTTGAATTTCCAGTAATTGAATGATTTACAACAATCACCGGAGCAGTACCGATGGGTTGCCCAGCTACTTCATACGATAGCGCAATATGCTCTTGTTGATTTCCTTTTTCTAAATCGAAATTAAATAAGTCAATGGTTCTAATGTTTTTCATAGCTCAAGAATTTTAGATGTGATTAAAACTACAAACAATCAAAAAGTGCTGTATACTTTCTCTTTGATTGACCTAAATAGTCGATAATCGGTATCTTTTGGCTTTAAAGGCTAATAAATTCAATCCCAATTATTGTATTGTTTTTATTTAAAACTATCTTTGTAGCTACATGAATTTTAATTACAAAAACAAACTATATGTCAGACGATAAGAAAGTAATATTCTCAATGTCTAAATTGAGTAAGACGTATTCAAGCAGCAACAAACAAGTATTAAAAGATATTTATCTAAGTTTCTTTTATGGAGCTAAAATTGGTATTCTAGGATTGAATGGTTCTGGTAAATCTTCGCTGTTAAAAATTATTGCAGGAGTTGATAAAAATTACCAAGGAGATGTTGTTTTTGCTCCTGGATATACAGTTGGTTATTTGGAACAAGAACCACAATTAGACGATTCTAAAACAGTAATCGAGATTGTTCGAGAAGGTGTTGCTGAAACGATGGCCGTTTTAGAAGAATACAATCAAATCAATGATTTATTTGGTCTTCCAGAAAATTATGAAGATCAAGACAAAATGGATAAATTGATGGATCGTCAAGCAGCTTTACAAGACAAAATAGATGCTTTAGGTGCTTGGGAAATCGATACCAAATTAGAAATAGCCATGGATGCGTTGCGTACTCCAGAAGGCGATACTCCAATCAAGAATTTGTCAGGAGGGGAACGCCGTCGTGTGGCTTTATGCCGTTTGTTATTGCAACAGCCTGACGTATTGCTTTTGGATGAGCCAACGAATCACTTGGATGCTGAAAGTGTACTTTGGTTAGAACAACACTTAGCACAATATGCCGGAACTGTAATTGCAGTAACGCACGACCGTTATTTCTTAGATAATGTAGCGGGTTGGATTTTGGAATTGGATAGAGGAGAAGGGATTCCATGGAAAGGAAATTATTCTTCTTGGTTGGACCAAAAATCAAATCGTTTAGCTCAAGAAGAAAAAGTAGCGTCCAAACGTAGAAAAACATTAGAACGTGAGTTGGATTGGGTTCGTCAAGGTGCCAAAGGTCGTCAAACCAAACAAAAAGCGCGTTTACAGAATTATGATAAATTGTTAAATGAAGACCAAAAACAATTGGATGAAAAATTAGAGATTTATATTCCAAATGGCCCTCGTTTGGGAACCAATGTAATTGAAGCTAAAAATGTTGCCAAAGCTTTTGGAGATAAGTTATTGTATGATAATTTGAACTTTACTTTACCACAAGCCGGAATTGTGGGTATTATTGGGCCTAATGGTGCTGGTAAATCGACTATTTTCCGAATGATAATGGGAGAAGAAAAACCAGATGCTGGAGCCTTTACTATTGGCGAAACCGTTAAAATTGCTTACGTAGATCAATCGCATTCTAATATCAATCCGGATAAAACCATTTGGGAAAACTTTTGCGATGGTCAAGAATTAATCATGATGGGCGGAAGACAAGTCAATTCTAGAGCGTATCTATCTCGTTTTAACTTTGGAGGAAGCGATCAAAATAAAAAAGTATCGATGCTTTCTGGTGGAGAAAGAAACCGTTTGCACTTGGCTATGACTTTGAAAGAAGAAGGAAACGTTTTACTTTTGGATGAGCCAACCAATGACTTGGATGTAAACACGCTACGTGCCTTAGAAGAAGGGTTAGAGAATTTTGCAGGATGTGCTGTGGTAATTTCACACGACAGATGGTTCTTGGATAGAATTTGTACCCATATCTTGGCTTTTGAAGGAAATTCTGAAGTGTATTTCTTTGAAGGAAGTTTCTCTGATTATGAAGAAAATAAAAAGAAACGTTTAGGAGGAGATTTAACTCCAAAACGATTGAAATACAGAAAATTGATACGAAGTTAAGCTGTTCAATTTTAATAAATAAAAAGAGGATATCGTGTGATATCCTCTTTTTTTATTTTCTTATTTCTTCTTACCAGAATTCATCATTATTAGCACGGCACCTACTAAAGCTACTATTACCAAACCAAAAACAACTATCATAATAAAGGAACCGTTTGCCCAAGAATATAATGGTAAATTTCTCATAATTAAGACTTTTAAGATGAGCCAAATTTAATCCGAAACAAGGTGTTATTTTATGACATTTGTCATGTAAGCCAATTTATTCTAAAAATTTAGATTGCAAGTCTTTTGTAGGAACTAAACAATGCTCTTTTTTACCCAACCATCGATAGCGATTTTCGGCTACGTAATCATAAATGGTATTCGTTACAGCTATTGGAAGCCATTTGAAAATGAGTAAACAATAAAAAACTCCTCCAATACTTTTTGCAATTTCAAAAACGGCTTTTGATTTGTAATAATAGGCTTTATTCGATTCGTATAGAATAATACTATCTATTTTTTGTGTGTAAATTGGAAGCTGTTGAAGTAATTCTTGTCCCAAATCCGATTGCAAAGAGACGAACCGAAAAACATCGTTTTTATCTCTTTTAATAATGAATTGTACCGAGGCAGCACACAAGTTACAAAGTCCGTCAAATAAAATGATTTTTTTATGTTGAGGGAGGTTTTGCATAAATTAATTATTTTGGCATTTCAGCGATTGCTTCAAGTTTCTCTGTTAGTTCAATAATTTCTAAAATATATTGTTGATTTTTTTCATTAAACATTTTTATATCAGAAACTTTAATTGCAGTTCCAGACATACAAACCATAAGCATATTAGTACTTCCAGAACCAATTTCGCTATAATCTATATCTGTTGAAATTAATGCATTTCCACCCATTTTTACACATTGGATCCTTAAATCAGATTTACAAAGATTTGTAGCATTCAATATTTTTTTATTGGTTGTATTTGATGCACCACCAAAAAAATCGTTAAATGATCGTGATAATTCTGTTGCAAAGCCTGTTCCTGAAGTTGTTTGAGCAGTTATCATGTCAATAGCTTCATATTTCCAATCATTTGGAGCAGGAGAAGAAAGAACAGGAATAAAATGTATGATTTGTTTAAGACGATTTTCAATATCGTTTTTTTGTTGTTCAAATTCTTTTGCAATTTTATTTATGTATGGTATCGAACAAACATTACAATAAGCATCGTAATTTAAATTTAAATGTTTATTTATAAATTCAGTTTTTGTTGTTGGAATTAAATTAACTGTACTAAAAAAACCTGTTAGTGCTTTTCCACAGCTGGGGCATTTGTCTAATTTCATATTTATATTTGTTAGATTACTATTCAGATAGTTATATTAAGGTATTTGGAATCTATATTAAAAAAAGCTAAAATATAATTTTTTTTTGAGAGAAAAGTTTTATTATTAATTTTTTTTCACAATCTTAATATTCACTAAAACATACTACTTTTTCACAGCTTCAACTAATTCCAATTCATCTAAACTTACTTTTGAAGTAAATAAACCGTAATTCACAGTGGCTTTGTTTTTCTCAATACTATCAATACTTCCCACAGCTTTTCCGTCAATCATTCGGACACGATCGCCCACTTTAAGAATTGGCCGTGGTTTTTCGATTACGACTTTTACTTTTTTAGCTTTTTTCTCGGCACGAATTTCCTCTACTTGAACTGTCACTTCTTTAATAATTTCTTTTTTCTTTTCAGCAATTACCTTAGTTTCTTTTGCAGAAGCTTTTTTACGTTTGGAGTTTTCTATTTCAACAATCTTTAAAAATTCACCTATCAGCTCTTTTTTGTTTTTATTATTGAAATACTTCTCGGCTATATCTTCAATTTTTTGCCCAATGTAAATCGTCTTTTGATTGCTATCATACAATTCCTGATAACTCTCTAATTTTTGTTTGATTTTGACATTGATGGTCTCCATTTTTTTACTTTCCTCACGCGCTTTGGTTTCTTCTTCTTTTAGCGTTAAGGAAGTTTTTTCTAATTTAGAGCGTTCTTTTTGAAGTGTGGCAATGGTTTTATCAAAACGCACTTTACCTACTTCAATTTTCTTTTTAGCACGATTAATTAAACCATACGGAATTCCATTTTTTTGAGCTACTTCAAAAGTAAACGAACTTCCCGCTTGACCTAAAACCAATTTATACATAGGCTCTAACGATTTTTCGTCAAAAAGCATGTTGGCATTGGTAGCAAAAGGCAATTCGTTAGCTAGAATTTTTAAATTGGAATAGTGAGTCGTAATGATTCCAAAAGCCTCACGATGGTAGAATTCTTCTAAGAAAATTTCAGCCAACGCACCTCCTAATTCTGGATCCGAACCTGTACCAAATTCGTCTATCAAAAACATCGTTTTCTTGTTGCACTTTTTCAAGAAATAATTCATGTTTTTCAAGCGATAGCTGTACGTGCTTAAATGATTTTCTATCGATTGGTTGTCACCAATGTCAGTTAAAATTCGATCAAACAAGAAAGTTTCGCTGCGTTCGTGCACTGGAATCAGCATTCCCGATTGCAGCATTAATTGTAATAAACCAACGGTTTTTAACGAAATAGTTTTCCCTCCCGCATTCGGACCCGAAATGACAATGATTCGGTTTTCTTGTTCTAATTCAATAGTTTGTGGATGCGTAACTTCGTTTTTTTCTGCATTGGTCAAATACAAAATAGGATGGAAGGCATCTCTAAAATACAAGCGACGTTCTTCTGTTATCGTTGGTAAAATCGCATTGATTTTATTGGCATATTTTGCTTTGGCAGCAATAACATCAACATCGCTTAAGAAATTTTGGTATTCGATAAGCAAATCCAAAAAAGGACGAATTTTATTCGATAATTGTTTTAAAATTCGAGTAATTTCTTCCTTTTCTTCGTATTCTAAATTGCTTAATTCTCGAGAGTATTTTAAAGTAGTTTCGGGTTCGATATAGGCAATACTTCCTGTTTTGGAACTCCCTAAAATTGATCCTTTTACTTTACGGCGATACATTGCTAAAACAGCCAGAACACGGCGATTTTGAACAAAACTTTCTCTAATGTCATCCAAATAACCTAGTGAATTGTATTGCGTTAAAGCCACTCCAAAACTTTGATTGACTTTGCCGCGAACCACATTCATGTCACGTCGGATATTCAATAAATCAGGTGAAGCATTGTCTTTAATTTCGCCATATTTATCGACCACTTCATCGACCATAGTGATGATGTCTTTGGTCAATTCTACTCTTGAGGCTCTATTGTTTAAGTTAGGGTAATAATCGTGGAATTTTCTCAAGAAATCCAGCAAGAAATTAACAGTACTGGATAAGTTGGCAATTTTTCTAAAACTCCCTACTTCCAAAAAACTATCTTCAATACCTAAAAATTTAATTTCGTGAGTGATGGCATCAAATCCATGATTGGGTATCGCATTATTATTTTGAAAAGACGACACATATTCCGAAGTCTGCAACAAGGCTTCCATCAGGCTTTCCTTGTCTTTGAAAGGCGTTATTTCAAGTGCTTTTTGTTTTCCAATATCGGTATTACAAATAGCAGACAACGTTTCTAAAACTGTTGGGAATTGTAAATCTTGTAAAGTCTTTTCGGTAATGGATATCATTTATAGTGCTATTGGAAAGAAGCAAAGTTACAAAGTTTAAAAGGAGATTCTTGAAGAAAATGTATAATTTTATACCCGACTTATATTAAATACTATGCAACTCCAATTGAATTCAGAATGGCAATCCATTTTGGCAGAAGAAATCCAGAAACCGTATTTCAGTGAATTACTAGAAATGGTGGATTTGGAGTATCAAAATCATACCTGTTACCCTCCCAAAGATTTGATTTTTTCTGCTTTTGACCATTGTAGTTTTTTGGATATCAAAGTAGTGATCATTGGTCAAGATCCTTATCACGGAAAAGGAGAGGCGAATGGCTTGTGTTTTTCGGTCAATGATGGTATAAAAATTCCGCCCTCTTTGCGCAATATTTACAGGGAATTAGTAGATGATTTGGGTAGTATATTTATACCTAATTCTGGGAATTTAGAGTCGTGGGCTAATCAAGGCGTTTTGTTATTGAATGCAGGATTGACCGTTAGAGAGGACTTACCGAATAGTCATAAACATTTGCAATGGGGTCAATTTACAGATGCCGTGATTCAAAAAATATCGGATGAAAAAGAACATGTCGTTTTTTTACTTTGGGGCAGTTTTGCACACAAAAAAGGAGGTAAGATTAACCGAGAAAAACATTTGGTTTTAGAATCCGTACATCCATCACCCATGAGTGCCAATCAAGGAAAATGGTTTGGAAATAAGCATTTTAGTAAAACCAATTCGTATTTAGAATCTAAAGGCCTGAAACCAATAAATTGGTTGAATTTATAAAAATCTAAACCATTAAGAAATTAAGATAATTTAAGGCTTAATGAGACTTAATACCTTAATGGTTCAAAAGTTTAAATTAAATGATTAAATTACTTTTTAGCTATATCCTCTAAAACAGCTTTATCAGAATAGTTGGTTATAGTAAGTATGATTTCTTGATTTTTTACTGTTTTTCCTTCAATAATATATTTTTTTCCTTTTCCCACAGCAATATTACTTTGGTCAAAATCGACATCGCCATATTGTAATGTGTTTCTAATATCAGTAGTATCTATCCAAGGTTGTGCTAAAATTTGGGTTGCCTTTGGCGAATAGTTAAAAGGTTTGTTTCTCAAATCATTTAGAACTCGGGCATTTGGAAAATAATTGCAACGGGTGTCTTTTCCACTAAAAACCATTGAAACAAAGAATAGCCCCATAATAAGCCCTATAAAATAATACGCAAAACGTTGAAAGAATTTCATACACTAAATTTTTGGCAAAGGTAAAGGAAACTTAATTTAAAAAACAATTAAATTAATATCGTTGTCAGATAAACCAAACCAGTCACCAATAGCTTTATTGGTAAGGATTCCGTGGTACATATAAACTCCGTTTTTTAGTCCTTTGTTACAGCGAATGGCACTTTCGATACCACCATCTTCTGCAATTTGCATCAAATAAGGCGTAATAATATTACTGATGGATAGTGAAGCGGTTTTTGAATAGCGAGAAGGAATGTTGGGAACACAATAATGCACCACATTGTTTTTGATAAACGTTGGTTTCTCGTGTGTGGTAACTTCTGAGGTTTCAAAACAGCCGCCCGTATCAATACTAACATCAACAATTACAGCACCTTTTTTCATGTGTTCTACCATTGTTTCGGTTACTACAACGGGACAACGTTCTATTCCGCGCATGGCACCAATGGCTACATCGCAACGTCTCAGCGCTTTTAGCAATGATTTAGGCTGAATAGTAGAAGTGAAAATACGTTGGTTTAAATTGTTTTGTAAGCGGCGTAATTTGGTAATTGAATTGTCAAAAACTTTGACATTGGCACCCAGCCCAATAGCCGTTTTGGCAGCAAATTCACCTACTGTTCCAGCACCCAAAATAACCACATCAGTAGGAGGGACACCAGTTATATTGCCAAACAGTAAGCCTTTTCCAAATTGATTGGTAATCATCAATTCAGCTGCAATTAATACCGATGCTGTTCCAGCAATTTCGCTTAAGGATTTGACTGCAGGATATGTACCATCTTCATCTTTAATGTATTCAAAAGCTAAGGCGGTTATTTTTTTCTTTGCCAAAGCTTCAAAATACTCTTTTTTTCTTGTCTTAATCTGAATAGCCGAAATGACAATGGTATTTTGATTCATCATTTCAATCTCTGATAAACTCGCTGGTTCTACTTTTAGAATCATCGGGCAACCAAATACTCTTTTTGGATCTTGAGTTACTTCGGCTCCAGCATCGGAATATTCTTTGTCAGAATAACTTGAACTTTCACCCGCACCCGATTCAACCATGACGCGATGTCCATGACAAGTCAATGAATTCACAGCATCAGGAGTCAAACAAATTCGGCGTTCTTGATGACTGGTTTCTTTTGGGATACCAATAAAAAGTTCGCTTTTTTGTTTGGCTATTTCTAATTTTTCCTCTTGAGGTAATAGCTGTTCTTTAGTGAATGGCGATAATGACATGTGTATTCAAATTAAGAGGTACAATTTACGTATTTTTTTTTACCCTTTTTAATTATTGCGAATTAGTCAGTGTAAGATGGCGTTTTCCGTCGTCGACTAACTCAATTGTAATAATAGCATGTTCTTCTGGAATGAGATTGGGAATCTTTTCTGCCCATTCAATAAAACACCAATTTCCCGAATAAAAATAATCATCGGCTCCCATATCTAAAGCTTCCATTTCATTCTTTAATCGATAAAAATCAAAATGGTAAACTATTTGATTAGTAATTGTTTCGTATTCATTAACTAAAGAAAAGGTTGGACTACTTGTTGCTTCGGTAACACCGAGTTTTTTACATAATTGTTTAATTAAAGTAGTCTTTCCTACACCCATTTCTCCGTGAAAAAGAATTACTCTGGCAGGTTGCTGAGCAATGATTTGTTGAGCAACCGATTCAAGTTCGTCTATGGTAAATACTATTTCCATTTATCTTGGATTAAAAACCAAAAATGGGACAATCATTTCTTCTAATGAAATACCTCCATGTTGGTACGTATTTTTATAATAACTAACATAATGATTGAAGTTATTGACATACGCCAAAAATAAATCATTTTTTGCAAAAATATAAGAACTACTCATATTGATACTAGGTAATCCTATTTTTTTAGGATCTTTTACGGCATATACCTCTTTGTTTTCATACGATAGACTTCGACCCGTTTTATAACGTAAATTCAAACTCGTATTTTTATCACCCACTACTTTTGAAGGATTTTTAACATTAATAGTACCATGATCTGTGGTGATAATTAACTTGAATCCCATTTTTTGCGCTTGTTGAATTATCCCTAAAAGTGGCGAATTTTTAAACCAACTTAAGGTTAGAGAACGGTATGCTTTATCGTCAGGAGCTAATTCTTTAATTACTTCCATTTCAGTTTTAGCATGAGATAACATATCGACAAAATTATAAACTACCGTAACCAAATCGTTGTTTTTTAACGATTTGAAATTCTCTACTAATTTACGTCCGCTAGCTAGATTAGTAATTTTGAAATAATCTTGTTTGATATTCAACCCAAGACGCTTTAGCTGTGAAGTTAAAAATTCGGCTTCAAACATATTTTTCCCACCTTCATCGGTATCATTTTTCCAATATTCCGGAAATTGCTTTTCCATTTCTACGGGTAATAAACCAGAGAAAATAGCATTTCGAGCATATTGTGTAGCAGTAGGTAAAATAGCGTAGTAAGGCACTTCTTTTTCTAATTTATAATGATTGCTTACTACGTTTTCCAACACTTCCCATTGATCATAACGCAAATTATCAATTACAACAAAAAGTACGGGTTTGTCTTTTTTTATAATTTCAGGAACGACTAATTCTTTAAATAAAGTGTGTGATAATACAGGACGATTGGCTTTGGGTTCAAACCAATTTTCGTAATTGCGTTCTATGAATTTTCCAAATTGAGAATTGGCTTCTGTTTTTTGGGATTCCAAAATAGAACTCATCCCAGCATCGTTGATATTCTCGAGTTGTAATTCCCAAAAAATCAATTTTTTATACAATTCAATCCAATCTTCAAAAGAATTGACGGATGCCATTTCTAAGGTGATTTTCCTAAATTCCTTTTGATAATCTAAGGTTGTTTTTTGAGAAATTAAACGCGAATGGTCTAGATTCTTTTTTAAGCTTAGTAAAATCTGATTGGGGTTTACGGGTTTAATGAGATAATCGGCAATTTTGGAACCAATCGCTTCTTCCATGATGTATTCTTCCTCGCTTTTGGTAATCATAATCATTGGAACAGACGATTTTTTTTCTTTCATTTCTGAAAGCGTTTCTAAACCACTCATACCCGGCATATTTTCGTCAAGAAAGACAATGTCAAAGTTATTGCTTTCAAAAATACCAATAGCGTCCAAGCCATTATTACAAGTAGTTACACTGTAATTTTTCTTTTCTAAAAATAAAATATGAGGCTTTAAAAGGTCTATTTCATCGTCTACCCAAAGGATCTTTATTGTATCTTCCATAGTGCGTTATCTATTACCGAAGGGCAATTTACAGTTTTTAAAACGTTGCTTTGCTAAAATAAATATAATTTTTTGAAATTACCGAAGCTAAAATAGTGACAAACAGAATTTTCCACTACTTAAAAAAAATAGTTCGCTTTAACTTGCTTGTCAAGACGAATTTACTACTTTTATACTTTATCAAATTAACTAAAAACTATGAAAACTAAAACAATTAAAAACGCTTTATTAGTGACTGTATTTTCAGTTACAGCGTCTTTTGCACAACACGCTTTTGTAAACACACCTCCTGAGGTTTCGCCAATGCCAATGAAACCAGAAATGACTGAAATTTGGAATCCAGAAGTAAGAGTAATTACTCCAGCTAAAAAAATAGGTGATGCACCTTCGGATGCGATTGTCTTATTTGATGGTAAAAACTTAAACCAATGGGTAAATAAAAAAGACAATAGCAAGCCTGCAGGATGGAAAATTGTCAATAATGATTATTTTGAAGTAGTTCCAGATTCAGGGGATATTCAAACTATAATGAAATTTGGAGATTGTCAATTGCACATCGAATGGAGCGCTCCAGATGAAGTAGTTGATGGTGGTCAAATGAGAGGAAATAGCGGTGTATTTTTGCAAAACCGTTATGAATTACAAGTGTTAGATTCATACAACAACAGAACCTACAACAATGGACAAGCGGGAAGTATTTATAAAGATCATCCACCATTAGTAAATGCAATGAAATCTCCATTAGAGTGGAATGTATACGATGTAATTTATACAGCACCTCGTTTCAAAGCGAATGGATTGATTGATGCTCCAGCAAGAATTACCGTTTTTCATAATGGTGTTGTGGTTCAAAATAACACTACTATCAATGGTTTGACATTGTATATGGGATTGCATAATTATCCTGAATCTCATGGAGAAGACGTTATCTCACTTCAAGACCATGGTTGCAAAACACAATTCAGAAACATTTGGCTGAGAAGATTATAAAAACTAAAAGGAGAGCAATTGCTCTCCTTTTTTATTAAGGTTGATTTACAATTCATAATCGGTTTTAGAGTTAATGCTTAGTTCATCAACATTTTTTTGAGTGCCAATTTCTTTTCCTTTTTCTAAGGCTAAAATTAATTCTTGTTCTTTGGTAAGTTCTAAATTTTGATTAGAAGCACTCATCAACGATTTAATCTTTTCTATTAAAGCATGATCTTGAATTTGAGTAATCCAGTTAATCAAATGTAGCTTGTCGTTCTGTAATTTTTGATTGTCCATCTCTTTTCTAATTTAGTTCTAAATTAATACCCTTTCTAACAAATTTAAGAAAAAAACGGATTCAAAACATAAATCAATTTTCCTTATATTTGTTGCCCTAAAGCACTATAATGTGAGCCAAATCAATAAACTTAAAATATTCAATGATCCTATCTATGGATTCATTACTATTCCTAACGCTTTAATCTACGATTTAATTCAGCATCCTTATTTTCAACGTTTGCGACGTATTTCTCAAATGGGATTGTCGTATTTAGTCTATCCAGGTGCCAATCACACTCGCTTTCATCATGCTTTAGGTTGTATGCATTTGATGCAAAAAGCCGTTGATGTGTTGAGATTTAAAGGCGTTTCTGTTTCTGAAGAAGAGGAAAATGCTTTGTATATAGCCATATTACTTCATGATATTGGTCATGGACCATTTTCACATGCTATGGAAAAAAGTATTGTTGAAAATGTGCATCACGAAGCTATCTCATTACTTTTCATGAATCAATTGAACGAAGAATTCAACGGACAATTGAGTTTGGCTATTCAAGTTTTTAAAGGAGAATACCATCGTAAATTCATGTTGCAATTGATTTCAAGTCAATTGGATATGGATCGTATGGATTATTTAAAACGCGATAGTTTTTATTCGGGAGTAGCAGAAGGGAACGTCAATTCAGAACGTTTGATTCAAATGATGAACGTGGTGGATGATGTTTTGGTGATTGAAGAAAAAGGAATTTATTCCGTAGAGAAATTCTTGATGTCACGACGTTTAATGTATTGGCAGGCGTATTTACACAAAACTAGTTTGGTGGCTGAATTAATTTTGACCAAAGTGCTAAAGCGAGCCAAAGAACTAACATTGAAAGGTGTTGAATTACCTTGTAGTGAACCGTTATTGTTTTTTATGCAAAATCGAATTGCTCTTGAAGATTTTGATGCTAATACACTCGATTTATTTTCACAGTTAGACGATTTTGATATCATTAGTGCTTTAAAATCATGGCAACGACAGGATGATTTTATTTTGTCTTCATTGAGCAAAATGATTATCAATCGCGATTTACCAAAGATTAAAGTGGCTTCCGAAAAAATACTTTTGGACGAAATAGCGCCTTTACAAGAACGTTTTGCAGCCGAAAATAACATATCGGTTTCAGATACGAATTATTTTATTTTTAAAGGAAAAATTAAGAATCAAGCCTACAGCAAAGAAGCCGAACCAATTCGAATTCTGAAAAAAGACAAAACTATTGAAGATGTAGTAGAAGCATCAGACCAATTGAATTTGAAATCATTATCAAAATTAGTAACTAAATATTACATATGTTTTCCAAAACAACTGGTGTAAAAACGCTGTAATAAAATCTATTTTTTATATTTTTGTCGGAATGAAACAAACAAAGTTATCTTTATTATATACTCAAATCACTTTATTAAGTGCGTTTCATTGTATGCCTATCTCAAAAACGATCCTCTAGAATGAAGTTTACAGCAGAGCAAATAGCGGAAATTTTAGAAGGTGAGGTCGTAGGGAATCCTAATGCCGAAGTGTCTACATTATCCAAAATAGAGGAAGGACAAGAAGGGTCTTTGACTTTTTTATCCAATCCAAAATACCAAAATTTCATCTATACAACAAAAGCGTCTGTTACTATTGTAAATAATACATTTGTACCAGAATCAGCTGTAACAACAACTTTAATAAAAGTAAAGGATGCTTATGGCGCTTTTACCAAATTATTAGAGTTTTACAATCAAGTTAAATTGAATAAAACCGGAATTGAACCACTTTCATTTATTGACGAAAGTGCTCAATATGGTGCTGATTTGTACTTAGGAAGTTTTAGTTACATCGGAAAAAATGTAGTTTTAGGGAATAATGTCAAAATATATCCCAATTCATTTGTTGGTGATAATGCTGTGATTGGTGACAATGTGACCATTTTTGCAGGAGGAAAAATTTATTCAGAAACAGTAATTGGAAATAATTGTACCATTCATTCTGGAGCAATCATTGGATCTGATGGTTTTGGGTTTGCTCCTAATGCTGATGGAACCTACAAAAAAATTCCTCAAATAGGGAATGTAGTTATTGAAGATGATGTTGAAATAGGCGCCTGTACCACGATTGACAGAGCCACTATGGGTTCAACAATTATTCGAAAAGGGGTTAAATTAGATAACCAAATTCAAATTGCTCACAATGTTGAAATTGGAGAAAATACGGTAATTGCAGCTCAAACTGGAATTGCAGGATCTACCAAAATAGGTAAAAATGGAATGATAGGAGGGCAAGTAGGTTTCGCAGGACATATTACGGTGGGAGATAATGTTGGTATCAAAGCCAAATCGGGGATTACTAAAAATGTAAAAGAGGGGCAAATCATGCAAGGAAGTCTTGCTTTTGGCTATTCTGATTTTTCGAAATCCTATGTTCATTTTAAAAATTTACCTAAAATTGTCGCTGAACTAGAAGAGTTAAAAAAAGAAATACTAAACCAAAAAAACAAACAAAATGGTTAAACAGAAAACCATCAAAACAGAAATTTCGCTAACAGGAGTTGGACTACACACAGGTAAAGAAGTTACTATGACTTTTAAACCTGCACCAGTAAATAATGGCTTTACTTTTGTTAGAGTAGATCTGGAAGGACAACCAGTAATTGAGGCTGATGCTAATTATGTAGTCAATACACAACGTGGCACCAATTTAGAAAAATTAGGAGTTCAAATCCAAACTCCAGAACACGTTTTAGCTGCCTTGACAGGTTGTGATTTAGATAACGTTATTATTGAATTAAACGCGTCTGAATTACCAATTATGGATGGTTCTTCTAAATATTTTGTTGAAGCTATCGAAAAAGCAGGAGTTGAGGAACAACAGGCTAAACGTAATGTTTATGTAGTAAAAGAAGTTATTTCTTTCACAGATGAAGCTACAGGGAGTGAAATTTTAGTAATGCCTAGTGATAATTATTGCATTACTACCATGGTAGATTTTGGAACTAAAATTTTAGGAACTCAAAATGCTACAATGAAATGTCTTTCTGAATTTAAAAAGGAATTTTCAGATTCAAGAACCTTTAGCTTTTTACACGAATTAGAATCTCTTTTAAATAACGGACTAATTAAAGGTGGCGATTTGAATAATGCTATTGTATATGTTGATAAAGAAATATCAGCAACTACAATGGAAAATCTAAAAAAAGCATTTGGAAAAGAGGAATTAACCGTGAAACCAAATGGAATTTTAGACAATCTTACATTGCATTATCCTAACGAGGCGGCAAGACATAAATTATTAGATGTTGTTGGTGATTTATCTTTAATTGGGACTAGAATCCAAGGAAAAGTAATTGCGAATAAACCAGGTCATTATGTCAATACGCAGTTTGCTAAAAAATTAGCTAAGATTATAAAAATTGAACAACGTAATTTTGTTCCAACGTATGATTTACATCAAGAACCATTGATGGATATTCATAAAATTATGGAAACATTACCCCATAGGCCTCCTTTTTTATTGATTGATAGAATTATCGAAATGTCTGAAAATCATGTGGTAGGAATGAAAAATGTAACTATGAACGAAAATTTCTTCGTAGGACATTTTCCAGAAGCACCAGTTATGCCGGGTGTTTTAATTGTAGAAGCTATGGCACAAACAGGTGGGGTTTTAGTATTAAGTACTGTTCCAGATCCAGAAAATTATTTGACTTATTTCATGAAAATGGATAATGTCAAATTCAAACATAAAGTACTTCCAGGAGATACTTTGATATTTAAATGTGACTTGATTACTCCTATAAGAAGAGGAATTTGTCATATGCAAGCCAATGCTTATGCTAATGGTAAATTAGTAGCAGAAGCAGAATTAATGGCGCAAATTGCTAGAAAACAATAAAATTTAGAAAATTCGCAGTAGTTTTACTGCGAATTTTCTAATTAATAGAAATTATAAAACAAAACAGATGAATCAACCGTTAGCATACGTTCATCCTGGCGCAAAAATTGCCAAAAATGTGGTTATTGAACCCTTTACAACTATTCATAATAATGTAGTGATTGGTGATGGTACTTGGATTGGTTCCAATGTAACCATTATGGAAGGTGCCAGAATTGGAAAAAATTGTAATATTTTCCCCGGAGCAGTTATCTCAGCTGTACCTCAAGATTTGAAATTTGGAGGTGAAGATTCTTTAGCAATTATAGGAGACAATTGTACCATTAGAGAATGTGTTACCATCAATAGAGGAACTGTTGCTTCTGGGCAAACAGTCATTGGCGATAATTGTTTAGTAATGGCTTATGCACATATTGCTCACGATTGCGTTGTAGGAAACAATGCCATCATTGTAAATGGAGTGGCTTTGGCAGGACATGTTATTGTAGGTAATTATGCAGTAATTGGTGGATTAGCTGCGGTACATCAATTTATACACATTGGTGACCACGCTATGATTTCTGGAGGTTCATTGGTAAGAAAAGATGTTCCACCTTTTACAAAAGCCGCAAAAGAGCCTTTGTCTTATGTTGGAATTAATTCTATTGGATTAAGACGAAGAGGCTTTACAACTGAAAAAATTAGAGAAATTCAGGATATTTACCGTATTCTATATCAAAAAAATTACAACACTACTCAAGCTATTGGTATTATTGAGGCTGAAATGGAAGCTACTCCAGAACGTGATGAAATCTTAGATTTTATTCGAAATTCTTCTAGAGGGGTAATGAAAGGCTATAGTGGCAATTATTAATAAAAATTAGATAAAACAACAAATACAATTTAAAATGGCAAGTACATCAGATATTAGAAACGGATTATGTATCAAATACAATAACGATATTTATAAAATTATTGAATTCCTTCACGTTAAACCAGGTAAAGGTCCTGCTTTCGTGAGAACAAAATTAAAGTCTTTAACTAACGGGAAAGTATTGGACAATACCTTTTCTGCAGGTCATAAAATTGATGAAGTTCGTGTAGAAACGCATACATTTCAATATCTTTATGCAGAAGGAGACGATTTTCATTTCATGAATAATGAGTCTTTTGAACAAATTACCTTAAATAAAAATGTATTAGATAATCCAGATTTATTGAAAGAAGGAACGAATGTAATGATCCAGATTAATGCTGAAACTGAAGCGCCGCTTTCTGTAGATATGCCGGCTTCTATCATTTTAGAAGTGACTTATGCTGAGCCAGGTGTAAAAGGAAATACAGCAACTAATGCTACTAAATCAGCGACAGTTGAAACTGGAGCTTCAGTAAACGTACCTTTGTTTATTAACGAAGGAGACAAAATTAAAATCGATACGGCTACAGGTTCTTATATGGAACGTGTAAAAGAATAAATAAATTAATTACAAAAGGTTGGTTGTCTCTGGACTATCAACCTTTATTTTTTTTAAATTAATACTACATGAAATTTTCTACCACTCAAACTCTAAAAAAAATTGCCGACTTAATTCACTGTAATTTTGTGGGTGAAGCGAATTTTCCTGTTTTGGGTATGAATGAAATCCATGTAGTTGAGCCAGGAGATATTGTCTTTGTAGACCATCCTAAATATTACGATAAAGCATTACAATCCAATGCCACTATTATTTTAATTAATAAAGAAGTGGATTGTCCAGAAGGCAAAGCTTTATTAATTTCGGATGATCCGTTCAGAGATTTTAATCTATTGACAAGACATTTTATGCCTTTTCAATCCTCAAATGTGTCTATTTCGCCTTCGGCAAAAATTGGTCACGGAACGATAATTCAGCCCAATACTTTCATTGGAAATAATGTGGTTATTGGAAATAATTGTTTAATTCATTCTAATGTAGCCATTTATGATCATACCATAATTGGTGACGATGTGATTATTCATGCTGGGACAGTGATTGGAGGAGATGCTTTTTATTACAAAAAACGTCCAGAAGGTTTTGATCAATTACTTTCGGGAGGAAGAGTGGTTATTGAAAACAATGTTGGTATTGGAGCACTTTGCACGATTGACAAAGGAGTTACAGGAGATACTACTATTGGAGAAGGAAGTAAATTAGACAACCAAGTGCATGTTGGTCACGATACCGTAATTGGGAAAAAATGTTTAATTGCTTCTCAAACAGGAATTGCAGGGTGTGTGATTATTGAAGATGAAGTAACACTGTGGGGACAAGTTGGAACCACTAGCGGAATTACTATTGGTACCAAAGCTGTTGTAATGGGGCAAACTGGTGTAACCAAATCTATTGAAGGTGGAAAATCGTATTTTGGCACACCAATAGAAGAATCTAGAGAGAAATTGAAACAATTAGCCAATATCAAAAAAATACCTGAACTATTAAATAAATTGAAATAATGTCTGCGAAAAAATTAGTGCAAAATTTTTACAAATCGGATGCTTTAATCGATGTCGAAGTCATGAAAGATTTCCTGCATCCTGAAATTATTTTAGATTGGAACAGCAGCAAAGGATTTGTTCAAATGAATTATGAATCCATTCTTAATTTAGCGAATGAATTAAGTAAAGCGTATGTTCGTTCTAAAGTTAGAATTAGTCATATTCTTACTGAAAATGATTTAGTTTCAGTTCGTTATTCTCACTATGTGAAGACTATCGAAAATCCAAGAGAAGAAATGTTTTTAGCAAATTTTATAGTAATTTGGCAACTAAAGGACAATAAATTATACAGAGGGTATCAAATGAGTCAAATTTCTTAATTTATTTTCAATTAAAAAGTTCAAAAATAATTTCAAAACCTTACTTTTGCATAACAATTTTTAAAATCATATAAAAAATATATCATGAGTGTTTTAGTTAATAAAAATTCCAAAATAATTGTTCAAGGATTTACAGGAAGCGAAGGAACGTTTCACGCTTCTCAAATGATTGAATATGGTACAAATGTTGTAGGTGGTGTAACTCCAGGAAAAGGAGGAACCACGCATTTAGATCGTCCTGTTTTCAATACAGTAAAAGATGCTGTTGAACAAGCAGGTGCTGATACTTCAATTATTTTTGTACCACCAGCTTTTGCAGCTGATGCAATTATGGAAGCTGCAGATGCAGGAATCAAAGTAATTATTGCTATTACAGAAGGAATTCCTGTAGCAGATATGATTAAAGCCAATAGTTATGTTAAAGATAGAAATGCACGATTAATTGGGCCAAACTGTCCAGGTGTCATTACTGCAGATGAAGCTAAAGTGGGTATTATGCCAGGTTTTGTTTTCAAAAAGGGAACTGTAGGTATTGTTTCTAAATCAGGAACTTTAACGTATGAAGCAGCTGATCAAGTAGCGAAACAAGGATTAGGAATTACTACTGCAATTGGAATTGGTGGAGATCCAATTATTGGAACAACAACAAAAGAAGCTGTTGAATTATTGATGAATGATCCTGAAACAAATTGTATCGTTATGATTGGTGAAATTGGTGGTCAATTAGAAGCTGATGCTGCTAAATGGATTAAAGCTGATGGAAACCGCAAACCAGTAGTTGGATTTATTGCAGGAGTTACTGCTCCAGCAGGACGTACAATGGGTCACGCAGGTGCAATTGTAGGAGGTTCTGATGATACCGCTGAAGCTAAAAAACAAATTATGAGAGAAAACGGAATTCACGTGGTTGACTCTCCAGCAGAAATTGGTAAAAAAGTAAAAGAAGTTTTAGGTTAGTCCTAAATTCAATATAGCATGTAAAATACCTCACGGTTTCGTGGGGTATTTTGTTTAATAAATACAGTAATAAGAATGTACAAAGAATTAAAAAAGTTTAAAGTAACAAAGAGTTTTACTTTTGGTCAAGAAGATAGTTTAGAAGAAGTGTGTAATGCTCCAGAAAGCGCTAGTGGAATTTTCTTGGTCTATGCTATTGATGGTGAAGAAAAAGAATTGATTATGGTAGGTTCTACAGGAACTGTTCAAAATAACGGAACTTTAAAAAGCAAGAATGGGGGTTTATATGACAAAATTGTGAATGGTCATCAATTTGCCAAAACAGGTAGAAAATATTCTTGGCCAGCACAAATGAAATTAGAAAACATAGCACGCTTAGAAGTGGCTTGGTACGATACTTTCAACGATAAGGTAAAAGTGATCCCTACTTTTATAGAAGGTCAGGTTTTACAAAATTTCTTAGATGAAAATGGAAGTTTACCTAGATGGAATGTAGCATTCTAATACTTACATATAAAATAAAAAAAGCGCCTAATTGGCGCTTATTTTATTATTTAAACGGGCTAGACCATTTAGGGTCTATATATACATTTGTTCCTGATAGTGTTTTTATAAAAGCAATTAGTGCATTTACTTCTCCTGGCTGAAAATTCAATTGTTGTCCAATCCCTCCCGGAGTTAATCGAGGATCAAGATTTGTATTTCTTGGTGCTATAGTTATATTTCCGTAATGGCCAATAACATTTTGTAGAGTAGCAAAACTTCCGGTATGCATCATGGGACCATTTGGAATACCGTTGGTATTTACTAAATCTCGTAAAGAAGGAGCTCTAGTATTTGTAATATCAATTCCGGTTCCGTTTAAAATGCCAATTATCCCATTATTTTTAGTATTAGGATCAATATCAAATTCAGGTGCTGCGTGACATCCTGCACAACCAAAACCTCCTGAAGTTCTAACACCATTAGTATCAAAAACAGGCGGTGTTAAAAATAAATTTTTTCCTAGATTCTCTTGAGCTGTAAAATTAGGAAAGGCTTGATTGTCATTTTGTACAGTGCTACGTCCAGCATCGTATTTAGAATCAAAAGATTGAATACTTCTTATGAATTGAGCTAAAGCTAATTGCAATTTATTTTCGGTTATTTCTTCTGAACCATACACATATTTGAACAACTCCTTGTAATATCCAATACTCTGCAATTTTGTAATTAAAGTAGTTATTGAACCATCACCACTTGTTCCACTAAATCCCATTTCAATATGATTTTGAATAGGTTGGGAGGTTTGATTTTCTAAAGTAGTGGCTCTTTCATCCCAAAAGAATTTTCGCTCATTTGAAAATCTGGAGTTGATTAATCGCATAGCATGTCGAGTAGTTGTACCATTAACTCCATCACTTGCATCAGTATCATCACCAAAAGCATTAGCTTGAATATGACAAGAAGCACACGAAATAGTATTATTTGAAGATAAATTTTTATCATAAAATAACACTCTTCCTAAAGTAGCTCCTTTATCTGTTATTGGATTATCAGCAGTGTTATCTTTTGTAATGTAGGCAGGTTTGGTTTGATTAGCATAATTACTTAAATTATTGAGATCAATTTTTCCTGCAAAAGTTGCTACAACATTGGGATAAGTTTCTGTTGATACACTCTCACTTGTATTGCTACAAGAAAAAAGAGTCATAATACTTCCTAGAAATAAAAGAGAAGTTGATTTCTTCATAGATTTGGATTTTTAAGATTTGAGATTGATTTAAAACGTAAATAAATAAAAAAAATTGTGATTAGTCTTTGGGCAAAATGAAACTTTAATAAATCATTATGATTTGATATAAATTATTTTTTCAAAATAGTTTAACTTTAAATTTAATTGCCACTTTTTTTCAATCCACATTTATTCCTATATTTGGTGTCTGTTAGTTATCATCAAAGATGAAGGATAATATTCTATCAAGACCAATTTGAATTAAATACTATTTAGTGTATACTATGAAATTATTAGAAGGAAAAGTAGCCATTATTACTGGCGCAAGCCGTGGAATCGGTAAAGGAGTAGCAGAAGTTTTTGCTCAACACGGTGCTAATATCGCATTTACCTATAGCTCATCTGTAGAATCAGCTTTGGCTTTAGAAAATGAACTAAATGCAATGGGAATCAAAGCCAAAGGATACCAATCCAACGCAGCTGATTTTAACGAAGCTCAGGCTTTTGTAGATGCTGTGATTGAAGAATTTGGAACGGTTGATATTTTAATCAATAATGCTGGAATCACAAAAGATAATTTGTTAATGCGTATGTCAGAAGCCGATTATGATCAAGTAATTGATGTGAATTTGAAATCGGTTTTTAATATGACTAAAGCCACTCAAAAAACTTTCTTAAAACAACGCTCAGGTTCTATCATCAATATGAGTAGTGTAGTAGGAGTGAAGGGAAATGCAGGTCAAGCCAATTATGCAGCTTCTAAAGCAGGAGTTATTGGTTTTACTAAATCAATTGCTTTGGAATTAGGTTCAAGAAATATTCGTTGTAATGCTATTGCTCCAGGTTTCATTGAAACAGAAATGACGGCCAAATTAAGTCCCGAAGTAGTCCAAGGATGGAGAGATGGAATTCCGTTGAAACGTGGTGGAACTACTGATGATGTAGCTAATGCTTGTCTTTTCTTCGCTTCAGATATGAGTGCTTTCGTAACTGGTCAAGTACTTAACGTTTGTGGTGGAATGCTAACATAATCGTTTGCCAATAGTTTGATTATTCAAACTGTAATTTTTATATAAAATGGACACCAACTCAATCCTATTACTGATTCTTTCTGTTTTGATTGCCGCTGGTTTAGCCTTTTTTCAATACGTATACAAAGCCAAAAACAAATTTAGATTGAATTTGTTTTTGGCTTTTTTACGTTTTTTATCTTTTTTAGGAATTTTTCTTTTGTTAATTAATCCTACGATTACCAGAAATACGCTTGAAGTAGAAAAAACACCTTTAGTGGTAGCAATGGATAATTCCAGTTCAATTCCTTTTTTTAATTCTAATAAAGACGCTAAAGAAACCTATCTAAAATTAGTTGATAATACTGCCTTAAAAGAAAAATTTGATATTCAATCGTATCAATTTGATACCGATATACAACTATCAAAAACGTTTAATTTTAAGGGTAAACAAACCAATTTAGATGTGGTTGCACAAGGTTTACAAAATACGTTTAAGCACAAAACCTATCCCACCATTATTCTTACTGATGGAAATCAGACTACTGGGAATGATTATGAATATAGCTTTAATACCCAAAACAAAGTATATCCCATTGCTTTAGGGGATACGACAAAAGTCTTTGATTTAAAAATCAATCAGATCAATGTCAATAAATATGCTTTTTACAAAAATAAGTTTCCTGTAGAAGTGTTCGTTCACTATTCTGGAAACAAAAAAACAACTGCTAACTTCAGTATTCAACAAGGAAAAGTTACAATTTCTCAACAAGTCCTTTCTTTTTTACCTGAAAAGAAAACCGCTGTTGTTAATTTGGTATTACCAGCAAATAAAATTGGGTTACAGTTGTATCAAGCTACTATATCATCTTCTAAAAAAGAAAAAAATCAATTCAACAATATTAAAAAATTTGCTATTGAAGTAATGGATCAAAAGACCAATATTGCTTTAGTTTCAGCAATTAACCATCCGGATATTGGCTCTTTAAAACGCGCTATTGAGTCTAATGTACAACGTAAAGCTACTTTAGTTAACTCTAATGAAATCAATGAATTAAAAAAATACAATGTTGTTGTTTTATATCAACCTAATTCTAGTTTTAAAGCTGCTTTTGATACGATAAAATCAGCGGGGATCAATTCTTTTATTATTACAGGAACTTCAACTGATTTTACATTTTTGAACCAACAACAAAATGATTTAACATTTAAAATGGGAAGTCAAATCGAAGATTATTTTGCCGGTTTCAATACTCAATTTAACTTGTTTGTAATAAACAATATGGGATTTGAATCTTTTCCTCCCTTGCAAAATAGTTTTGGAAACATCAGTCTTAAAGGAAATGTTGCTGTCTTACTTTCTTCAAAAATTAGAAATATCGATACGCAATCACCTTTGCTTGCTTTTACAGAAAATCAAGGGAAACGAACTGCTTTTCTTTTAGGTGAAAATAGCTGGAAATGGCGTTTACAAAGCTTTATAGACAATCAGTCTTTTGAAAAATATGATGTTTTTATAGACAAGATTATTCAGTTTTTAGCATCTAATACTTCTAAAAAATCGTTAGTCGTTGCACATGAGTTATTTTATAATTCGGGAGATAAAATAGAAATTAGCGCCCAGTATTTTAATAAGAATTATGAATTTGATGAGAAAGCAAAACTGAGTATTACTATTGAAAACACACAAAGTAAAGTAGTTAAAAATTATGATTTACTAAAAGGAAGTAATTCATACAAAGTCAATCTTGACGGACTTCCAGCGGGGAAATATAATTTTACGATCACTGAATTAAATTCAAAAGAGCGTTATTGGAATCATTTTGAAGTCTTAGATTTTGATATCGAAAAGCAATTTGTAAATCCCAATTTTGATAAATTAAGTCAATTAGCTACTCATACAAATGGGAAAGTATATTTACCCAATCAAGTTGACGATTTGATACAAGAACTTTTAAAAAATAAAGAGTACAAAGCGGTACAAAAAAATGTAATTAAAAACACTCCCTTGATTGATTGGATTTGGTTATTAGTTATTATAGTTTCTATACTTGCTACAGAGTGGTTTGTTAGAAAATATAATGGTTTGTTATAATATACGTTTCTATTTTTTATGAATATATTTACACTCTAAATTCACTATTATGAAATTAAAATCTATTAAAACAGTTGTTGTATCTCTAACTGTAGCAGGGGTGACTTTTCTGGCTATCTCATGGGGACCTTTTGGTCACGAACACATTAATAAAGCTGCCGTCTTGGCACTTCCGGATCCTGTTCGTACCTTTTTTTACAATCATATTGATTTTGTTACACAAGAATCAACAGTTCCAGATTTGAGAAAATATACTCTGAGAGATAATGCAGAAAAACCCAGACATTTCATTGATTTAGAGAATTATGGTGCTTCTGATACGATTCCAAAAACATTAGAATTAGCTAAGAAAAAATACGATGAAAAATTCTTATCCAGTAATGGAATTTTACCATGGTACATTCAAGATGTAATGGTAAAATTAACCAAAGCATTTAAAGATAAACGTAAAACAGAAATTCTATTCTTAGCAGCTGATTTAGGTCATTATATTGGAGATGCCCACATGCCTTTGCACACTGCAGTAAATCATGATGGTTTATTGACCAATCAAAAAGGAATTCATGCTTTATGGGAAGCGCGTATCCCTGAAATGTTTGGGAAGGATTATAATTTTCATACTGAAGATGCAAAATATATTACCAATATTGAAGCAACAACTTGGTCTATCATCAATGATTCTCATAGCTTGATTGCACCTTTATTATTAGCCGATAAAAATTTAAGAGACGCTATTGGAGTTGATAAGATGTATAATTTAGATGTGAAAGGAGCGATTGCGAAAAATAAATTTAATGATGTAATTCACACAGATGACTATGTTAAAAGATACAATCAAGCCTTGAATGGAATGGTGGAAAAACAATTGCGAAAAGCAATAGTAATGACGTCTAGTTATTGGTATACGGCATGGGTAAATGCTGGAAAACCGGATTTGTCCAGTTTAGATACTCCAGAACAAACAGAACGCAATAAAGAAAATTTAAAAGCTGATTTAAAGCTTTGGAGCCAAGGAAAATTATTTGGTTTAGAAAGTGAAAAAGATTTCGATTAAATATAAAAAAGGTGCGATTTAAATCGCACCTTTTTTATTTAGTTTTTTTGGTATTTCTTTTTCTTCAACATATCCGAAGCCGTTTGATAATACGAAACGGTTTCTTTAACTAAATCGGTTCTTTCTTTTTTCAACAAGACTTGGTCATAATAGAGTTGGTATTCAGGAGTCATTTTTTGGTCGGGTTTCAAACTTAATTGGAATTGTTTGACTTGTTGTTTTGGCGAAATAATAGTCAACACATTGTCTTTTATTAAACCTAAATCTTGGTAAGTAGCAATCAAAGCTCTTGGTTTATAATCAGATTGAAGTACGTCTTGTCCGTAAAATTTACTTTGGTAGTTGAAGTTCAATAATCCCATTACCGTTGGCATTAGATCAATTTGAGACATCAACTGGTTGTATTTTTGAGGTACAATAAAACCAGGGCTATATACCATAGCTGGAATTCTGTATTTGTCTAATGGCAGTTCTGTTTTTCCGGCACTAGATGCACAATGGTCTGCTACAATTACGAAAACCGTATTCTTAAACCAAGGCTGTTTTTTTGCCATTTCAAAAAATTGTCTCAAAGCATAATCAGTATATTTAACTCCGCCGTCTCTTGATTTGGCATCACCTGGAATATCGATTTTATTGTTTGGATAAGTAAAAGGTCTGTGATTACTTACCGTCATCCAATGATTAAAGAAAGGCTTACCTGATTGTGCCTCGGTATTCATAACCTGAATGGCTTTGTTTGCCATATCTTCATCGCAAACACCCCAAACATTAGCAAAGGTAATTTCGCTTGGATTCAATGATTTTTTATCGACTATAGCATACCCATTTCCTGAGAAGAAGTCCTCCATATTATCAAAGAAAGCATCTCCACCGTACAAGTATTTTACATTGTATCCTTTTTGTTTGAAGACATTCCCCGTAGAGAATTTATTCTTATTGTCTTTTCGTTTTACCACACTTTCACCCGCCGTAGGAGGAAAGCAAAGCGTTACGGCTTCTAGTCCACGAACCGTTCGGTTTCCAACGGCATACAAATTGGTAAACTGTAAACTTTGGTTCGCTAACTCATCTAAAAACGGCGTGATGTTATTTTCGTTTCCGTAGGCTTTCATAAAATCAGCACTGTAACTTTCAATTGTAATCAGTACTACATTTTTATGATTTTCTTGGCCTTTTCCAATAATTTGTCTAGACGTTGATTCATCAGTAATGCCAGGTATTTGCTCTTTCAAAGTAGCATACGCTTCTTGACTTGGCATCGTTTTGTAAAACTTAAAGTAATCCAATTCGCTATGAATGAATGCTAAATAGAATTTATAAATTCCGTTCGACTGCAATTCATTGGTAAAGATGTTTTGAGAATTTTCTTTAGCCGCCAAATAAGGAATTGTAGCCAATGAAAGCGATAACATAACCAAATACAATCCTGAAATTTTTATTTTTTCAGCAAAAGAAGGAATGGATTCAATGTAGTTTTTAGAACGCTTTATAATGAAATAAGTTATTGTTCCTGATATTAAAAAAAGTGTCGTAAAGATTGGAATAACAGGATAAGACTGCATGATGTTTCCAATCACTTCATTGGTGTAAACCAAATAATTTACAGCAATAAAATTGTATTTTACTCCAAATTCATTCCAAAAGAAAAATTCACTAATCGCATTTTGAAGAATCAAAGTGACAAAAAGAAATATAACAAATGAGAACAACCAAAAACGAATGGTGTTTCTATATTTTGGCAGAAATAACAGCAATCCAAAAAGAAGTGTTTTTATACCAATAAATGCCATTCCTATTTCAGGTAAAGCACCTCCGTATTCATTCAAAATAGTATTTCCAAAAGCCACATACAAAAACAAACAAACGAGTAGTCCAAAAATGATATATCCTGTTGGTTTTAGGTATTTTGAATTGGAAATAAAAATCAAATACAACCATAAAAAACCACTTAATACTGTAAAAACTAAACTGTCTGAAATAATTCCTAGAGTAAAAATTTTAATTGTATCTATCCAAGAAAAAGTAGCTTGTGTGATAGGATGAAATAATAATGTAACTCTTAAAACAAAGCTTACAATGATATAAAATAAAGTAAGGGTATAAAAAGGAGATAGTTTTTTTAGAAAAGACATAATTAATTTATTTTTTGCAAAAATAAGCAATTTGAAAGGAATACAAACTGGTGTAAAATACGCAGGCTTAATTTATACTTAATAATTGTATTGACTGTGCCAATTTCAAGAAATTAAAACTTAAGGTTCGCTTAAATTAAATTGCAACAAAAATAAAACAGTTGATTTTGAGTTACTTTTGTGTAATTGTTTCATAATCTATCGTATATCAAATGAAAAAAACAGTTTTATTTCTATTATTTTTTACTGCCTTAGGATATTCTCAAAATTGGAAAAGTTCTTTTGAAGAAGCCAAAAACCAAGCTTTAGCTGAAAATAAGAATATCGTTTTAGTTTTTTCGGGATCTGATTGGTGTGCGCCTTGTATAAAATTAGAAAAAACCGTTTGGCAATCTGCCGAGTTTAAAAAAGAATCAGAAACTAATTGGGTAATTTATAAAGCCGATTTTCCAAAGAAAAAAGCAAACCAATTAAGCCCAACTTTAACCGAAACAAATAAAAAGTTAGCTGAAAAATACAATGCATCGGGTAATTTTCCGTTGGTAATGTTATTAGATAAAACAGGAGCCGTTTTAGGAGTTGAAGGCTATAAAAATTATACTGCTTCAGAATACATCAAATTAATTCATTCATTCGAAAAATAATGAAAAATAGTATTGTATTAGCTTTCTTAATTGTCAGTTTCTATTCTTTTGGACAAATAGAATACAAACGAAAGGTGTCTATGTTAGGAAGCCCTTTTGAGATTACAGTGGTATCCAAAGACTCTGTAGAAGGTAAACAATTCACAGATTTAGCCATAGCTGAAGTGAAACGTATTGAAAACCAAATATCCGATTGGATTCCAACTACCCCAATTTCATTGGTAAACAAAAATGCTGGAATACAAGCTATAAAAGTAGATTCAGAAGTATTTGATTTAGTAGAAAGAGCCATTAAAATTTCACAACTAACTGATGGAGCTTTTGATATTTCGTATGCCTCAATGGATAAAATTTGGAAATTTGATGGAAGTATGACCACTATGCCTACAGAGGAAATGATTAAAAAATCGGTGGCTAAAATTGGGTATAAAAACATCATTTTGGATAAATCCAATCAAACAATTTTCTTACAACTAGCAGGAATGAAATTAGGCCTTGGCGGAATTGGACAGGGTTATATTGCCGATAAAGTTAGAGATTTATTAGTGACTAATGGTTGTAAGTCTGGTATTGTAAATGTATCAGGCGATATTAATGCCTGGGGAAAACAAATCAATGGAAAACCCTGGACAATTGGAATCATTAATCCAATGAACAAAAATAAAGTGTTTTCCACTTTTCCTTTAGAAAACAGTTCTGTAGAAACTTCAGGGAATTATGAAAAATATGTAATGTTCAACGGAATTCGTTATTCGCACATTATTGATCCAAGAACGGGTTATCCAGCACAAGGAGTGGTGAGCGTTTCTGTATTTGCCAAACAAACTGAAATTGCTGATGCTTTAGCCACAGGGATCTTTGTCTTAGGAGTCGAAGTTGGATTAAATTTAGTAAACCAATTAAAAGGAATTGAATGTATCATTGTCGATGATAAAGGAAAAATTCATTCGTCAAAAGGAATTGATATTAAAAAATACAACAAATAAGAAATGAAAAATATAAGCTTGGCCTTGTTTATTCTTTTATTAATGCAGTCTTGTACTATTGTTAAAGAATATGAAAAAGAAAAAATCAACGATGTCGATATGAAATTAGCCGCTCGAACCGCAGAAAAATATGAAACTACTTTTCAAGTCTATAGAGAAGCTGCAGCTGGAGCTAATGGAGGAAAGTCGGGTGGAGGATGCGGTTGCAACTAATTATTAATTTTGGTATGACTTTATCAATGAAAAAATATACTACAATTTTGTTTCTGTTTTTTATCACTTGTATTTATTCGCAAGGAAGTAAGCAACCCACATTCAAAAAAAGGGTGTTAGAAAGTACGGAAGTAGATTTCTTGGCTAGTTATTATAAACAGGACGGTTCAAAATCATCTGTTACAGGAGGAATTGGAACAGAAAAGCTAACTGATGTTGCATCTAATATTACTGTAGCAATGCCTTTGAATGATGACGATGTTTTGACCATTGATGCTGGAATTTCAGCCTATTCTTCAGCGTCATCAAGCAATATAAATCCGTTCAATGCTTCAGGTGCTTCTGGAAATAGTAATAATTCCGGTGCCTCAGGAAATGACGACGATGACGACAAAAGAGCTAATACTAAAGCAACGTCAGCTACAGGACCTTATGGCACACCATGGCAAGCATCTTCAGGAGCTTCTAAAAGTGATCAATTAGTTTCTGTCATGGCAAATTATAGTCATAGTAGTGATTCAAGGAATTTTATTTGGAATGCTGACGTTTCATTTTCAAATGAATACGATTATACCTCTGCTGGATTTGGTGGAGGAATTGCAGCGCTTTTTAATGAAAAAAATACAGAGATAAATATAAAAGCGAATGTATATTTAGACCAATGGCGCCCCATTTATCCAACAGAACTTCACGAGTATTCAAAATATGGCACTAACTTTTTAAATCAAGGTTATTTTAGCGGAGTAACTGTCTACAATGAAAACGGGATTTCAGCCACAGAAACGTATCTTCCTACTAAATTTAAGGATTTAGCTTTGACCAATAGAAATTCCTATTCGGCTTCTATTGGCTTTTCTCAAATCCTAACTACACGATTCCAGTTTTCAGTTTTCTTTGATGTTTTGCAACAACAAGGATTATTGTCAACACCTTACCACCGAATTTATTTTGCCGATAAAACCAATTTTTTTATTGGTCAATCACAGTATATAGCGAATTATGAAAACACTACTAATACCGGCGTATTTAAATTAGCCGACGATATAGAACGATTGCCAGATACCCGTTTTAAATTGCCTATTGGAGCTCGTCTTAATTATTATATTAATGAATATTTAGTATTACGTACGTATTACAGATATTATTCAGATGATTGGGATATACAAGCCCATACAGCAAGTGTAGAATTACCAATCAAATTATCCGACAAATTTACTGTGTTTCCAACATTTCGCTATTATAAACAAACGGCTTCCAAGTTTTATGCTCCATACGAAAAACACTTTTCTACAGAACAATATTATACATCTGACCCAGATTTAGCTACCTTTGATACCAAGCAATTCGGATTTGGAATTAATTATACTGATATTTTTGCTTCAGCTAAAATTTGGCAATTCGGACTTAAAAATATCGATTTTAGATTCCATCAATACGAACGGACTGATAGACTCAAGGCGAGTATAGCCACAATTGCTTTTAAATTTATTATGCAATAAATCTATTTTAACTAATGCGCATACTACTAGTAGAAGACGAAGCCGGGATTGTTCAATTCTTACAACAAGGATTGGAAGAAGAAGGCTATTCTATTACTACTGCATCTGATGGAGAATTGGGTTTAAAATTACTTTTGAACGAAGATTTTGATTTGGTTTTATTGGATTGGATGTTACCAAAAATAACAGGAATAGAAATTTGTAAAAGCTTTCGGGAAATAGATAAAACAACACCTGTCATTTTTTTGACCGCTAAAGACACCGTTCAAGAAACCATTGAAGGTCTTCAAGCAGGAGCCAATGACTACATCAAAAAGCCATTTAGTTTTGACGAATTGGTAGAAAGAATTAAAATTCATTTTCGAAATAGTGAAGCAACTCAAATTTTATCATTAGGTCCAATTGAAATTAACCTGAATAAACACCTAGTATCTTCTTATAATAATGAGGTGACTCTAACACATCGTGAATTTGAATTATTGTGTTATCTAGTTAAAAATAAAGGGACAGTTTGTACCCGAACTCAAATAATAGAAGATGTTTGGGACATTCATTTTGATTATGACACAGGGGTAATTGATGTTTTTATGAATTCCATTCGCAAAAAATTAAATTTAAAAAAAGAAGACGATTATATCAAGACTATTCGTGGTGTAGGGTATATAGCAAACGACTAATTCATGCAACAACTTTCTTTCAAAAATAGAATTGCTTCACTTTATATCATTACAACTGCCTTGTTAATCGCAGTGGTCTTTTTTGTGATTTATTTTAGTGTAAGTTTTAGCGTATATAGTCACGTAAATGATGATATTCAATCAGAATCGGCAAAGCACTTAACAGAAATAGCGGTAAGTGATACTAATTTCCACTTAATTCATAAAGAGGAGTGGATGGAAAGAGAACACAATACCATAGATGTGAATCCTGTTTTTGTACAATTTATTGATGAGAACAAACAATTAGTCGAAAAGTCACCTAATTTAAAGCGAAGTAATCTTCAATTCAACTCGCAAATCCCTTTTAGCCAATTATTTGATTATAAATTAGAAGGAAAATCGATTCGCCAAATTCAATTACCTATCTATCAAGAGCAAAAGATTGTAGGATATTTAATGGTAGCCATGTCATTAGAAAACTCATACATGGTATTGAATGATCTATTAGAAGTGTTACTAATTGCTTACCCATCGATATTAGCCATCTTATTTATCATAGCACGATTAATTGCGGGTAGAAGTATAAAGCCTATTAACTCAATAATAACTACTTCTAATGCCATTACAAAAGATAATTTGAAGTCCCGAATTCCTTTGCCAAAAACAAAAGATGAATTATATGTTCTTTCTAAAACAATCAATAACTTATTGAATCGATTAGAAACTGCTATTGAACGTGAAAAACAATTTACTTCTGATGCGTCTCATGAACTACGAACACCTTTAACAGTGATAAAAGGAACTTTAGAAGTCTTAGTTAGAAAACCAAGAACTACAGTAGAATACGAAGAAAAAATTAATTTCTGTGTGACCGAAGTAGATCGCTTGAATCATTTAGTAGACCAATTATTGTTGTTAGCTCGCTATGAAAATGAAAATCAATCGTTAAAAATAGAATCTGTTCATTTGAATAGAGTGTTGGAAGATGCTATAGCCAGACAATTGGTGTTAATCGAATCGAAGGGAATTCAAATCATCCCTTCATTTGAAGGAGATATTTATTTTGATACAGACCTTCATTTATTCTCTATAATTATTGATAATTTGATTTCCAATGCACTGAAATATTCTAAAGAAAATAGCAAGACAGAAATTCAGTTGAAAAAAAGAGACAATCAAATAGAATGTATTGTTTCAGACTCTGGAATTGGGATTCCAAAAGCTGATTTAGAAAAAGTATTCCAACCTTTCTTTCGTTCAAAAGCCATACACCATCCTGAAATTAAAGGAATTGGAATCGGTTTGTCTATTGTGCAACGTTTATGCTCTTTACTTTCTATAGTGGTAAAAATAACCAGCGAAGAAGGTATTGGTACAAAAGTTATCCTAACTATGTCAAATAAAGACTTAAGTAATTCTTAAGAAAAGACAACTATTTATGTTCTATTTTTGAAGATTATAAATAGAACTGCAAGATGCTCGAAAAAATCATAGCCTTTAGCTTAAAAAACAAACTCATTATTTTGCTATTTACTCTTGGAGTATTTGGTTTTGGAATCTATTCTGTATTCCAAATTTCAATTGGAGCTGTTCCTGATGTAACCAATAATCAAGTTCAAGTTATTACCACTTCGCGCAATCTTTCCACACAAGATATTGAACAATTCATTACTTATCCAGTAGAGATTGAAATGGCCAATTTACCTGGCGTGAAAGAAATTCGTTCGATTTCAAAATTTGGTTTATCAGTAGTAACGATTGTTTTTGAGGATAATTTAGGTACTTATTTACCAAGACAATTAATTGCTGAAAAAATAAAAACAGCTTCTGAGAAAATCCCTGAAGGTTTTGGAACACCAGAAATGGGACCTATTACAACGGGCTTAGGAGAGATTTACCAATATACATTAGAAGTTAAACCTGAATTCAAGCACAATTATACTGTTGCCGATTTAAGAACCATTCAAGATTGGTTAGTAAAACGTCAATTATCTGGAATTAAAGGAGTAGTTGAAATCAATACTTGGGGTGGTTATTTGAAACAATATGAAATTGCCATTAGTCCAGCTAGTCTAAAAGCGATGAATATTAGTATGACGGAGGTTTTTACTGCTTTGGAAAAAAACAATAGTATTGCGGGAGGAGCTTATATCGAAAAAGTGAACCAAAGTTATTTCATTCGTGGAGAAGGAAAGGTAAAATCTTTAGAAGATATTGAAAACATTGTGGTGAAGAATACCAATGGAATGCCTGTCTATGTTAAAAACATTGCTGCAGTAAACTTTGGTCACGCTAACCGATTTGGCGCTATTACTGGCAATGGAGAAGGAGAGAAGGTGTTAGGACAAGTAATGATGCTAAAAGGAGGGAACTCCAAACAAGTCATTACAGATGTTAAAAATCGAGTAACCGAAATTCAAAAGCATTTACCTGAAGGGGTCTATATTAATGGATTCTTGGAACGAAGCGAATTGGTTGGTAAAACTACTTTTACTGTAGCTGAAAACCTCATTTTAGGCTGTCTTATTGTAATTTTTGTAGTAGTCTTGTTATTAGGAAACTGGCGTTCTGGCTTAGTGGTGGCATCCGTTATTCCGCTTTGTTTATTATTTGCCATTTCTTTTATGAATATTTTTGGCATTGATGCCAATTTAATGAGTTTAGGAGCCATTGATTTTGGAATTATCATTGATGGAGCTGTAATTATTGTAGAATTTATTGCATTTCAAATAGCACACAAGTCGGCTCATTTAGCTTTGCTTCCAAAAGAAGAACAGCAGATTGAAATTGACCAAATCACTTTCAAAAGTGCTTCTAAAATGATGAATTCGGCTGTTTTTGGCCAATTGATTATTCTAATCGTTTTTATCCCGATTTTGTCTTTATCCGGAATTGAAGGTAAAATGTTCAAGCCTATGGCAATGACATTTAGTTTTGCTTTGCTTGGCGCGATGTTATTCTGTTTTACCTATGTGCCAGTGGTTTCTTCTTTATTTTTGAAACCAAAGGAAGAAAATCCAAATTCATTTTCGCACAGACTGATTCAGAAATTGAATTCGTGGTATACGCCTATAATCACTTGGGCTTTGGCCAATACCAAAAAAGTCTTGTACGGTGCTTTTGGGCTTTTGGTTTTTGCTATCGTATTATTCAGTACTATGGGAGGCGAGTTTATTCCAACACTAGACGAAGGCGATTTTGTGATTCAACCCGTTTTAAAAACAGGAACTTCTTTGACAAAAACAATTGCCACCACGACTAAGATTGAAAAAATTATCTTGAAAAATTTCCCCGAAGTAAATCAAGTTGTCAGTAGGATAGGGGCTGCCGAAGTTCCAACCGACCCAATGTCCATGGAAGAAAGTGATGTCATTGTAAAATTAAAACCCAAATCAGAATGGGTTTCGGCTACCACCAAAGACGAATTAGCCGATAAAATCAAATTGGCATTAGAAGCTCAAATTCCGAATATGGAAATTGAATTTACACAACCTATCGAAATGCGTTTTAACGAATTAGTTTCAGGTACACGTTCGGATGTGGCAGTAAAAATATTTGGAGAAAACTTAGATGTTTTGGCACAAAAAGCACACGAAATTGAGAAAGCTATCAAAAATGTAGAAGGAGCATCAGACATTATTATCGAAAAAACAGAAGGTTTACCACAAATGTTTGTGCAATATGATCGTTCTAAAATTGCTCGTTATGGATTGAATATTACTGATTTGAACGAGATGATTGCTTTAAGTTTTGCAGGAAAAACAGTAGGTAATGTCTTTGAAGGAGAAAAACGTTTTGATATGGTAGTGCGCTTAAATGAAGGTAATCGTCATGATATTGAAGACTTAAAAAACTTATATGTTTCGACTCCCAATGGTCAACAAATTCCGTTAAGTGAGTTAGCAACTATTGAATACACCCAAGGACCGGCAAAAATTTCGAGAGACAATACCAATCGTAGAATTGTAGTTGGAATTAATGTAAGAAATCGCGATTTACAAAGTGTTGTAACCGATATCCAGAAAATAGTGGATACTAAAATTAAACTTCCTGCAGGCTATTCCGTAAAATATGGAGGTCAATTTGAAAATCTTCAATCTGCCAAAGCTCGTTTATTGATTGCAGTACCAATTGCTTTATTTTTAATTTTCATCCTATTGTATTTTGCTTTTGGCTCTATTAAAGAGGCTTTGATGGTGTATTCAGCAATACCGCTTTCTGCCGTGGGTGGCATCCTATTTTTATGGATACGTGACCTCCCTTTTAGTATTTCTGCAGGAGTTGGATTTATTGCACTTTTTGGAATTGCAGTTTTAAATGGAATTGTGTTGATTGAGCATTTTAAAGAACTCAAACACCACGGAATGAAAGATATGGACGAATTAATTTTAAAAGGAACTACAGATCGTTTGCGTCCTGTATTATTGACAGCTGCTGCAGCTGCTTTAGGGTTTTTACCTATGGCTATTTCTTCTTCTGCAGGAGCCGAAGTACAGCGTCCATTAGCTACAGTAGTAATAGGTGGTTTATTCACAGCAACCATCTTAACTATGATTGTATTACCTATTCTTTTTAAAGTGTTGGCTGAAAAAGAATTAAAAAAACCAAAATTTAAAATGCATCATAAATCTACGTATTTAGTATTGTTTTTATTGAGTACTACCGTTGTAATGGCACAAAATACGACTTCAGAACGCGAACGCATTATTAATTTAGCATTAGAAAACAACAAAGAAATTAAGGCGTCTCAGCTGCAATTGGAGAAGACCAATGCTACAATACAAACTGCCTATTCGTTTGATAAAACCAATGTGTATTATAGTTACGACCAAAACAATTTAGCCTTAAACAATGAGCCTTTACGCGTTTTTGGTATTCAGCAGAAATTTGAATTTCCTACTGTTTATGGAGCCAAGAAAAACGTTCTTGCTTCAGAATATGAGAAAGAAAAAGCTCGGTTCGAGTTGCAAAAAAACAAATTGACTTTGACTGTTTCTAAAGTCTATGAACACATTGTTTATTTGCAAAATCAAGAAAAGCGTTACGCTTATTTGGATAGTTTGTACCAAAATTTTTCTAAAGCAAGTAACCGTCGTTTTGAATTGGGAGAAACTAATTATTTAGAAAAGATTATGGCTCAAGCCAAAGCAGGGCAAATTCAAACCAAGAAATCTCAAATTGAAAAAGACAAACTTGCGCAATATGAATTGTTGAATTCTTTAGTGCAATCCGAAGAGAAAATTATAGTATTGAATACTCAAATGAGTCCGCTTACTATTTCATTGAGTAGTTCAGGAAAAGAACTTCATTCCACTTATTTAGAACAAATTACAGAAACATATAAAAAACAATTAGCGTTACAAAAACAACATTGGTTACCTGATATTAATGTTGATTATTTCCAAGGTAGAAATAATGGATTATCACAATCATTGTATGGTTTTCAAGTGGGGTTAGCTATTCCTATTTTATTTTCAGGAACAACTTCTAAAATTAAAGTAGCGCAATTGGATTTAAAAAGTTGGGAACAACAAAAACAAAATGAAGAACAAAAAATAGCACGCTACTTAAGTCAAAAAGAAAATGAATTGACTAAATATCAAGAAGCTATTGATTATTATAACCAGTATGGCAAAAAACTATCTGAAGAAATTAGTAAAGTGGCCAATTTGAGTTATAAAAATGGTGAAATTGATTTCTTTCAATACATTCAAAGTTTAGAAAATGCTACAGCTATTCAAGTCGATTATTTAGATACCTTATTGCAATACAACAACACTCAATTGGAATTATATTACCCTAATTTTTAATCCGTTTACGATGAAGAAAATAGTATATACACTTGCTCTAACTACTATTTTAGTGGGCTGCAAAGAAACCAAAACCGAAGAAAAAACACCAAAGGAAGATGGATTAATTCATCTGACTCAAACTCAATTTCAATCAGGAGGAATGGGTATTGGTAATCCGACAGAACAAGACTTTGATGTTAGTATAAAAACATCTGGTACAATTGATGTTCCACCTCAAAATAGAGCACAGGTCACTACTTTTATTGGAGGTTATGTAAAATCTACAACACTTTTGGTGGGGGATAAGGTTCGTAAAGGTCAAGCTTTAGTTACTTTAGAGAGCACCGAATTTTTAGATATTCAAAAAGAATATTTAGAAGTGGCAGAACAAATCAAGTATTTGAAATCAGAATACGAACGTCAAAAAACCTTATTTGACGAAAAAATCAGTTCGCAAAAAAATTACTTAAAAGCAGAAAGTGATTACCGAAAAACGAAAGGGATGTACCAGAGTTTAAGAGAAAAATTACTGCTATTGAAAATTAATCCAGCCAATGTAGAAAAAGGTAAATTAACTTCTACCGTTACTATTTCGTCACCTATTTCTGGAGATATTGTAGTAATGAATGCCAATGTTGGAATGTATATTGCTCCATCGGCTGTGATTTTAGAAATTGTGGATACCCAACATTTACATCTGGAATTAGCCGTTTTTGAAAAAGATATTTTAAAAGTGAAAGTAGGTCAGAAAATAGACTTTACGGTTCCTGAAGCTTCTAAAGAAGTGTTTCCTGCCGAAGTGCATTTGGTTGGAAAATCTATCGAAGGAAATGATAGAACTATCAATGTTCACGGACACTTAGATGAATCTATCAAACAAAAACTATTAACTGGTATGTTTGTCGAAGCCAAGATTGTGACAAATTCAAAAAAAGGACTTGCTATTCCTTCTGAAGCTTTAGTTACTGAAAACAATAAAAATTTCGTACTTTTATTAGACAGTAATAAAAACAATAACTATTCATTTAAAAAAGTGGCCGTTGGAATTGGAGAAAAGAATAAAGATTTTGTTGAAATAATTCCTAATAGTGAAATTAAAGTTTCTTCAAAGATATTAACCAAAGGGGCTTTTGATTTAGTGAACTAAAAGTCAAATTAACAACCATAAAAAACAAACAATTATGAACGAAGCGCATTTACACATGGTAGTCAACCATTTTCCAATCATTGGAACCATTTTAGCAATTGGAATTTTAATTGCAGGATTAGTTTTGAAAAATAGTACAATAAGAAATACCTCTTATTTCGTATTCATTATTGCAGCTATTTTTGGTGCATTCAGCATGGGGACTGGAGAAGGCGCAGAAGAATTAGTAAAAGATATGCCCAATGTAGGTTGGGAAATTATTCACGAACACGAAGAAATCGCCGAAAAATTAGCCTTGTTATTGTATATCTTAGGATTACTTTCGGTAGTAGCTTTGTATCTAAATTTTAAAAAGAATACCAAAGAAAAATTAGTTTCCTTTTTTATTTTAGGGATAGGTATTGCGAGTCTTTTTGTTGTTCAAAAAGTAGGAACCTCTGGGGGTGAAATTCGTCATACTGAGATTAGAACAGATTCAACAATAGCAATTCCTGCAAAAACAGAAAAGTTTAGTGAAGAACACGAAGATTAAGTCCTTATTCTTTGATAAATAAATAGCTTCCATTCATTTTAAATAAAATGAATGGAAGCTATTTTGTTAAAAATAACATTTTTGCTTAAAAATGTTGTATTTATGATTTTTATCAGTTTCTAACTAATCAAAATAACTTACTTTTGAATACCATTAAATAGTATATTTTTTTAATTACAGACAAGATGAGAAACATCAAAATCATTCAAGAATTACACGATTTAGGAATTACAGGATATCACGAAGTATCATACAACCCTTCTTATGAAGAATTGTATCAGGCAGAAATGTCACACCGTAGAAAAGGATTTGAAAAAGGCGCATTGACAGATACAGGTGCCGTTGCAGTAAAGACAGGAATTTTTACAGGGCGTTCTCCAAAAGACCGTTATATTGTAAAGGATGATGTAACTAAAGATACGATTTATTGGGACGATAAAGTCAACTTTCCAACCACGCAATCGGTTTGGCGTGATTTAAAAAAATTAGTATTAAAACAATTATCAACTTCTCCTAAATTATATGTAGTAGATGCTTTTTGCGGTACCAATCCCGATACAAGATTGAAAGTGCGTTTTGTTATGGAAGTGGCATGGCAGGCACATTTTGTAACTAATATGTTTATTAGACCATCAGGATATGAATTAGAAAATTTTGGTGAACCAGACTTTGTGGTCATGAATGGGTCTAAAACCACTAATCCAGATTGGCAAAAACAAGGGTTAAATTCAGAAAATTTTGTAGTATTTAATCTTACTGAAAAAATTCAAATCATAGGTGGAACTTGGTATGGTGGCGAAATGAAAAAAGGGATGTTCTCTATGATGAACTACTATTTACCGCTAAAAGGAATGGCTTCAATGCACTGTTCTGCTAATGTGGGTGAAGAAGGAGATGTAGCCATATTTTTTGGTCTTTCGGGTACTGGAAAAACCACACTTTCAGCAGATCCAAAACGATATTTAATCGGTGATGACGAACACGGTTGGGACGATAATGGAGTCTTCAATTTTGAAGGTGGATGTTATGCCAAAGTAATTGATTTATCAGAGAAAAACGAACCAGACATTTGGAGAGCTATCAAAAGAGATGCGCTTTTAGAAAATGTAATTGTTGATGAATACGGTGAAATTAATTACTATGACCATTCTATCACTGAAAACTCAAGAGTTTCGTATCCAATTTATCATATTAATAAGATTGTCTTGCCATCAAAAGCGGGACATGCTAAAAAAATCATTTATTTATCGGCAGATGCTTTCGGGGTGTTACCTCCCGTTTCTATCTTAGATGATGACCAAGCACAATACCATTTTTTATGTGGATATACCTCAAAATTAGCAGGTACCGAAAGAGGAATTACAGAACCTGTACCTTCGTTTTCACCCGCTTTTGGAGAGGCTTTCTTGACATTACATCCAACACGTTATTCTCAAACCTTAATTGGAAAAATGAAAGAACACGGTGCCAAAGCTTATTTAGTAAATACGGGATGGAATGGAACGGGTAAACGAATTTCATTAAAAAATACCAGAGCCATTATTGATGCCATTATTAGTGGCGAAATTGAAGAGGCGGAAACTAGAGCTATTCCTTACTTAAATTTAACTATACCAACCGTTTTGCCTAATGTAAGTGACGGTATTTTAGACCCAAGAGATACGTATGAGGACAAAGCAGAATGGGAACGTAGAGCTAAAGATCTAGCCACTCGTTATATCAAAAACTTTGAACAATATACCAATACTGAAGAAGGAAAACGATTAGTAAGTGCAGGACCTAAACTGAGTTAATGTAATTTGTATTTTAACAATAATATAGCTTTAAGTTAAAATAATAATTGGGTTGTAACTATATTTTGCTTTATATTTGCACTCGAAATAGAAGAAAATTTCTAATTAATAATTATGTTATCAAATCAATTGCATCATCATCATTTACAAAATTGCTCTCAAGCGATGTGTTAATGGTATGCGTGTAAGTCACATATTTAAAAACCCGTTTGAGTACATCAAGCGGGTTTTTTATTAAAAATCTGTTGTACTCAAATCACAACAAACAAAAACAACAAAACAATGAGTACTTTAAAAATTGCAATTCAAAAATCAGGACGCTTAAACGAAGACAGTATCCAAATCTTAAAAGACTGCGGAATTTCTATTAACAATGGAAATGACCAATTAAAGGCAACCGCATCTAATTTCCCGTTAGAAGTTTTGTACCTACGAAATTCTGACATTCCTCAATATTTGATCGATGGAGTAGTAGATGCAGCGATTGTAGGTGATAATCTTTTGGTCGAAAAAGGGAAAAACATTCAAGTTGCAGAAAAATTAGGATTTTCAAAATGTAAAGTTTCAGTCGCTGTACCTAAAAGTTTTAACTATAATTCGGTGAAAGATTTGGACGGATTGCGAATTGCCACTTCGTATCCCAATACTGTTTTAGATTTCTTCAATTCCAAAAATGTAAATGTTGATTTGCACCAAATCTCAGGTTCGGTAGAAATTGCACCTAACATTGGTTTGGCCGATGCCATTGTAGATATAGTTTCCAGTGGAAGTACTTTGTTTAAAAACAATTTAAAAGAAGTAGAAGTTATTTTTAAGAGCGAGGCCGTTTTAGCTGTTTCACCTAAAATGACTCCAGAAAACAAAGTAATTTTAGACAAATTGCAGTTCCGAATCCAATCGGTTTTAAGAGCGCGCAAATCAAAATACATTTTGATGAACGTACCTAACGATAAAATTGAATTAATTAGTTCGATTTTGCCTGTATTAAAAAGCCCAACGGTAATGCCATTGGCACAAGAAGGTTGGTCAAGTGTGCACACCGTTATCGAAGAAGATCGTTTTTGGGAAGTAATTGACGAGTTAAAAGCAGCTGGTGCCGAAGGTATTTTGGTTTGCCCAATTGAAAAAATGGTGTTGTAAACCCCCTAACCCCCAAAGGGGGAAAGACTAAATAGCTAAATTGAAGTACAATTGAATCTTTCAATTTTTCAATCTTTAAATCTAAAAAATGAACAAAATATACAATCCAAAACAGGAAAATTGGGCTTCTTTATTAGAAAGACCCACTAAAACTGTGGACGATATTGAAGCAACGGTAAAAGAAATCTTTGCAGCAGTACAATCCAAAGGAGACGAAGCGGTACAACAATATACCACTCAGTTTGACGGAATTGCTTTGGAAAATAATTTGGTTTCCAATACCGAAATAGAACTAGCTATTGCTGCTGTTTCTGACGAATTGAAAGCAGCGATTCAATTAGCCAAATCAAATATCGAAAAATTCCACGCAGCCCAAAAAACAACTCGTGTTAGTGTTGAAACTGCAGAAGGGGTACAATGTTGGCAAGAAAAAAGACCTATTCAAAAGATAGGGTTGTATATTCCTGGAGGAACCGCTCCTTTATTTTCAACCGTGTTGATGTTGGCTATTCCTGCTACAATAGCGGGATGCAAAGAAGTGGTTCTATGTTCGCCACCCGATAAAAATGGCAATTTAAACCCTGCTATTTTGTACGCTGCGAATTTATGTGGTGTAACCAAAATTATAAAAGTAGGCGGAATCCAAGCGATTGCTGGAATGACTTTTGGTACTACCACCATTCCTAAAGTCTATAAAATATTTGGACCAGGAAATCAATACGTAACGGTAGCCAAACAATTAGCGACTCAATTTGGTGTTGCTATTGATATGCCAGCAGGTCCCTCTGAATTGTTGGTTGTAGCCGATGATAGTGCTGTACCTGCTTTTGTAGCTTCTGATTTATTAAGTCAAGCCGAACACGGAACAGATAGTCAGGTAATTTTGGTTTCGACTTCTAAAGCGATGATAGCCGCGGTTGAGCAAGAAGTACAATCACAATTAGCAGTTTTACCAAGAAAAGAAATTGCCGAAAAAGCCATTGCTAATTCCAAATTGATTTTTGTTGAAAATGCAGCAATTGCCTTAGATTTAATCAATGAATACGGCCCTGAACACTTTATTATTTGTACTGAAAATGACGATTTTTATGTAGATAATATTGAAAATGCAGGATCGGTTTTTATAGGCAATTATACACCAGAAAGTGCTGGAGATTACGCGTCTGGAACCAATCATACTTTACCAACGAATGGATACGCTAAAAATTATAGCGGAGTCAACTTGGATAGTTTTATGAAATCAATGACATTTCAAAAGATTTCAGAAAGAGGCATTCAAAACATTGGTAAAGCCATTGAAATTATGGCAGAGAAAGAAGGTTTACAAGCACACAAAAATGCGGTTACATTACGTTTAAAAGCGATTGAAAATGGAAAATAAATTTAACATCAACAATTTAGTTCGAGAAAACGTCAAAGCCATGAAGCCCTATTCTTCGGCACGTGATGAATTTGAAGATTTTGATACAGCCGATATGATTTTTTTGGATGCCAATGAAAATCCTTTTGAGAACGGTGTGAATCGCTATCCAGACCCGCAACAAGCGACGGTTAAATCGGTGTTAGCCCAACAAAATGGTGTTGAAAAAAATCAAATTCTTTTAGGAAATGGAAGTGATGAAGTGTTGGATTTATTGTTTCGTGCTTTTTGCGAACCAAAAATAGATAATGTCATTACTTTGCCACCAACTTACGGAATGTATGGTGTTTTGGCGAATCTGAATGCCATTGAAAACAGAGAAATTTTACTTTCGGAGGATTTTCAACCGCAATTAGAAGTAATAATGAAAGCGGTAGATAATAACACCAAAATGATTTTCCTTTGTTCGCCCAACAATCCAACAGGGAATTCGTTTTCTGAAGAAAGCGTACAATATCTACTAGATAATTTCAATGGATTAGTGGTGATTGACGAAGCCTATATTGATTTTTCAGATAAAGCGTCGTGGATTCAAAAAATCAATACATATCCTAATTTAATTATTACCCAAACCTTGTCTAAAGCGTATGGTTTGGCTGGAATTCGATTAGGAATTTGTTATGCATCTACTGCAATTATTGGGGTTTTAAACAAAATTAAGCCACCGTATAATGTGAATGAATTAACACAGCAAAGAGCGTTACATCGTTTGGCTAACCCAACTCAAATAAAAGAAGAGATTAACTTAATAATAGCACAAAGAGAGTTATTACTTAAAGTATTAAATGAAGTAAATTTTGTAACAAAAATATATCCAACTGAGGCCAATTTTATCTTAATTAAAGTTGACAATGCTAATCAACGTTATGATGAATTAATCGCCAAAGGAATTGTGATTCGCAATAGAACTTCACAACCTTTATGCGAAAATACTTTGCGCTTGACTATTGGAACGGAAGAGGAAAACAAGAAATTAATGGCTGCTTTAAAAACCTTGGATTAAGTTGTAGATAATTATGATTCCTAATGTAGAAACGTATTTTAATGAAGGTTGCGGACGCTGTTCAAAAATGGCGACTCCGTTGTGCCGTGTGCGAACTTGGGAAAAAGAATTACAATTGTTAAGAAGTATTATTCTAGAATGTGGGCTAGTAGAAGAGTTGAAGTGGAGTCACCCGTGTTATACCTTTCAAAATAAGAATATTATTATGTTAGGCACTACTAAAGCTTTTTGTGCGATTAGTTTTTTCAAAGGCGCTTTACTTGCAGACACCCAACAAATTTTAGTAACACAAACCGAAAATATGCAAGCAACAAGACAATTACAATTTACAAGTATTGATCAAATTGCAAGTATAGAAATGAGTATTAGATCTTATATTTTTGAAGCCATTGAAATAGAAAAATCGGGGATTAAAATTCAATACAAAACACCTGATGAAATGGTAATTCCTGAGGAGTTTCAACAAAAATTAAATGAAGACGAAGCATTAAGAATTGCCTTTGAGGGATTAACACCAGGTAGAAAGAAAGCCTATTTGCTTTTCTTTTCACAAGCTAAACAGTCAAAAACTAGGCTGTCTCGCGTAGAAAAATGGATTCCTACTATCAAACAAGGCAAAGGAATGGAATATTAAAATTAACTTTTTGACAAAAAATAAATGAAAAAAGTATTATTTATAGATCGTGATGGGACCATCGTTATTGAGCCTACCGATTTTCAATTAGACAGTTTAGACAAATTAGAATTTTACCCAAAAGCGTTTCAGTACTTGGCTAAAATTGCTAACGAATTGGATTACGAATTGGCAATGGTGACCAACCAAGATGGTTTGGGAACGGATAGTTTTCCTGAAGATACGTTTTGGCCTACACAAAACTTTATTTTAAGAGCGTTTGAAAACGAAGGGGTTCTATTTGACGATATATTCATAGATCGTTCGTTTCCAGCAGATAATGCACCTACACGCAAACCTCGTACCGGAATGTTGACTAAATATATTGATAATCCGAAGTATGATTTAGCCAATTCATTTGTATTAGGTGACCGAATTACCGATGTTGCCTTAGCAAAAAACTTAGGAGCCAAAGCCATTTATCTAAAACAACAAGAAGGTTTAGGAAGTGACGAAATCAAGGAAAACGAAGATTTTAGCGATGTTATTTCATTACAAACCACCGATTGGAAAACCATCTATGAGTTTTTAAAATTAGAAGCCCGTTCCGCTACTATCGAAAGAAAAACGCACGAAACGGATATTTTTATCAACCTCAATTTAGATGGAACTGGGAAAAGCAAAATCGATACCGGTATTGCCTTTTTTGACCACATGTTAGACCAAATTGCACGTCACGGTCAAATGGACTTAGAAATCAGTGTAAAAGGCGATTTAGAGGTAGATGAACACCATACTATTGAAGATACAGCGATTGCTTTAGGAGAAGTCTTTGCGAAAGCATTAGGCAATAAATTAGGGATTGAACGCTACGGTTTCTGTTTGCCAATGGATGATTGCTTATCCCAAGTAGCCATTGATTTTGGAGGAAGAAACTGGTTGGTTTGGGAAACCGAATTCAAACGCGAAATGGTAGGTAAAATGCCAACAGAGATGTTCTACCACTTTTTCAAATCATTCTCTGATGGTGCCAAAGCAAATATTAACATCAAAGCAGAAGGAACTAACGAACATCACAAGATTGAAGCTATTTTTAAGGCTTTTGCCAAAGCGATTAAAGTAGCTGTAAAACGGGATACCGAAAAAATGATTTTACCAAGTACCAAAGGAATGCTTTAATAATTATGAATTGTAAATTATGAATGGTTAAGTATAAAAATCTTAACGAATCTTAATTTCTTAATGGTTAAAAAATAAATGAAAATTGCCATCATCAATTACGGCGCGGGAAATATTCAAAGTATTCTGTTTGCTATAGAACGTTTGGGATATACAGCCGTGTTAACTAATAATCCAGCCGAGATTCAGCAAGCGGATAAAGTCATTTTTCCGGGAGTTGGAGAAGCGAGTTATGCTATGCAAAAACTAAAAGAAAGTGGTTTGGATAGTTTGATTCCAACCTTGAAACAACCCGTATTAGGAATCTGTTTAGGGATGCAGTTAATGTGCCAACATTCTGAAGAAGGAAATACAGACGGATTAGGAATTTTTGATGCGAATGTTATTCGGTTTTCTACTCAGGTGAAAGTACCTCAAATGGGGTGGAATCAGATTTACAATTTGAAATCACCTTTATTTGAAGGAATTAACAATAATGAATACATGTATTTAGTACATAGTTATTATGTTCCCAATTGCAGTGAAGCCATTGCCAATACCAATTATGATGTAGAATATGCGTCGGCTTTGCAAAAAAATAATTTTTATGGAACCCAATTTCACCCAGAAAAAAGTGGCGATGTGGGTGAACAAATTTTAGCTAATTTCTTGAAATTATAAATTTCAACTATCGTAAATCGTAAATAGAATGAGAATAATACCAGCAATAGATATCATAGACGGAAAATGTGTTCGTTTGTCCAAAGGAGATTACGACACTAAAATTATTTATAATGAGAATCCGCTTGAAGTGGCCAAATCGTTTGAAGCACACGGAATTGAGTATTTACACTTGGTTGATTTAGATGGTGCTAAATCAAGCAAAATCGTGAATTACAAAATTCTAGAACAGATTGCTACACAAACAAAATTAAAAATTGATTTTGGAGGTGGCTTAAAATCCGATGCCGATTTAAAAATTGCTTTCGAATCGGGGGCTAACCAAATCACAGGCGGAAGTATTGCTGTAAAAAACAGAGCTATTTTTGAGCAATGGATTGCCGAATATGGTTCGGATAAAATCATTTTGGGAGCCGATGCCAATAATGAAAAAGTGGCGGTTTCGGGTTGGTTAGAAGACTCTAATGAAGACTTAGTGCCATTCATTCAAGACTATCAAAGCAAAGGAATTCAGTATGTTATTTGTACCGATATTGCCAAAGACGGCATGTTGGCTGGGCCTAGTTTTGATTTGTATGCTAAAATTTTGGCAGCAGCCAAAGGAATCAAATTAATTGCCTCAGGTGGTATTTCTACATTTGATGAATTGCCGCAATTAGCCGAATTAGGTTGCGAAGGAACAATCATTGGAAAAGCGATTTACGAAGGAAGAATCTCGTTGAAACAACTAGAAAACTACATTTTAAATACATAATTAAACAATTGATCAATTTACAAATTAATCAATTGCTACATTAACACTATGCTTACAAAAAGAATCATTCCTTGTTTGGATATCAAAAACGGAAGAACGGTCAAAGGTGTCAATTTTGTTGACTTACGTGATGCTGGAGATCCTGTAGAATTGGCAAAAATCTATTCCGATGAAGGTGCTGACGAACTCGTTTTTTTAGATATTTCTGCCACAGAAGAACGCCGCAAAACTTTGGTTGATTTAGTTCGCAAAGTTGCTGCAACGATTAATATTCCGTTTACTGTGGGTGGTGGAATTGCATCGGTAGAAGATGTAGAAATCTTATTGCAAAACGGCGCGGACAAAGTATCTATCAACTCTTCGGCGGTAAAAAATCCGCAATTGATTACAGATTTGGCTCAGAAATTTGGAAGCCAATGTGTGGTCGTTGCTATTGATGCCAAACAAATTGATGGCGAATGGATGGTGCATTTAGTAGGAGGTAAAGTACCTACAGATATCCAACTTTTCGATTGGGCCAAAGAAGTAGCAACACGTGGAGCAGGAGAAATCTTGTTTACGTCTATGGATCATGACGGAACTAAAAATGGATTTGCTAACGAAGCTTTGGCAACACTTTCGCAATTGGTAAACATTCCTATTATTGCATCAGGAGGAGCAGGGAATATGCAACATTTTATTGATACCTTTGTCGAAGGAAAATCAGATGCCGCTTTAGCAGCCAGTGTTTTTCATTTCAAAGAGATTGAAATTAAGACCTTAAAAAAAGAATTAAAAAATAATCATATTGAAGTTAGAATTTAAATAATTCAAAACTCATAATTCATCATTACAAACATGAACATCGATTTTTCAAAAAGCGCTCACGGATTAATTCCAGCCATTATTCAAGATAGTGAAACCAAAGCCGTATTAATGTTGGGCTACATGAACGAAGAGGCTTTCGCCAAAACACAAGCTACTCAAAAAGTAACTTTCTATAGTCGTTCCAAACAGCGTCTTTGGACAAAAGGAGAAGAAAGTGGTAACTTCTTACATCTAGTAAGTATCAAGAACGATTGTGATAATGATACCTTATTGATTCAAGTACGTCCGCAGGGACCAACTTGTCATAATGGCACCGATACCTGTTGGGCTGAAGAGAATCAACCGAATTATGGTTTTATTTCAACTTTGGAACAAACCATCAATACCCGTCGTGAAAATGCGGATGCCGAAAAAAGTTATGTTGCCTCTTTATTCGAAAAAGGGATCAATAAAATTGCTCAAAAAGTAGGAGAGGAAGCGGTAGAAGTAGTGATTGAAGCCAAAGATGCTAACGATGATTTGTTCTTGAGCGAAAGCGCTGATTTACTTTTTCACTACCTTATTTTACTTCAAGCCAAAGGTTTTCAAATGAATGATGTAATTGAAGTTTTGAAGAAAAGACAGAAATAAATTCATTCTAATTGAAATCATTGTGATACTATAAAATAAAAATAATCTCAATAAATATAGTCCCTACGGGACATTTTGAGAGGTGGAGCCTCTTTGTTTATTACCAAAATGTAGTCCCTAACGGGACAATTCCAACTAATAATAGTTTGACAAATATATTTCTTCATTTTCAATCCGTCCCGTAGGGACAATATACTGGTAAAAAAGTAGGCTTGGAATACAAAAGTCCCATAGGGATGAAATGTATTTCGTAAGAATACAAAAAATCTTCCAAGAGCAAACCCAATAGATTCAATTCTGTTGGGTTTTGTTTTTATTATAAATAAATTCATTTACATTTACTTCTGATATCTCAATTGAAGAAAAAGATGTTTATACTTCCTAAATTCACATACCAACTAGGGTTGATTTTCTACCTAATTGCTATTTCCACGTATTCCCAAACTAAAAATTTTTCTATTGCTTTTGGTTCTTGTGACAATCAAAGACTCAAAAATGAGTTATGGAAATCTATTGATGAAAATCATCCTGTAGCTTGGATTTGGGGAGGAGATGATGTCTATTCAGATACCGAAAACATGAATGAGCTTAAAGAAAATTACGCCATTCAAAAAAATAATAGCGATTATTTACAATTCATAGCTAACAAACAGATTATAGGAACTTGGGACGATCATGACTTTGGAAGAAATGATGGAGGAGAAGAATATCCTTATAAAAGAGCCAGTCAACAACTATTGTTGGATTTTTTAGGAACTCCAAAAAAGGCGCCTGAACGTTTTAGAGATGGTGTTTATAATTCTAGAATATTAGATAAAGACGGTAATAAAGTCAAAATTATCGTATTAGACACCCGTTTTTTTAGAACATCATTAACTAAAGCTAAAAATTCAAAAAAGCGTTTTCAACCCAATTTATATGGACAAGGAACTATTTTAGGAGAAGCGCAGTGGAAATGGTTAGCAGAAGAGTTGAACTCTTCTGACGCTCAATTCAATGTAATTGTGAGTAGTGTTCAGTTGCTATCAGACCAACACGGCTTTGAATGTTGGGGTAATTTTCCGCATGAGATTGATAAACTAGAAAAAATGATTGTCGCATCGAAAGCAAAAGGGACTTTCATTATTTCAGGCGATCGTCATATAGCCACTTTTTCTTCTAAAAAAATTCCGAATTTAAATTATCCTTTAGTTGACTTTACTTCTAGCGGATTGACTCACGTGTATTCAAGTTTTTCGGGAGAAGAAAATCCCTACCAAATAGGTAAAGTTGTAGCAGAGAAAAATTTTGGATTATTACAATTTGATTTTACCAACAATCGTGTCATCATGCAAATTCGCGGACTAGAAAATAAACTATTAGGCGAACATATTCAACAATATTAAATCCTGAATTATGAATAAGAAAACAATATGTCTTTTCGTAGTATTTTTAGTTACCAATACCATTTTAGCTCAAAAATTCACTAGACAAGACAGTTTACGTGGTAGTATTACCAAAGAAAGAAGTTGGTGGGACTTAAAAAAATACCATTTAGACATCAAAGTGAATCCTTCGGATAGTACCATTATTGGTTCTAATACGATTGATTATCAAGTAGTCGAAAAATACAATGTAATGCAAATTGACTTGCAAGAGCCGATGCAAATTACCAAAATTGTACAAGACGGCATTAACCTAAAGTACCAAAGGGAAGGTAATGTCTATCATGTGTATTTGGTAGCCAATCAAAGTAAAGGAGAAAAGAAGCAGCTTGTTATTTTTTATGGAGGAAAGCCAAAAATAGCCGTTAATCCGCCTTGGGATGGAGGAATCAGTTGGAAGAAAGATGAAAATGGAAAATCGTTTATAGCCTCTTCTTGTCAAGGTTTGGGAGCTAGTGTTTGGTGGCCTAACAAAGACCACATGTACGATGAAGCCGAATCCATGTTGATTAGTGTGAATGTTCCAAAAGGCCTAATGGATATTTCTAATGGTCGTTTAATTAGTACCAAACAATTAAAAGACAATACGACAACTTACACTTGGCAAGTCACCAATCCGATTAATAACTACGGGGTAAATATTAATATTGGTGATTATGTAGCTTTTTTAGAAAAATACAAAGGTGAAAAAGGGGATTTAGATTGTCAATATTATGTGTTGCGAAATAATTTGGCTAAAGCCAAAAAACAATTTCAAGATGTTCCTAAAATGCTCAAAGCTTTCGAACATTGGTTTGGTCCTTATCCTTTCTATGAAGATAGTTATAAACTCGTTGAAGTGCCGTATTTAGGTATGGAACATCAAAGTAGTGTTACCTATGGGAATGGCTATAAAAATGGCTATCGCGGACGTGATTTGAGCGGTACCGGTTGGGGATTAAAATTCGATTTTATCATTATTCATGAATCGGGACACGAGTGGTTTGCCAATAATATCACGTACAAAGACATTGCCGATATGTGGATTCATGAAAGTTTTACCAACTATTCTGAAAGTTTGTTTGTAGAATACTATTATGGCAAGGAAGCCGGAGCGGCGTACGTTCGTGGTACCCGAAAAAATATTCAAAATGACCAACCTATTATTGGTCAATATGATGTGAATAACGAAGGTTCTGGCGATATGTATTACAAAGGAGGGAATATGTTGCATACCATTCGTCAAATCATTAATAATGACGAGAAATGGAGACAAATTCTAAGAGGTTTGAATAGTACGTTTTACCATCAAACGGTTACTACCCAACAAATTGAAAACTACATTAGCGAACAAGCAGGTATTGACTTAGCACCCGTTTTTAATCAATATTTGAGAGATACACGAGTGCCTACCTTGGAGTATTATTTCAAAGAAAAGCAATTGACCTACCGATGGATTAATTGTGTGGATGGATTTACTATGCCAGTTCAAGTTGACTTAAATGGAGAATCATTGCGAATTCAGCCTACAAAGGAATGGAAAGTAATCACTGTAGCTACTACCAACTCAAAATTGACCATTGATGCTAATTATTATGTAGCAGGATTGGATAGTACGAACTAAAAATCTACTTCTTTTTAAACTCCAAAGGATTTTCGCCAACGACTTTTTTGAAGATGCGATTGAAATACGATACGCTTTCAAATCCGCATTCGTAACAGGTTTCTGTTACGTTTTTATCTTCTTTTAAAAGGCGTTTGGCTTGTTCAATTCGGTATTGATTTAAGAATTCGATAAAAGTCAGTCGCGTCATTTTCTTAAAATACCGACAAAAAGCTGCTTTAGACAAATGGGTGAGTTGCGCCATTTCTTCAATAGTAATGGTGCGCTGAAAATTCTTTTCGATAAAAGTATAGACTACTTTGAGTCGGGATTGTTCTTTATTATTATAGAAATTCTCAAAAGGAAGTTCGTGTAAAAAAGTCATTTCTTCAGAAGTTGCTAGCGTTTGAAACAATGACAATACTGCTATAAATTGTTCAAAATGCGGTAATAAATGAATGGTTTTTAATTGCTTTCCAATAGTGGATTTGGTGTTCCCGTGAAAGCAAATTACTTTTTTAGCATTTTCAAACAGTTGCTGAATCGCTGCCAGTTCTGGAGTTGAAGCAAAATCATTCTTAAAAAAATCAGCTTTGATTTGCAGTACTACTTTTTCGTATTCCGTTCTAATTCCGTAATCAAAATTCAAATGTGGAATATTAGAACCAATAAAAACCAAATCACTCCCTTCAAATTGTCCCACATGATTTCCAACCCGTCTAGTTCCTTGGGGTGCTTCTATAAAAGTCAATTCAAATTCAGGATGAAAATGCCAATAATAAAAATCGTTCAATTTTGGATTGACCAAAATTCGGAACGAACTTCCCGCTAAACGTTTAATATCTTCGAGTACGATTTTCATATATTTTCTTTATTTACAATATAAATGTACTATTATACAGTTTAATATCAAACAAAAAGTCAATATAGTACAAATTATGGTAAATTTTGTGATAATTCAACTACTCAATTCCTACTAATTTTGGATTATCAAATTAACTTAACTTTTTAATTATGGAAAATAAAAACCAAACTATGGCTCCTACAATGACTCCAACGATGGCAGCTAATGCACATACCGATATACCGGGAAATCCATCTGTAGCTAAATCAAGTGTACACAAACTAAATGATCGTTCTAACGGCAAACCACTTCGTTTATTAACCGAAGAACAATGGAATTTTTGGATAACCAATGGGTATATTGTAATAAAAAATGCCGTACCAAAAGAAAATGCTGAACGATTGGCTAATTTTATTTGGGAATTTGAAGAGAAAGACCCAAACGATTCATCTACTTGGTATGCACCCCCAAGAGCAGAAATGCAAATGAAAGAATTAACCAATAGTGGGATGGTGGAATTGTACAATCATCAATACCAATGGGACAACCGCCAAATGCAAAAAGTATATGATGCTTTTGCTGATGTTTGGGGAACAGAAAAATTATGGGTTACAATTGATAGAGCCAATTTGAATTTTCCGGTTCGCCCAGATCATGAATTCAAAGGATTCATCCATTGGGACTACGATCCTGAAACAAAACCACAAAATGTGCAAGGCGTACTTGCTTTAGTAGACGCAACTGATGAAAATATGGGTGGTTTTCAATGTATTCCTGAATTGTTCCGTACTTATGATACTTGGAAATTAACTCAACCCGAAGACAGAAATCGTTTTCAGCCTGATATTACAGGATTTGAAGATAAATTAGTAAAAGTGAAAATGAAAGCGGGAGATCTAATAATTTTTAATAGTTCGCAACCTCACGGGATCCGTCCTAATTTAACCAAAGACAAAGTGCGTGTAGCGCAATATATTTCAATGATGCCTGCAGAAGAAGATAATGAAGAGCTAAAAGCGTGGCGTATCAATTCTTGGAAAAACCGAATTGCACCTGAAGGATATGCATTTCCTGGCGATCCAAGAAAATGGGAAATCACAAAACACAAAACAGCCGAATTAAGCGATTTAGGTAAGAAGTTATTAGGTTTAGAAAAGTGGTAAATCTACTTTAAATAAAAAAGGGTATTCAATTAAAAACTAATTAAATACCCTTTTTATATGTTTTAAAAAAATCTAGATTAGATTTTTAGCAATATAATCAAAACTAGTCTTGATTGATTCCAAAGGATTCGGAGTATAGTTGGTTTCATGTTCTAAAAAGAAACGTTTCATTCCTGACAATTTAGCTTGTGCAAAAATGGCTTTGAAATCAATAGCTCCTTTACCAATTTCAGCATTTAATTCTTTATTGGCTTTATCCATATCTTTTACGTGCCACATAGTGAAACGTCCAGGGTGTTGCTTGAATAAATCCAATGGGTTATGTCCTGCTCGAACCGCCCAATACAAATCCAATTCAAAATCAACTAATTTTGGATCCGTTTCATTCAACAAGATTTCATATCCATTTGTGTTTCCAAATTTTGTGAATTCAAAGTCATGATTATGATAGGCTAATTTTAAACCTGCAGCCTGACACTGTTGTGCTACTTTATTGATTCCTACCGCTAATTTTTTGTAATCCTCAGCTGAAGTCCCTCTTAATTCAGGGATTATATAAGGAATAGTAACATACTCACTCCCTAATACTTTAGCAGCTGCTATATACGATTTTAGGTCACTAAGGTCTCCTGTCTTAATATAATTATTAAAATCAAAATGGTTACTCGTTGCTTTCAAACCATTTGCATCTAAAATCGCTTTGAAGTCTTGTACTGAAGTACCAAAAAAAGCATTGTCTTTTGGTGAGAAACCAAAAGTTTCTACTTCTGTAAATCCAGCTTTGGCAACTTGATCTAAAACACCTTTTACATCTTTAGGCAAAGTCTCACGCAAAGTCCATAATTGAATTCCAATAGCTCTTTTTTTAGTAGTAAAGGCTAGGGAAGGAGTAATGGCCAAAGTCCCTAGTACTAAACCACTATTAATTAGAAATTCTCTTCTTTTATTCATGGGTTATATTTTTTGTTAGTTAAATGTCGCAAATAGTTATTGCTTGTCGCAATGAGGCTAATTTATCTGGATTTTTAGGAACAAATTCTTGTCCAACAAATCCTTTAAAACCAGTTCCCGCAATAGCTCTCATAATAGCAGGATAGTTCAATTCCTGTGTGTCGTCAATTTCATTTCGACCAGGAACACCCGCCGTATGAAAATGAGCAATGTATTGAATATTATCTTTAATAGTACGAATTACATCACCTTCATCAATTTGCATGTGATAGATATCGTAAAGCAATTTAAAATTGGGTGAATTAATTCGTTTAGCTAATTCCACTCCCCAAGCAGTTCTATCACATTGGTAATCTTTATGGTTGATTTTACTATTCAATAATTCCATTACTAGAGTAACATTATGCTTTTCAGCTAATGGGATTAATTTTTGTAATCCAATCACACAATTAGTCCAACCTTCTTCATCGGTCTTTCCTCTTCGGTTACCACTAAAACAAATTAGGTTTTTATACCCTGCTTCAGCCACACGAGGAATCATCTCTGTATAACGTTGAATTAGTTTTTCGTGAAATTGAATATCGTTAAAACCATCGACTAGATTCAGTTCAGCACCATTACACATCGTTGAAACTAAATTGTGTTTTTTAAGTGTTGGCCAAGCTTCTGGTCCCACCAAATCGATTCCGGTTATTCCCATCTTCTTTGCTTCAACACACAATGTTTCTAAATCTAATTTATCAAAACACCATCTTGAAACAGAATGATTGATATTACCTTTTAGCATTGGAATAGTAGTTGTTTTATCTTTTGGTAAACCAAAAGCAGACAATTCCAAAGGAATACTTAGCGCAGCAGAACTGGCAAGTATTCCTTTAATAACAGAACGTCTATTGAGGTTAGTTTTCATCTAAAATTTAGTGTGAAACTTCTGCTTTATTTTTGTCATTGAATGTCAATGCAAATAAAATAAAAACAGCTAAAGCAATTCCGGCAGGGATAATCCAAACCATTTCCCAGTTGATTGTTCCAGTTGCAGTTTTATAATTGTCAGTAATCCATCCCGCTACTGCAAAACCAATTAACATTCCCACACCATAAGTAGCTAAAGTAATTAAACCTTGAGCGGCACTTTTGTATTTATCACCCGCTTTTGAATTGGTATAAATTTGTCCAGAAACAAAGAAGAAGTCATAACAAATTCCGTGTAACGCAATACCAATAATTAGCATAAAACTTAAATCAGCACCATTACCATAAGCAAATAATGCATAACGAATAGCCCAAGCTAACATTCCAACTAATATGGTTTTCTTAAAGCCATATTTTGTAAAAAATACTGGAATTAATAATAAAAATAAAGCTTCTGATATTTGACCAATGGCCATTTTACCAGTTGGATTTTCGATTCCAGCTTCAGTTAAAAATGGATGTGCATTTTGGTAATAAAAAGCCAATGGAATACAGATTAAAATAGAAGAAAGAAAGAATACTGCAAAGTTTTTATCTTTCAATAATTTCAATGCATCCAATCCGATAATATCTCCAATTTTATTTTTTTCATCCGATACTTTAGGTGGAGTAGCAGGTAAGGTAAAGCTTAATAACCCTAATACCAATGCTGCAATTCCTGACAATAAGAATGTATTTTTCAACATTCCTTGAGCTATATTTTCAGCTGTATCCCAATGGAAAACAAAACTAATAGCTAATCCAGCTAAAATCCATCCGATAGTCCCCCAAACACGAATGTTGGCAAATTCTTTCTCAGGATCTTTCATTTGGTTAAAGGCTACTGAATTTACTAAAGCTAAAGTAGGCATATATAAAACCATATAACTTAGAACGTAAGTGTAAAATGAACCTACTTCATTAGATTGGTACATTTGATACATCAAAAAAGCCCCAATTAAGTGCAATACTCCTAAGATTCTTTCGGCATTAAAATAGCGGTCTGCAATTAATCCAATGATGAAAGGCGCAATGATAGCTCCCCAAGATTGTGTAGAAAATACCGCAGCAGTTTCAGCTCCTGAAGCTTTCAAATTGTTACCTAAAAAAGTGCCTAATGTTACAAACCATGCGCCCCAGATAAAAAACTCTAGGAACATCATAGTTGATAATTTAATACGGTTGGTTGTATTCATAAATTTATTTTTTGGTTTGGTTAGTTGATTTAGTATTATTTACAACCTGTTGTAGGTTGTAGTGAATTCCATTCTTTTATCATAATGTTTCTATACCACACATTATCTCCATGATCTTGTAAGGCAATTTTTCCTGATTGGAAAGCAGCAAATCCTGGCCAAGTAGCAAATTTACTACCTGCAACTAAAGCTTTGAATTTATCGTCCCAAAGCATCGTTTCTACCACTTTTACGCCATTCAATAGCATTTGTAATTTTCCGAATTTACATACAATATCAACAGAATTCCATTCACCAACAGGTTTTACAGGTTCAGTTGTACTTTTGATTAAATCGTATAAATCACCAGCTCTGTGTTTTTCTATTTTACCATCTGGATGACCATCGTTATCCAAAACTTGCATTTCTAAACCTGTTTCATAAGTGTTTTTGAATTTAGACAAATCTTCATTCACATAAAAAATAATTCCACTATTTGATTTAGCCGCTACTTTCCATTCTAATTTCAAATGGAAATTAGTGTATTCTTTATCGGTAACTAAATCACCACCTTGACCATTTTTGGCTGCAGCTGGATCAAAATGTAACGTACCATCTTCAATTTTCCAAGCTGGTGTTGCCGTTTTTTTTCCATAAGCATGCCATCCAGTGGTGGTTTGTCCATCAAAAAGTGAAACAAAACCTTTTGGTAAAGCGGTCTGTGCGTTAGTTGTTTGCATCAAAATAGTTACTAGTGCTATTTTAAAAATATTCTTAATCATTTTAATTGTATTATAAAGTTAAATTTTTCCATCCTTCGCGGTAATCGCGTTTTACAAATTGATTGACTTCATCAAAATTAGTAATTCGCATAGCGTCATTATCCCACAATAATTTAGCTGAACGTCCTGGGTAGACATCTTCTCCTAATTCGTCACGAACAATATCATATCCTCTGATTGCTAAATTAGCCATTAACAAGGCTTCCGTCAATGGTCCTGCGATTTCAAAACCAGAACTCACTTCGTGTTTGCCATATCCAGCAATAGCAGCTTCAACCCATTGTCTATAATGTCCATCCATTCCGTCTTTTACACGAGCATATTTTTGAGCCACTTGAAGATTTTCATTTCTACTTAAAGGTAACAAACGAGGATTCAACCCGTAGGTATCTGACATCATTTTTCCTTTAGTACCAACGAATAACGTACCATTTCCTCCGTCTCCAAAAATTTCATTTGGACCTAATTCTTCTGGACGAACAGGTTGAATTCCACCATCCATCCAGTGTACCGTAACATCCCCTTGTGTTTTCTCCGTTTTAGGGAAAGTTAAGGTTACATGACTTGAAGGCGGACAACTTTCCGGGAAATAGCCGCGTTTAAATTCGTCAACATAAACAGAACCTACACTACATTGTACGTCTTTGGCATATTTTAAATTCAATACACTAAAAGGGGTTTCTAATAAGTGACAACCCATATCTCCTAATGCCCCTGTTCCATAATCCCACCAACCTCTCCAGTTGAAAGGAACTAATTTGTCAACATAATTCTTGTATGGAGCTGTTCCTAACCATAAATCCCAATCCAATTCTTTTGGAACTTCAGGCTTAGCTGTAGACCAAGGAATACCTTGTGGCCAAACAGGTCGATCTGTCCAAGCATAGATTGTATGAACATCTCCAATTAGACCTGCTTCATACCATTCTTTCATAGTTCGAGAAGCATCATTAGAAGAACCTTGATTTCCCATTTGAGTAACCACTTTGTATTTTTTAGCCGCTTGTGTTAAAATTCTGGCTTCATAAATATCATGAGCCATTGGTTTTTGTACATAAACGTGTTTTCCTAATTGCATTGCTGCTAAACACTGAATAGCGTGATTATGATCTGGAGTAGAAACTGAAACTGCATCAAAGTTTTTGTGTTCTTTATCCAACATTTCGCGCCAATCTTTATAAAATTTAGCTTTAGGAAATGCGTTAACACTATTAGCTGCTCTTCGAGTATCTACATCACATAAGAAACCAATATTCGCTTTTCCACTCTTGTGAAACATCGCAATATCAGACTGTCCTTTTCCTCCAACACCAATCCCTGCAATTACTAATCTATCGCTAGGTGCAACAAAACCTCTACCTAAAACGTGACGTGGCACAATCATAAAAGCGGCAGCTGCCATAGCGCTTGTTTTTATAAAATCACGGCGATTGTTATTGGGTTTATTCTCTTCTTCTTTTTTCATAATTTATTCAAATTAGTCAGTAATAGTTACAACCTATAATCTTATTTTTTTAATGATAAAATGTATTTCACCATTGATTTTGCGTCTTCTTTTTTCAATGCTGAGTGAGCTGACATGGGCATTGTTCCCCAAACGCCTGAACCTCCTTTGATTATTTTACCTACTAAATAGGTTACGTTTTTGTCATTATTTGGATATTTTTTAGCAATATCTAAATAAGAAGGTCCAATTAATTTTTTGTCTAATTTATGACATCCTACACAATCTGATTTTGCAATCAGTTTTTCTCCATCATTTGACTGAACTTCGATATTCGTTTTTTTAATATATTTTTTTTCTGAATCAATTTTTGAAAAAGAAGTTAAAGTCAATGAGGCTAAGCCAAAAAGTAAATAAGTACGTTTCATTTTGTTTATGTTTATTATAATCCTAAATTTTTTCTGTTCAATTGCGTATTGGTTTCAACAGCTGCAAAATCGTCAAACGCTTTATCAGTAACTTTGATAATGTGTTTTTTGATAAATTCAGCTCCTTCACGCGCGCCATCTTCTTGATTTTTGATGCAACATTCCCATTCCATAACAGCCCAACCTTTATAATCATATTGTGCTAGTTTACTAAAAATGGTTTTGAAATCAATTTGTCCATCACCTGGCGAACGATAACGTCCTGCGCGGTTAGCCCAATTTTGGTATCCACCAAAAGTTCCTTGTTTCCCCGTCGCATTAAATTCGGCATCTTTAACATGAAATGCTTTAATACGTTCGTGATAAAAATCGATATACTGAATGTAATCTAATTGTTGCAATACAAAATGTGATGGATCGTATAACAAACAAGCTCTTGAATGGTTGTTTACGGCTTTCAAAAACATTTCGTAGGTTTCTCCATCAAATAAATCTTCTCCTGGGTGAATTTCATAACAAACATCCACACCATTTTGATCAAATTCATTCAAAATTGGCAACCATCGTTTAGCCAATTCAGCAAATCCTTCTTCAATTAATCCCGGTGGTCTTTGAGGCCAAGGGTGGAAGTATTGCCAAAGCAATGAACCACTAAAAGTAGCGTGTGCATTTAATCCTAAATTTTGAGAGGCTTTAGCCGCATATTTCATTTGTTGTACTGCCCATTCTTGTCTTGCTTTTGGATTCCCGCGCAAAGCAGCAGGAGCAAAGCCGTCAAAGAAATCATCATAAGCAGGATGTACAGCAACTAATTGACCTTGTAAATGCGTTGATAATTCTGAAATTTGTAAGCCATAAGAAGCTACTTTTCCAGTCAATTCCTCTGCATATGTTTTACTTTCTGCCGCTTTTTGCAAATCAATAAAACGAGCATCCAATGTTGGCATTTGAATCCCTTTAAAACCTAAATCGGCTGCCCATTGACAAATTCCGTCTAACGAATTAAAAGGAGCTTCATCTCCAATAAATTGAGCTAAAAAGACCGCTGGTCCTTGAATTGTTGTCATACTTATAAAACGTTAGGAGTCCATTTTTTATCAGACTGTGCTGATAACACTACATTATCAATAAATGCCATTCCTCGTAAACCATCTTCAACAGAAGGGAAGTCTAACATTTCTGGAGTGGGTTGAGTTCCGTCAATTTTACAACCTAAAGTCAAAGCAAAGTTTCTATAGATATTAGCAAAAGCTTCCAAATAACCTTCTGGGTGTCCGCCTGGAGTTCTACAATTGTGTCTTGCAAATGAAGATAAATGACCATAATTAGAACCAGCTCTTAAAATTTGCATCGGTTCTTCTAACCATTTTACAATTAAAGAGTTAGGTTCGTGTTGCAACCATTCGATTCCCCCTTTTTCGCCATACACTCTAATTTTAACAGCATTTTCTTCACCGGCTGCTACTTGAGAAGCCATTAACACTCCTTTAGCGCCATTGTCGAATTTCAGCATCACGGCACCATCATCATCCATGACACGTCCTTCTACTAAAGTATTCAACTCAGCACAGATGTCAGTAATTTTTGATCCCGTAATGTATTCTGCTAAATGAGCAGCATGGGTTCCAATATCTCCCATTACAGAACTTTTTCCTGATTTTTTAGGATCAGTTCGCCAAGCTGCTTGAGCATTTCCTTCTCTTTCGGATAATTTACTTAACCATCCTTGAGGATATTCTACCCAAACCTTACGAATTTTACCTAATTTTCCTTCTCTCACCATAGCTTTGGCTTGTTTTACCATTGGGTAACCAGAGTAGGTGTGGGTTAGACAAAGTGTTAAACCTGTTTCTTTTAATTTTTGTTCCAATTGTTTTGCCTCGTCTAACGAAAACGTAATTGGTTTTTCGATTACTACATTAAATCCGTGATCCAAAGCCATCATAGCAGGAGCAAAGTGAGCAAAATTAGGGGTTACAATCGTAACAAAATCAATTCGCTCATCAGCTGGTAAAGCAGCTTCCGCTTTAATCATTTCTTCGTAAGTCAAATACGTTCTTGATTCTGGAAGAAACAATGCTTTACCTGAAGCTTTTGCCACTTCAGGATTGATACTCAAAGCACCACAACTTAATTCAATTAAGCCATCCATATTAGCAGCCAAACGATGTATTGCTCCAATAAAGGCATCTTGGCCACCACCGACCATTCCCATTCTTAATTTTCTTGTCATAATAATAGTAACCTAGATATTTTTTTTCTTTAATTCTTTTACTGCGTAATCGGCTGCACGTGCTGTTAAAGCCATAAATGTCAATGAAGGGTTTTGGCATGCAATAGAAGGCATACAAGATCCATCAGTAACAAATACATTACTTACTTCATGCATTTGATTCCATTTGTTCAATACAGAATCTTTAGGGTCGTTACCCATACGAGCGGTACCCATTTCGTGAATTGCCATCCCTGGATAACAATCATTGTCATACGTTTGGATATTTTTCATTCCAGCTGCTTCTAACATTTCAGCAGCATCGTTCATCATATCTTCACGCATTTTAGCTTCATTTTCTTTGTATTCGCAATCAATTTTTAGAACTGGCTGACCCCACTTATCTTTTTTAGAATGATCGATAGTTACTTTATTTTCATAATAAGGTAGCATTTCTCCAAATCCTCCTAATCCCATTTTCCAATGATCTGCAGGTTTAGACATATTGTTCTTGAAATCAGTTCCAAAAGCCAATTCAGCAACATCAGCTTGCCAATTGCCACGACTTGCTCCACCTTGGTAACCAAATCCTCTTAAGTAATCACGTTTGTCATTACCGTAGTTTTGGTAACGTGGTACATAAATTCCATTAGCTCTACGTCCATAAGTGTATTTATCTTCAAATCCTTCTGCAGTACCTTCCGCACCACAACGGAAATGGTGATCCATCAAGTTATGACCTAATTGTCCACTTCCATTACCTAATCCATTGGGATGTGCTTCAGAAGTAGAGTTCAATAAAATAAAAGTAGAACCTAGGGTAGAACCGTTTACAAAAACGATTTTAGCATAAAATTCCATCGTTTCATTGGTCTCAGCATCGATTACCATAACCCCTTTAGCTTTCTTAGTATTTTTATCGTAAATAATATGATTTACAATAGAATACGGTCTTACAGTTAATCTTTTAGTTGCCATAGCAGCAGGTAATGTAGCAGATTGTGTACTGAAATAAGCTCCAAATGGACACCCACGACTACATAAATTTCTGTACTGACAGTTTCCACGTCCATTATGAGGAACAGTTAAATTGGCAGTACGTCCAATAGTTAGAATTCTTTCTCTATTGTAGTGTTTTTCGATTCTTTCTTTTACTGATTTTTCAACACAGTTCAAATCCATTGGTGGAAGAAAGTGACCATCAGGTAACATTGGCCAACCTTCATTTTGCCCACTGATTCCAGCAAATTTTTCTGCATAAT
>NZ_JAHEBT010000040.1 GCF_024642105.1 Flavobacterium sp.
TAGAATATGGAGGGATGACCCTTCCTATCTCCTTGGAATATGATGCCTCGGGGGTTAAAGTAGAATCAATAGCCTCTTCGGTGGGACAAAACTGGAGTTTGAATGTGGGTGGTGTGGTGAGCCGAATTGTTAAAGGTGCTCCTGATGAGGGAGGCTATGTGGCTAATGGAGTTAATACCGAATTGAATATCAAAGGTTTTTATAGAGATTTTGGTTTAACCAAGTTGGATAATGCTTTAGGTAGTACCTCTGCTTATGGAAAATTCATAGGTTGGTTGCAAGAATGTGCTAAAGGAAAACAAGACGCTCAACCCGATTTGTTTTATTTTAGTACACCTCAGGGAGGAGCAAAATTTGTGTTTAACAATCAGCGTCAAATAGTTTATTTAGAGAATACAGATTTTGTAGTTAAAGAAGATTTTATACCTGATTTTTTCAGGTCTTGGTCTGCTACAGCACCTAGCGGAATAAAATATAAATTTGGACTTAGTGGAGCTACCTCTAATGCTAGTAATGTTGTAGAACAAAATTTTACCAATCAAGGTAGAAACGATGGTGTTAGCAGTAGTAATTTTATCCCTAATGCATGGTTTTTAACGGAAATTTCAAATCCTACCACAACAAATACTATTAGTATTGATTATATCAATAACGACTTTTCAAACATCATTTTAAATAGACCTACGAAGACTTCTTTTTGTTATACCAATATCACCTCTATCAATAATAACCTTTGTGGAGACGAAAAAACAAGATATTATGATTTAGCATTGAATCCCTATGGCGGCACTTCTGATTTTTTTGCTACTTCCACTCCCTACACAATGCTTAATCATGCTAGTTCTAAAGTAATCAGTACCATTACAGCTGGTACCATTAGTATTTATTTTGATTATAGTAATAGAGAAGACCTCTCTTTAAATTTTGAAAACCACTCGGCTAAAAAATTAGACCGAATTCGTGTTGTAGACAGTGGAAAATGCATTAAAACTTTTGATTTTACCTATTCTTATTCTTTATGCAATGACACCAAACCTGCTGGACTTATCACTTCTGAAAGTTCCGATAGTAAACGATTGATGCTAGATAAACTAAGTGAATCTAGTTGTGATGGTTCTGTATCAAAACCATATACTTTTGTTTATAATGCAGGTACAATGCCGTATAAATTATCTTTTGCTCAAGATAAATTTGGGTTTTATAACGGACAAACTAGCAATCAATCCTTGTTTGCAAAGTATGATGCTACAGATAAGCAGAATCTCAACAATAATCGAGATAGTAATTTTAGTTTAGCCAAAATAGGGTCGCTTCAAAAAATAATTTACCCTACTAAAGGAAGCGTGAATTTTGAATTTGAACCACACCTATCTGATAGTCCTGTGGGCTACATATCACAAGATGCTACTATTTGGCTAACAGGAAATGTTACTCCAATTGCACCAGTAAATGGAAACAATGGGTACAATAGTCAAACATTTACTATTAATCCTAATGATGGTACTAATCTAAAAATCAAAATGTATCTCTCAAGGGGTTCTAGTGGCTATTCTTCTCCTGTATCGGGTTGTCCAACATCTAATTACAATAATGCAATTGAAATTGTAAATAGTTCGGGTACAGTTATCTATAATCAAAATTATGGGCAATTGGATGCTTTAATTAGTGGGCATCAAGACCAATTTGTAATGAAAGAATCAGAGGAATTTTTGGATACAACAAAATTCATACCCGGACAGACGTACACCATAAAAGTCTATGGGATAAAAGATTGTTTTAATGTTTCTACCTCTGTGTTTATTCCTAAAACAATTCAAGTTCCTTACTATGAAATGGGAGGCTTAAGAATTAAAAAAATCAACTATCAAAATGATGATTCTACCACTTTAAAAGAAGTGAACTATGCCTATTCCAATGCAAAATCTGTTGTGCAACCTTTATTGACCACTAGAGCTACATTTGACTTTACCAATGAAACCAATTTTTTTGCATTATCAAATCAAACTAATTCCAATCAATTGACTAGTGCGGAACTAGCAGCGACTGATTTTTATAAGAAAGTTCAAAAAATTTGTCCGTTACATGCCGAGTCTTTTACTCGTACTATAATTGGCAATATGATTGAACAAAATAATTTATTCAGTCAAGGTTTTTTTCAACACGCTTCGTTAGGTAGTAGTCCTTTTGATATTAATTTTATGGGACCCCAAATTAGTTACGGTAAAGTAGAACAAACGGATGGCAATGGTAAAACGGTGCATTACTTTAACGGATATAAATCGTATGCTGAATTGGACTTTAATTCGTTTATTTCAAATTTTTCTCCCGCTCCACCTGTATTTCAATCACTATTGGCAGGAGAGAAACAAAAAGTTGAAATTTTTGATAACGGTAGTACTCTGTTGAAAAATGAGCTGTTTAGCTATAATTACACCACAGTAACTACTTCCATTGATGCACTTGCTATCTACAGTGATGGCAACATGCCCTTATTTAATGTCTACACCCTCCAAGGACAAACCAAAACCTTAAAAACCGAGACGGAGACAACCACTTTAAAAGGACAGGATGTTACTGTAACTAAGGATTACGAATATCTAGGGGTGAATC
>NZ_JAHEBT010000044.1 GCF_024642105.1 Flavobacterium sp.
AGTTGGGATTACCTTTTAGCCACCGAATATATTGTAAGAAGAAAGCAATTAGGTTTGAATACAATGTTGAATTATGTCATTAAAACAGAAAACCAAAAAAATTATCGTTTTGGGAATCAATTGAATTATGCAGCTACTTTTTTCTATCTGTATGAAAAAGATACTTTTTCTTTTGCTCCGCAAATTGGCCTAGCTGGAGAAACTTATGGAAGCAATTACCAACACGGACAAAAGTTAAACAAAACGGCAGGAAACGCTTTGTTTGGAAAAATCGGATTTGAGCTAGGTCGCAATGCGTTTTCATTAGGTGCCAATGCGATGTTACCCATTCAGCAAAATTTAACTGGAGGCAATGTCGAAGCCAATTACCGCTGGAGTGTCAATTTGAATTATTCGTTATAAACCAAAAAGGAGCTTCGATTGAAGCTCCTTTTTTTATCATTGTAGAATTATTTACCCAATCAATTCCATTATTTTACTTTCGCCAGCGACACTCACTTTGATGAGTTTGTGTTGTGATAAACCTTTAGTAGCGGCATCCCATTTTTTTCCGCTCAATTCTGATTTAGCTTTCAATTCGCCTAAATCCATTTGATTATTGTTGGCTTTCAACAAGTCAACAACTAATTTCTCTTCATCAGTCAATTCGATTTGAACCTGTTTTTTTTCTGGACGCATTTGTGGGAAGAACAATACTTCTTGAATAGAAGCATTATTAGTCAAGAACATCATCAAACGATCCATTCCAATTCCTAAACCTGAAGTAGGAGGCATGCCGTATTCTAAAGCACGCAAGAAATCTTCATCAATAACGCCATTGGCTTCATCATCACCTTTTTCAGCCAAACGCATTTGGTCTTCAAAACGTTCTCTTTGGTCAATTGGGTCATTCAATTCAGAATAGGCATTGGCTACTTCTTTTCCGCAAACCATCAATTCAAAACGTTCAGTTAGTTCTGGATTGTCGCGGTGTTGTTTACAAAGCGGACTCATTTCTTTTGGATAATCCGTGATGAAAGTAGGTTGAATGTAATTTCCTTCGCATTTTGCGCCAAAAATTTCGTCAATCAATTTCCCTTTACCCATGGTTTCGTCCACGTCAATTCCCATACCTTTAGCAGCAGCAAACAATTCCGCTTCTGATTTCCCAGAAATATCAAAACCTGTAAAGTGTTTGATAGAATCAGTCATCGTAACACGAGCATAAGGCGCTTTGAAATTGATTTTGTGTTCGCCAAAAGTTACTTCACTTGTTCCGTTAACCCCAATGGCACAATGCTCTAGCAGGTTTTCGGTAAAGTTCATCATCCAGTTGTAGTCTTTGTAGGCTACATATATTTCCATAGCGGTAAATTCTGGGTTGTGAGTTCTGTCCATTCCTTCGTTACGGAAGTTTTTAGAGAACTCATACACCCCTTCAAATCCACCAACAATTAATCTTTTCAAATACAATTCATTGGCAATTCGCATGTACAACGGAATGTCAAGTGAGTTGTGGTGCGTGATAAAAGGACGCGCTGCAGCACCACCAGGAATCGGTTGCAATACAGGTGTTTCTACTTCAAGATATCCTTTGTCGTTAAAAAAAGAACGCATAGCATTGAACAATTTGGTTCTTTTGATAAACGTATCTTTTACATGGTCGTTTACCGTTAAATCCACATAACGACGACGGTATCTTTGTTCAGGATCAGCAAAGGCATCGTGGATTTTTCCATCCGCATCCATTTTTACTACAGGAAGCGGTTTCAAGGCTTTCGCCAAAACCGTTAAACCATATACGTGAACCGAGATTTCGCCTACTTGTGTTTTAAAAACTGTTCCGCGAATCCCAATAAAATCACCAATGTCCAATAGTTTTTTGAAAACCACATTGTACATTGTTTTTTCTTCATCATCCGAAATATCATCTCTCGAAACATATACTTGGATACGTCCTTCAGCATCTTTTAATTCTGCAAAAGAAGCCTTTCCCATGATGCGTTTTCCCATCAATCGGCCGGCTAAAATCACTTCCTTTCCTTCGTATTTTTCAAAGTTAGCAAGGATTTCGCTTGAATAAGCGGTGGTGGTAAATTCGGCTGCTGGATAAGGCTCAATACCTAAATTGCGTAATTCGGTAAGTGCTTCTCTACGTAAAATTTCTTGTTCGGATAATGCCATTAGATTCTGATTTTAAGAGCGCAAAGATAGTTAAATTTGAAAATGTGGCAATTTCAAAATTTGAAAATGATTGTAGTTTTTTTAGGAGCAGGAATTTTCGTTTTTTTATCTCGTTTTGTCCTGCTGTTCGCTCTATCTTTTAAGGCTTGCAGCCTTAAAAGGATGCCGCTTCCATCAGGGCTAGAAAAGACGATTTTGTTTTCAAAACTTTGTACCTTTGTCACTCAAACAAAAAAGGACGAGTACAAATTGCTTCGTTCCTCGCAATGACAAATGAACAAACAAATCCAATTACACGATTTAGGAAACAAAGATTACAAAGCTACTTGGGAATACCAAGAAACCTTGTTCAAAGGTATTGTTGATCTAAAAATCCAAAATAGAAAAGACGA
>NZ_JAHEBT010000048.1 GCF_024642105.1 Flavobacterium sp.
TTTTCCATTGTTGATGATCAATTTTTGTTCAAACCCTACGGAGCCATTTGTTGAAATAATCACTGTTGTCTTCGATTTGTTCAATAAATAAACTCTCAATTTCTCCGCTAATTCTGCATCCAAGCCATTCCAAGGGTTCTCCAAAAGTAGCAAACGTTTGTCCCCACACAATGCTCGAAGTAATAGTATTTTTTTGACAATGGTTTGCGGTGTTTTTTTACCCAAAGGCTCAATGGCTGTATCGAATCCCAGTGGAAAGTGGTTTAAGAAGTCTGCAAAACCTAATTCGTTTGCTGTGGCTAAAACCAAGGCAGAACTTATTTCTGTATTACCTAAACTTATATTTTCCCACACAGTTCCATCAAAAATCTCTTGATTTTGAAGCAAAATACCCGTGTGTTTTCGGAGGCTTTCTAAGTTGTAATTTTTTATGGGAACATTATTCAGCAATAAAGTCCCCTTGAAGTCTGGATAATTGCCGGTAAGTACTCGCATCAAAATTGATTTTCCCGAACCCGCTGGCCCCGAGAGTTGGATTTTTTCACCAGGTTGAATGTTAAGATTGATTGAATTTAAGACCGGCTTCCCTTGCTCAAATTCAAAGCTAAAATTCCTCATGTCAATTTCGATTCCCTCTTTGGCATCTAATTGTAATTCACCACTTGCTTCAAGGGGGCTATCCGTAACGCTCGCTAATTTCTCCAATCCTGTAATCACATCGTATGCACTATCTAAGCTGATAATGAGTTTTTCAACCGCCCCAATCACTAACATAATCACGATTTCTGCCGCGACAAATTCGCCTACGTTTAGCTGCTGGTTAATTAATAAATAGGAACCTAAAGTCAGCATTAAGGTGGTCAATGCAACTTTGAAAAATAGCAGCGATTTATATTGAAATAAAAGTACTTGGAAGTGCTTTGTCCTCGCGCCCAAATAACCCAGCACGTTTTCGTCTGTTCGGGTTAAATTCAGGTCTGAGCCTTGGCTAAATTTAAAAGTCTTAATGGTTCGTGCGATTTCCCCAAAAAATCCTGCCACCCCATATTTGAAGTTCGATTCCTCGATACTTGTTTCGATCCCTTTTTTAGAAGTATAAAATAAAATTAAGCCTAGCAAGAGCAATAAGATCAACCCTAAAATGATGAACAGTGGATGATATAGCGATAAAAGAATAATGCCAAAGACAATCTGCACCGTCGCTACCGGGATATCTAACAATAGTTTCGCAAAGCCTTTTTGAATATTCAGTGTATCAAAAAACCGGTTCACTTTCTCTGGAATATGGTATTTGTCCATCTGTTTTAGATCCAATTGCGGGATCTTATTCGCGAAATCATAGGCATAATGAGCGAAGATTTTTTGCTGGATAGACTCGATAATTTTCATCTGGTTGATTTGGAACAAACCCATCAGGAATACTCCCAGCACCACTAAAAAGATGAGCACATAGATGGAGGTAACCATGGTCGCCCCCATCACTAATCCGATGATCGTTTGAACCCCGAGTGGTAAACTTAGATTCACAATACCTCCCAAAATAGAGAACAAATAGATCGAAGTAACCTCTTTCTTATTATCCTGTATCAGAGCTTGAACTCGCTTAAATGGACTTGTTTGTTGCATAACAATATGTTTTCTGATGCAAAACTATAAAGACTTTTTTAAATAATAGTAACACTATTATTAATAATTGTTAAAATATCTTTTGTGTTAGTGTTTCTATTATTAACTTTGCTTTGTTCAAAAGGTATAACAATGGATTATTCACTTAGTTTTAAGGTCAACGAAAAGATTTATTTACGGGATCCGGAAAGCACGGAATTAGGCAAACAAATTGTGAAAAATGCGATTGATTTAATTCATACGCTGGGTTTTGAGAATTTTACCTTTAAGAAATTAGCGAAAGAAATGAATACGACGGAGGCGTCAATCTACCGCTATTTTGAGAATAAACACCGGATGTTATTGTATATCTTGAATTGGTATTGGTCCTACATGGAGTACTTGGTGGTGTTTCAATTGCAACCTTTGGCAAATTCAAAAGCGAAACTAGAACGTCTGATTGAATTATTGACGCACCCATTAGAGGAGAGTGAAGGTCAGTCGGATTACAATAAAAAGTATTTACACCAAATTGTCATCACTGAAAGTAGCAAAGTCTACTTGGTGAAAGAGGTCAAGGAAATCAATGAGAATGCCGTATTTAAGCCCTATAAAGACTTGTGTGCCCGCATTTCTGAATTGATTCAATCACACAATCTAGCCTACGAATTTCCTCATTCATTAAGCAGCACACTAATTGAAACCGCGCATTCGCAGCTGTTTTTCAGTCAGCACCTGCCTAAATTAACAGACGCCGGGAAGAAGCACAAGACGGAATTCGTGGCTAGGTATTTAAAGGATTTGTTATTCAAGTCGTTACAGTAAAAATCCCCTTCGGACTCCCTCCCTCCGGACTTATGCCTATTTGAAGTTCTTCGTTCTCCCATCCTGAATCACCCCTTTCCAGTTCAT
>NZ_JAHEBT010000033.1 GCF_024642105.1 Flavobacterium sp.
GATTCACCCCTAGATATTCGTAATCCTTAGTTACAGTAACATCCTGTCCTTTTAAAGTGGTTGTCTCCGTCTCGGTTTTTAAGGTTTTGGTTTGTCCTTGGAGGGTGTAGACATTAAATAAAACAACTAAACCTCCAGGATTACTATATATTGATGGCAAAACTCCTTTTACATTTATGTTTGAACTACTATAATTATAATTGAATTCATTACGTTTAATCGTTTCTCCGCTAGCAGTGTTGATTTGGACACTCTGTTTTTCTCCTGCTAAAAGATACTGTGATTTCGGGAGTGGTGGAACCCCGTAATCAAAACTATAATTATTCAATTCAAAATATCCTTTGTAGCGATTGAAAAAATGTTTAGTAACCCCATTCCCATCAGTTTGGTCTACTTCTGCATAGGAAATAGTAGGTCCCATAAAATTGATTTCTAAAGGGTCAATTCCTGTTGAAAGGGTGTAATAAGAGCCTTTTTCCCATCCCAATTGCTGAGCATTATTGACAAAGGTTTGATTTAGTATATTTGCATTTTGAGGAACTATGCTATAATAAGTTGGGAAATAAGTATAGTTATTAAAATCCCAACTGGTTTGATAAAATAATTTAGGATTACTAACAATTTTAGGTTGATAATAAGTGTAATTAGTTTCTTTAATTACAGAATTATCATCCTCTTTATGAACTATCTTTTTAATTCGTAAACCGCCAACATCATAAATAGGTATAACAGGAATTTTATCGATTTTAGCACTACAAATATTACACATATAATTCATTCCATTTGCTCCACCATAACCTTGAGCAATTAACTTGTATTGTCTTCCGTCAATTAGTAGTTTCTTATCAATTGGCAAGGAAATCGTTTTTGAGGTAGTAGCCCCAGCATACAAAATAGATGCTACCTCTGAATTGGTAACCATATCAACAACTGAAGCGGCTCTTAATGTACTAGTTGGAGAACATCCCCCAGTTCCCATAGGATTGTAACTTAAGTTGGCTGTTATCATTAAGGTTTCAGATTCATTCGCTACATAAGTAAATAACTCTGAATTTATTCCATCGATAGATTGAGTTGATGAGATACTCTCTACAAAAGGTGAAGGATTATTTATGTCATAATATACATCTAAAGGCACATCAGACTTATGTGATTCATACTGAAAATTTACAGAGCCTTTGGTTGGGTAAATTATTTTCTCTAAAGCTCCTGCTTTAGCAAAATTCAAATCTACCTTTCTATCAGCATATAAATTAGGTGTCAATGTAATACCGATAGTCGGAAACAAGGACGGATTTTGAGTATTTCCATTATAATAGCCCCATTTATCTTGAGCAAATGAAAGTTTACTTGGTAATGAGGTGGCATTATACACAAAAGTATACGGCTTGGACAATTGTTCATTGGCACTCATTTCGGTGATACCGGTGAGTTGTAATCGTTTAATATCTGTTACATCTTTACTGCCAGTAGTTGTGGCACTTTGCAGTGTAGTATAGCTGAATTTAATTTTTTTAGTAATTTCTGCCACCTGTGTAATGGGATTAATCACTGTGATTTGGATTTCATCCAATCGCTTAGGATATACACCAGATTCTGGGGTCAAATCATCTCTGTTGCTGTAGAGGAAATTAATTTGAGTGGTTCCAGCTATTATTTTACTAACCAATTTTGATACTACATGATTCTGAGAGGTGGTATTCACCGGATACAATGCCAATTCATTATATTGTTGCTCGGCGGTAACCAAACAATTTCGACTCATTGAAGTATAAGGAAGACACAAAAAAGAGCTTTGCACTATTGGTTTACTAATTGTAGTATGAGTGTAATTATTATCTACATACTCCAATTGAATTTTGTTTGAACTAGTAAAACTCGATATTTCGGTCAAAAACCAAGAATTAATAATGTAATTATTGTCAAAAACAATTTCATTTATGGATTGATTGGTATAATTTTTTTCTACAACATTATTCAATCCAAAATTGGTTCCCGTATCTAAACCATACTTATATTTAATGCCTTTAGGGGAAGTTACAGTCCAAGTTTTAAAGTAGTTAGGTACAAAATCCTCCTGAATCATAAAATCTGTATTTTCAAGATAGACTACCTTTCTTTGGTCGTTGAAAACAAATTTACTGCCTCCCTCAGGTGTGCTGAAGTAAAACAAATCGGGTTGAGCATCTTTTTTACCCGCATTGACATCCTCTAACCACCAAACAAATTGTGTATATCGCGCATTTTCGCTATTAGAGAAATTATTTAATAATAAATCTAATTTTGACAAACCATAATCCTTGTAATAGCCATTGATATCAATTATACTTTTTGCAGAAGCAGACACAGCTCCCTCGTCAGGTGCTGCTTTTGCATTACGACTCACCACACCACCCACATTCAAACTCCAGTTTTGTCCCACCGAAGAGGCTATTGATTCTACTTTAACCCCCGAGGCATCATATTCCAAGGAGATAGGAAGGGTCATCCCTCCATATTCTA
>NZ_JAHEBT010000009.1 GCF_024642105.1 Flavobacterium sp.
CGAGACGAGCTACGATATACAATAAACACTGAACCCCCGATCGGAACATCATAGGTTACCATTTGTTTCGAACAGGGGTCAAAATATGCATTAGTAAGTACCTGTGACTTACTTAAGAATGAAACAGTTAATAGTAAGAATAATAAGACATATCTCACTAAGCTAGTAACTTATAATATTCTTTGAAGTGTTTAATACGATCTGGTAATCCAATTGTACCACCATTAACTCGTTTTGTAATTTTGGTTACTACTTGATCTGATGATCCTTCATCTGCCATTCTGTGTAATCCGTTTTTAGAAAAGAACCAAGCAGCAGACAATAAGGCGTATTTTGAAGATACTGAATCAGGATTAGCTAATATATTTTCATTTATTGCTTTACCAAACGCAGTATAATTTTCTTTACCTGTTAATTGAATATATCCTCTTCCTCTAAATTTATATCCATCTCCAGAGGCTTCGGCCCCATTACCCATACGAGAAGCATAAACACGATTAGCAATTTTTTCAGGTTTTCTTTCATAAGAAGCAGCAAGTGCAGCAGTTGGGAAATATTTTTTAAATATACCCATTAATCCTTTAGCGGAATAATTTAAATTTTCTTGTGTTGCGCGAAATCCACCTGATTCGTGACCGCATTGTGCTAGAAAATGAGCTAAACGTAATGGTGTATTAATACCAAATTTAGATGCTGTATCAGGAATCATTGCGATTACTGCATCTGGAATGTGTCCTTTTAAATTAGCTAATTTTAAATTACCAGAGTTAGCAACGGGAGAAGCAGCAACTGGAGCTGCAGGAGCAGCGCTACCAAATAATTTACCCCAAGTTCCGTCTCCAACAATACCATCAGCAGTTAGCCCATTAGCAGTTTGCCATGCTTTAACAGCAGCGTCTGTTTTAGGACCAAACTTACCAATAGCTTCTATGCCTAACTTTTCTTGTAATTTTTTTACATCGTCCCCTTCGGAACCAAGTTTTAATAGCATTTTTATATTATTTATCAGTTAATTATTACAGTTGTACTCTTTGTTCTTAGAATTGAATTTTATCCAATTTGTAAGTTAAACCTAAACCTGGTGTGAAATTAGATCCTACTAAGTTTCCAATAACCCAAATTTTAAGTCCTTCAGATTTTAACGGAGCATATCCAGCCCATACGTTAGGCTTATTAACATCTCCTACAGGTTGAATACCAGCACCAACCATAAAGCGTCCACTAGGAGCCATACGAATAATACCGAACTTCATAGTTTTATCAAAACTACCTGTTTTTGTTGATACCATTGGATCTGCGTCAAATTTAAAACCAGCATAAGCACCCCAACCATTTTTGATGTAACCACCTGTTATGTAGCCATCTCCACCTTTATTAGTAGCGGAACCGAAAAATTCTTGTGCGTTAGCAGCTACTGCAAACATACACAAAACAGTAATTAATAATAACTTTTTCATTTTTTTTTAATTTTTGAATATAGACTTTTTTATCATACGTGATACTATCCTTGAAGCCGCTGTTTCCAACGCTTTTTTAGTTGTGATACCAATTGTTGATTGATTAAATTTAATCTCATCAAACGAATCCGATAACGCACCTTGTTTAATTGTACTAGCTTCGCCTAAGCCTGAACCAGTAATATACTCAGAAGTTTCGGCATTAACGAACTTAACTTGTAAGCCCAGCCTGGTAGTTTGAGTTTGTTTAACACCATCTTTCAATTTTAATTGCTCGTCTTCAGAAACTGAGAAGTCGTATACCTCTACATATACGAAATATTGTGCTAATTTAATTTTCCCTCTACCATCTAATTTATTTTCTGTAATGCCTGATTGAGATGCTTGGAATTGTTTTACCATTCTATTCTTAATCTCGGCTTTATCTTCGGTAAAAGTAAATCGATTAGTTTCTTCTAAGAATTCAACTACGATATTTGTTAAACCTAAGCCAACACGTTTGTCTTTAAGTTCTGGGTACATTGCAAATATCTCATCTGTAATTCCAATACCTAATAATTGAACTGGGATTTTTGGTCCTTCATAATCAGATACAACATCAATTGATTGTTTTTTCTCAAAATCAGCTTGATATGCTTCTGTCTTTACAGAACCAATAGTTTGACCCAATACAGGTAAACATAACAGAGAAAGAAGTAAAACCAATAAATTAACCTTCATAATCATATGATTCTTCTTGTTCTTGTTTTTTAGTTGATTTTGTAGCATTAGAAATTTGATCTTTCATTCCTGTAAATTTATCAACTGAAGATAAACCTAAAGCTCCAAATGCTAATAATGCTACTGCATTTACTAATGAATCTGCGGGTGCAACACTTATATCTGAGAATGAGTTGTGATACATTGTAACACATAAAGTAATTGCTGCTAATAATCCAACAAAACGTTTTGATGATACAGCACCTTTTTCATCTGCTAATAGTGACTTAGCACCATCCATAAATTTTTTTAATATTTCCATTTTACCAGGGTTGTTTTGAGATTTGAGCCGCTATTTGATTAGCTTTATCTTTCTGATTAGTAAAATGTAGGTATACAAAATACATCTGAATGCTAAAACCAATAATAATACCAGCTAAAACCAATTTTGAATAAATTTTATATACCTTTTCCATCTTTATTATCCTTCTAATTCGTCTGTTGATTCTTCAACATCTTTAATTTTACCACATTTTAGACATTCTTCATCTCCATCACCATCTGCATCACCCCATACATGTTCACATTGACGATGAGCGAAGTATTCATCGATTTTACCGTCACCATCATGATCTAAACCATCCATCACACCATCTCCGTCTTCATCAATTTCAACGCCCTTCTTTTCAGGAGTTGGTAATGGAGTTGGTGCATCACCTCCACCAGTATTGGATAGTGATACACCGTCTTCCTCGTCCATTTTCTGAACTAACATTTTATCTTTATCTGTATCACTAAACCAATAATCAATGATTTTACCATATGAACCAATGAAAGCTCCAAGTAATAACATTAATAATTCTTTCCATTCACCCGCAATGGTAGTTCCTAATGCAATAGCAGTAAATATACCACCAATAATTAACATAAATCCTCCTAAAACCATAGCGGTGATAAACCATCTACGTTTCATCATTGCATTTAACAGGTCTTTAAATCCTGTAGGTACTGGAGCAGGTGCGGCCATAGGTTGTTCTTCTTTAAATAACTTCATTTTTAATTACCATTTAGGAGCTTCTTCTAACTCTTCTTTAGCTGTTTTAGGTTTTGGTTTAGCAGGAGTTGCTTGAGCAGGTGCTGCTTCTTTTTCCTTAATAATTACTGTTTTACCACCACCAGCTGATTGCTGTTGAGCGTTTGAATTTGTAATATTGATTACTGGTGCTGGAGCTGTAGTAGCTTGTGCTGGTTCATCACCTTCACCTGTCAATTGTTTTGTTACAAATCCACCAACGCCTAATGCGATAGTACTTGCTAATCCGATTAGAATGTTCTTTAATGAACCTCCTGTGCTTTCTGATGCTTCTTCTGCCATATTATTATTTATTTTTTAATTACTAATGGTTTTTTAATTGAAGTTCCAGATATGTCGGTCAAAACTAAATCATATAACCCGTCATTTAAATCTGAAAACTCATATACTTTTGTTTCTACTGAATCAACAGCAGTAAACGGTAATGTTTTTTTAGGTTCCATTTGAGCAAATTCAAATACTTGTACTGAATATTTTGCTGATGGAGTTACAGTGTATTTAACTGTAACTTTTCCTCCAATAGCTTCGATACTTTTAATATCTGTAGATTTTGCTACTGTACCTAAATTAATTTGAGGAGTAGTTTCAAATTGTTCAAGATCACTACATCCTGCGATAATAAATATAAGGGCGGTTGAAACAATTAATGCTATTCTCTTCATTTTAGAAATTATTATATCCTGTTAATTTTATTACTTCTGTATTTAAGTTGATTCCTACTTGGTTACCTTTAGTATCTGCTGCATCTTGTGCAGGAGTTACTTTGATGTATGAATTAATATCTAATCCATTTTGTAGAGTAGTGAATTTTAATTTGAATGGGATTGAAGCACCATTTAATGGAGTTTTTAATTTTTGATCAATAGCTCCAAATTTAACTTTACCTGTTACTGAATTAGCAAATACATACCAATCATTAGGTACTTCAGATTTCATTGATTCAAATTTAATTTTATTTGCATCATAAGCAAATTCAAACTGTAATGCTGATAAGTTAATTCCATTAGTATTAATTGATACTGGTATTTCTATTGAATTAGATGTTACAGTTGTGTTTTTTAAATTTACATCAATTGCAGCTACTGCTTGTGGTGTGTTAATTAAACCTACAGTTCTATTCATCATTGCTTTATTTGCAATACTCTTATTTAAAGCAACTACTGCATTTGTAGCAATACTTCCATTAATTACTACTTGAGATGAGTGAGAACGGTTAATATCACCAGGTAGTAAATACTTTACTTGAATTGTTTCTGGAAAACCTGGATTTGTAGGAGTTGTAAATGAATATACTTGTTGAGTATTTGTTGGGAAGTCAGTAAATACGTTTGATGGAGTAGCATTATTAAATGATGTTGCTTTAAATGTATTTACACTCATAAATCCACCACTTCCTTGTACATATCCTTGTGGTACTACAATTAATTGGTTTACACCAACTGCTTGAGCATACAATTTAGTTAAATCACCACCATCAAATGCATTTGAACGGTTAACATCAGCAGCAAAATAACCCATACCAGTCATGATATTTTGATTATTGTATGTTCTATCTAAGTTTTGAGATACGAATTCAGCTTCAGCTGTAGTATAATCAGAAACAGATACAGCAGCATTCATTATAGATGGCATTTGATCCATACTAACAAATGTCATAATTCGATACTGAGTATTACCTGTTAATAATGAATCTACAATATTTACTTTACCAGTTGATGTTACATCAAATAATGGACCTGTATTATCTGATTTTAAGAATCCAACTTTAATTGCTGTATACGGTACATTACCATTTAAATCAAGATTAGCTTTTACAAACTTATGAGCATCTGGATTTTGAGTAATTACGTTTGTTAATGGAATCTCATTTATACAAGAACCTGCTGAACCATTTTGGTTGAATGATGCTGCAAAGTTCATTTTGATTGGATCCCAAGCATCACCCACTGCTGTTGTTTTTAATCTAAATTTCATTCTCAATAATGTACCCCATTCATTATATGGAAGTCCACTAGTAGTAGCCCAGTTTAAATAAACACGAATAATTGTTTTAGGACCTCCTGCTGTGTAGTTGTAAGCACAGTTATTATAATTTTGATTACCGTTTGCAGTTGTATTATTAGCATTACCTGCATATGAGTAACCAGGATAAGTGTAGTTAGTCATTGTAATTTGTGAACCATAAGGTAGATATCCACCATTACCTCCAGTTCCTGTATTACCTACACTAACGAAATCAAATGCTGTATTTTGAAATTCAAAATCAAAATACAAAGAGCGAGCTGTTGTGTTACTATTAGCATATAACTGAACATCAACTAGAAAATCGTCTCCCTTCATAATTGGTTGACCATTAACGTTAACTTTTGTAGAGTCTGTAGCTAATCTAATTTTTGGTTCTTGTGCGAATGCACTTAAACTTACTAATGATAATAGTAAGAATAATAATTTTTTCATATTTTATCTAACAATTTAGTAGTTAATGAAACTGATGCTTTTTTCAATGCATTGCTTAATGATGTTTGATTAAAACCACCAGCTTCAGAAATTACTAAAGTAGACATAGATACTTCAGATGATTTTTCAGTTGCTGTTTTTGTTTTGATAACTTTGTCGCCTTTTAATAGTTTTCCAACCATACTGATAACGACTGATTGTTTATCTTGATGCATTATACCTATACTCATATTTGCTTGTTCAACATCTAAAAATACGATATCGACTTGTACTGAATAATCAGCATCAATTTGAGTAGGTACTAATGAATAATTTTCTGATAATAGTTCTTCAACTATATTTTTAACACCGAATGCTAAATTACGATTACCGGCTAGTTTACCGATTTGGATTTTATTCTCTACGTTATGTAGATAGATTTTAGGCGTTTCAGCATAACCTATAAGCGAAACGGCTAAAAATCCGAAGATTAAGCCTATTATTTTCATATTGTTATTAGTTCTATAATAAATATAGTATATACTAATAAAATCGATTTAAATATCATAGGCACAGAGTGGATTTTTCGACGAATTTTATGGCATTCTGTCGTTTTCGTAGAAATGTACTATATGTATAAGTGAACAAAATGTAAAATAAAATGCCATTATTAGCAATCTCATTATTAATTAGTACCTTATTCAGCGCAGTTTTAGTTAAATTTGACAATACTGAGCGTAAATCAAAACAACCCATCTCTAATCGCAGACATGCTGGTGGAAGAAACGGGTTATTAGATCTTAATAAAGACTTATCGGCTTAGTAAGATAGTCATACCTATAATGATATAGGTTCTACTTTAATGCGCTCTAACGAATCTTTTTCAATGATTTGTTTTAGCGCTTTTATTTTCTTACGTGTTTTTGCTTGTTGAGATTTCAACTTATTGATTTTATCACTTGCTTTTTCACCTTTTAACCAACGACTAGCATAATCTTCATCGTTAGCATCTTCCCAGATTTTCTTATATTCAAGCGATTTAATTTCAGTCTGAATGTTGTGATCAGTGATGATTTCAGATTGTAGTTTTTGTTTATACATCATTATATCTGATGTTCCAGTAACTGGTCCTGATGCTAAACCTAGCAATAGTAATAATTCTTTTAAATCAAACATAACCTATCCTTTTAGTAATTGTTTTTTTGGTTCTTCGTTGCATTTGCATTTAGGACAATCGAATGCAAGTAAAGTACTAATACATCCTACTGAAAATCCAATTGATAACGAAATTAATACTGCTGATATCATAATAATAAATATAAGCGTTGGTAATAGGACTCGAACCTATAGCCTATCGGTTAACAGCCGATTGCTCCACCATTGAGCTATACCAACTTATGTTACCCGAACAGGATTCGAACCTATGCTAAACGCACCAAAAACGTTTGTGCTACCGCTACACCATCGGGCAATTTTACTGAGCAGGTATTCAGAATCGAACTGAAATCTCAGGCTTGGAAGGCTAGAGTAATGACCATTATACGATACCTGCAATTAAAGATAAGCTTCGGGTCTTTCGGGGTTCCTGGTTAGCCTGATTTCACTTGCATCTACTATTAACCCTTTTTTAATGCAATCACCCTTATCAGTGGTGTGCTAACTACAGCTTCACTACTTATCTTTTGTGGGCCAAGTAGGGCTCGAACCTACGACCTTCGCATTATGAGTGCGCTGCTCTGACCAACTGAGCTATAGGCCCCTATTGAGCTTCCTACCGGGTTCGAACCAGTGACCACTTGTTTACAAAACAAGAGCTCTACCAACTGAGCTAAGGAAGCAAATTTGAAGAGCTTTACCTGACAAGGGTTGGTACTCTTCGTGATGGGTGCCAAACTTCTGTATTCCCAAACCCTCGTTCAGGGCATCTGCAATGCCTAACGAGTCTCATCAGATCTCTGTGCAGCCATAGATGAGAGTCTGTGTCGATATCAAGATTCGAACTTGAAATAAAGCCTTATGAGAGCTTTGTGATCACCATTTCACTATATCGACATTTACTTGTAGCGCAGGGCAGAATCGAACTGCCGTCTCTGGGTTATGAGCCCTGTATGCTACCGTTACACCACCGCGCTACAAGTAATTACGTACCCCCAACGGGATTCGAACCCGTGACTCATCCGTGAAAGGGATGTGACTTAACCGCTTGTCGATAGGGGCGTCAATTTCTTATTACACTATAAATATAATTAAGAAATTTTTTATTCCTATAATTTTACTAAATTATCTGCAGCATATGTCATCATAGGAGAATGACCTTTATGTCTTACTGTATATCCCATTCCAGTTACAATTCCAACAGCACTGTTTAATGCAGCATTTGACTTGTATTTTGGGTCTGGGTTTAAGTCAATATCGATAAATTTAGCTCTAATATCTAATTCAGTTCTAATTTGTTCAGCCACCTCGACTGAAAACCATACTTCGTTAATTAAACGAGTTACGTTGTCTTTTTCTCTTGGTACTTCGAACTTAGTATAAAGGACGTGTGCACCTTTTTTAGGAGTATATAAACCTATTACAATAGCGTAAAACGTTTCTTTTTTCCTGTTTTGTGAGTCACATCCAATTAACATTTCTAAATTGGGATGTGTCTGCTTGTACTCGTTAATGTAGCTAATCAACTCAATCGGAGTTTTAGTAGCAAGTGTTTTGAATTTTCTCATATCCCATTTATTTAAATTGTGCACCAAGCAGGAATCGAACCTGCACCCACCTTTCGGCAGACAAGAGCTTAAGTCTTGCGTGTCTACCAGTTCCACCATTGGCGCGTTTTCAGTAGAGAGTGAGGGGCTCGAACCCTCGCGCCTGTTACAGCCTATCACGTTAGCAATGTGACCCCTTCACCAACTTGGGTAACTCTCTATATATAGCTGTAGTGGGAGGATTCGAACCTCCAAGGGGCAATTAGGTAAAGGACAATAGCGCTTGCAAGCTGGTGGTCTACCCCGATATCCTTACTTTATTTCGTTATCCCCGCCGCCGAGACAGGACGGTGCGGTTGCCGAGCGTACGCATTTCGCCACACTACAATTTTAACTGAAGAGGGTGTGAGATTCGAACTCACGGATCGCTTTCACGATCGCTGGTTTTCAAGACCAGTCCAATAATCCATCTCTGGCAACCCTCCTTATGGCGGTACTAACGGGATTCGAACCCGTTCCAAACTCCGTGACAGGGAGATATCTTAACCATTTGACCTTAGCACCGTACTAAATATAATCTGGAAATAGTATATTTCCTATTGTGTGATTGAAGAGAATCGAACTCTTATTGGAGGTACCACAAACCCCAGTCTTGACCATTAGACCACAATCACCGAGGTCAATACAGGATTCGAACCTGTGATCGGGCTTTTGCAGAGCCCAGCCTTAAACCAACTTGGCTAATCGACCTTATTAAATGTACTCTTATAGAGACTCGAACTCCAATCTCTTCATCCGTAGTGAAGTGTTCTATCCATTGAACTATAAGAGCAAATTGCACGGATACAAGGACTCGAACCCTGAATAACGCTTTTGGAGAGCGGGATGATACCATTTCACCATATCCGTATATTATTGTGCTTATAACAGGACTCGAACCTATAACCTCTGACGTATCAGGTCAGTACTCTCACCATTGAGTTATATAAGCGTTTTAGTGGTCGGATAAGCAGGATTCGAACCTGCGTACTCTACATCCCAAATGTAGCGAGATAAACCTGACTCCTCTACTATCCGTTATTAATCGTGACCCCGATGCGACTCGAACGCATAACCCCTACATTAAAAGTGTAGTGCTCTGACCAATTGAGCTACGGAGTCAGTAATGGTGGAGCAGACAGGTATCGATCCTGTTCCTCTGGATTTTCAGTCCAGCGCAATGCACCTCATCTGCCACTGCTCCAATTAATTTTTATTTCTTCCTTTATATGTATCCTGAATTGAATCACAATTAGAACATAAAAATCTTAAATTATCTAATCTATTATCATCTCTAATACCATTTTTATGATCTAAAATTAAAGGCATTTTCTTACCTCTCCAATTATCATCACATTTACATTCATCACATATATAAGGTATGATATTATTTTTTACTATAAATCGTTTTAACTGTCCTCTAATGGAATTATGATAAGTTCCAACATATTTAACATCTCCATTTAATATAGGCCAATAATCATGTGATTTGGGATTAATATATCCTTCTTGACTTCGCTTATATTGTTTTGGTTTTGTTTCTCGTTTCTTTTTTGTCTTTCCTATTTGTGATTCACTAATTTTCTTTTTAGTTTTTTCAGTACGTTTTCTATCCCATTTTATTCCTAATTGTTTTAAATGGTATCCAACAGTACCTTTACCTATATTTAATAATTCACAAATTTCAGGTATATTATTACCTTCATTGTTTAATTTTAAAATTTTTTCTCTAGTATTCATATATTATCATTTATAATAAATATATAAATCTCGAACTTCTGATGTGCCTGCAGACGGACTCGAACCGCCGAACTCCGAAGAGGAGACATTTACAGTGTCTTGCAATTGCCGCTATGCGATACAGGCATATTTACTGTACTCTATACAGGACTCGAACCTGTAATAACTGGGGTCTAAGTCCAGTGTGTCTTCCGTTCCACCAATAGAGCATTATGTATGTCTTAAGGGAATCGAACCCCTACTGTCTCATTAGAAGTGAGAAGTTCTATCCGTTAAACTAAAGACACATATTGTACATTCTGAGGGACTCGAACCCCCAACCTCCGCCATGTAAAGACGGCACTCTGCCATTGAGTTAAGAATGCATTTTGCCATGAAATCAAAGAACAATTACTGTGGACAAGGTGGGATTCGAACCCACATCATCTTCATTGCAAATGAAGCGCTCAGCCGTTGAGCTACAAGCCCATATATAAATTAAAAAAGCCCCTAATCTTGCGGTTAGGGGCTGAATTTACTGTATTTGTATATGTTATTTTATACTTACATTCTTGCCCCTATCGTGCTTATAATCGCTCGCCGGAATGCCCATAAACAGACAATTTCCCTGCCACGATCTCGTGTTGCGATTTAAATTGACTGTATGTAAGAATGTATGTTGCATTTTTGCTTTTATGTTAATAAATATATACAAATTAAGTTTCCCTTAACTTTTCTTAAATATAATGAGGAAATTTTTAAAATCCAAATTATTTTAATCAATTAATCTATCTCTAATTATTAAATCTTTATTCATTTTATTTTTATTTATTATAAATATAATGAGGAAATTTTCGAATCCTAATCTTTTTGTAATTCTTGTTTTAATTTTTTCCAAACATATCCTCCAGCTGTTTTATATTTCCCATTAATATTACATCTAATACTTTCATGTAATGATTTATTTCCGTTAGCAGCTTCAGCTATACTTTTATACTCATTTAATAAAACTCCATCCAATGCATATTGCTGGATAGCAATTGGTTTACCTAATATATCCGATGATCGTTTTATTCCTTTTAAATTCCAGGTTATTTCTCTACCTTTTAGTTTATCACTTGCTTTTTTATTCCTTGTTTCCCAATCTATATTTCTTTTCTTTAATAATGGAGATATTTTATCTCCAAATCCATCTGGTTTAGATAATCCAGTAGTATGATTAATAAATGTTTGTTTTAATTGCTCATACGTTCTAGATGATACTTTATATCTTTGATTTTGTTTTTTATTCTTATTAGTTGACATCAAAAATAAAGCACGAGATAAATTAACATTATCAGGATACATCTCACATAATAATAAATGACATAGAAAATGTTCTCTTGCTGTTAATCTAACAATATTATTTTTATCTATACCTCCCATACATTTAGGAATAATATGATGATTTTCACCATATCCTTCTAATATTCTAGTTTGGGCACGTTTTATTATTTGATTGTATACTTTACTATAATCCATTTTTGTGAGTGATTTATCCAATAATAAATATTAGGACTCCTTACTCTCTTGAATAATCATCAATGCTTTTTTTAAATATAAAATAGCATCCATATGTTCTTCTAATGCTGATTCAATATAGAACTCTAAATCTTTATCAGTACGATCTAAATCAGTACCATATTTTTCTTTTCCCATACGAGCTCTACGCTCAAATTTAGCAATAATACTTGCTACTACTGTATCTACTACAAATTTATCCATTTATAACTTCATTATATGTTTTCCACTCTATTAGATCTGTAATATAATTACGAAATCCTAATTCTATTTCACCTTCTTCATCTTTAGCAATTGCTATAAAACCAAATCCTTCACAAATATAATATTCAAAATGATCTAGTTCTAATCGTTCTGCTACTTCTAAAATATCGAAATCCCAAGGCATTTCAGGATCATTTAATTCACACCATTGTTTTGAAAAATCAGCCATAACTTTTATTTTCCTAAATGTAATAAGGAAATCTTATAAAACAAACTTTAATCCAGTTAATTTTTCAATTAATGCTTTATCTACTGCATTATTTTCATATCCGTCTGGATTTGATAGGTCATTATTGAATAAATAAGCATACCATTTATTAGTTCCAGCAATATAAATTACTTTATAGCATTGTGATGGTACTGATGTTGTGCCTATTTTCTTTAATTCACCGATACCACCTGCCCATACTACGATTTTAGGAGCCAACATTGCCCAATTTCGAGTAGCTGTTTCTAATGATTTCCAATCACCAGCATTTAAACGATGTGTTTGAGCTAGCATATTAGAAAAGTAAAAACATTCATCTTGTATTTGAGGTGTTTGACATAAATTATCAGCAGCAGGCATTACGTGTCCTCTATCGTATCCTGATTTAACATAGTCATTTGCTAATGTTGTTTCAGATGGTAATTGTGGATCTGGTTTAAAATTATCCTTACGTTTTAACGGAG
>NZ_JAHEBT010000058.1 GCF_024642105.1 Flavobacterium sp.
TCCAAAATAGAAGCCGCAATCATCGAACGGTAACCGCCTGCGCAGTGCAAGAAAAAATGTTCTTTTGGATTGATGTCTTTTACCCATTCGTTGATGTACGCCAAAGGTTTGCTATACGCCTCTTCCACATGCTCGGCTTCGTATTCACTTTCTTTGCGAATGTCGATGATTTTGCTTTCGCCAATAGTCACTTGATTGGCAAATTCCTCGGCTGAAATGCGGTTGATGGTATCTATTTCGTGACTTGCTTTTTTCCAAGCCTCGAAACCGCCTTCTAAATGTCCGATCAGGTTGTCAAAACCCACACGGCTCAAACGGGTTACCGTTTCCTCTTCGCGACCGTTGGGAGTCACTAAAATAATCGGTTGGTTCACATCGGCAATTAAAGCGCCTACCCAAGGTGCAAAATCGCCATCGATGCCAATATTAATTGCCTGCGGAATGAATCCTTGTGCGAACTCCCCATTGTTGCGAGTGTCTAGAATGAGTGCTTTGGTTTCCTCCACCATCATTTCAAATTGGTTGACAGGAATAGCGCGCATTCCGTTGTTCAAAACGGTTTCAAAACTTTCGTACCCTTTTTTGTTCATCGCTACATTCATCCCAAAATAAGCAGGTGGAGGCAATAAACCTTCGGTAACTTCTTTAATAAATTCTGCTTCGGTCATATTCGCTCTCAACGCATAATTGGTTGCTTTTTGGTTACCAATAGTAGATACCGTTTCTTTACTCATATTTTTTCCGCAAGCACTTCCGGCACCATGAGCAGGATAGACAATTACATCATCGGCTAGCGTCATGATTTTGTTGCGAAGCGAATGGTACAAAGTAGCAGCTAATTCTTCTTGTGTCATCGAAGCGGCTTTTTGAGCCAAGTCAGGACGACCCACATCGCCAATAAATAAGGTGTCTCCAGAGAAAATCGCGTGGTCTTTTCCGTTTTCGTCCATCAATAAGAAAGTGGTACTTTCCATGGTGTGACCTGGCGTGTGCAGTACTTTTATTTTGATGTTACCCACTTCAAACAGTTGATTGTCCTCGGCAACAATGGCTTCAAACTCTGGTTTAGCGGTTGGCCCATATACAATTTTGGCTTTGGTTGCTTTGCTCAAATCCACGTGACCCGAAACAAAATCAGCATGGAAATGGGTTTCAAAAATGTATTTTAATTTGACGTTATCGCGTTCCAAACGTTCTAAATACGGTTGTACTTCGCGCAATGGGTCAATAATGGCGGCTTCTCCGTTAGAAGTGATATAATACGCACCTTGTGCTAAACATCCGGTGTAAATTTGTTCTATTTGCATGATTGTAAATGTCTTTTTTTTGAACTACAAATGTAATTCTGAATTTTGATTTGTATGGTGACTTTAGTTACTTAACTAGTTATTTTAAGAAAATTTCTTTGGTGATAATATAGAGGCCCATAATGAGGATGAACCAACCAAAAATAGGTTTGAGTTTGCTGCCGTCAATTCGTTTTGAAATTTGGGTACCAACGAGCATTCCAATAAAGGCAATACTCGAAATAGTCAATAAAAAGGGATAATCAATGGGTGTATTAATGTATAAATCACCTGCGAAACCAATACTGGAATTGATAAAAATGATTAGTAATGACGTTCCTACGGCTTGTTTCATGGGAAGTTTAGCAAAAAACAACAAAGCAGGAATGATTAAAAATCCACCACCCGCACCTAGAAAACCCGTGATGATTCCGATGAAAAAACCAATAATGGCGAGTTGAGTATAATTAGTTGTAATACCTTGTATTTGGATGGTTTTAGTACGAATCATCGAGATGGATGCTAAAATCATGAGTATCGAAAAAACAATCATGATTAGGAAATTTTTCGACACTTTGTAGGAAGCTATCGAAAATAGCGTTTCGGCAATTTGCGGAAAAATAACTTCTCGAATAATTAAAATGGCGAATATAGACGGTACCGCAAAATAGAGCGCCGATTTAATTTTGAGGTTTCCCATTCTGTAATGGCTAATGCAACCTAAACCCGCCGTGATTCCCACAATAAACAAGGAATAGCTAGTAGCTAGTTCAGGGTCGATTTTGAATAAATACACCAATATAGGTATGGTCAAAATAGAACCACCACCGCCCACTAAGCCTAGTGAAAGTCCGATAATTATAGCAGCAAAGTAGCCTATGTATTCCATCTGTAATTTTTATTGCAAATGTTGGACTTTAGAATTAGTATTAGTGTAACATTTGTCACAATGGTACTATTTTTTCAACAATTCGATGTGGTTGCGGTGTAATTTCAATAAGTTGCGCTGTTCCATTTTTTTGAGTAATCGCGAAATTACTTCTCGGGATGTATTGAGTTCTGTAGCAATTTCTTGATGCGACAATTTTAAGTCTTGGCAACCACAAGCATCGGCGTGGCGTTTTAAATAGAATTCCAAACGCTCGTCCATCGCTCTAAAAGCGATGCTGTCAATGACTTCTAATACTTCTTCAAAACGACTACGGTAGGTGCCAATAACAAATTCGTACCAAGAACGGTGTTTCATCATCCATTGATCCATAAGGGATAGTGGCACCAAAATCAACTCTGCGTCTTCGACCACTTTAGCCATGATTTGGCTTTTTTCCGATTTGGTGGCACACACCATCGAGATAGCGCAAGCCTGACCAGGTTGGAGGTAATACATGAAAAACTCGCCGCCTTCTTCGCCTTCCCGATAGACTTTGATTTTGCCTTTGGTTACTAGAACGGTGTTCTTGATGTACTGACCTGTTCGCATAATGACGGTTCCGGTTTTGAAACTTTGCACCGAATCATTGGCCTCAATATCAGCGATTAAGTCGTTGGAGAAACTAGGAAATGTCTTTTTGATTACAGCGTCCATTTTTTGGATTGATTGTTTTTATTGAAAACGTAAAAATACAGCATTTTTTTGATTAAAAGTAATTGGATTGGTTGTTTAACCAATATTTTGTCCCTAAGGGACTAACTGAATAGAGGAGTTGTTTTTGTTACCGATATTTTGTCCCTACGGGACGGAGTGTATTGTTTTATTGGGTATCAAAATCTTGTTCGTATAGTCCAAAGTTGTACGATGCCCTCAAGTTTTGTTACCGTTATCTTGTCCCTACGGGACAGCGTTTATTCTATCATTGGTTACTAAAATCCTGTCACTATGAGACAAAGAGAGTGTCGCTATTAAGTTTTGTTATCGATATTTTGTTCTTACTTGTGTGTATTCCTTTATCGGTTATCAATATAAATTGTGACATGATAACTTAAAATTGAAACGTGCTCCGTTAGGAGCTACATCTTGGTAATCTCAAATGACTTTCCGATGAAAGTCCCGTAGGGACGGTATATTGGGATAATAATTTGTTTTGAAAAGGGATTGACTTTCTTTACTTTTATTTTCAGAGACTGAATGCTTGCAAATTATAAGGATTATTTGTAGATGTATTCATTTGAATGAATTTTCATTATATTTGGTTTGAGTTGGCTCAAAGTCAGGAGACTTTGCGCAGCGGGGGTGACTTGAAATAATTAATAGGCACGAGCAAGATGCTCGCGCCAGCAGGGGGAACTATTTTTTGGAAAATATCAAAAAAACAATAAAATGATAAAAAAAATAATAATTACAGTACTATTCATTTTTATTATCTCATGTAAAAATAACAATCTTATTTTTGTTCAAAATAAAGAGATGGTAAATGACACAATAAAGCCAAAATTTTTAAATAAAAATTCATCATGTTATTCTAAATCATTGAAATTTAGTAAAAAATATGGATTTGTGATTTCTGATTTTTATGATGTTTCTGAGGAACAAACTTATGACATAGACAGAGATTTAAAAAAAGATACAATTGCCATTTTATCTCCATTAACTCTTACTCCAGCAACGGATTGTGAATTAAACAACGACCAATTAATAGATAATAGAATTTTAATTATTTCTATGTCAAATGGAAAGAAATTTTTGTTTGATAATGTTATAACTAATGAGTTGGGAATAGGGGCACTTGGAGCTGAATTTATTAAGAAAAGTAAAAATGGATTTATATTAGAAAAGGAGATAGGGCAATCTTGCTTTTTTAGATATGAAATTCAAATTAAATATTCAGATAATAAATTTATAATTCAAAATATTTTTTTACATACTGGCGGATGTCCAGATAGTAAGACTAATAACATAAAATTCGACTTTTCTAATAAAAGATATTTATTAGAAAAATATAATAGACAAACAATAGATTCTTTAAAAAATAATGAGAAAATTTAAGGTAGTGTTTACTCTGTAAAAAACAAATTTAAATTAGATTTTTTTATAAATAAAAGTTAACCAATAAGGCATAGGTTTGTCATTATAGAGTAATTTTTATATTACTCTAGGCAATACAGCGTATATGTTTTTTTATTTGTTTATCTGTTTTTTAGGTTAATCTAGGGTCTTTAGTTATCAAGGCAACATCAAAGGCTTTTTTAGAGTTGATTACTGCGTAAACCATTCTTAATAGTTTATTTGCAACATTGTTCATGACCAGATAAAAATGTTTTCCTTCCATCATTTTTCTTTCTCTATAGAGTCGAAATTCTTTATTGTAAACACAAATTGTTTTAGCACAAATATGTAGTAATGACTTAAGCTTTTTGTTTGCCCTAAAATGTATTCTTGCTTTTTTTGCGATATTACCACTTTGATTCGGATAGGGGCATACACCGGCATAAGCAGCAGCTTTCCTAGCAGAATCTATTTTTTTAAAATTTCCTGTAGAAATGATTAATTCTAAAGCGGTAACTTTTCCGATACCAGTAATACTAGTGATAAGATTAAAGTTTTCAATAATTTCATTCGATTGTTCAATGATTTGAAAAATTTGATTTTCAGTATTCTTAATTTGATTTTGAAAGTACTTAAGAGTCTCTTCTCTCATTTCATGTTCGGCAATTGAATGATAAGGATTTTGTTTTAACATAGTTCCAGAGGTCGAAAAAGTTTTTAAAGCTTTCGCTAATTGATTTCGAAGATTGAAGAGGTTTTTGATTTCGGTCATTACCTCATCATCGGGTAAGTTAAATATTAATTTGTCTTGAAAACGAAACGCATACTCCCAAATTCTTTCGGCATCCAACTGATCTGATTTTCCTTTCCTATTACCAAGGCTATGTTTAATATCAAAACCTGAAGCTAGCGCTATCTTAATTTTGTATAGATAGGTTAAATGGAGGATTAAATTAGTGTAAACCCCTGTATATTCAGCACAAATTAGATCCTCTGATTTCATTTGTTCAAGAAATTTACAGATACTATTAAAACTGTTTTTAATTCTTTTTTGAAAAGAATTTCCATCATCTGATTTGGAGAAAATATCCAAATAATCTTTTGAAACATCAATTGCGTAAATTTGCATGGCTATAAATTTTAAAATAATGAAGTTCCCGTGTTTTGAGTTGCTAAAACCGTATGCTAATGGGTTTCTAACCCAGATTACTCTCAAGAATGCTCAAAATAAACATACTGTTCCTAAAACATTACTTAAGTTATGCTTGTATCAAAGTTTAGGTTAACGCAGTATGTGGGAATTTCATTTAAGATTAATAATATAAAATTATGTATATATTGTTAATATATTTTACAATACAAAGCTAACGGTATCAAAATTAGTGATGGTGCTGAAAAAGCTAGTTAATAAACTGAAAATCACACACGCTGGCGCGAGCATCTTGCTCGTGTCTACAAACAAATAAATAAAACCAATTTTTAAAAGATTAACTACGGTTGCTTTTTTTGTACTGAAAAATATACGGGTATTCTAGCCCCGATAGCAGTGGCATCCCCCGCTAGGGGATATAGCGAATAGCGGGACTGCACGAGTTACAAAGGCAAAAAAGAGTGCTTCCAAATAAAAGTATATCCGCTTGTGTGCTGCTCTTTTTTTGTAATCAATGTGTCAAAATTACGCGTGTTAATTGAAGGTTAATTCATTTTTAATTCTACTTTAAATCGAGTGTTTTTCTCGGTTTTTTTCGATAAAATCAGAATTTGAGCTATAGAATGATTATTCGCAAACGTTTTCTTGAAAATACTATTTAATTCACAAACCTTTGATTTATTGTTTCATAAAAACCTCGTATTTTTACCCAAAAATAATTTGCTATGAATTTAACACAAGAAGATTGGATTGCTCAATTTGAGTCAGACGAAAATGGTGTGATACTCGACGTGAGAACAGAAATGGAATTTGAAGAAGGATATATTGCGGGAGCAATTAATTATGATTTTCATCAAGGTGCCGCTTTTGTGACTGATTTAGAAACATTGGATAAATCCAAAAATTACTATGTATACTGTCGTTCAGGAGCTAGAAGCGCTAATGCGTGTGCGATTATGAACGAGCTTGGTTTTGAAAATACCTACAATTTATTAGGGGGTATTATCGAGTGGGACGGTGATATTGTTGAGCCTTAATTTAGACCAAAACCAACCCCAATTTAATAACAACACAACACCATATTATGAGTACAATTCCTCAAGAATTTCAAATTACTTCGACCTTAGCTCAAGATACCTATCTAGTTAATGGCGAATTAAAAAAATGGACTGGAGTAACCACACCGGTTTATTCGACTATATCTTCTACGGCAAATTATGCGCCTACTTTGTTAGGAACGATTCCGGCTATGGGAGAAAAAGAAGCGTTGGAAGCCGTTGAATCGGCTGATTTAGCGTTCAACAATGGTCAAGGTTTGTGGCCTACTATGAAAGTGGTCGATCGCATTAAGTGCATGGAAGATTTTGTGACCAAAATGAAAGAAACTCGTGCCGAAGTAGTCAAACTATTGATGTGGGAGATTGGAAAAGCCCTTGGCGATTCTGAAAAAGAATTTGACAGAACGGTGGAGTACATTTATGACACGATTGATAGTTTGAAAGAGCTAAACAGTAGAAGTGCTCATTTTAGTAAAGTACAAGGTATTCACGCGATGGTGCGTAGAGGGCCGTTAGGAGTAGTATTGTGTCTTGGACCGTACAACTATCCTTTGAATGAAACGTTTTCTTTGTTGATTCCGGCTTTGATTATGGGGAATCCGGTAGTTTTTAAACCTGCTAAACATGGCGTATTATTGTTATCTCCGCTATTGGAAGCGTTTAGAAGTAGTTTCCCAAAAGGGGCTATCAATATTATTTACGGTAGAGGTAGAGAGGTGGCTTCGCCAATTATGAAATCAGGTAAGGTAGGTGTTTTGGCTTTGATTGGAAACAGTAAGTCGGCCATTGCTTTGCAAGACCAACACCCAAATAAAAACAGATTGCGTTTGATTTTAGGATTAGAAGCAAAAAATCCAGCGATTATTTTGCCAGACGCTGATTTGGATTTGGCTATCCAAGAATGTATTACTGGTTCGTTGTCTTTCAACGGTCAGCGTTGTACAGCATTGAAGGTATTGTATGTTCACGAATCGATTGCGCAAGAGTTCAATACTCGTTTTGCGGCTAAAGTAGATGCTTTGGCTTTTGGTAATCCGTGGGAAAAAGGAGTGATGTTAACGCCACTTCCAGAGAAAGAAAAACCAGCGTATATTCAAGAATTAATTGACGATGCGAAAGCTAACGGCGCTCAAATTTTGAATGCCAAAGGAGGAGAACATAGCGATAACTTTATATTTCCAGCGGTTTTATATCCTGTAAACAAAAATATGCGTGTGTACCACGAGGAGCAGTTTGGTCCAGTAGTGCCAGTAATTTCGTTCAAAGATATTCAAGAGCCATTGAACGATATGGCTGAATCCAATTACGGACAACAAGTGAGTTTGTTTGGAAAAGACATCAAAACGATTGCACCACTAATTGATACTTTGGTGAATTTGGTGTGTCGAGTTAACTTGAACAGTTCGTGTCAAAGAGGACCAGACGTATTCCCATTTACAGGTCGTAAAGACTCTGCGGTAGGTACTTTGAGTATTCACGATGCGTTGCGTTCGTTTTCGATTAGAACCTTTGTTGCTTCCAAAGACAATGCATATAACAATGAAATCTTGCAAGAATTATTGAATAGCAAGGAGTCTAACTTCATCAATACAGACTATATTTTGTAGTCTGATTTTTTCATATTTAAAGCGTCTTATTTGTAAGAATAAGACGCTTTTTTTATTCAAAGTTATTAACAAAAAATTGTTAAAAACTTTAATTTATACGTACTATTTTTTTAATCAATGGTAAAAATAAGCATAGTGTCGTAGGTTGTAAGTAATTTAGTTTAATTATAGTGTTTGGAGTCTAGAGTTGAAGTGGTATTTAGTTCTGAAATCAGGGCTTGTGTTATTTTATATTTAGGTATTAAACATATAATTATAGAAGAAAAAATTAAGAATATTACTTTCTTCTTTAAAATTAAATTATGAAAAATAGTATGAAAAATTCCCACTTGTTTCAATCTGTTATAATTGCGCTATGTCTGTTAGTAGGTGTTTCTTCTTTTTCAAAGGAGTTAGATGTAAAAACAGATACTACCATAGGTGCTGCTATAGTTACTCCAACGGTTTCTTCTTTTTCTCCTTCAGAAGGGTATGCAGGAACTATAGTGACTGTTACAGGAACTGATTTTACATCTACTTCTATTGTTAAAATTGGTACGACAACTATTCCGAGTACTAACATAACATTTGTTTCGAATACAGAATTGCAAGTAGTTGTTCCTTGTAATATTAGTTCGGGAGTAATAGATGTTGATGGTGGGGTATCTACTTCTTTTTTTACTTATAAGACGGCTTCAATAACAACTTCTTTCCCTGATTTATCATATTGTGTAGGAACATCAGTTCCTGTAGTTAATGTATCGGGAAGTCCATCGGGGGGTGTTTTTTCTTGGACAAATACAAATTCAAATATAGGATTGGCTACAAGTGGGACAGGAGCTATTTCTACTTTTACAGCAACTAATACCACCTCAGAACCTATCTCAGGAACTATTGAAATAACTCCTTCTATCAATGGGTGTGTTGGAATTTCAAAAATATATACTATAACGATTAATCCTAAACCAGTTGCCAACTCCATTACTGATTTAGTGGTATGTGAAGGAACTAATGTAAGTGGTATTGTTTTGACTGCAGCTTCTCCTTTGAATGGCTCTGGGACTTCATTTACTTGGACTTCTTCTAATTCGAGTGCAATAGGATTAAGTCAATCTAGTGGAAATACGTCTCCAATACCTACTTTCACCGCAAATAATTTAACTAATAGTGTGGTTTCTTCTGTATTTACAGTGACGCCAACATATCAAGGTTGCGTGGGTAATTCAGTACAATTTACAGTAAGTGTTCAACCAGAGAGTGTTGCAGGAACAATTTCAGGGCCGAGCACGACTTGTTTTGGAACTGCCCCAGGAGTACTTACTTTAAATAACAGCGTTGGTTCAGTTGTTAAATGGCAATCGTCATCCAATAATTCAACCTGGACTGATATTAGTGTATCATCAAATACGTATACTCCAGGAATTTTGACCGCTAATACTTATTTTAGAGCGGTGGTAAAAAGCGGTAATTGTTCAGAAGTGTATACACCATCGGTGTTAATTACTGTCAATGCGTTGCCTGTAGTTAATGCAGGTTTGGATCAAACAATTTGCTCTGGTAGTTCCGTTACATTAGTAGGAAGTGGAGCTACTACTTACACTTGGAATAATGGAGTTGTAAACAATGTTACTTTTGTTCCTTCGTCTACGACTACGTATACACTAACAGGTGTGGGAACTAATGGTTGTTCAGCAACTGATCAAGTAGTAGTAACTGTAAATCCAATCCCGGCAGCACCTACAGCAAGTTCTCAAACTTTTTTAACTTCTCAAAATAAAACAGTTGTGGACTTGGTAATTACAAGTGCAGGAGCACCAGTTTGGTACAATTCAGCCTCAGGAGGGGCGCTTTATGCAAGTTCGGCATTATTGACTACAGGGACCTACTATGCTGCTCAAAAAGTCAATGGTTGTGAAAGTACAGCTAGAACTGCCGTTACTGTTTCAGTTTTTTCAGATTCAGTGGGTGGTAGTGTTTCGGGGTCAACTACAGTTTGTAGTGGTGCCAATTCTACTGTTTTAACAATTTCGGGCTACACAGGAAGTATAAAAAGATGGCAATCATCTACAGTAAGTGATTTTTCGGCTAATGTTACAGATATTACTGTTGTGAGTGCTAATTATACGGTAACAAATTTAACTAGCCCATTGTATTTTAGAGCCGTTGTACAAAGCGGGACTACAACAGAAGCTTTTTCTTCGCCTGCTTTTATAGACGTAACAGCACCATCAAATGGAGGAGTATTAACAGCAACTAACTCAAGTGTGTGTAAGGGAATTTCAGGAGGTTTGTTAACGCTTGGTAGCGAAGTAGGAAATGTTGTTAATTGGCAGCAATCCATTAATAACGGAGCTACTTGGGTTGATATTCCTAATACTTCAACCAATTATAATGCACCTGCACTTACTGATACTACTCAATATAGAGTAGAAGTTAAAAACGGAATTTGTTCTTCTTCGTTTTCTAATGTTGTTACTATTGTAGTAAAAGATACTCCAACGGTGACCGACATACCTAATCAATCTATTTGTTTAGGGAGTACCAAAACTTTTGGAGACGTATTTGTTGCAGGTAATACTTATTCTTTAACTTCTGATTTGGGTTTTTCTAGTGCTACGAATCAATCAACTATTTTATTTAATACACTAGGAACTCAAGTTTTTACCTACATCGTAACAAACACCGCCTCTGGTTGTACTACTCAAGATCAATTTGAGGTAACTACAAATCCGCTTCCTACTGCAACAGTTATTGCTAATACAACAATTTGTCAAGGTACTTCTATTGCAATTGGTGGTACTTCAGTACTTGGATCAACCTATTCTTGGAGTAGCAATCCGATAGGGTTTAGTTCAACAAATTCAAATCCAACAGTTTCTCCAACTGTAACCACTACTTATACTCTTGAAGAGACTATATCAGCTACATCATGTAGGAAAGTGAATGCTGTAGTGGTTACGGTTCAAACTCCACCAGTAGTAACTATTGTTGGAGCTCCACAATACCATGTGTGTGAAACGACTAATCAAATTCAGTTACAATCCTCAGTATCTAATTATACTACTTCATCAATAGTATGGTCAAAAGTGATAGGAACAGGAAGTTTTGATTTTACTAATATTTTAAATCCAAAATATACACCAAGTATTTCTGATATAGCAGCTGGTTCAGTAAAATTACGAATAACAGTAACAGGTTTAGGAGCTTGTACTCAAACGTACTCAGAAGATTTAGTGATTATTATTGATAAAAAGCCAATTGCAAATGCAGGTCTGGATGTAGCTACATGTGGAACAAGCCCAATTCAGTTAGATGGTTCAGTATCACAAAATGCATTCAATTATATTTGGACTTTGCCTACCAATGTAACAGGAACTTTAAATACTTCTGATCCAGCAAAACCTATTTATACCCCAAGCACAGCAGATGTTTCATATTCTGGGCCTATTACTATTACTTTAGAAGCCACCTCTAATTCAACTTGCGCAAGCACATTTGATACTGTAGATGTTTTAATCACTCCAGCACCTGTGGTCAATGCGGGACCGCCAACAACGAGTATTTGTGAAGGATCGAACTATATTGTTCCATCAGGTTCTGCTTCTGTTCAAAATGTAGATGCCAATACTATCATTTGGACCAAAGGAACAGGAGATGGTACTTTGGTTAGTGCAACTTCGTTAACGCCAACCTATATTCCGGGGCCTAATGATATTGCAACAGGTTCAGTAACGCTAAAGTTAAGTGCATCAGGAAATAATGCCTGTTCAACACCTGTATCAGATAATCTTATTTTGAATATTATCAAAGAGCCTGTTGTAAATGCAGGTGCTGATATTACGGTTTGTGAAGGTTCTATAAATGTAGCGGCTTCGATACAAAATCCAGGAACAATTCAATGGACCACTTCTGGAGGAGGATATTTTATTGATCCAACAGCAAGTAGCCCAATTTATATACCGAGTAATTCAGATTTAAATTCTACAGTTACTTTGACTGTAACAGTGACCCCATTAAGTCCTTGTGGGACAACTAAATCAGATAGTGTTTTGTATCGAATTAATGCTAAGCCTACTGTTGTAGCAGGTGGTGATGTAACAATTTGTCAAACAACTCCCACTTATCAATTACAATCTACAGTTACCAACTCTTCTTCTATAACTTGGACATCAACGGGTTCAGGTACTTTTGATAATATTCATAATGAAGACCCAGTTTATACTTTAAGTCCCAATGATATAGTGAATGGTTCGGTTACTTTTACCGTTACTACAACTCAAGCAGGATGTACCAATGCCCAAGATACAATGGTATTGACGATTCAAAAAAATCCAGTGGCTAATGCTGGCTTAGCTCAGGTGATTTGTCAAGGGGACTCAGTAGTATTACCAGGTTCTGCGACTAATGCAAGTTCAGTTAACTGGGTTAGAAGTGGAGGGACGGGTTCTTTTATCAATGATAATACGACTAACCCTACTTATACTTCTACAGGAAGTGAGTCAGGAGTTATTTATTTGACCCTTGAAGCTAATGCAATTGCGCCTTGTACTATTTCATCAAGTTCGGAAACTACTATTACCATAGTTCCTAAACCAACTGCCGATGCAGGAAGTAATGCACAAATTTGTGAAGGAGAAACGTATACAATTAATAATGCAAATGCAACTAATTATGTAGGTTTGCAATGGTCAACCAATGGAGATGGAACTTTTACAGGAGGGAATACATTGACGCCAACTTATACCCCTGGTGTAAGCGATAAAAGCAATGGTTCAGTGGTATTAACTTTAGTAGCTACTAAAAACTTCCCTTGCAATGCCAATGCTGTAGATCAAATGACTTTAGTAATCAATAAAATACCATCGATTACAGTTATTAATCCAGATGTGAATCTATGTGTGAATAGTGGACCATATACTATTACAGGAGTAGTTCCCGTTGATTATGATACATTATCATGGACTACAACTGGTACGGGGACATTTTCGTCAACTACTACAGCGACACCAATATATTCACCTTCAGCAGCAGATTATACTTTAGGAACAGTAAAATTAAAGTTAACAGCTTCTAGAAATCCGTTGAATTGTAATTCTTCGACATTCAAAGAAATTACACTCCATTTTATATCAAAACCTACTGTAGATGCGGGGCCTCTTACTGCTGAAATTTGTCAAGGATTTTCATATGTAACTAATAGTGCTACGGCTAGTAATTATTCTAATGTTACTTGGTCAACATCAGGAACAGGAACGTTCATTAATGCAACTACTTTATTAGCTAGTTATACTCCTTCAGCTTCTGATTATAATGCTGGATTTGTTATTTTGACTTTATCAGCAAATCCAATAGCACCTTGTTCAGGACCAATCACTGATACTATTCGATTAAATTTACAAAAAACACCGGTAATTACTGTTCCAGCCGACACATCAATTTGTGTGAATCAAAACACGTTTAGCATAGGAGGGGTTTCAATTTCTCCTGCAGATGCTTACGATACGAATTCAATTGTATGGACTACAACAGGTACTGGAACTTTCTCACCTTCGGGAGATGCTTTGAATCCAATTTATAATCCTTCTACGGATGATATAGCTGCTGGTTTTGTAAATTTAAAAATTACAGTAAATCCAATTGCTCCTTGCGTAACTTCGGTATCCAACACATTCAAATTGTCGTTCCAAAAACTACCAGTAGCAACTGCAGGAGCTAATTTAACAAGATGTGCCTTGCCTTTTCAAATTACTTCAGCTACAGCTGATTTGACTACCGTTAATAATTTAGTTTGGACAACAAATGGTACAGGAACTTTTGATTATTCTAATATTATCGATCCTATTTATACACCTAGTGCTGCCGATATTTTAAGTGGTTCGGTGATTTTAACATTAACAGCGAATCCAATTGCTCCTTGTGCAATACCATCGGTGAGCAATTTTACACTAACCTTAATCAAATCTCCAATTGTAAATGTAGTAACACCACAAGCTACTATTTGTGAAGATGCTAATAATATTTTGGTATCTGGAACAACAGTTGCTAATGTTGCTTCTTATAATTGGACTTCTACCACAGGAACCATAATATCCAATTCGACTTCGTTAACACCTTTAGTAACACCAAGTGCAATTGACATTAGTAACGGTTATATCGATGTAACTATTACTGCAATTCCGAATGCGCCTTGTAGTTCATCGGTTTCAAAAACAGTACGTATTCCTATTCAGAAGAAACCGATTTTGAGTGCAGGAGCTTCTCAAACTATTTGCGAGGGTAGCGTAATTACAACTTCGGATGCTGTGACTACTCAAGTAACCAATTTAAAATGGACTAAAAATGGGGGGGATGGAAGTTTTTCTACTTCGGATACAAGTCGTGTTGTAGAATATATTCCTGGACCAAATGAAATTGCAACAGGCAAAGTGGTATTGACTTTGACAGGAGATGCTATAGCTCCTTGTTCAGGAACTATTTCGAATACTGTTGAGCATTTGATAACTAAAAACCCTGTAATTACGGTAAACCCAACCGAGGTTACTATTTGCGAAACAGACACGTATCAAGTACCATTGAGTCAGATTAATGTGATTAATCCAACTTCAGTAGCTTCTGTTCAATGGACAACTACGAATCCAAGTTCTTTAACAGGAAGTACTACATTTACACCAACATACAGACCTACTCCTGCAGACGTTGTTGCGGGTTATGCCAATTTAGTATTGACAGTAACTCCTATTGCTCCTTGTGCTACACCTATTGTTAAGACTATTAAAGTGAATATCACTAAAAAAGCTACGATTGATGCTACTCAAGCCAATTATACTTTTTGTGAAAATACACCAAAACAGTTAACAGCTGATTTTGCTAATCACGATGCCGCTACAATTCAGTGGCGAATAGTTTCAGGATCGGGAACTTTATCGGGAACCAATACGGCTACTCCAATCTATACTCCTGATGCTTTAAGTACAACTGTTATAATTGAAGCCAGTGTAGCTAGTAATTCGCCATGCAGTGTGATTACCACTTCTCAATTTACTTTGAATGTGATTAAGAAGCCAATAGTAACTTTTGCAAAAACAACCGATACTATTTGTAACACTCAAACTTCGTATGCGCTAAATGGGAATTCTGTTGCTAATGTAACAACCAGTACCACTTATTTATGGACAACAACAGGAACGGGTACATTTGCTAACAATACAGCATTGGTAACCACTTATAATTTTTCGGCAGCTGATTTATTATCTAATTCAGTAACATTAAGATTATTAGCAAAATCAGATGTTTTATGTGCATTGACGGATTATAAAGAGATTGTTATAACTATTAAACCCGCTCCAACGGTAAGTACAGTTCCTACTGAAACCATTTGTGAGGGAGTAGTGTTTACAGCTACAGCTATTGCTACGAATGAAAGTTCTGTGCTGTGGACAACTGTTGGAACTTCCAATGGGACATTTACTAATGCAAATTCTGAAACAGCTTTATACACACCAGGCACTAATGATACCACTAGCTTTACATTACGATTCACAGCTATTGGCGACCCTGTTTGTGCTTCGGCTACCACTACAAAAACAGTTACTATTCAAAAACAACCAATAGTTGATGCAGGTATAGAAAATAGAAATAATTGTTCCAACGAACCGTTTCAAATAACAGGAGTGACTGGACAAAATACAGGAACTATAACTTGGAGTTCAAACTCAAGTAGTGGTGTTAATAAAGGTACTTTTAGTAATCCGTCTGTATTAAATCCAATATATACTCCTAGTGCTGCCGAAATTGCCGCAGGAACACCTATTACATTAACAGTTACAGTAGATGCTATTTCTCCTTGTACTAATTCTGTTTCTGATTTTATTATTCTAAATTTAAATCCAAAACAGGTAGTCAATGCAGGATTAGACCAAACTATTTGCGAAGGCGCTACTATAAGTTTGGTAGGAGCTGTAACACATACTTCGAGTGTAAATTGGACAAGTAGCTCGTCAGGAGCTTCTGGATTTGTTAATCCAAATTCGGCTACTACAACGTACCAACCCAATGCTACAGATATTTTGAATGGAACAGTAACTTTGACGCTTCATGGGCTAAGTGATTCAAATTGTCCAGAAGTTGTGGATACAATGGTAGTAACAATTGTTAAAAAACCAATTGCTAATGCTGGCGCCAATGTTACCATTTGCGAAGGAACATCTTATACGTTAGTTAATGGGGAAGCCTCAGCACAAAATTATACAACGATTACTTGGACAGCAACAGGACCGGGAACTTTAGATTCGAGTACCATACATGGTTTAACGCCTACCTATAATCCTGCTCCAGGTCAGGTGGGTACAGTCACTTTAACAATGACAGCCTCAGGTTACAGTCAGTGTGGAACAAATGCTGTTACTACCAAAACTGTAACTATTATAGCAAAACCTTCTGTATCAGTTCCGAGTACAAGAACGATTTGTCAAGGTCAGGCATTGACATTGACAACAGCAGAAGTAACAGCTTCTGATTATACCGCCTTAAACTGGACATCTTCAAACGGATTAGGAACGTTTGCTCCTAGTACTAGTTTGGCTACAGTCTATACACCTACAGCAACACAATCCGGGACCGTTAATTTAAGATTAACAGCGACTGCTTTGAATGCTGTTTGTGCCAATGCTTTTGCAGAAGTAGCTGTTACAGTTATTCCTAGTCCAATAGTTAACGCAGGAGTAGATGCTACTATTTGTCAAACAGCAACCCATACAATTTCAGGGGCTAGTGTACCACCGGGATCAGTATTTAATTGGACTATTAGTGGTCCAGCTAGTATTAGTCCAGGAACAGAAACTACCCTTAATCCTGTTTTGGTCCCTAATGCAGGAGCATCAGGAACAGTAACATTGACTTTGACAGTTCAAGGTGGTACACAGTGTCCAACTCCTGTTTCAGACACCGTAACGTTAACAATTTTCCCTTCTCCATCAGTAGATGCAGGAACAAATCAAACAGTTTGTGAAGGAGTAGCTTTTGTTACTTTGAATGGAACAGCAACGAATGGAATTAATTATACTTGGACAACTGATGGAGCAGGAACTATTCAAACAGGAACTAATCCATTACAAGCTAAATATATTCCAGATCCTATTGATTATGCTAATTCTTCGGGAGTTAATGTAATTACGATGTATTTGACTGCAGGAGGAACCAATGGTTGTTCTCAAGTTGTAGATTCTATGACAATTACTTTATACTCTAAACCCAAAGTTTTTGCTGGAATTGATCAAACAGTTTGTCAAGGAACTACCGTTTCTTTAGGAACAGCTACCGCAAGTAATTTTAGTACCGTAACTTGGACTACATCGGGGAATGGTACTTTTGACTATTCAGGTTCTAATGGAGGAATAAAACCATCTTATATTTTAGGCTCAAATGATCTATCAACAGTTACATTGACGATGTCTGCGATGCCAAATGCCAATTGCTCACAAGTTGCAGTTACAGATCAAGTTGTAATTACAGTTCATAAAAATCCTAGTATTGTAGCTTCTTCAACAGAAATTACAATGTGTGCCGAGACATTTACCTTACCAGATGTAATAACGGTAAATAATGCAAATTCTATTTTGTGGACAAATACCACAGGAATGAGTACTGTTGGTACTATTATAAACGGAACTTCGGAAACTCCAATAGTAACGCCTACAACTGCTGAAATAGCAAATGGGTTTGTATTATTAACTGTAACAGCTCAGCCATTAAGTGGTTGTTCCACATCTGATTCAAAAGTAATTAAGGTAAACTTAGTACCTAAAGCTACAGCTAATGCAGGAACAGATGCAGTCTTTTGTCAAGGAACTCCAATAGTAGTTAATAGTAATGCTAGTGTAGCAAATACTACGAATTTTTATTGGACTGAAAATGGATCTGGTACAATTAAAGCTTCAACATTAAATACATTATTCCCAGAATATCTACCAGGATCTAATGAAACGGGAATGATTACGCTTACATTACACGCTTTAAATACGAATCCATGTATTAGTGAAGTTACAGATACTATGGTTGTGACTATCAATCCGCAGCCAACAGTTACTGCAGGACCAGATGCTACAATTTGTGAAACATCAACCTATAATTTAGTAAATGCCACGGCAGCAAATTATGATAATTTGGCTACTAATTTGGAATGGGTAGCCTATCAGGATAGTAACGGAACTACCTTGGCAACTGGAACATTCTCAAATGTACATTCTGTGAATCCTACCTATGTGCCAAGTACTTCAGATATAGCTTCAGGGAAGGTATATTTGACTCTTAAAGTAGCTAGTACAAGTTGCGGAACATTAGTTGCAGATACAATGGAATTGACAATTGCTCAAGGAACAGGTGTAAATGCGGGTGTAAATGCTTCAATTTGCGAGGGCAGTACGTTTACATTGTCACAAGCAACAGCAGATAATGTTTCTGCCGTATCATGGACAAGTTCTCAAAATAGCAACGGAACTTCAAGCTCAACGTACCAATCGGGAGTATTCAGTGATTCGTCAATTTTAAAACCAGTATATACTCCAAGTACAGATGATAGTAATTTAGGGTATGTTTATTTGAATTTAACAGGATCGAGTAATTCAACTTGCCCTGCTAATTCGAGTGTAATTCGTTTGGATATCGTTAAAAAACCTACAATATCTGCAAGTGATGTACAAATGTGCGTTAACAGTCCGCAGATTACTTTGAATGGGACAGCTTCTAACTATCAATCGGTAAATTGGAGTGTTCAAAGCGGTCCAGGAAGTATTATTGCTAATTCTACAAATCCTTTGAATCCTACATATAGTTCGGGATTATCAGTAAATGAGCCTACGAGCAAAACGGCAGTTGTTCGACTTTATGTAACACCAAAAGCAGGATGTCCTTCCTCTGCTGCAGTTTATGAAGATGTCACAGTAAATATTCAAGCTTTGCCTACAGTTGAAGCAGGAGTAAGTGGATCAACTTGTTATATTGCAGGACAACCTATTGCAGCCTTCTCAATCACAGGAACGGATGTTACCAACGGAGGTACTCAAAATTGGACAACTTCTGGAGCAGGAACATTTACTATAGGAAATCCTGTATTGTATAACTCATTTAGTAATAGTTGTACCTCTGAAGTATTGACCTTAACAGTGAATGGAGTAGGAGCTTGTAGTACTAGCACAAAATCAGATTCAGTAACTTTGACAATCAATTGCTCTGCGCCTAATTTAGGAACTATTTCGTCGAGTAATGGAAATACAATTTGTCAAAGTGAAACAGCTACAGTTACTTATACGGTTCCTGTAAATCCTAATGTGTTGACATACAATTGGTCGATACCTTCTGGAGCTACTTTAGTTTCGGGACAAAATACAAACACGATAACTGTTCGTTATGGAATAGGTTCTTTGTCAGGAAATATTTCTGTGTATGGAGCAAATGGTTGTGGAAACGGATCAATTTCTACTTTCCCAATTACGGTGAATGCATTGCCAACAGCTACTTCAATTAGTGGACAACAGCAAGTTTGTGCGGGAACTTCGGGGATTGTGTATACAGCTTTGGCTGTGCCAAATGCGACAAGCTATACCTGGACTCTTCCAAACGGTAGTACTGTAACTACAGCTTCTAATACAATTACTATCAATTATCAAACGACTGATGTTTCAGGTAATTTAAGCGTAGTGGTTAATAATGCTTGTGGGGCAGGACCTATTTCGGCTAATTATACAATTACGGTTGTTCCTAAACCTACTTTTACGAGTAATTTAACACCTGCGGCTATTTGTAGTGAATCAATATTCAATTATGTACCTACTTCATCAACTTCTGGTGTAACATTTTCTTGGACCAGAGCTACTCAAAGTGGTATTTCAAATCCAGCAACAACGGCTAATGGAAATATTAGTGAAGTATTAGTGAATACGACATCAAATCCAATTAATGTAGTATATCAATATACAATTCAAGGAGCTGCGCCGAGTTCTTGCTCAAATGTGGCTACAGTAACGGTGGCAGTTAATCCTACACCTAACTTAACATCTTCTACTAATGTAGTGGCAATTTGTTCAGGAACTACATTTAGTTATACTCCAACAAGTACTGTTTCAGGAACAATATCTTGGACACGAGCTGCAGTTGCAGGAATTTCTGAAGCAGCTACTTCTGGTACGGGTTCAATTAGTGAGATTCTAACAAACACCTCTTCTTCAACTAAAACGGTGGTTTATAAAATCACTTTACCAGTTAATAGTTCGGGATGTTCTAAAACATTCGATTTATCTGTTGTTATAAATTCGTTGCCAACAGCTACTATTTCGGGTTCAACAGCAGTGTGTAGCAATAGTACAAATCCAACGGTTACTTTTACAGGTGCCAATGGAATTCCTCCTTATACATTTACATACACCATTAATGGAGGAGCAAACCAAACCATTACAACCGCTACTGGAAACAGTGTTTCATTAAATGTTTCTTCAGCAAATGTAGGTTCATTTGTTTATAGCTTGGTTAATGTTCAAGATGCGAGCAGTTCAAGCTGTTCACAGCAGCAATCAGGTTCAGCTACTGTAACAATTAATGCTTTACCTGTATTAGTTGTCAATCCACCAGCTCCAGTTTGCGCGCCAAATACAGTAGATCTAACAGCGGTTACTACAGGATCAGATGCGGGATTGAATTTTACGTATTGGAGAGACAGTTTGGCAACTATTCCTTACACTACTCCAAGTTTAGCTACAGCAGGAACGTATTATATTAAAGCGACAAATTCAAATGGATGTTCTGATATTAAATCAGTAACGGTTTATGTTAATCCATTACCAACAGCTTCTATATCAGGAACGACTACAGTATGTAAAAATAGCGCTAGTCCTGTAGTGACATTTACTGCAGCTAATGGAACTGCACCTTATACATTTACATATACCATAAATGGAGGAGCAAATCAAACGATCACCACCTCTACGGGAAGTAGTGTGACTATTTTAGCATCTACTTCAACGGTAGGAACTTTTAATTATAGTTTGGTTAGTGTTCGTGATTCGAGTACTTCTGCTTGTACACAATCGCAATCAGGGACGGCAACTATTACTATTAATTCATTACCAACAGCGACTATCTCAGGTACAGTTTCGACTTGTGCTAATGCGGTAAATCCGATTGTGACATTTTCAGGAGCTAATGGAGTTGCACCTTATACATTTACGTATTCTGTCAATGGAGGTGTTAACCAAACAATTACTTCTATCTCAAATAGTGTGACGTTACCTGTATCTACCAATACGGTTGGTATATATACTTATAATTTGGTTAGTGTAAGCGATAGTAGTTCAACAGCTTGTTCACAATCTCAAACAGGAAGTGCAACAATAACCATAAATCCTTTACCAACACTTATTATTACGAATCCAGCTGAAGCTTGTGTACCTAATACAGTAGATTTAACCTCTACCACAACCGGTTCAAGCTCTGGATTGACTTACAGTTATTGGAATGATAATGCGACAACAGTTGCTGTTAGCAGTCCAAATACCATTTCGGTTTCGGGTACTTATTTTATTAAGGGAACAGATGCTAATGGATGTTATAATGTTAAACCAGTAGTTGTAAAAATTAATCCAGTACCAACAGCAACGATTTCAGGAACGACTAGTTTTACTGTTTGTCAAAATGCAACTCAACCTTTGATAACTTTTACAGGTGCTAATGCAACTCCTCCTTATGTATTCCAATACAAAATTAATTCAGGAGCGGTTCAAACGGTATCTACGACAGCTACAAGTAATACGGTATCAGTTGCAATACCTACATCGGTTGTAGGGAATTATGTAGTTACTTTAATCAGTGTGCAAGAATCGAGTGTATCGACTTGTAGTAATTCGTCAATAACTCTACCAAATCAAGCATTTATTAATGTTGAACAGGGAGGAACTATTACTCCTCAGAATGCGATGACGGTTAGTCAAACAATTTGTCAAGGTTCGTCAATGAGTCCAGCAGTCTTCACTATTGGAGGTACGGCATCGAGTGCTTTTGTTACGAATTTACCAGCAGGAATTAATGGTGTTTATAATTCAGTAGCTAAAACATTGACTTTGTCAGGTAATCCAACCGTAGCAGGAATATTTAATTATGTAATTCATACAGCAGGGTCCGTAAATGGATGTGATTCCTCTTACAATGGAACCTTGACGATTAATGCAGATGATATCATAAATGTTTTAACTCCAACTACAGTTAATCAAAAAGTATGTGCTTGTACTTCAATTCAGCCAATTGCTTACAACTTAGGAGGAGGAGCTACAGGTGGAGATGTAGTCTTTTCACCTCACGCCCCTGCAGGATTAATTTGGTCTATCGCTTCAAACACACTAACTATTTCAGGTAATTCTTGTGAGGTAGGAACATTTACATACACAGTACAATCGTATGGAATTTGTGATCAAACAACCTATTCGGGTACTATACAAATTGCACAGAATGCAACAGTTAACGTAGTTTCAGGAAATCCAAACACTACCGTTTGTATAGGAACTTCATTTGCTGTTCCTGTTACGTTTGCAATAACCCCTTCAACAGAGACACTGGTTCTTACAGGTGTGTTGCCTTCTGGAGTAACTTTTAACTCTGCAACGGGAATACTTTCTGGAACACCAACTCAAAGTGGTTCATTTCCTTATGTTGTTGCCTCATCAACAGCTTGTGGAACTAGTTCGGCTGGTACAATTATAGTAAATCCTGTACAGTCAATAAGCTTACTTTCAGGAACGGCTAGTCAGACCGTTTGTATCAATAGTACAATCAACCCAATTACTTTTACAGTAGCTTCTGGGGTAACGGGTGTAAATGTGAATCCAGCTATGCCAAATGGGATAACAGCTTCATTAAATAGTACAACAGGAATAGTAACTATTTCGGGTGTACCAACAGTAGCTACGAGCTTCCCTCAGAATTACAATATTACTACACAAGGAGGTTGTGGTTCGGCTGCAACAACAAGTATTAGTTTTGATATTAAGCCAGCTGCGAGTATTACTTTCTTGAGTAATTCGTCTTCTCTGAATCAAGCAGTTTGTCAAAATGGACCTATTGTACCTATCCGATTTACATTAGGAGGAGGAGCTACAGGTATTGTCAATCCAACATTACCAACAGGTTTGGCTATTTCATTGGATGCTTCAACAGGAGTCTATACAATCTCAGGAAATCCAACAGTTAATGGAACTTTTACCATTCCGATAACTACGACAGGTTGTTCAATAACAGAAAATATTGTAATATCTAATGTAAATTCTGCAGTATCAATTAATTTGATTTCTGCTGCAGGTACAGATAATCAAACTCTGTGTCAAACTAATTTTAATACTGCCATTGTTTCTGTACGTTACACTATAGCAGGGGCTACAGGTGTTTCTGTAACGGGATTGCCAACAGGAGTTAGTTCGTCATTCAATTCGACAACAGGTGAGTTGTTAATTAGTGGAATTCCAACCCAAGCGGGAATCTTTAACTATGCTATTACTACATTACCTTGTAGCAGTGTTAAAACAGGTGTATTAAAAGTATCGACCCCAATGGCCATTACCAATGAGTCAGTTACTAATGTAACTTGTAGTACTGCTCAAAATGGAGCTATATCAGTGACCATCATTGGAGGTGTAACCTCAGGTGGATTGTATGCGGTACATTGGTCAGGACCAAATGGTTTTCAACAAAATCAAACCAATATCACTGGTTTAGAAGCTGGAAATTATACCCTTAGCGGAACAGATGCTATTGGTTGTCCATTACCAACTAAAACCTATACAGTACAACCTGCCCAACCGATAGTAATTTCTTTAGTATCAACAACTAATGTAACTTGTAATGGAGCATTGGGATGTGCTAATTTCAATTATACAGGGGGAAGTGGTATTTATACGCAATTTGTTTTGAAGTATTTGGATCCATCTTCTCAAGCATTGAATACGGTTGTTCCTTTGAATAATAATTATTTCAATATTTGTAATTTGAAAGCTGGTCTTTATTATTTATCGGTTACGGATAGTAATAACTGTACTACAGATCCTTATTTGTTTACAATATATGACTACAGTACACTTAAAATTAATTCGGTTAGTTTAGACGAAACGTTATGTGCTAATACAGCGGGTAAAGTTAGAGTGTCAGTATCTAGTTTAGATAGTAATCTTACATTCTATTACAATAATTCATTAGTTTCTAGTGTTGATTTAGGTAATAATGTGTATGAAATATCAATTGCAAATCCAACAACTCCTGCCGGAATTATAAAGGTGATGAATAGTCAAAATTGTTGGGATACAAAAACAATAAATACAACGATTGTTAACCCACAGTTGAGTTATACATCATTAAATTTAACAACGTATGGCAATGTTTCAGTAAATGAAAGTGTTAAGTTTACTAACGGATTAACTGCGTCAAATATACCAGCAGAATACGATTATATCGTTTGGGATTTTGGGGATAATAGTCCACCAAAAGTGTTTTATAATCCAGAAGATATTAATCCAAATAGCTTAGGTGAAAGCATAACAACAGTGTATCATACTTATGCTATAGATGGATTATATCCAGTGACATTAACAGTCTATAATCAGTTTGGTTGTTCTCGTTCTATCACTGAAATTGTGACTGTAGGTCAAGGAGCTGGTATTATGTTACCAACGGCCTTTTCACCAAATAATGATGGTATCAATGATTTATTTAGACCTTCATTATTAGGGTTGAAAGAAGTAAGCATGAATATTTATGATAATTGGGGTAATCTTGTTTATGAAATTAGTTCTGATACAGCCTCACTTCCAGTCGATTGGGGTTGGAATGGTATAGAAAAAGTAAATTCAGAACCAGTTAATGGCACCTATCGTTATTATATTATGGCTAAAACTATTAATGATAAAATAATTGAAAAAGAAGGACACTTTATCCTTATTAAATAGTAAATATTATGACTACTAAATATATATACATTTTTCTTGTTTCTATTTTCTGTCTTCCTATTTTCGGACAAGATTTTGCATTGAAAAATCAAAATAAGGTAATGGGAATTGTTAATCCTAGTTTTTACGGTTTTGGAGATTCTTCAAAAGCAGGGGTAATTTATAGTACAGAAGGGTACAATGAGGGTAGCAAAATTGAATCTCGATTTGGATTTGCGACACATTATTTTGATAATAATGAGTTTTCATTGGCCTTAGATGTTAATTCAACAAAAATTAGTCAATTAGGATATTCTACCACTCAGGCGAATATTCATTATATCTATAAGGCACAATTAACCCATGATTGGACATTTAATCCTTCTATAACTGTTGGTTATGGAAATAATAGATTGGATTATTCGTCTTTAATTTTTGAAGATCAGATTAATGTTCTTACTGGGTACATAGCTGGAATAACTAGGGATCCAGTAACAATAGATAATAAAATTAATTATGTTGATATTGGTGCTGGAGCAGTTGTTCATAATAATAGAAACTTATTTTTTGGATTAAATATAAAACATATCAATCGTCCTGAAACTTCATTTAATAGTGATGCAAGTAATAAAAAAGATTTACTGATGTCTTTGCAATCTGGGTATGAAAGAGATTTAAATCCCTATGGACAAAGTGCTTTTTTACCTGAAAACTCGTATTTGTATTTGTATAATTCCTTTGCAAAACAAGGAGTTAAAACAAGAATCGATTTGTATCAAGAAGCTATTTTAGGGAATGTCTCTTTTGGTTTAAATGAACATTTTAATAAATACGATGGATTTTCGGTTTCACAAGTAGGAACTTCATTTAGTATTTTTATTGAAGAAATAGAAGTTGGGGCTAATTATTCATTTGATATTGGTAGTAAAAAGATAGCAGGGACAACGTATAATTCATTTGAGATTTATGTTACGTTTGACTTTAATCCGTTTAAGAAAAACCGAAGAGGAAACAACAGTCGCTTTTATGATATGCAATAAAAGATAATTAAAAAGGCTACCACTGGTAGCCTTTTTAATTATAAATATATATCAATATAAATCTGGAAATTGAGAAGGATTTACTTCACTTATCATAGCATAAATTTTCTCAAAGATATCATCTGCGGATGGTTTTGAGAAATAATCACCATCTGTACCATAAGCCGGTCGATGTGCTTTGGAAGTCAAGGTTTGTGGTTTACTGTCTAAATAAGAATATCCATCTTGTTCTTCTACAATTTGTTGTAAGATATACGCCGAAGCTCCTCCAGGAACGTCTTCGTCAATCACTAGTAAACGATTGGTTTTAGCTATGCTTTTTACAATATCCTTATTAATGTCAAAGGGTAATAAAGATTGAACGTCGATTATTTCACAATCAATGCCTATTTCGGCTAATTCATTAGCAGCTTGTTCCACTAATTTCAAGGTAGAACCATAAGAAACCAAAGTGATATCTTTACCTTCACGAAGTGTTTCTACAATTCCAATAGGGGTTTTAAATTCGCCATAATTCAAAGGAGCTTTCTCTTTTAATCGGTACCCATTTAAGCATTCTATTACTAAAGCAGGTTCATCAGCTTCTAAAAGTGTATTATAAAATCCAGCTGCTTGGGTCATATTTCTAGGAACCAAAACGTGAATTCCTCGGATGGCGTTAATAATCATTCCCATTGGAGAACCCGAATGCCAAATACCTTCTAATCGGTGACCTCGGGTACGAATGATTAATGGTGCTTTTTGTCTTCCAAGAGTTCTGTATTGTAAAGTAGCTAAATCGTCACTTAAAATTTGAATGGCATACAATAAATAATCCAAGTATTGAATTTCAGCAATTGGGCGAAGTCCTCTTAAAGCTAGTCCAATTCCTTGTCCTATAATAGTTGCTTCTCGTATTCCAGCATCAGTAACACGTAATTCGCCGTATTTCTCTTGCATGCCTTCTAAACCTTGGTTCACATCGCCAATATTTCCTGCATCTTCTCCAAAAACTAAAGCTTCAGGGTATTTGGTAAACAAGGCATCAAAGTTATCTCGTATTATCATACGGCCATCGGTATCAGCAATGGTATTCTCGTTGTACTTAGGTGCTATTGGCTGAACAGAGTATATATTAGAATTGGATTCAGAATGCAAATGGCTGCTGAATTTTTTCTGAGTCCCTTCAGTATAATTCTGAATCCATTTTGAGACTTCTGCTTTTCCACTTTCGTTAATTAACAAACGTAATACTTTACGTGCAGTACCTAAAATCTCCTTTTTTAAAGGATCTTTGATGTTTTTTAAAACAGCAGCGTATTGAAGAATTTTGGTTTTATTTTGACTAGTTTCAGCTACTCGTTCAAGTAGCGATAGTAGTTCTTTTTGTTCGTTTAAAATGGGATTGATAAATTCATTCCAAGCCTCTTTTTTTCCTTCAAGAACTTCTTTTTTAGCGATTGCGTCTATTTCGTCTAATTCTTCGGGTGATGCAATATTAATAGCAATCATCCATAGTCTCATTTGGCGAATGCAATCAAAATCTTTTTCCCAAGTCAATCGTTCGGCACTTTTGTATCGCTCATGAGAACCAGAACTCGAATGACCTTGTGGTTGTGTTAATTGAGATACATGAACCAATACAGGAACATGTTCGGTTCTAGCTAAATCTTCTGCTTTTTGATACGTTGCTATTAAGTCGGCATAATCCCAACCTTTTACTTTTAAGATTTCAAATCCGTTTGTTCCTTCTTCTCTTTGGTATCCTTTTAAAATTTCAGAAATACTTTCTTTAGTAGTTTGGTGTTTTGCATGGACAGAAATTCCATATTCATCGTCCCAAACACTGATGACCATTGGCACTTGTAAAACTCCAGCGGCATTTATAGTTTCAAAGAAAACACCCTCAGAAGTACTGGCATTGCCAATAGTACCCCAAGCAATTTCATTTCCTTCATTAGAAAAATTAGGGGCATTAGTTATTCCTGAAACTTGTCGGTATATTTTTGAAGCATAAGCTAATCCCAAAAGGCGAGGCATTTGTGCTGCCGTTGGGGAAATATCGGAACTCGAATTTTTTTGTTCGGCTAAATTTTTCCAAGATCCATCTTCATTTAAACTATGGGTTACAAAGTGGCCTCCCATTTGTCTTCCTGCTGACATAGGCTCGTAATCCAAATCGGTATGTCCGTATAAACCAGCAAAGAATTGTTTGATTGTCAATTTTCCAATGGCCATCATGAACGTTTGGTCACGATAGTAACCAGAACGGAAGTCACCTTCTTTGAAAGACTTAGCCATAGCTAATTGAGGCAATTCTTTTCCGTCTCCAAAAATGCCAAATTTTGCCTTTCCAGTTAGTACCTCTTTACGTCCAAGTAAACTACATTCTCTACTTGTTGTAGCAATTTTGTAGTCATTCAAGACCTCTGTTTTGAAGTCTTCAAACGTTAATGTTGTATTCGTTTTTTCTTTTATCATAATTGAAAAGGATGACATAATGTACAAATCTAATTAAAAACTACTTATTTTCATAGTATGTCTAAAAATTAAATTTAGCTTTTTGTAATCATTTTGGTTATTTTTGGCTTTTTGTTGAATTATTATTTGTAAAAATATAATTTGTTAAATAAATATGTAATTTAATTCAAATAAATTGTATATCCTTAAAACCACTTTCTATTGAAAAGATTGATTAACGTTTTAGGTGAAAAAGTGACCACAAAACGTATTTTTTCATTGTAGTTTTTTTGATTTATTTCTAGGCCGTTATTAGAGTAGATGGGTAAATACAATTCAAAATAATCAGTAACAAAGTTCAATCGGATTCCACTATCGTAAACGAAATGGCCATTTTTAGATTTGTTTTTAATAAGACCAAGGTCGCCATATAACTCAATCCAATTCCAAATATTTACGCTTCCGTTTAATGTAACCATCCATTGATTTGCAAAGGGAATATTTAATTTTGATTTAAATCCACCTTCTGCTTGAATATATTGTTGGCTAAAAAAACCGGTACTTTCAGATCTTCCATAAAAATTATAATCAAACAAATAGTCTGTAGGTCGATCTAAGGCAAAACTAAAATAGTCAGAATTAGATTTGTTATATAAAAAAGTACCTGCAAATAAGCGTAAATTAATTTGTCGATTACTTTCAAATAACTTTCTATATTCAATTTCTGCCGCAATTTTTCCGAATTTTTTTGAGAATTGAATATCACTACTTGAACTAATGTGATTGGTTATTTCGGTCTTTGTATTAAAATACCGAGCATTTAAAACAGAATAATTTTCACCAAAATTAGTAGAAATCAATTCACTCTTTTCTCTATTTACTATAACTTGTCGAATAGCAATCCCCTGTTTTCTATTGTCTCTAAAATTAGTTTCACGTATTCTAAATTCGATAGAAGGAGAAATCTTAGTGTAAGTAGCATCTGGAGCGTAATGAAAATAAGCTCCACTAAGAGTATATCTTATATTAAACAATTTACTATCTCTGTAATTTTCATTAATAATAAGTGCGCCATTTCCTGAAACATTTTTAGATTTTGTAGAAAATGCTGGAGCTATATCAAATATAAATGGCTTGTCTAAAACAGTTTTATTATGCAAGCGCAATCCAGGAGAAATTCCATCATAAAAATTATAGGTTACTGAGGGAACATATAAAATTTGATTGTAATAAGGATCTTCTAAATCTTTCATAAAAACAAATTTTATTGGTCGATTATTCGGAAAAAAACCTTCTAATTTTTTCCAATTATTTCTCAAATTGTATTCAGGAACTTCATTTCTATAGTTCAATATAATTTTATCTGCATGATTTCTTTTTAAAGTAAAAGTACTGTCGCATTCCTTTAAATCTAACCATTCTTTAAATACAATATCCCCTTTTTTAATTCCATAAATTGGTATTGGGATAGGAATTTCGGTTTTGTTTTTTACAGAAAAGGTGACACTGTTTTTGGTTTGTGAAACTTTAGAGAATTTATAATCGATCAACTCCCTAGAATTTACAATAGTGGTAAAAAACCAATCAATATTTTTATTGGTATTGGATTTTAATATATTCTCAAAGTCTGTATTGGAAGTTTGTTGTGCCTTATTTTTTATATAAAATTCACGAATGCTATTTTTAACGATATCGTTTTGCAAGTAATTATCTAAAAATCGAATACTTAAACCAGCTCTGTACTTACTGGCAATTTGTTCATTGAATTTGATTAAATCAGTTTTTGTACTGCCAAGTGTTTGGTCTAGATTTTTACGAGCCATCAGCATATAGAAGTAACTGTATTGCTCGTTGAATTTTAGATTGGCTAAATTATAGCTTTTTAAAAGTTTGTAACTCGAAGCTTTACCTAACATTTTGGTGTCTGGATGATATTGTTCTATATATTTAATCATAGCATCCATTTGTAATGCATCATAAATCCAGTTGTCTTTTCTTGGGTCTAAATGCAAACTGTTTTTTAAATAAGTTTCCAAATAAGTTTTTAAAAACTTGATTTCAAATAAAAAATCTTCTTCAAACGGATTTAAAAATGAAGGTAATTGGTTTAGACCGTAAAATGGATTTCGGTCATAATTAGTTTGTGAAACAACAATTTTTTGATGAGGATAAATACCAATGAAATCATTAGTGAAATTAGCGATTCGATTAATAATTATGATTTTTTGTATCTCATCTAGCTTCTCATTACTGATATTAGAAATGACCTCATTTAAGTCGTTGTAATAACTTTTAAAACCGGATTTAGATTCGATGAACAAACTGAAATCAGTTCTGTTTTCTCCTTCTAATAAGTAATCAGAATGGGTTTTATCTCCAGTTTGTTCTGCAACATTTAAATCGGTAGTTAAAGTAAGTCCTTTCGGAATTTTGAAGTGAATGGTATAGTCACAAATTCCGTTAGCAATATCATCTAAATTACTATTGCTATATTTAACAAAGGTTTTGTTCTCGTATCGAGCAGTGGTGAGGAACCAGTTTTTAAGATTCAAATCACCATTTTCGGCATAACCGTATTTGGTGAATTTATTACTCGGTATTTTAGAAAAATAAGTAAGATATAAAGTGACTTTTTGATTTGGAGCTAGTTTATTTCTTAAGTCTACAGTGATATAGTCAGGATTGTTTTTTGTTCTAAACCAAGAAAGGAATAATTTATCTTCATTAAGAATTGTTAGGTTGGTTGTACTGCCACGTTCTTCTTCTTTAGCAAGATGAAAACCTCGATAAAATTCGTCCGAAAATCGTTTACCTAAAGGAGTGTTCTTGTCGGAGTAGGCATTGTTCCAATCGTTTAATACAATAGCACTGATGCTATCATTTGACTGATTAAAAAAAGTAATTTCTTGTTGAATACTAAGCGTTTTATTTTCAGCATTCAACTCAACATTCATTTTGGAACGATGCTGAGCCATCAGATTATTTGATGCTAATGCCATCAGTATACAAAACGCTATTTTTAGAAATGATTTCAATGGTCAAATTTTAGGTACAATATACAAGCTGTTAACCGAAAACAGTTCAGGTAATTTTGAAAAGAACTTCTTTTAAAAGTTAGGACTCAAATCGTATTTTTTGTAGAATGCGTCTAAAACAGCAACTACTTCGTCTTCGGTATCTACAATTTTGAACAAATCCAAATCGCTGGCACTTACCGTTTTTTCTCGCTCTATTAAAACCGTTTTAATCCATTCAATTAAACCTGACCAAAATGAGGTGCCTACCAGAATAATTGGAAAACGTGCTATTTTTTTAGTCTGAATCAAAGTCATCGCTTCAAATAGTTCGTCCATAGTGCCAAAACCTCCTGGCATTACAACAAACCCTTGAGAGTATTTTACAAACATCACTTTGCGAACAAAGAAGTAATCAAAATTCAGGTTTTTATCTCGGTCAATGTACGGATTGTAGTGTTGCTCAAAAGGCAATTCAATATTCAATCCTACAGAGGTACCTCCGCCTAAATGCGCACCTTTATTTCCGGCTTCCATAATTCCAGGGCCACCACCAGTAATAACGCCATAACCAGCTTTACTGATTTTATAAGCAATTTTTTCTGCAAGTAAATAATAAGGATCTTCGGGCTGAATCCTAGCAGAACCAAAAATAGTTACACAAGGACCAATACGCCCCATAGTTTCATACCCATTTACAAATTCTGACATGATCTTGAAAATCGCCCAACTGTCATTAGTACGAATTTCATTCCATGTTTTTTGCTTCAGTTTATCCTGAATTACTTTGTCTTCGTCATTATCAAAATCTTGTAGTCTCATTTTTTTTTTTTTTTGGTTTAATGCTTCCAGCCTTCTAAAGGCTGGAAGCCTTAAAAAAATACAGTGAACAGCAGGGCTATAGTTTTGTTATACTAAACTAATTCTTTTTTCAAAAACTGCGCAGTATATTTTTACTAATTTTTAATCTGTATTTATTTTTTTGTTATCCCCTCCACTGGAGGGGTGCCCGTAGGGAGGGGTGGTTTAAGTTTTCTTGCCAAATTCTTTTGTGATATATTTTTCCAACTCTATCATTACGTTATTTAAATCATGCTTTACTCTTAAGTCTGAAATTTTATAAATTTTTAGTCCTAATGATATAAAATAGTCGTCTCTTTTTTGATCGTATTTTTCTTTTTCATTATGACTTGACCCATCAATCTCAATAATTAATCCTAATGTTTTTATATAAAAATCGACAATATAGTTACCTATAATTCTTTGTCTATCAAAGTCAATTTTCCAAAACATTCCTTTGTGAACTTGCAACCAGAAAATAACTTCTGATAAAACACCTGCTTTACGCAATGCTCTGGCTCTAGATTTTAGTTGGATGTTACAAGGTAAATTTTCTATATAATTGCTAAATATGGGTTGATTATTTATAAAAGCTATTATTTCCCTATTGTTTTCCATAGTATAGTTTTTATATAGGTTGAATATAATAAAATAACCACCCCGCCTTTCAGGCACCCCTCCAGTGGAGGGGAATTACATCAATTCTTTTTTCAAAAACTGCGCAGTATAACTATTTTTATTTTTACTAATTTCTTCAGGAGTTCCTTTAGCAACGAGTTGACCACCGCCTTTTCCACCTTCAGGGCCAATGTCAATGATATAATCCGCTAGTTTGATTACGTCCATATTATGTTCAATAATCAGAATGGTATTGCCTTTGTCAACCAGTTTATTGATAACATCCATCAATACCCGAATGTCTTCAAAATGAAGTCCTGTTGTAGGTTCGTCTAAAATGTAAAAAGTGTTTCCAGTATCTTTTTTAGACAATTCGCCTGCTAGTTTGATGCGTTGTGCTTCGCCTCCAGAGAGTGTTGTACTTTGTTGTCCCAAGGTAATGTAGCCCAATCCTACTTCTTGAATGGTTTTTACTTTTCTGTAAATCTTCGGTATGTTTTCAAAGAAAGGTACTGCCTCATCTACCGTCATATTCAGTACATCCGAAATGGATTTTCCTTTGTAACGAATTTCCAAGGTTTCTCTGTTAAAACGTTTGCCCTGACAAGTTTCACACTCTACATACACATCGGGTAAAAAATTCATTTCAATGGTTCGAACCCCTGATCCTTCACAAGTTTCGCAACGACCGCCTTTCACATTAAAACTAAAACGACCTGCTTTATAACCTCGAATCATACTTTCTGAAGTCATGGTAAACAGATTTCGAATCTCCGAGAATACTTCGGTATAGGTAGCAGGGTTTGACCTTGGTGTTCGCCCAATCGGACTTTGGTCAATATCGATTACTTTGTCAATATGCTCTAAACCTTCAATTTTTTTATACGGCTGCGGTTTTTTAACTCCGTTGAAATAATAGGCATTCAAAATAGGGTAGAGGGTCTCGTTAATCAAAGTCGATTTTCCACTTCCTGAAACTCCCGTCACGCAAATGAGTTGACCTAAAGGCAATTCAACAGAAACATTTTTTAAATTATTTCCGGTGGCGCCTGTTAGTTTCAAAAATTTACCATTGCCTTCGCGACGCTTTTTAGGAACTTCGATTTTCATATCCCCATTCAAAAACTGAGCAGTAATTGTATTGCTTTTTAAAATCTCAGCAGGTGTTCCCTGACTGATGATTTCGCCGCCAAATTTCCCTGCTTTCGGACCAATGTCAATCACATAATCCGCACGTTCAATCATGTCTTTGTCGTGTTCTACTACTAAAACCGAATTGCCAATATCACGCAATTGTTCCAAAGAATGAATTAGTTTTTCATTGTCTCTTTGGTGCAAACCAATACTCGGCTCGTCCAAAATATACAACACACCCACTAATTGAGAACCAATTTGTGTCGCCAATCGGATGCGCTGTGCTTCACCTCCCGAAAGGGATTTTGAACTTCGGCTTAACGCCAAATAATTCAATCCCACATTCATCAAGAAAGCCAATCGGTCTTTGATTTCTTTAATGACTTCAGAGGCAATCGCTTTTTGTTTGTCAGATAAATGACTTTCTAACTCTTGAAACCAAGCCGTCAAATCCGAAATATCTAAATCGCTTAATTCAGCAATGTTTTTATCGTTTACTTTAAAGAATAAAGCTTCTTTTTTCAATCGCGAACCTTCACATTCAGGACATTTTACTTCGTCCATGAATTCTTTAGCCCAACGTTTAATTGTGCTTGAACCACTCTCGTCGTGTTGGTTTTTGATAAAATGAGTAATTCCTTCAAAGTCAATTTTGTATTCTCTGGCTACGCCTAAATCTTTTGAATTGATGGTAAACTTCTCTTTTCCGCCGTTCAAAATCATTTCCATCGCTTCTTCTGAAATGGTTTCCACCGCATCGGTCAATTTGAAACCGTATTTTTCGCCAATGATTTCCAATTGCTTGAAAATCCAAGACGATTTGTATTCGCCCAAAGGCGCAAAACCTCCATTTTTAATCGATAATTTCGGATTCGGGATGATTTTTTTACGATTGATTTCATTTACAGTTCCCAATCCGTTACAATGCGCACAAGCACCTTTTGGCGAATTGAAAGAAAATAAATTAGGTTCTGGATTTTGATACGAAATTCCCGTCGTCGGACACATTAAATTCCGACTGAAATAACGCACTTCGTTGGAGTCTTGGTCTAAAACCATCAACACATTTTCGCCGTGGTGCATGGCGGTATTGATACTTTCTGATAGTCGTTTTTGGTTGTCTTCGCTGCTATCCACAACGAGTCTGTCCACCACGATTTCAATATCGTGGGTTTTGTAACGGTCTAGTTTCATGCCGCTAACCAAATCCTGAATTTCTCCGTTCACACGAACTTTTAAAAACCCTTGTTTGGTTATTTGTTGGAAAAGTTCAGCATAATGCCCTTTCCTAGCACGAATAATAGGTGCTAAAATATTGATTCGTTTTCCTGTAAAATCCTGAATAATCAACTCTTTGATTTGCTCGTCAGAGTACGAAACCATTTTTTCTCCCGTATTGTAACTGTAAGCATCAGCGCCACGGGCATACAACAAACGCAAAAAGTCATAGATTTCAGTAATGGTTCCCACAGTCGAGCGCGGACTCTTGCTGGTTGTTTTTTGCTCAATGGCAATTACGGGTGAAAGGCCGTCAATTTTATCTACATCCGGGCGTTCTAAACCTCCTAAAAACTGTCGTGCATACGCAGAGAAGGTTTCGATATAACGACGTTGTCCTTCGGCATAAATAGTATCAAAAGCTAAAGATGATTTTCCGGAACCCGAAAGCCCAGTGATCACGACTAATTGCTCCCGAGGGATAGCAATATCAATGTTTTTTAGATTGTGAACGCGTGCGCCTTGAACGTCGATAGTATTGTTTGTGTCTAACATAATTTTTGCAAAAAAACAAAGTTACCATTTTGATTGATTCTTTTGGTACAACACAAGCGAAGTTTATGTTAAAATAGGGAGTAAAACAGAGAATTAAAATCCGAATTGATTCTTAATTTCCAATGTACTACTCAATCGTCATCGATTTTAGTTTGGTACGATAAGCCTCTAAGGCGAGTGATTTAGAAATGAATCCGTAGTATTTACCGTTTTTGAGTACGGGTAAGAAGGCCATTTTAGTTTGCTCAAATTTATTCATAACCACTTCCATACTATCTTCTGGAGTGATGATTTGTTTGGGAGCAGTCATGATTTCTTTAATTTGGGTGTACTTCACTCGGTAGGTATTGAAAATAATTTCTTTGATGTCATTGAAATAGACTACACCAACCAATTCATTTTCCAAATTCACCACTGCGAAAACAACTTGAGTAGAATTAGAAATTAAGTCGACTAATTTGTCCAAATTTTCATTAGGTGAAACGGTTAAATAATCCGTTTGAATGATGGAATTAGTATCCAAAGTAGATAATACATTAGCGTCTTTGTTGCTAGTAAAGGCGTGACCTTTCTTGGCTAAATTCTTCACATCCATAGAGTGTTTTTCGAAACGTTTTGAAATAGCAAAGCTAATCGAGGAAACAATCATCAAAGGAATCATTAGGTTATAACCACCCGTAATTTCAGCAATCAAGAAAATAGCGGTTAAAGGGGCATGAAACAAACCACTTAATATACCAGCCATTCCTACTAAAGTGAAATTGCTGATGGGTAATTTGGCTAGCCCAATAAGGTTAATGAACTTAGAAAAGAAAAAACCAACATACGACCCTAAAAATAGTGATGGGGCAAAGTTCCCTCCATTACCTCCACTACCGATAGTTAAGCCCGAAGCAAAAGCCTTAAGCATCATGGTGCAGCCAACAAAGAGTAAAAGTACCCAGCTATTGTTTCTGAATCCACTAAACAGAGTGTCTTCTAATAATTGTCCAGGATCGCTTTCAGATAAAATTCGGATGCTTTCATACCCTTCGCCAAAAAGAGTAGGGAATACGTAAATCAAAATAGCCAAAAGGGTAGAACCAAAAAGGGCTTTTTTGTAAGGGCCTAATTTTAGACGACTGAAAAAATGTTCTACTCGTTGAAAATTTCGAGAATAATAAATAGAAATCAAACCTGTAAAAACGCCTAAAAACGCATAAAACGGAATGTTATGATAGTTAAAATCTTCTTGTTGTTTGAAGGAAAGTAAAATGCTTTCGTCTAACACAATTACAGAAACTAAAGCTCCCGTAGCCGCAGCAATCATAATGGGGGTGAAAGCCGAAATACTTACGTCTACCAAAAGAACTTCAATGGCAAATAAAACTCCGGCAATAGGCGCGTTAAAAGCGGCTGCGATACCAGCAGCAACGCCACATCCAATAAGTAAGGTTCTATCTTTATAACTTAATCGGTATTTCTGGGCAAAATTAGAGCCAAAAGCAGCACCCGTAATTACAATGGGACTTTCTAGCCCGGCAGAACCACCCATACCAACGGTTAACGAGCTGGTGATGATTTGTGCATACATTTGTTTTCTTGGGATAATACTGGCTTTTTTGGCCACCGCATACAGGATTTGGGAAGTCCCTTTTTGGATAGTGCCGCTTAAGAATTTTTTGATTACAAAAACGGTTAATAGAATCCCGATAATAGGTAAAATACTGTTGAAAAAACCTAATTTTAGAATCCGACTGACATACGTAGCAAAGGTAAATACCCAGTGAGCAAAAGCTTTTAGCACAATTACAGCAAACGCTGCCGATATACCAACAAGAACAGCCGATAGAAAGATGAATTGCTTATCGCCTAATTTTGATCTTGACCAAGCGATAGTTTGTTCTATTTTATGTAAAGCTTTCTTGAGCATTAGAGTTTTTTTCAGTGCGCTAAATTACAATTAAATATTTTTTAAAGCTTCTTTTTTACTCAAAGGCTTTAAGTTCGATTGTAATACAAATTTTCGAACTGCTTCTGAATCGGTCTTAGCATATTCTCGCAGCGCCCAACCAATTGCTTTCCGAATAAAAAATTCATTGGAATGACTGTGTTTTAAGCATAATGATTGCAGTAACTTGAAATCAGTTTTTGATTTGTAGCCTAGTTGGAATAAGATCACACTTCGGTTCAACCACCTATTTTCCGCATTTGAAAATCGTTCTACAACAGTGGGGATTTCAGATGGAAATTGTTGCAAATAAGCACCAAGCATGAATTTTGAAATCGTATCTACACTATCCCACCAAGAATTGGTAATCAATAATTTTTCAATCCAAATGATATCTTCAACTACATATTTGTTTTTTAGAGTCTTAATAATGATTTCAATACCGCAATATTGAAGTTCACGTTCTTTTTTCAAAAAAAGTTCCCAACCAATTGCTCTTACATTGTTATTAATTTCAGTTGAGTATTTTTTACAAACAGATTTAAAAATGGCTCTTCTTTCGTCTGTTTTGATTCCAAAAAACGGAAATAAATCCTTCATGTATTTTGCCATGGGCAAAGCATTTTCTGGATGTTGCTTGGTCTTGAATTCGTTTTCTAATTCGGTAATAAAGTTCATTATATTGGATTAAGGAAATAGTAGCTTGATTTCAATTAATTTATCTTTTGAAAATAGTTGTATTTCTTTATAAAAAAGTGAAAATTCTGTTTCAAATTCATCATAGTAAGTAATAAGTTCTTCGGTTGCAAATCGCATCAAAGATTGATTTTTGGTGCGGTGATCCATTTGACTCAAAATACGTTCTAAACCCGATATGGATTGGTAACTTACTAGCCAATTGTATTCCATCATATAAGGCAAAATGTTTTGTGTTTTAGTAGTCAAAAGTGTATGATTGTCTAATAAGGATTGGTAAAAGGTATTGGCATAAAGGTCTAAATTTTCAGGGTGGTAATTGGACCAGTTTTTGGCTAAAAAATGGTCGTAATACATATCAACGATAACTCCAGCATAGTGATGGTAACGTGCATGCAGCCTTTTAGTACTTTGTCTGAAAATCGGATGCGCATCAGTAAAAGTATCAATGGCTCGATGCAACAAAATTCCTTTTTGAATTGCTGGAGGAAAATGTTCATATTGTTTTCCTCGAACTCCATCGGCCATAAAATTGCCAATTTTGATGAATTCGTTTTCTCCAGAAAGATGAATATGAGCAAGGAAATTCATAGTTTTTTCAAGTTGTTGCTTTCCAAATATACAAAGTTCAGTTTATAAAAGAATTTCATTTTTGATAAAAACTTAAGAAATATCTCGTTTAGCTAAACGCGAACTTTTATATTTGTATTTCTAAACAAAATTTTAATTCAGATACAGATGACTTTAATAAAATCAATCTCAGGAATTCGAGGAACAATCGGAGGTAAAGTAGGAGATAACCTGACTCCAGTTGATGCAGTGAAATTTGCTTCGGCCTATGGAACTTGGTTGAAAAATTATTCGGGCAAAGATAAATTATCAGTAGTGATTGGTCGTGATGCTAGAATTTCGGGGCCAATGATTCATAATTTAGTAGTGAATACTTTGGTTGGACTTGGAATTGATGTCATTGATTTGGGACTATCCACTACGCCAACGGTTGAAGTAGCCGTGCCTTTAGAAAAAGCAGACGGAGGGATTATTTTGACCGCCTCTCATAATCCAAAACAATGGAACGCTTTGAAGTTATTAAACGAAAAAGGGGAATTTTTAAATGGAGGGGAAGGAGAAAAAATCTTAGAAATTGCTGAAGCAGAAGCTTTTGATTTTTCAGATGTAGATTCGCTAGGAACTATTGTAGAAAATGATGCTTATATGGACATTCATATTGATGAGGTATTGAATTTGCCTTTAGTAGATGTAGCTGCTGTAAAAGAGGCTCAATTCAAAGTAGTAGTCGACGGTGTAAATTCTTCAGGAGGTATTATTATTCCAAAATTATTAGAATTAATGGGTGTTGAAGTAGTCAAATTATACTGCGAGCCTAACGGACATTTTCCACACAATCCAGAACCGTTGAAAGAGCATTTGACTGATATTTCAGAATTGGTTGTCAAAGAAAAAGCGCACCTTGGGATTGTAGTAGATCCCGATGTAGATCGTTTGGCTTTCATTTCTGAAGATGGCGAAATGTTTGGTGAAGAATATACTTTGGTGGCTTGCGCCGATTATGTATTGAGCAAAACTCCTGGTAACACCGTTTCGAATATGTCTTCGTCTCGTGCTTTGCGTGATGTGACCAATGCTCACAAGGGAAGCTATGAAGCCAGTGCCGTGGGCGAAGTGAATGTAGTGGAGTTAATGAAAAAGAATAACGCGGTTATTGGAGGTGAAGGAAATGGCGGAATTATTTATCCTGAATTGCATTATGGACGCGATAGTTTGGTTGGAGTCGCTTTGTTTTTAACACATTTGGCTAACAAAAAAATGACAGTTTCGGCTTTACGTGCGTCGTATCCAGAATACTATATGAGCAAAAATAAAATTGAGTTGACTCCTCAAATTGATGTAGATGCTATTTTGGTTGCTATGACTGATAAATATAAAAATGAAGACATTACGACGATTGATGGAGTAAAAATTGATTTTGCTACCGAATGGGTGCATTTGAGAAAATCGAATACAGAACCTATCATCAGAATCTATACCGAAGCTCCTTCACAACAAGAAGCCGATGTATTAGCATTGCGAATCATTGATGAGATAAAAATAATCGCAGGAATTTAATTGGATTACTATTGTAAATAAAAATCCCCTTTCTGAAAAGAAAGGGGATTTTTTTATCTATCCCCTACGATGTTTCCATCTTTTGTGTGTCCAAAAATAATATTCGGGTGCTTCTAGAATTTGTTGCTCTACTTCTTTTAGATAAGTATCTGTAATTTTATAATCAGGAATGGATTTTGGGTTGTCACATATTGGAATAAATGTAGCCTCATAATAGCCTCTTTTTACTTTTTTTACCTTTGCAAAAACCACTTCTAAATCGTAGCGTTTAGCCAACATTTCGGCACCAGTATGAGCAGGAACTTCTATTCCCATAAATTTTTGCCAATGAAACGTTCGATGTACTTGAGGAGATTGATCGCTTGCCAACCCATACATTCCCATAATCCCTTTTTCTTGGTTTTCGGCGATTAAAGCAATTGTTTTATTAGTAGTAACTAACTCAGAATTGAATTTCGATCTAATTCTTCGAACAAGTGCGTCAAAGTAGCGATTATTAATTTTTTTATAAACTCCTATACATTTGAATTTGGTTCTTTCGTTAATAGATAGTAGCCATTCCCAACTGGCATAATGAGAGGCTAATAATATTATACTTTTCTCTTTCTGTTCGTATTCTTTAATTAAATCAATATTCGTAATTACAAAACGTTTATTCATTTCTGCCGATGAAATAGACATGGTTTTAATCATTTCTAAAAACATGTCACACATGTGTTGGTAGAATTTTTTCTCTATAATTAAACGCTTCTCCTCAGTCAGATGGGGTAGTGCGATGGATAAATTATAACGAACTATTTTTTTTCGATATCCAATAATATAATACACTACGAAATAAATACAATCAGAAAACCAATAGAATAGCCGAAATGGGAGTATTGAAATAATCCAAAGCAAGGGAAAACTTAGTATAAAAATCAGAAATTGCATGCGGTAATTTTTGACAAATATAATTCAAAATAAATGAGAATTTAAATTTGAAATAGAACAACGTCAATTTAGCTGAATCACTATCTTTACCATTCACTATAAATAAAGTGATATGAATATGATATTACTAATACTCATTGCAGTTACAGTTTTGATAAGTTATAAAGGATTTAATGACCTTTCTTTTTTTAGAAAATACGAATTCCATATTGGAAGTATTCATAAAGGAGAACAAATCAGGATGCTATCTTCTGGTTTTTTGCATGTGGATATGATGCATCTACTATTCAATATGATGACGCTCTGGTTTTTTGCGCCTTTGGTTTTAGCTTATTTAGGGAATTGGACTTTTGTTCTTATTTATATGGGAAGTTTAGTTTTTGGAAATTTATTGACCTATATTTTTAATAAAAATAACTATAGTTACCGTGCTGTTGGAGCTTCAGGAGCAGTTACGGGAGTTTTGTATTCGGCTATATTGCTGCAACCTGATATGATGTTAGGGCTGTTCTTTGTTGTTCCCATTCCAGCATATCTTTTTGGTATTTTGTACTTGCTGTATTCAATTTACGGAATGAAATCTCAAAACGACAACATTGGACATTCAGCCCATTTTGGAGGAGCTGTCGGTGGTTATGTAATTACGCTCATTGAACAACCTCAATTATTAGTAGAACACACCTTAATGGTTATTTTATTGACCATTCCAATTATAGTGCTTTTTATCATGCAGCGATTAGGAAAGTTATAATTTGAGTTATAAATAAAAAAGTCCCGATATTATCGGGACTTTTTTGTGGGGAGAGCAGGATTCGAACCTGCGAAGTTTTCACAGCAGATTTACAGTCTGCCCTCGTTGGCCGCTTGAGTATCTCCCCATTTCCTAGACTAGGCCGTTTTGTTTGTCTAAGCGGTTGCAAATATATAAACTGTTTTGATGTTTGCAAATTAAAATAGCACTTAATTTTGCTATTATTTTTAATGTGTTGGTATTGAATAAAATAAAAAAATCTCCCATTGGGAGATTTTTTTATTTTCAATTGTTGCTGACTTTATTTAGCTAAAAGTGCTGCGATTTTATTGCGTAAATCGGTTCCTCTTAAATCTTTTGCAATTACTTTTCCAGAAGCATCTAAAATGAATGTTGCTGGAATAGATTCAACGTTATATTGTCTTGCAATAGGCTCTGCCCAATGTTTGAGGTGAGAAACCTGAGTCCAATTCAAATGATCTTTGGCAATTGCTTCTTTCCAAGCCTTAGCTTCTTTGTCTAAAGAAACGCCAACGATGTTAAGCCCTTTGGAGTGAAACTCCTTATAAATGGCTACCATATTTGGATTTTCCTTACGACAAGGGCCACACCAAGAAGCCCAAAAATCAACAATAGTAACTTTGCCTAAACTTTCTTTTAAAGTAATTGCTTTACCGTCTGGATTAGGTGCTGAAAAATCAGCTCTTCATTTAGCTCCTCCCAAAGATGGTGCTGCAACAGGACCTGCTTTTAACTTCCCTAAAGCTTCTTTTACTGCTTTACCAGGTTTTGTATTTTGTAATGATTCTTCTAAGCTGTTGAACATGGCCTCTGCTTTTTTGATATCAGTACTAGGATCGTTTAAAATACCTTGTAAGATTAGTACAGAGATGAAAGATTTTGGGTGAGACTCAGCATACGTTAAGTATTTTGCTTTTGAAGTTTCTCCCACCTCTTGTTGAATTCTACCAAATTCTTGCATTAATTTGTTGATAGCAACAGTATCTTTTGCTTGTTGAGCAGCTTGCATGGCAGGCGTATTTTTAGTTTGAAAATCAACTAGTTTCTTTTGAACCTTAGTGATTTCTTCGTTGAATTTAGCATATTCATCATTGTTATATGTTCCAGAAACTTTTGATTTTTGGATGCTATCTTTATTGATTTCAATAGTTACCTCTTCTCCATTTTCCAAGATGAATGGAATTGGAGCAGGGATACCTTCTAATTTGATAGTGTAGAAAGCAGGTTCAGAAATTTTACCTTTCATTTCAAATTTACCATTCTCTACTTTTACAGTATCTTTTGCTACTAATCCTGTTTCATCTTGTGTTTCAAGAATAATAGTTTTCCCGTTTTCAACTCCTTTTGCAGTACCAGAAATGATGTACTCATCTTTACCAGCTTTGCTACAAGCAACTAATACTACAGTAGCAGAAAGTAATACAATTATTTTTTTCATTATAAGTTTGTTAAATGATTTAAGTTGGCAAAAGTATCTAAAATTATAAATTATTACCACTTTTTGAACTTAAATTTTTGTTATAGTTTTTGTTTTATGTTAAATAAAGAGCTTCTTTATTCCAATGAAGTGTTTGAATATGAGTTCCAATAAAAAAAGCACCCTAAAATAGAGTGCTTTTGTACTGTAATTTTGAATAGATTTTATTCTTGGTTGATGGTTTTTCTCCAAGTAAAGTTATTCAAGATATGTCTTTTAGCAAAACGTCCTGGAGAATCAGCATTCACCATTTTTACGTAAGTTGCTTTAGGTACACTAATGTATTCGTAAACACTTCCGTTTGAGAAATTGATGATTAATCGTCCGTCTACAAATTTGTAATCTGTGATAGTAGAAGTAGCGATAGTTTCAGTATACTCAGGTAAGTTTTGTTTAATCGTTTCAGGATTAATACTTACTAAGAAATGGTAAGCTTCAATAATTTGTTTACTATTTTCTTCTGCCGCTTTTAAACCTGCTTCATCACCTTGAAATTTATCAGGATGTGCATCTTTCATCGCATTACGATAAATGGTTTTTAAATCTTTAAGTTCGACAGTTTTGTCTACATTTAATAACTTACGGTATTCAACTATTTTTTTCATAAATAAAGATAACTATTTGTCTTTTAGTTTGTTTGTAATGGATTGTTTATCCGAAAACGACAAATTTTTTGCAAAGGTACACTTTTTTTTAAGTTTTTGGTTTTCGACCAAAGAATATTATTAAAAAGGGCGCTTAGTACGATTTAATATTGTGACTTGTTATTGGCCTTGTCAAAGTTTTTAGACTTTTTAGGGTATTGATTGTAGCTGATGTCACTCGGATTTTCAATGATAGATTTTATCGTTATCCAATCGCCAACTGCATGATTGGCATGCGCCAATTTATAGTCTAGAAGGTATTCTCCGCAAAAGTAGTTGCCATTTTCATCCTGTTCCATTATTCCTGTAAAAACTCCTTTTTGAAGCATTTTATCGTGTGAAGATTTAGACATAATCTCGAATTTTATAATTTTTAGACTGCAAACTTAATCAATTATTGTTTGTTTAGGCTGAAAAGGAGATTCTACTTACTTTTGTACTATGGTAAAACAATTTCGTCCCAGTCCTAATGCGTTTAAAAATACTTTTTGTGTTTTTAACGAATTGCCAATCGCTGCTATTGAAGGATTGTCGGTTCAATATGAAAGTAAGGCGGGGAGTTCGTATTATTATACAAAAGAAGGCATGTACCGATTGTCAAACCATTGGGGTAGGCTCGCTAATAGCAAGTGGAGATTAGAACCAATGGAAATAGAGTCGCCCACAAAACACAAATTAGGGTTTGCACTTTGGACCAGTTTTTATCCCGATAACGCTACGGATAAATTGTATTATTTAGAAGCTAATTTTGAAAAAAAAACGGTAAATTACCAACACAAAAACAATCCTACTTACAATCAAAAGGCAGTGATTCGAACGAGTTTTGAAACGGCCAAGAGAATCAAACAAATTCGAAATTTATTTGAATTGACTTCTTGGGCAAAGTATTTTGAGTACGATGATTTAGACGATTTAAGAATGAAGATTATTAACGGACTTATCCATACTGAGAAGTCATTGGAAGAAATTAAACGAGAACAACTCTAAATTATGGGCAGAAATAACGAAAAGAATATCAAAAAGCATAACGACAAATTGCACAAAGAGCAAGATAAAGCTAAAAAAGCAGCGATGGCTCGTAAAGAAAAACTAAAACAAATTACCAAACAATTCAATGCTAATAAGCAGGATGAAATAAATAAATAATTACGATATGGAACACCACGATTTCAATTTATTACAACAAGAAGTACAAAAAATAATTGATTTAATTGCAGCTAAAAAGGGCAAAGAAGCCAATAATAAATTGGTAGAAATAAGTCAACAACTGGATGATTTTCTTGATTTTTCAGATGATGATGCCGACTTAATCGAAATCAGTAAATACCAAGTGTTATTGAATCAATTGCATCAAAAAATTAACGAGCTGAATTAATGGCAATTCAACGTTGTTTTTGTGGCTCAGCTATTTCTTTTGACAAATGTTGTCAGCCAATAGTATTGGGATTACAAAAAGCAACAACCGCCGAGGCTTTAATGCGTTCACGGTATGTCGCTTATGTAGTTCAGGATGCAGATTATTTAATTGCAACTACAGCTCCTTCTCATAGAAGATATTATGCAAGGGAGGATATTTTAAGTTGGGCTACTCAAAATCAATGGCAGCGACTGAAAATAGTTAATGTTACACCAACCACTGTAGCGTTTAAAGCGTATTATTTAGACTCTGATAAGCAATTACAAGTGCATCACGAGCATTCTCGATTTGTATTTGAAAATGGAGAATGGTTTTATCTTGATGGTGATTATTTTGAAACCTAGATTTATTTAATTTTATCCAATTCTAAATTCAATCGATTTTGTTCAGCTTCTAAATCTTCCAATTCTTTTTCTAAATCTGCAATCTCTTGTTTTAGTTTTTTTAGCTCTTCGCTTTTTTCAGCCGAAGTTCGCAATACTTTGAAATCATTGGCTTTAGCCAATTTTTCTTTAGCAGTATCTAAATCATCTTTGGTTACAGCCATTTCGTTTTCTATGGCAGAGATGCGGTCAGTGATAGTTTGTTTTTTCTCTCTGGCTGTACGTTCAGCTTCAGCTTTTTCTTGTTCTTCAATTAGTTTGTCTTTGGCTTCAATTTCTTTTTGTTGTAGCAAAAATTGTCTATTTTCAAGTAATGTCTTTTTGTTTTTTGCTTCTAATTCTTCGCTTCGGTTGTTTTGGATGATATTAAAAACAACAGTAGAGATGATTAGAATAACGACTACTACACCAATGAAACCATTTTTTGAAAGTCCTAAAAAAGCTGCGTTAGAAACTCTTCTTGGAGGTTGTGGAGCGGGTACTTCTTCTACTTGAAAAGGCGGCGGAGTAATGGCAACTAATTCGTAAAGTTCTGCTATATCTCCTGCATATTTCCATTTTTCCATACCTTCGAACCAAACGGGGGTCGTTTTAGTGATTTTCAGAGTTTTTAATTCGTCAAAGCTAAAAGGACCTGAGCTTTCGGTTCCGTTATGTAAAAAATATTTTTTCATATAATCGTTTCTGTAAATGCTTTATATTTAGCGTTAATTCTTAGTTTTAAGAAAAACTATACTCTCCGTTCAAATTTACAATCAATAATTGATTAATGCAAAATTTAATATTTACGATGTGATTATTAATTGGAAAATAAGATTTGGTTACTAATTTTTTAAATAATACTTTTAGTAACGTTTTTATATTTAAGTATATCAATTTAAAGCTATTTTTTTATGACTTATACACCGATGTCAAATCGCTATGAAACTATGGAATATCGTCGTTGTGGTAATTCCGGAATCAAATTATCAGCTTTATCATTAGGATTATGGCATAATTTTGGCAATGTGAATGATTTTGAAAATAGTAAAAATCTTATTAGAACAGCTTTCGATAATGGCATTACCCATTTTGATTTAGCAAACAATTACGGTCCACCCCCAGGTTCTGCCGAAAAGAATTTTGGGGTAATATTGAATCAAGATTTTAAGAGTTATAGAGATGAAATGATTATTTCTACTAAAGCTGGGTATACAATGTGGGATGGACCTTATGGAGATTGGGGGTCTAAAAAATATTTAGTTTCCAGTCTTAATCAAAGTCTCAAAAGAATGAATCTAGATTATGTGGATATTTTTTATCATCATAGGCCAGATAATGAAACACCATTAGAAGAAACTATGTCTGCACTTGATTTGATTGTTCGTCAAGGAAAGGCATTGTACGTAGGAATATCTAATTATAATGCACAAGACACATTAAAAGCGGTAAACATTCTAAAACAACTTGGTACTCCTTGCTTAATTCATCAACCTAAATATTCAATGTTTGTTCGTGATGTAGAAAACGGACTATTGGATGTTTTAGAAAAGGAAAATGTCGGCTGTATTGCTTTTTCTCCTCTAGCTCAAGGATTGCTTACGGATAAATATTTGAATGGAATTCCTAAAGATTCTAGAATAGCTGTAAGCGGTATTTTCTTAAATGAGAACCATATTACTTCTGAGAAAATTATTAAGATTTCAAAACTTAATGAATTAGCAAAACAGCGTGGACAAAAATTAGCACATATGGCACTTGCATGGTTATTGCGTGATTCTAAAATTACATCAGTATTGATTGGTTCAAGCAAGAAAGAACAAATTTTAGATTCAATTCTATCATTAAAAAACACACATTTTTCCGAAGAAGAATTAATCTTAATAAACGATATTTTAAAGGATTAATATTAAATTAAGCTAATAATATTATTTTCCAATACAAAAATTAGCAAAAATATTACCAAGTAACTCATCGTTAGTGACTTGTCCTGTAATTAGTCCAAAATGATACAAGGCTTCTTTAATATCCAAAGCCATTAAATCGCTAGATAAATTGGATTCCAAACCAAATTTCACTTTTTGAATTTCGTCTAACGCTTTAAGTAAGGAATCGTAGTGACGTGTATTAGTTACTATAGTTTCGTTATTACGCAAAGCACCTGTATTGACAAAAGATAGCAAAGTATTTTTTAGTTCGTCTATGCCCGTTTTTTGTTTGGCAGAAATTTCAATTGACAATTGATAATTGATAATTGATAATTGATGCTCTAATTTAATTCGATCTTCTGGATTTAATGTATCAACTTTATTGATTACAACAATTATAGGCTTTAGTGGAAACTGATTTCGTATTTTTTCAATTTCAATTTTTACCTTGTTTTCATTATCAATTATCAATTGTAAACTATCAATTATAAATAAAACTACCTGAGCTTGTTCAATTTTTTCAAATGTTTTTTGGATACCAATGCTTTCTACCACATCTTTGGTTTCGCGAATTCCAGCTGTATCTATAAATCGGAAACCAACTCCTCCAATGACTAACTCATCTTCAATAGTATCACGAGTTGTTCCTGCAATATCCGATACAATAGCACGTTCTTCATTCAATAAAGCGTTCAATAAAGTAGATTTTCCCACGTTGGGTTCGCCCACAATAGCAACGGGAATTCCGTTTTTAATTACATTTCCCACGGCAAAAGAATCGATTAATCTTTTGAGAACAAATTCAATTCGGTTTAATAATTCGTGAAATTGAGTTCGGTCGGCAAACTCAACATCTTCCTCTGCAAAGTCTAGCTCCAATTCGATAAGCGAAGCAAAATTTAACAATTCTTCACGCAGTTTGGCAATTTCGTTAGAGAATCCGCCACGCATTTGTTGCATTGCAATTTGGTGAGAAGCTTCGTTGTCTGACGAAATCAAATCTGCAACGGCTTCGGCTTGTGACAAATCTAATTTGCCGTTTAAGAAGGCTCTTAGAGTAAATTCACCCGCATTGGCCATACGACAGCCTTTTCTAAGCAATAATTGGATAATTTGTTGCTGAATGTAAGTGGAACCGTGACAAGAAATTTCGATGGTATTTTCGCCTGTATACGAATTAGGTCCTTTGAAAATAGAAATCAAAACTTCATCCAAAGTTTTACCCTCATCAATAATATGTCCTAAATGTAAGGTATGGGTTTTTTGTTGTGTTAAATCTTTGTTTTTGATAGATTTAAAAACACTAGCGCCAATCTCGATGGCATTTTGACCCGAAATTCTAATTATTGAAATTGCTCCAGCCCCCGAAGGGGTTGCTAAGGCTACGATGGAATCGTTATACATCATTTTGATTATTCTAAAGCACAAAGATAATAAAACTCTGTCGGTATATATTATTATTGTTGGGTAAGCTTTTTTATATGTTAAATAAATGTAAATTACTGATAATTATCATGTTGTAAAATATTTATTATCGTTAACTTAGAGGTAGTAAATTGTAAAAACATTATAAAAATGAAAAAGATTCTATTTCCCACAGATTTTTCTGAAGCTGCTAATAATGCTTTTGTTCATGCTTTAGAATTTGCAAAAATAGTTCATGGCGAACTTGTTTTATTGCACACTTTTGATTTACCCGTATTCGACAATCAATTTTTCCCAGAGAATTATGCTGCAATTTATGATTCGGTAGAATTGAGTGAATTTGATTTATTTAAAGATGAAATTCCAAAATTAAGAGCAATTGCAGAGGCTCATCATCTAGACAAAATTAAGTTGTCTCACCGACTGAAAGATGGTGATTTAGTTTCCAATATAAAAGGATCAATTAAGGAAGATAAAATTGATTATGTTGTTATGGGAACTTCTGGAGCTACTGGTTGGGATAGTTTTTTTATTGGGACAAATACCGCTTCGGTTGTTACAGAAGTTGACGTTCCTGTCTTTTGTGTTCCTTCCGACGCTAAATTTAATAAAATAAAAACAATTGGTTTTACCACCCGATTTAGAGCCAAAGACAAAAAAGCGTTACAATCTATTTTAGAATTGGCACATAAAGCGAAAGCTAGAGTAAAATGTTTGTATGTTAAAACTTCGGATTCAGATGTTTCAAAAGCAACGATTGCTAAATGGGAAGAGGAATTCAAATCAGAACCAATTGAGTTTTTTGTAATAGAAAACGATGATGTTCAGGCTACTATTTTAGATTTTATCATGTACAAAGATATTGATGTGCTGACTTTATTGCCTTACAAACGAGGATTCTTTGAAGGGCTGTTTAAACCAAGTTTGACTAAAAAATTAACAACCGATTTTGAAATTCCAATTTTATCCATTCCGATGGAATGATATTTATAAAAAAGAAAAACCGCTATCCTAAAAAGAATAGCGGTTTTTTATTTCAATTTTGGTTGTTAGTTCTAAGCGTTTAACATAACAGGCATTACTAACATCGTAACGGTTTCTCCTTCTTCTAAACCATCCACTGGAGTTAAGATTCCGGCACGGTTAGGCAATGACATTTCTAACATAATCATGTCTGATTGTAGATTAGTCAACATTTCAGTTAAGAAACGAGAGTTAAACCCAATTTGCATATCGTCTCCTTGATAATCACAAGTCAATCTTTCTTCCGCCTTGTTAGAGTAATCGATGTCTTCAGCAGAAACGTTCAACTCAGCACCCGCAATTTTTAAACGGATTTGATGGGTGGTTTTGTTAGAGAAAATTGCCACACGACGAACTGAACTCAAGAATTGAGAACGGTCAATCATCAATTTGTTTGGATTTTCTTTAGGGATAACCGCTTCGTAGTTTGGATATTTTCCGTCGATTAAACGACACATCAACAAATAATTATCAAATGAGAAAGTGGCGTTAGAATCGTTGTATTCAATTTTTACTTCAGCATCTGAAGCCCCTAAAATACTTTTTAAAATATTCAAAGGTTTTTTTGGCATGATGAAATCAGCTACTTGAGAAGCCGTTACATCAGTACGCGCATATTTGACTAATTTATGAGCATCAGTAGCAACAAAAGTCAACCCTTGCGGAGAAAATTGAAAGAATACTCCAGACATTACTGGTCGTAAATCATCGTTTCCAGCAGCAAAAATAGTTTTGCTAATAGCAGTTGCTAAAACATCAGCAGGTACTAAAGTTACAGAAGGCTCGTCTAAGTTAACTGATTTAGGGAATTCTTCACCTGGAGCATACGCTAAAGCATATTTCCCAGAATTAGAACTAATTTCGATGGTACTGTTTTCTTCAACGGTAAAAGTCAACGGTTGTTCAGGAAAAGTTTTAAGGATTTCCAAAAGCAATTTAGCAGGAACAGCAACACTTCCCTGACTGGTAGAATCAATATCCAAAGTAGCCGACATGGTAGTCTCTAAATCAGAAGCTGAAACCGTCAAAAGATTGTTGTTCAATTCAAATAGGAAATTATCTAAAATAGGTAAGGTATTATTACTATTGATAACGCTCCCTAGAACTTGTAATTGCTTTAATAAGTACGAACTCGATACTATAAATTTCATCTGTTATATTTTATATTTTTTGGGATATACTTTTTTACAAATATATCGTAAACTAGTTTAGTATGGAAAATTTTTTATTAACATCT
>NZ_JAHEBT010000010.1 GCF_024642105.1 Flavobacterium sp.
ATTCTTTCTTTTACTGATTTTTCAACACAGTTCAAATCCATTGGTGGAAGAAAGTGACCATCAGGTAACATTGGCCAACCTTCATTTTGCCCACTGATTCCAGCAAATTTTTCTGCATAATCATACCAAGGTGCTAAATCTTTATAACGAATAGGCCAGTCATTTCCATGACCATCTTTTTTGTTATCTTCAAAATTAACATCACTAAAACGATAACTTTGACGACCCCACATTAATGATTTTCCTCCTACGTGGAATCCTCTATACCAGTCAAAACGTTTTTCTTCTGTATAGGGACATTCTAAATCATTTACCCACCATTTTTCATTGGCTTCTTGATACGGATAATCTCTAATTTGAACTGGATGAGTTCGTTTTTGTTCCTGTGTCATTCGGCCTGCGTGTTCAAAATCCCATGGATTTTTCATAGCAGATTCATAATCAGTAACATGTTCTATGTTCATTCCACGTTCTAACATTAAAACGCGTAAACCTTTTTCAGTCAATTCTTTTGCAGCCCAACCGCCACTTATCCCTGAACCTATAACGATTGCGTCATAAGTATTTTGTTCTTTTAAATTGGTATTGATATTCACGATGTATATTTTTTTGAGTTTAAACTAATTTGTACAATTAATAGGTTATGAAGTAGCCCAAGCTTTTTGGCCTGGTTCCAAAGGTGCATTTCCGTCATATCTACCCGGAATTAATAAGTATTCACGAGCTTGTGTACATCCAATTTCAGATGAATAATATCCTAAAATGGTTAAATCTCTAGCAATTACAAAGAATGAAGGTTGTCTGTGGTTAGCAACAGCCTCATCTCTAAGCGTTGTAACAATTTGTTTACGTTCAACATCGGATAATGAAACAAAGTTTTTTCCGAAAGTTTTGATACAATTTTCATCCATTGCTTTTAATCCCGTTGCAAACAACTCTTGTAAATTAGCAGGATAACAATCTCTAATCATTTTCGGAATAAAAGCGCCTAATCCAGCTTCTTTTGCTCCTGGACAAGCTGCCGTGGTTGGAATAATAATTTCAGCAAATTCAGCCAGAATTGCTTCGTCAGATACTGAAAAGTTAACCATTTTAGATTTATCTAAAACTGTAAAACTTTCGAATAAAACGCCCATTGTGGTTGCTGAAATGGCTCCTCCCATTAAATAGGCAACTCTTTTTAGTGCTTCTCTTCTTTCCATTTGGTTTATTTTAATGTGTTAATTAGTATGTTAATAGAGTGTTATTAGTTACTTACAATAATAATAAATAAAAAAACAGATTCGCTTTTTTAATGTTAATTTGTTGACAGAATTCAATTTTTTTCATTTTTTTAAGACATTCTGATAAAAAAGTATTGAATAATATGATTTTTTATAGCTTTTATAATTACATATTTATGTTTACTCCTTTATTGAATTTGAAAAAAGTAGCATTTTTTCTCTTTATCAAGATTTATTTGTAATCATAAGATTACATTTTTAATTTCAGAATAACTTAAAATCATTTTCAATGCGTTAAAATGACATAATAAGATTTGTACTTATCAACTCGTTCGTATGAAATTCTAAAAAAATAAAGTAAATCTTTAGAAAACGATTTCGTTTCATGAAGGTAAAATTAACTGCTTTATGCAATAAAAAGAGAGTTGCAGAAAAAAAAGTAGATTGTTTTTTAAATTAACCTGCTGATTTAAAACAATATAATCAAATATACTAGCCGTAAAAAGTAGATTAAAATTACAATAATTGCAGTTGACTTTGCAATCTTTCAATAAGCATTGCTCTTATTCTTTTATTACAACTTGAAATAGTATTAGAATAAAAAACACATTCATCTGAAGTAAATAATCCTAATACAATACCTTTTAGTGTATTTTGCAATTGAATATCTTTAGTAATTATCGTTTCAATAGTGCTCATTTTTTTATCTACTGAAAAATTATTGAAAGGAATATTATTTTTCCTAATGTAGTTTTGGAAAACAAGAAGAATTAAATCATTTTGCAATTTCAGAATAGGACGCAATGTGGTGTTCTGGAATACCTCTTCTACAGAAGATTCATCACTAATTTTCCCTAATGTTCCTCCACGAAATTCTTTTAAAAATGAGTCTCTTGAGTTCATAATTTTATTTTAAATATTTTTTATCTATATAAAATGTCCCAAAAGGAATTACCGATGCGATACTAATAATACCCAACGTTTTAAAAGACCAATTGGATTCTATTTTTTGCATAATTGCCATAATAATATAGGCAACGAAAAGAATTCCGTGTGCCATTCCTATGATTTTAACAAAAATAGGCTCATGAAACATATATTTCATTGGCATTGCAAATAACAATAATAGTAGGAGGGACGTCCCTTCAAGTAAAGCGATTATTTTAAAAAACTTCAACATCAATTTATTTTATGAATTTAATTCTCAAAATTAAGTAATAACATTGATTTTAGGTGCATGAATTCCTAAAGTAATTTACCTTTGCCAACTTAGCATCGATAATTATGAGCAAACGCGATTTAAAAAAATATTTATCTGAATTGAACAAAGAGCAATTGGAAGAACAAATCATAGAATTGTATGAAAAATTCAATCCAGTTAAAGTATATTATAACTTTGTATTCAATCCAAAAGAAGACGCTCTTTTACAAGAATGTAAACTCAAAATTTCGAACGAATATTTCCCCATAAAAAAATTAGGACGACGAAGTAAACCTAAAATGAGACGTTCGGTAGCTCAAAAGTTAATCAAACATTTCATAGTTTTAGGTGTTGATCCATTTGTTATTGCTGATGTAATGCTCTATAACATTGAAATTGCTCAAACTTATTCAGGAGAAAACCTCATAAAACAAGAGTTATTCTACAAGAGTATGTTCAATTCCTTTGAACAAGCGGTAGAATTTATAATTTCGAATGGTATTTACAGCGAATTTAAAACAAGAATTAGCACCATTTACCAAGAAACATTACATCAAAAATGGGGGAATGAATATGAGTTTGAACGAATTATTTCTCGTTTAGAATTCTAAATCATTTCGTGAAACTTATTTTTTAATTGAAGGCTATTTTTTTAAATTAAAAATAGCCCAATAACTGTTTTTTAGGCGTACTTTTGCAAAAATCTAAAAACAGCAATGCCTCAAAACACTTTAGAAACAGAATTTGAAGAAAGAAAGGAACTCTATGATTACCAAAAAGGAGACATAGACTCTATTTTTGAGCGCATAGATAATGCCTCTCCGCAACATCATTTATTGTATCAATTGCCTACTGGTGGTGGAAAAACTGTTATTTTTTCTGAAATTGTTCGTCGTTATATTAAAAAACACGACAAAAAAGTAGTGGTGCTAACACATCGAATCGAATTGTGTAAGCAAACGTCTAAAATGCTAAAAGGTTTTGGAGTGAAAAACAAAATCATCAATAGCAATGTAAAAGAGCTACCTGATCAAAATGATTATTCGTGTTTTGTAGCTATGGTTGAAACGCTTAAAAATCGTATCAACGATGAAAAATTACATTTGGATAATATTGGATTGGTTATTATTGATGAGGCGCATTACAATTCGTTTCGAAAACTATTAAGTTCTTTCAAAAAAGCCTTTATTTTAGGAGTTACAGCAACTCCTTTAAGTTCCAACATAAAATTACCGATGCACCAAAACTACGATGAATTAATCGTAGGAGATACTATCCAATCGTTGATAAACAAAGGCTTCTTAGCAAAAGCTATCACTTACAGCTACGATGTTGGCTTGACCTCATTAAAAGTGGGTATAAACGGAGATTACACTGTAAAATCATCCGATGATTTATATACTAATATGGCGATGCAAGAGAAATTATTGCATGCGTATACCGAAAAATCACTAGGGAAGAAAACCTTAATCTTTAACAATGGAATCAATACTTCACTTTATGTTTATGAAACGTTCAGGGAAGCAGGTTATGATGTAAGACATCTTGATAATACGAGTAGTAATGAAGAACGTAAAGATATTTTACATTGGTTCAAACACACCCCAAATGCTATTTTAACTTCTGTTGGAATTTTAACTACAGGCTTTGACGAACCAACGGTTGAAACTATAATATTGAACCGAGCTACTAAATCATTAACATTGTATTTCCAAATGATTGGGCGTGGTTCTCGAAAATTAGAAAATAAAGACGAATTTACGGTTATAGATTTAGGGAATAATGCCGCGCGATTTGGACTTTGGAGTGATCCTGTCAATTGGCAACACATCTTCAAATCACCAGAGTATTATTTAGAAAATCTTCGTGATGATGCCGAAATTGAGATGTATTTTAAATATGAAATGCCTCCTGAATTACGAGCAAAATTTAGTAAAACCAAAGTGGTTACATTTGATATTGACGAAGAACATAAAATGGCCATTCGTCAAAATTTGCGTTCTAAAGTCGTATTGGAAAAATCCTTGGAACAACACGCTGCTATGTGTGTTGATAATACCGAAGATTTACAGTCAGCAAAAACACTAGCAAGAGAATTAGAAGAGGATATTGAATGTCGTGTAAAACGTTTCTCTAAATGTTTAAGCCAATGCAGTAAAAATTACCGCGAATGGTTAGTAGAAGATTATAAAATGAAATTAACGGTATTGATAGGGAAGAAGTACCGCGAAAAAATAATGAATGAAGCCGATTAAATTTAATGATTTAATCCTTTATAAAAACTGAAACCATGGCAAAACAATTTTCTGAATTAGGAATTTCAAATCCAATAGTACAAGCATTAACTGAATTGAAAATTGTTGAACCAACAAAGATTCAGCAAAAAGTAATTCCACAATTACTGGATAACACTACAGATATAGTAGGATTAGCAAAGACTGGTACTGGAAAAACAGCTGCTTTTGGATTACCACTTTTGCAATTAATTCAAATTGAAAAAGCGGTAGTACAAGCCGTTATCTTGGTGCCAACACGTGAATTGGGTCACCAAATCCATACTAATTTAGAACAATTTTCAAAAAATATTAACGGAATTTCTATTGCCGCAACCTGTGGAGGAATCCCTATAAAACCTCAAATAGAAAGGCTTAAAACAGCTACACATATTGTCGTAGCAACTCCTGGAAGATTGATTGATTTGATCCAACGAAAAGCAATTGATTTAAAAGAAACCCAATTTTTAGTTCTTGACGAAGCAGACGAAATGGTTAGTATTCTAAAAGAAAGTTTGGATGAAATTGTTGCTGAATTACCTAAAAAACACAGAACATTTTTGTTTTCAGCTACTTTACCAGGTGCTATAAAACAGTTGATTCAGAACTACTTATCAAAAAATGTAGTCGAAATTAGTGCTAACATGGAAACCATCGGCAATCAAGGTATTGATCATCAATATATTGTGGTTGATCCTATTGAAAAATTAGATGTTTTGATGCATTTTTTAAATTCTAGAGATGGTGAACGAGGCATTATTTTTTGTAAAACCAAAGCTGCTGTAAATAAACTAGCCAAAAATCTAGCCATTAATAAATTTTCATCTGGTGCCATACACGGAAGTTTATCTCAAGGAATTCGTGACCGAATCATGGGGCAATTTCGCGAAGGACATATTAACCTTTTGATTGCAACTGATTTGGCAGCAAGAGGAATTGATGTTGCTGACGTTTCTTTTGTGGTGAATTACCATTTACCAGATGTTTACGAAGCTTATGTGCATCGTAGTGGTAGAACGGCAAGAGCTGGAGCAAAAGGACTTTCGTTAACCGTATTGCAAGCTGAAGAAGTTGGAGAAATTGCTGATTTTGAAAAAGAATTAGGAATTCAATTTTCTGAGTTTAAAAAACCAACAGTAGCCAGTATTGAAGAAAATAATACTTTGTTGTGGGCCAAAAAAATCTTTAAAACAAAACCCAATCACGAAGTTGATTCAGAGCTAAAAACTAAAGTAAAAACTATTTTCCATCATTTAACCAAAGAGGAATTAATAGAAAAATTGTTGGCCAATCATTTACAACAAATGAATGGTACAACAGAACAGCCTGTTAAAAAGCAAAAAAGATAATCTTTTATATAAAAGACTGAATTCAGTTCTATTTCAAATAATTATAATATTGAACTATAATTTATATTATGTAAAATAGAATATTTCAAAAGCCTTATCTATCAACAATTAACCTAATAAATTAGTTAATAGTATTCTATTCTTCCTATTGCTAACACAGTATTATTTTTTTAAATTAGCATTCAAAATTTATTTCTAGAAAATATGAATACTGTTGCAGAGCATTTAGCCGACTTTTTAAAAAAATATCCGCCTTTCGATAATTTGAACTTTGAAGAATTGTCTGAAATTGCGACCAATATTCGAGTTGTAAATTTGGAAAAATACAAAACCTTATTCCAAATTGATGATAAATTACACGATTGCTTTTATGTTGTCGCTTCTGGTGTGATTCATTTGTCTGTTATTGCTGATGCTGAGGAAACTTTATTGAACAAATGTCACGAAGGCGATATTTTTGGGTTACGTCCGTTTTTTGCCAAAAACAATTACATGATGACGGCAAAAGCTCGTGAAGAAAGTATTGTATATGCCATTCCTATTGCTACTTTCAGACCTTTTGTAGCTAACAATCCTAATGTTTTAGATTTCTTGTTAGAAAGTTTTGCAACTAACACCAATAACCCGAATGATAAGAATATTCGAGGTAAACTCCTTTCAGACAATGTGGTCTATTCCGACCAACAATCTTCTGATATGCAGTATTTTCAGTCGCTAACCTACAATAGAATTCCGCTAACGACTACAGCTGATGCTATCGTTATGGACGTAGCAAAAACAATGGCTGAAAACCTTTCAAATAGTATTATTATTTGCAACAATAATAACATTCCTATCGGAATTACTACTCAGACCGATATGAGTACGAAAATTGCAACGGGTCGCTTCCCTATCACAGCTACCATTGATAAAATTATGTCGAATCCTGTTGTGACTGTAGTAGAAAACATTTCTTTGGCTGAAGCACAACTGGTAATGTTAAAAAACAATGTAACGCATTTGATAGCAACAACTGACGGAACCAATCAATCTGAAGTAAAAGGAATTATCTCCGAGCATGATTTAATTGTTTCGCAAGCCAATAATCCGGGTGTTTTAATTAAACAAATTAAACGTACTCAATCTGCTGACGATTTGAAAATGCTACGTGATCGATTAACTGATATTATTCAGAATTCTATTCATAAGAACATTCCTCTCTTCCATGTTTACAATATTGCCAGCGAAATTAATTTGGCACTAATCAAACGTTCTGTTGAATTAGCTATTTTAGACTTAGGCTCCCCTCCTGCTCGTTTTGCTTGGTTGTGCATTGGTAGCCAAGGTCGTAAAGAACAATTATTATTAACAGATCAAGATAGTATTTTAGTTTTTGAAGATGTAGTTCCTGATAAATACAGAGAGGTCAAAGATTATTTCTTAAAGTTAGCCAAACGTTCTACAGCCAATTTAGAAAAAATAGGGTATTCATTATGTCCAAATGGTCATATGGGCAGCAATACACTTTGGTGTAAATCACTGAGCGACTGGACAAACCAGTACAACAGTTGGATGAATACTCCAGGTAAAAATAGCAATGATTTAAGTAGTATTTTCTTTGATTATGAAATGGCTTTTGGAGAAGTAAAAATTGAAGAAGCAATTGAGAATGTGATTTATAAAAATGCTAAAAACAACACTTTATTCTTTGATTTTCTTGGTAATGATGCCTTACGAAATAATGCACCGCTTAGTTTCTTCAAGAAATTTATTGTTGAAGAAGAAGGTCCTAACAAAGACAAATTTGACATTAAATCACGCGCCTTACTTCCACTCATTGATAGTGCGCGTCTTTTTGCCTTAAGTTATGCTATCAAAGGTGTTAATAATACGTATTCTCGTTTCAAACAATTAGCCATCGCTGACCCTCGAAATGCTGAAATTTATATCAATTGTGCCGAGGCTTTTTTAACTCTATCGAAATTTAGAACTATTGAAGGACTAAAAAATGAAGATTCTGGACAATATATCAATTTGAACGAATTAAATAAAATGGATAAAGAACGATTGAAAAATGCGCTAGCTCCAATGAGAGAATTAGAAGAGTTAATTAAAGATAAATTCCAACTTACTCAATTTTCATAATTATGTTAGATTGGCTTAAAAATATTACTAAAGAACATCCTGAATTTTGGAAGGAATACTTATCCAAATTTGAAAAAAAATCAAATCGATACGTAATTCTATCTACTGAAAAAACAGGATTAAACCCAAGCAAAGATGTTATTTTATCCTTTGGATGTTTTGGAGTGGTTAATGATAGTGTTCTTATTGGAGATAATTTTGAAGTAGTTTTATTACAATACAAATTCCTTCATGATAATGGACTTTCTAACGAATTCATAGTAGAAAGTAAACTGAAAAAATTAGGAGAACCCGAAGCAATAGAAGCTTTGTTACAGTATATTGGTAATGCTACTTTGGTGGGCTATCGTATTGATACTGACGTTGAAATAATTAACACGGCATTAGAAAAATTAGATTGTGGGCGATTGAAAAATGAACCTCTTGATCTTGAAATTATGCATCGTAGGTTACACGATATCAATGACAAACAATTTACTTTAGATGAATTATGTACTTTATACAATGTTCCTGTAAGTGACAGAAATTCAGCTTCTGAAGAAGCGTATAAAATGGGATTGTTATTCTTAAAATTAAAATCACGATTAGGATTAAAATAAAAAAGGGGATTATCATTAGATAATCCCCTTTTTTATTTGATTTATTAATCATTTATAATTTTCCTGCTTTAATCTCCTCAATCACTTCTGGGTTTAATAATGTAGTCGTATCTCCAAAATTAGAGAAGTCTCCTTCGGCGATTTTACGCAAAATTCTACGCATAATTTTTCCAGAACGAGTTTTTGGTAATCCTGTAACGAATTGGATTTTATCCAATTTAGCAATAGGACCAATATGGTCTGAAATATGTTGGTTAATCTCTTTGCTCAAGTTATCTCGATCACGGTACTCCCCTGTTTCTTTCAAAATCACATAACCATATAATGCATTTCCTTTAATGTCGTGAGGAAAACCTACAATAGCTGATTCAGCCACCGCTGGGTGTTCATTGATAGCATCTTCAATTGGTGCTGTTCCTAAATTGTGTCCAGAAACAATCACAACATCATCGACACGACCTGTTATTCTGTAGTAACCCACTTCGTCACGTAAAGCACCGTCTCCAGTAAAGTATTTTCCAGGGAAAGCACTGAAATAAGTGTCTTTATAACGTTGATGGTCACCCCAAATAGTTCTCGCAATTCCTGGCCAAGGAAATTTGATACACAAACTACCTACTACCTGATTTCCTTCAATTTCGTTGCGTTTATCATCCATTAAAACCGGTTGAACTCCTGGTAAAGGAAGCGTTGCATAAGTTGGTTTTGTAGGTGTTACAAAGGCTAAAGGCGAAATCATGATTCCTCCTGTTTCAGTTTGCCACCACGTATCGACTACTGGACATCTTTTCCCTCCTACGTGGTCGTTGTACCAGTGCCAAGCTTCTTCATTGATAGGCTCTCCTACTGATCCAATTACTTTTAAAGACTTAAAAGGGAATTTTTGTACGTACTCCAAACTTTCTTTTGCCAAAGCACGAATCGCTGTTGGAGCCGTATAAAATTGAGTCACTTTATGTTTTTCAATCACTTCCCAGAAACGACTAAAGTCTGGATACGAAGGAACTCCTTCAAAAATTACGGTAGTAGCTCCGTTTAATAAGGGTCCGTAAAGAATGTACGAGTGACCTGTAATCCAACCAATATCGGCAGTACACCAAAAAATATCATTGTCTTCATAATGAAAAACATTTTTGAAGGTATAAGCAGTATACACCATATATCCTGCTGTAGTATGCACCATTCCTTTTGGTTTACCAGTTGATCCTGAAGTATAAAGGATAAATAAAGGATCTTCTGCATCCATTATTTCGGCCACATTATTAGTCAAAGCGTCATCTAAAAGAGGTTGTAACCATTGGTCACGACCTTCTTTCATATTCACATTGGTATTGGTTCTTTTGGCAACCAATACTTTCTCAACAGAAGGGCAATTCACTAAGGCCTCATCGATAATACCTTTTAAATCAATTGTTTTATTACCACGATAGCCACCATCAGAAGTAATAACCATTTTACATTCAGAATCAATAATTCTTGAAGTAACCGCTGAAGCTGAAAATCCTGCAAAAACAACGGAGTGAATAGCTCCTATTCTTGCACATGCTAAAACTGAGACTGCCAATTCCGGAATCATTGGTAAATAAATACAAACACGATCTCCTTTTTTAATGCCTTGCTCTCTTAAAACATTGGCCATTTTGCCTACTCGCTCATACAAATCATTATAAGTAATATGTTGTGCTGCTTCCGATGGATCGTTAGGTTCAAAAATAATCGCCGTTTTCTCTCCTCTTTTGGCTAGGTGTCTGTCGATACAATTCTTTACAATATTGACTTTAGCTTCTGTAAACCATTTAATGTCGGCTTCAGCCATATCAAAATCCACTACCTTGTCCCATTGTTGGTACCAAGTAAAATTTTCTTCTGCTATTTTACCCCAAAATTTTCTAGGTTCGCGAATCGATTTATTGTAGTGTTTGAAGTACTGTTCAAAGTTGTCGATTTTATAGTAACTCATGTTTCATTTATTTTTTATAAAAGTATTAAATCTATTGTTACCGTTAAAATATTTTATTTCATTAATTAATGTGAATAATTTAACAAAATAGAATAAAATCGGTTTTATTTAACAATATAGCTGATTTTTGTATTTTTTATTTGTTTTGATGAAAACTAAAAAAGCGAGATAGTACAAACTATCTCGCTTTTTACGAACAAAATTCAACAACAATTAGTTATTTGCTTATGTTAGGAATTACATCACTTCACTTAAAATTATAAGTGAAGTGATTGTAATTTGCATTACTTTATATCTATTAGTCTCAAAATTGCTAACTAATTCAAAATTTGGGATTTATGATGACATAATGCTGATTACCATACATTAAATGTGTAATTCCTGTATTGATTGTATTACTATACAATTTTTTTCATTGCAGTCATTGATTCTCTTAACCAAGCTCCCACTTCTTCAACTGGGTGGTTACGAATAATGCTATTCACTTCAATTAACTCTTTATTATCAACACCATTATTTCCGTTATTAAATGGACGACCTACTAAATTAGATGGTGCATTTTTAACGTATTCAGCAATTAATGGTTTACAAGCGTGGTCAAATAAATAACATCCGTACTCCGCAGTATCAGAAATTACACGGTTCATTTCAAACAATTTCTTTCTTGCAATAGTGTTAGCAATAAGTGGTGTTTCGTGTAATGACTCGTAGTAAGCAGATTCTTCAATAATTCCAGAATCAGTCATCGCTTCAAAAGCCAACTCAACTCCCGCTTTTACCATCGCTACCATCAATACTCCATTGTCGTAATATTCTTGCTCCGAGATTTCAAAATCACCAGCAGGTGTTTTTTCGAAATTAGTTTCTCCTGTAGCCGCTCTCCAAGCCAATAAGTTTTTATCGTCATTTGCCCAGTCTTCCATCATTGTTTTAGAAAAATGACCAGAAATGATATCATCCATGTGTTTTTGGAACAACGGACGCATAATGTCTTTTAATTCTTCAGCAGCATTGAAAGCAGCAATTTTAGCGGGATTTGACAAACGATCCATCATATTGGTGATACCACCATGTTTCAATCCTTCAGTGATAGTTTCCCATCCGTATTGAATTAATTTAGAAGCATATCCAGCATCTACACCTTCAGCTACCATTTTGTCAAAACATAAAATAGAACCTGTTTGCAACAAACCACAAAGGATAGTTTGTTCTCCCATCAAATCTGATTTTACTTCAGCTACAAAAGAAGAACGTAAAACTCCTGCTCTGTGACCACCAGTTGCTACTGCATACGCTTTAGCTTGTGCCAAACCTACTCCATTTGGATCATTTTCTGGGTGAACCGCAATTAAAGTTGGAACTCCAAATCCTCTTTTGTATTCTTCACGAACTTCAGAACCTGGACATTTTGGAGCACACATAATAACGGTTAAGTCTTTACGAATTTGCATTCCTTCCTCAACAATATTAAAACCGTGAGAATACGCCAAAGTCGAACCTT
>NZ_JAHEBT010000011.1 GCF_024642105.1 Flavobacterium sp.
TATGGTTCTGATTAAAAGTCCAAATATAAACCAATTATTTTTGCTTTATCAACAGGAAAATTTTTAATTTTTATTAAATCATCAACAGAATTGATAGTACCATTCATACTCCGATAAATTATTATTTGTTTTGCTACTGTATATTTGAAATAAGGAAATTGTGCTAGTTCTTTTATCGAGGCATTATTAACATCTACTTTTTTTATTCCGGTCATCGATTTTACTTTAAACTGTTTATTCAAGTTAACCAATACTTCAGGCGATAACCCCCAGACTTCATTGAGTTGCTCCATAGCAACAAAGCCACCTAAACTTTCTTTATAACTTAATATCCGCTGAGCTATTACTTCTCCGACACCATACACCTTAACTAACTCTTCCGAAGTAGCAATATTGATATCAATAACTATCATTTTTTCTTTTTTAGCAAAAGTTGGATAATTTGAATTTGGAAATGTTTTCCAGGTTGTTTTTTGTTTTACCCAATCAGGAAATTTAAAATAAGGAGCAATCACACCTAATAAAGAATCGGAAACTTGGGTGACCTTTTGAAATTCTGCAGCTGAATTAACAAACTTGTTTTGTTTTCGAAAAGACAGTAACCTATCAATTTCTACCACAGTCATTCCTAATTTATAACCTTTATAATCTGAAATAAAATTAGGGTTAAAAGGATATAATTTAGACCCTTTTATCGACATAGTCGATTTTAAAGAGTCTATTTCTGTTTGCACTGCAAGCCATTTCTCTTTTTCAGGATTTTCTTTGATTGGCAAACTGAAATCAACACAAAAATAAATTGTTTGTAAGACAACAATCAAAACAAGTAAAACTAAAAGACCGGATCGTTGTGATTTAGAAAAATTAAAATAAGTGGAGAACCTTTTGAAATTCATAGATTGGGATTGTTTTAAATTGGGGTTATTAAAAATAAGAAAAAAAATGAATTAAAAAGAAAAATATAGACGAATTTCCTGAATTAAACAATCAAGTTCAATTTATAATTCACTTTTTATAACTTTAAAAGCACTTATTGTTTTTATTTTTTACAAAAAACAATACATTTGGAACTTAATAACAATAAACATCATAAATATGTCAATTTGGAAAAGAAAACCATTAGCACAACTTTTGGCAGAAGCCGCTGATTCTGAGAAAGGATTAAAAAGAACGCTAACCGCATGGTCATTAATTGCTCTAGGAATCGGAGCTATTATTGGAGCTGGACTGTTTGTTAGAACAGCTACCGCAGCTGCTCAAAGTGCAGGACCTTCAGTAACAATTGCTTTTATTGTTGCCGCTATAGGATGTGCTTTAGCTGGACTTTGTTATGCAGAACTATCCTCCTCAATTCCAATTTCAGGAAGTGCGTATACCTATACTTATGCTACAATGGGCGAGTTCTTAGCTTGGATTATCGGTTGGGACTTAATTTTAGAATATGCCGTTGGTGCTGCTACGGTTGGGATTGCTTGGAGTGAATATTTAAATAATCTACTTGTCAATGTTTTCCACGTAAGCCCTATTCCTTATGAATTTTCACATTCTCCTTTTCAAACCTCAGCAGAAGGTGTAAATGGAATTATCAACTTACCTGCTTTATTTATAGTAGGAATCATTAGTTTGTTATTAATCAAAGGAATTCAAGAATCTGCTTTTGTTAACGGAATAATAGTAATTGTTAAGGTAGCGATTGTAATTATGATTATTGTAATTGGATGGAATTTTATTAATCCGGACAACCATGTGCCGTATATCCCTGAAAGTTCAATTTTTACTGATGAACACGGAATAGACCACAGCTATGGAGGGATTATGGGGATTTTAGGAGCAGCAGGGACCGTTTTCTTTGCTTTCATCGGATTTGACGCAGTAAGTACAGCTGCTCAAGAAACTAAAAATCCTAAGAAAGCGATGCCTATTGGAATATTAGGATCATTAGCCGTTTGTACCTTACTTTATATTCTTTTTGCTCACGTTTTAACAGGAGTAGCAACAGTTGAAGATTTTAGAACAGGTGGTAAAGAGGCTTCAGTTGCCTTTGCTATTAATAAATATATGATTGGATACGAATGGTTAGGCCAATTAGTAACCGTGGCTATTTTAGCAGGATTTTCATCTGTAATTCTAGTAATGTTATTAGGTCAATCTCGCGTATTTTACGCCATGGGTAAAGATGGTTTACTACCAAAATCATTCAGTGATTTGCATTCAAAATACAAAACTCCTTACAAAGCAAATATTGCTATTTTAATTATTGTAGGTGCATTTGCTGCATTTGTTCCTGGAGATATTGTAGGTGACATGACCAGTATTGGTACTTTATTTGCCTTCGTATTGGTTTGTATCTCTGTAATTATACTTAGAGTTAAAGAACCTAATATGGTACGTGAATTCAAGACACCATTTGTTCCTTTAGTTCCTTTATTAGGAGTAGGAGTCTGTATTGCAATGATGTACGGTTTAGGATGGACAAACTGGTTACGTTTGTTCGCTTGGATGGCGTTAGGAGTAATTTTTTACTTTTCATACGGAAAAAAACATAGCGTTTTAAACAATGAGAAATAAAACTAAATACAACAACGAAAAAGGAGCTATTCAGCTCCTTTTTTTATATCCTAAATCTACAAATCAAAAACCGAACTGCGTTTGGCTCGAATTAAATCTTTCAAACGAATCCAAAACGCTAATATCAAATAGACCGCAAACCACAAACCTACCGTCACAAAGGACAAATAGATAAAAAACAATCGCACACTACTCGCGCGCATTCCCAAAGCATCTGCTAAGCGGGAAGAAACGTGAAACCCGTGTTTTTCTAGAAAAAATTTTAGTCGGTTCAAAGCAATTTTATTTAAATTCAAAATTACACAAATTTCAACTAATTTATTTATTCTTGATTAATTCTATTCCAATAGCACAAGACAAGCATTTACTTTTATCGCAATATTCATTTTTTAACTGTAACAAAGACTGTGTTTCAAATGCATTATTAGATTTAATTCCAAAAGACCTGAATTTATCTATAACAGTATTCCGCTCTGGAGCCATTTCTTGTACTAATTGAACCAAATCTTCACTGTTTTCTCTTCCTTGGCTTTGCGCATAGGCGAATTGAATAGGCAAAATCGTATTTATGATTAGTAAATCGACAAATGATTTTGACAACAATTTTCTCTTCTTTGGACTCTCTTTGTCGAATTGATAATGATTCAACCAATAAGGAGTTGTAGATACTTCGCAAAGTTTATAAATTGCTTCAACAGAATTTGATGCTATGATTTTGGAAAATAAATTGTGCTGGTTGTGGTATAAAGCGGCCAATTGAGCCAGACGAATCGTCGGAAAATTATCCGGCCGGTGTTTAAAGAATTGTACTGGAGCAATTATAGGTTTAGTCAATTGGTGTTTTTGAAGCAAATAATTATACCTGAATTTTAAATCTTTAAAATAGCAATCTTCCTTATCAAAGTCTAACAAACCCGCATTTCCAAATAGTAACGCTTCAATATTTTCTAATTCCGAACACTCTTTACGGATTACAGAAAATGGTATTGCATTAACTATTTTAAGAAATTGTTCTCCATTGGTATTCAAACCGAAATTTTTAGCCAATAAACTAAATAATACTGCCTCCCAATCTGAATTAGTTTGAATGAGTAAGTCTAAAATGGGCTTTGATTTCCTCTCTAAACGTTCGAAAAACAAACGCTCTTGCCAATTTCTTAAAAGGAATTCGTCTAAATCAGACAATTGATTTTCACAAAAAAGCCACGATTTAGCAGACCGTAACGATTGGTAATTAAAAAGCGTTTCTGAAGCAACATAATTTTTAAGTTCTAGAACAGGAATAACCGAATTATCACTTCTAAAAATTTCAGTATTATGTTCCCAAACCACATGAAGAATCACATTTTCGTAAGCGCTATCTTTTTCATGATGATGCACATACCAATCGGACGATTTTAAATGTATTTCTACATTTCCTGCCCATTTTTGATTCCCAATTATAATTTGAGCATTAAAAAAGTCTGGGCCAGCTTGTTCTAAATACTGTCCAACATGAATAATAGTAATTATTTCGCCTGCGGTAGTTTTGAGCGCGCGCGTATTGAAATTTTTAAATTTCCAGAGGTAGTGTAAAAAATCTTCTTTCATTCAGGGGGCTATTAAATGAGAAACTAAAATACTAAAAAAGAATCATTTATTTCAGTTCCAAGCCCTAAAGAAATTTAATTTTTATTCAAAGAAATTCCACACTAAACCAAAACGAATGGTTAAATCACGATACGGGTTATTGGGAGATGCATAAAAATTATTACCCGACAAAGACGAATTAAAATGTTCCGCTTTAAAGTAGATTCGGGTTCTTTGAATCTTAGCATTTATAAAAAAATCAAGGATGGGAAAGTTGCCAATTTGTTTTTCTCTTTGCACAAAAAACTCACCGATTACTGGGTTATACTCATTTGCATAATATTTTGTAAAATAATTAAAGACCACACCAGTTTGTAGATACAATGCTTTTTTGAAAAAATAATCCGTAAAATAAATCGTATTCCTTGTCACTAATTCGGGTACATTTAATACCGCTTGATTTTGCTCTGCTTTTTGATATAAAAAAGTATTATCCAAAGCAAATTTTCCAAACTGAAACTCCTTACTCATCTTCAAAGAAAGATAATTAATGGTTCCTGCATATTGAGAAGGAGTCACTATTTGTGTTTCAGCTAATTTTTGAGCTGCAGTAGCAACATCATCAAAAAACAAATGATCTTTTAAGACTGAGAATTGAAATGACGCATTTACCCATGGTGTAATAGTACTAGCCGACAACGAATTGATTTTTTCGTTATTAAAATTATTAGACCAGTTATAAGCTACGTAACTACTTTGGTACAAATTGAAGTTGTTATTGGGTAATTTATTGATGTTTTGATACTGAAATGTAAATTGATTTTTGTCGTCTAAATCGAATTGCATTTTAGCATCTAAATTAGACAAAGACTGATTTGTAAAGGATCTACAATACAAAAACGTGCCATTCCATTTGTTTTTTCGGTATTCGTATTGCCCCCCTGCACTATTTATTTTTTGTGCCAATGCATTCGAAACTGTTCTATTATCAAAAATTAAAATTTGATTGTAATAATAATTCGATCTAAAATCATCCACAAAAAATTGAAATTTTCCTAAAGAAGTATTTTCATAGGATAAGCCTAACTTGTTATACATCCTATTATAATGCGTTTGATCATTAATTTCGCTCGTTTTAAACGAATCACCAAAACGATACACCACTTTGCCACTTGAGACTGAAGGCACTGTGGCTTGGTTGTATTCAAAGAATTTATTTTCGTAATTGAATTGGTGGTTGATATATAAATTATTTACTCCTTGTTTATTATTTACCCTAAAACCGTGATTAAGAAAAAATCTTTTTCCTTTTAAAAATGATTTTGCATCGGTTAGATAGACTTCTAATCGTTGCCTGTTTTTATAATCTGGATTCTCGCTTTCAAAATCATCAATTGTAGTAATCCCACCATTTTCTTTATTCAAAATATCTTGTTGAGTAAAATGAAAATTAGCCCAATACCTCTGATTTTTTGTAGTATAACTAGTTGTAAAACGAAAATTTCCTGTACTTACTAATTGATTAATATATTTCCCCTCCGAACGTAAACCTCTATAGGCAATAGAAAAATTAAGATTTGGAGAAGTATTCAAACTAAAATAAGAATCTACCGATTGTCCCTTTAATTGGGTAGTTTTAAAATACAACTCAGTAACTGGAGTCGCTACAGAAGCATACCGAATTTGATTGGCTTCTAAATAATTGAAATGCTTTGCCTTAAACCCGAATTCAGGATACGGAGAAAATTCCGTCAAACTGTATTGAAGTGTATTATACGTTTGCCCATCATTAGGAAATGGTAACAACCCAAAATTATCTTTTCTTAAATAATTATGGCTGTATTCTTTTTGGATCGTCAAGGACGTATCGATGTAAGTAGTATCCCTTTCTAAAGTGACGATTCGATATAGATCAATTGTAGCCACCTTTTTAGGTTTCTTATTTTTAGTTGTATCGGAAACACTTTGATATTTGGTATTGAAATCGAGTTCCTTTGATTTGTTCTGTGAAAACAAAAAAGAAGAAAAAAGTAGTAATAAAATAACACAATATAGTCTCATGAATCAACACATTTAAATTTTCAATACGAATTACAAAGGTAATTGATATAGGGTAATAAAAAAACCGAGCTTAAAATTTAAGCTCGGTTTTAATAAATATCTAATTCAGCTATTATCTATTAGCGTTTACCGAATCATCAATTAAGTCATTTGCATCAATTTCTGCTTGAGGAATTTTTAAGAAAAATTTCTTATCATCAGCAGTTAAATTTGCAGCAGATCCAATACGGTGATTTCCAGTTCTCGTAATACCTCTTCTTAATCTTTTAGCATCAAACCATTCTACACCAATTTCAGCATAAAGTTCTTTACGTCTTTCTAATAAGATTTCTTCTAGCAAAGCAGAACCTGTATTATTAGATTTAACAGCTGATGCATCTCTATTCTTCTGTAATGTATATAGTAAATCAAGGGCTGCGACATCATTACCTTGACGTTGTTTTGCTTCTGCTTCGATTAAAATCATTTCAGGAGTTCTAATAATTGGATGATCGGCATCAAAAGTAAATTTAAATTTTCTTGTCCACCAACAACGATAATCAGTAGTCGGGTAACTAGTACTATTTTTTCTTGAAAACAATGAACGAACATCAGTTGCAGAAAATTTATTTACAAAGTCATTATTAATATAAGTAGCGTAATAAGCTGCAGCAGAATGATCTGTCCCCGCATGTGGAAACCCATAATAATAATTGGTTTGGTCAGATGTCTGAGCACTTCCCCAAAGCCATTCAATATTAGTATAATCGTTAAAACCTAAGCTATATGAAGCTGGACTTAATACAGCTGTAGGATTTCCTCCGTAAGCAGCTTTCGCAGCAGCCTCAGCTCCTGACCAATTACCCATTACTTGATATACTTGTGCCAAGATTCCGTTAGCTACATTCTTATTAATATATGATTTTCCTAAGCGATTAGCAGTCAAACCATCTACTGCTTTGGTTAAATCACTTACAATTAAAGCATACATATCTTTAACTGTAGACATACCATTACCCGTTAAAGACAAACTTGTATAAATTGGCGGAGCAGGATAATTAATATCAAAAGAATACGTTGGTGCAAACTCCATCACTAATTGATGATAGAAAAAACCTCTAAGCGCATACCCGTAACCCATCAATTCTTTTTTATCAGCAGCGGAAAGAGTACTAGATTCCACACCATTAATCAATGTATTTGCCTGGTTAATCATGTAATAACAATAATTCCAAGTAAATGAAGTTCTACGGTAAGTAGGTTCACGATTATCATTTGAGTAATCAAATGAAAACCAAGTAGTTGTATTAATTAAATCATTCCCTTTTACTGAACGAGCATAAAAAATAGAATTCAGACCAGCAGCATCAGTAGCAGTATACTGTCCTCTGAAACGTCTCATAATTCCTGAAATGAATGCTTCAACTCCTTTTCTTGAAGAGAAAACTACAGCCTCGGTAACACCGTCAGTTGGTTTTGGTTCCTCAAGAAATTCTTGACTACAACCCAATAGCATAATAAATGCTACTAGGCTAACTAAAAATTTTGAAAATATATTTTTCATACTATTTATATTTAATTAGAATTCTAAATTAATACCGAAAGAAACAACTCTTTGATTGTAAGATCTACTATTTGTAGAACCTCCTAAATCTTGCTCTGGATCAATTCCTTTATGAGATTGAATTGTAAACAAATTATCTGCTTGCAAATACAATCTTAATTTAGAGATAAGGGCATTTTCTAATGCTTCTTTTGTGAAATTATATCCAAAATTTAATGCTTTCAATCTAATATAATCATTTTTAAACAAGAAACGTGTAGATTGAGAATTAAAGTCATTATTAGAAGTTAACAACAATGGAACATTAGTAATATCTCCTGCTTTTTGCCAACGGGACTGTAAATCCTGATGTGCCGCTCTACCTGGTGATTTAAATCCTTCCATCAAACTTGCATAAGTACTATCATAAACATAGGCTCCATAACTAAAATTAAATAAAATATTCATATCAATATTTTTATATTTAAAGTAGTTTGTTAAACCTCCAACAACGTCTGGCAAAGAGGATTTACCTACATAATATCTTGTAGCTTCTGAATATACTTTAGTAGTAACTCTTTCACCTGTAGGTTTTCCACTTGAATCTTTTACATCTTTATACCACATTCCATAACCAGTTGCAGGATCTACACCAGCCCAGTCTTGGATAAAGAATTCATACAAAGATCTACCTACTTCCCATTTTTTATTTCCGTTTGTAAAATCTTTTTGAGTTAATTCTGTGATCTGATTTTTATCCATTGAGAAATTCAAACCTGTATTCCAAATAAAGTTATCTGTAACTATATTTTTTGTATTTAAAGCAAATTCCCAACCATAATTCTTAATCGACCCAACATTGGTAGTAATTGATGAATTTCCAGTAGAAGCAGGTAATGGTTTAGCGTAAATCAAATCAACTGATTCTTTATTATAGTAATCAACTGTTCCAGAAATTCTATCATTAAACAAGCCGAATTCTAAACCAATATTTCCTGAAGCTGTTTTTTCCCAAAAAATATTGGGATCAACTGCTCCACCAAGAACTACACCAGTATTTGTTAACTCATTCCATCCAGTTGAAAATAATTGCATGTAAGGAAAATAAGAAGACAGTCTATTATTTCCTAATTCTCCATAAGATGCTTTCAATTTCAATTGATTGATTACTTTGTTATTAACCAAAAATTTCTCCTGAGAAATAATCCATGACCCTCCTACAGAATAGAAATCACCCCATCTAACATTACTATTAAAACGTGAAGAACCATCTTTACGGTAAGATCCTTCTAAAAAGTATTTTTCTTTGAAGTTGTAGCTCAATCTTCCCAAATAACTTGATATTCTTTCTGCAGTAGTTGATCCAGAAACATCTGAAGGAGTAGTACTTCCATCCAATACATTAACTCCAGGTAAAAATCCCTCTCCTTGGGCACCCAAAGCATCTATTTCAAATTTATATGCCTCTTGAATTACATCAGCACTGAAATTATGATTCCCAATAGATTTTTTATAATTTAAAGTATTGATTACGTTAGTAGAAGTTGTTATATCTCTATTTTGAGAAACACGTCCTGCTACACTAGCTGCATACCCAACTTCATTGTGAGCATAAGAATAAGAATCATAAAGATACTTGTCGTAAGCTAAATTAGTTTTAAAAGTCAGATCCTCTGCTAATGTAAATTGCATGTACGCATTTGCAGTAAAATTATCTCTTCTATTTCTTATTTTATAATTATACAAAGAACCGTAAGCATTCTCATTCCCTAATTGTGGACGAACGGCATTTATTGTACCAGAATTCGCACCATAATCAAAAATATTTTTGCCATTACCATCAACAATTAAATCTCCCGCAGCATCTCTACGGTACACAGGATAAATAGAAGGAATTGTGTATATCCACTGAATAGCACTTTGATAACTACTACCACTTTGAGTTGGATAATTTTGAGAAGAAGTTGAATAAAATGCTGAAATTCCAGTATTAAACCAATTATTCACTTTAGAATCAATGCTTAATCGAGTAGTCACACGCTCAAAATTTGATGTAACAACATTACCTTCTTGACCTAAATAACTTGTATTGAAACTATATGAAGTGTTATCACTTCCACCATTTAATCCAAGCGTATGCTCTTTTCTGAGAGCTGAATTATTTAACATCAAATCAGCCCAGTTAGTATCCCATTTTTTTTGAGTTGATACCAAATTACCCGAAGCATCTACAGGATTAGCTGAATAATATGGATTATAACCTAAATTAGCTATTAAAGTATTCGATGCATTTAAACCAGCAGTAGCAGCAGTCTGTGCACTAACATATTGATTTGCATTTCGCAAACCTTCCCAGGAATATTTCATGTAAGTATCTGAATCCACAAGTTTGTGTAATGGAACAGCGTTACCTGAAAAACCAATTGAAGTACTGAAATTAACTTTTGCGGCCGAACTTAATTTACCTCTTTTTGTAGTAATTAATATGACTCCATTAGAACCTCTAGAGCCGTACAATGCAGTAGAAGATGCATCTTTCAACACACTCATGGATTGAATTTGATCCGAACTAATCGAGTTTAAATTTCCACTAAACGGCGCACCATCTAAAATAATTAAAGGTTCAGATGAAGCATTAATAGAACCGATACCTCGAATACGAATAGTTGGATTATCGCCAGGTTGTCCTCCAGCAGCAATAATATTAACCCCAGCAACACTTCCTTGAAGCGCGGTTAATACGCTTGTTGCTTGTTGTTTTTCCAATACTTCTTTTCCAATTGTCACAACTGATCCAACAATAGACTTAGCTTTTTGTTTACCATAAGCGACAACAACTACTTCGTCAAGTGATCTACCAATTTGCAATTTAAAATTAACCGTATTAGACGCTCCCACTTTAGCAGACATATCCTGCATCCCCACAAAAGAAACTACTAAAACATCTCCTACCTTAGCTTTGATGGCATATTTCCCATCAAAATCCGTTTGAACACCATTTTTTGTTCCTTTAACAATTACGTTAGCTCCAGGAACAGGGCCCGTTCCATCTGAAACAACCCCAGAAACTGTTTTCTCTTGAGCAAAAGAAAACTGCATAGACAACGCTAATAATAGCGTATAAATCCACTTGAATTTTAATCTCATAGTAAAATTAATTTTGAATTAGTTAGAGCAAAAATCATAATAATTTCTTAATAAACAAACATTTAATTAAATAATTGTTAATTTAACATCTGTTGAAGGGTAAATAAATTGAATTGCTACTAAATCTTAGATTAATTTTATTATCTCTATTTTTTTGGATTGTGATTTTATAGTATTAATTTTATTCGCTATCAAATTTACAACAATGCTCGCATTAAATTTTTCTGATTTTTTACTTGAAACTGGCACTGACGAAGCCGGTCGAGGCTGTCTTGCAGGACCTGTAACTGCAGCTGCCGTCATTTTACCTATCGATTTTGAAAATAAAATCCTCAACGACAGTAAACAATTGTCTGAAAAAGTACGAGAAAAGTTAAAACCAATCATAGAAGAACAAGCGATCTCATTTGCTGTAACACATTTGGAGCCATTAGTCATTGACGAAATCAATATTCTAAATGCTTCCATTAAAGCCATGCAAGAAAGTATTTTGAAACTCAATCCAAAACCCGAATATATTATTGTAGATGGCAATCGGTTTAAACCTGTTTTAGACATTCCACACAGTTGTATTGTAAAAGGAGATGCTAAATTTATGAGTATTGCCGCAGCCTCTGTTTTGGCAAAAACGTACCGAGATGAGTATATGAATCGGATTCATGAAGAATTCCCGATGTACAACTGGAAACAAAACAAGGGCTACCCAACACAAGAACACCGAGAAGCCATCAGAAAATATGGAGTAACCAAATACCACCGTATGAGTTTTAGATTATTGCCAGAGCAATTAAAGCTAGAAATTTAAGTCTTTAGACTTCTTAGATCATTAGATTTCAAGAAGAATCTAAGGATTCTAAAAATCTAATGGTCTAATGATCGAACATTCAAACAATTCACTAAAATGATGTAGAATTTTAGCTTTCACTTCTTCTTCATCTACTTTTTCAACCCCTAATTCTACATTCAAAGAAGTAACCGCTTTGCCACGAATGCCACATGGGATGATGTTGTCAAAATAACCCAAGTCGGCATTGACATTTAAAGCAAAACCGTGCATGGTAACCCAACGAGAAGCACGAACCCCCATGGCACAAATTTTTCGCGCAAAAGGGGTACCAACGCCCAACCAAACGCCTGTTTCTCCTTCACTTCTACCACAACTCAAACCGTATTCGGCTAAAGTTAATATGATAGCTTCTTCTAAAAGACGTAAATATTTATGAATGTCAGTAAAGAAATTTTCCAAATCCAAGATAGGATATCCTACAATTTGACCAGGACCGTGATAGGTAATATCTCCCCCTCGATTGATTTTGTAGAAAGTAGCGCCTTTGGCTTCCAATTGTT